>CAZHUC010000004.1:0-183825 GCA_964535825.1 uncultured Rickettsiales bacterium
GTGGCGGTGCTATCCGCGGCAATGGCAGCACACGCACGATCGCTAATAACATAGCGTTATACTGGAATGCTGCTATCAATGGCAGCTCAGACCTTGTATTTACCGGCGCGTTCAATAATACTTCAAACTATACGCTAACCCTTAATAACAGTGGTCTAACCACCTTTAATAATATCAATTTATCGGATAGCGCTACTGACCGTACTCTGCAGATCACTGGCGCAGGAGACATGGTTGTCAATGGTGTGATCGCCAACGGTAGTACTTCAACTGCCAGTACGATCGCTAAACTGGGTAGTGGTGTTTTAACCCTGAATGGTAACAATACCTATGGTGGTGGCACATACCTGACCGGCGGCACCATTGAAGTAGGCCACGACAGTGCGCTTGGCACTGGAACATTAAGGCTCAATGGTGGTACATTGCGTAGTTCTGGCGGTGCACGAACATTGGCCAACACGGTTACCATGCTGGCAAGCAGTACCATCGGTGGCAGTTTAGACCTCAATTTTAGCGGTTCATTCGGTAACCTGAATGGTGACCGTACCCTTACCATCAATAACAGTGGTGCGACCAACTTTGCAAACATTGATATTTCCAACGGCGCGACGGACCGTATCCTTACATTCGCAGGTACTGGTAATGCCACTGTCGCAGGTGTGGTATCCAACGGTAGCACCTCAACGGCCAGCGGTATTACCAAAACCGGTTCTGGTACACTGACATTGGATGGTAACAATACCTACGGTGGTACGACCACATTGACCGCCGGTATACTTGAAATAGGCCACAATAATGCGGTTGGTACAGGCACATTGGTACTCAATGGTGGTACGCTGCAGGGTGATGGTACAGCGCGTACACTTGCAAACGCGGTAACATTAGCGGCAGACAGCGTGATCGCTGGTCTTTCAGATCTGAGCTTCAATGGTACGTTTGGTAACGTCTCGGCTACGCGCTATCTTGAAGTGAATAATAGCGGTGCTACTACCTTTGGTAATATCAATATTTCCGACAGTGCCACAGACCGCTCGCTGATATTCACCGGTACCGGTGATGTCACTGTCAACGGTGTAGTAGCCAACGGTGGCGGCTCTACTGGTAGTGGTATCGGTCTGGTAAGTTCATCTACACTGACGCTCAATGGTAACAACACCTATGGTGGCAGCTTCTATTTACAAAGCGGTACGGTCGCACTGGGGCATGATAATGCGCTGGGTACAGGGCTAACATTACTGTATGGCGGTACTATGCAGGGTTCTGGCGGCACACGCACTATCGCCAACAATATGGCACTTTGGGTGGGAAGCACATTTGCCGGCAGCACTGACCTGGTATTCAATGGAATATTGTATAACACGTCAAACCTGACACTTACCAATAACAATAGCGGCACGACAACCTTCGGGAATACCAATCTTTCTATCGATGCAAACGATAACACTTTAACCATTGCAGGCACAGGTAATACAGTCATAAGCGGTGTGATCGCTAACGGCGGCACTTCTACAGCCAGCGGTATCACAAAAACCGGTTCTGGGACGCTTACTCTTGATGGTACAAACACTTATGGTGGTAACACTACACTTACCGCCGGTACGATCGAAGTAGGCAACGATGATGCATTCGGTACGGGTACGCTGATCCTCAATGGCGGTACGCTGCGTGGTGATGGCGTGGCACGCACGCTGGCGAATAACGTAACGCTTGCGGCCAGTAGTACGATTGGTGGTAGCTCCGCATTACAAATTGATGGTTTATTTGGAAATCTGACATCAGACGTTACGCTTACCACCAGTAACACTGGCGGTACGACATTTAACAATATCGACATTTCTGCCAACGCCACCACCCGTGTACTTGCATTCGCAGGTGCCGGCGATGTAACGGTGAATGGTATAATCGATGACGGTAATGGCAGCTCTAGCCGTATTATGAAGCAAAGCACGGGTGTGCTGACATTGAACGGTGCAAACACCTATTCTGGCTCAACATATCACTTTGCCGGCACAGTACAGGTTGGTAATGACGCTGCATTCGGTGATGGTCTGGTGTGGCTGATGGGTGATACCACCACGCGTGGCGATGGCACACCGCGTACGCTTGCAAACACTTTCCGTGTCTGGGGTAACGGGTCACAGAACCCGATCTATATCGCAGGTAATTCCGACCTCACCTTCAGCGGCAATTTCGGTTATCTTGACAATGCGTTAAACCGCACGGTGACGGTAAATAATAGCGGACTAACCACCTTCAATAATATTGATATTTCGGGTAATGCGACGGATCGCGTCCTGACTCTGAACGGCACAGGCGATATGGTGGTTAGCGGCGTTATTGCCAACGGCAGCACCTCCACCGCCAGCGGTATTATAAAAGATGGTGCTGGTACATTAACACTTTCCGGCAACAACACCTATGGCGGTGATACCACCATCAACGGCGGTACGCTCCGCCTTGGTGCAGCCAATCGTATCGCGAATGTTTCTGACATCATCATCGGTGCAGCCGGTACCTTCGATATGAATGGCTTCAATGAAACCGTGGCTACTATCACTAACGGTGGTGCGATCACCATGGGCACAGGCAACACACTCACCACCACAGGTGCACAGACCCATACCGGCAGCATCAGCGGTACGGATATATCAGTTATCGCAAATACCGGTAACCTGACGTTCGATGCGGTATCAGCAAACACATTCTTTGCGCAGGCATTGGCGGGTGACATTATCCTGAATGACCAGATTAGCGCGAGTGCATTGGCTGGTACATCTATTACACTGGTGGCGGATGACCAGTTCATCAACAATTTCGGCAACACGGCACTCCAGACGGCAGGTGCGGCGCGCTGGTTGGTATATTCTGAAGATTCTGCAAATAATACACGCGGCGGCCTCGCTGGTTTCAACCGTTATGGCTGTACCTATAACGCCGGTTCGCCGGATTGTGCGGTAGGTACGGATACGCCTGCCACCGGTAATGGCTTCTATTTCAACGTAGCTCCAACCATCACCATCACTGGCCTGACCGCCAACAATAAGGAATATGACGGCACTACCACAGCGACACTGGGTGGCACAGCGACCGCTAACGGTGCGATCAACGGCGATACTATTACCTTTGATGTAAGCGGCGTTACGGCAACCTTCGATACCAAAGATGTAGGCGTTGGCAAAACCGTGACCATTTCCGGCTATGATTTCGTGACCAATATGGGTTATCTGCTGACACAACCTGCGGCGGTGCTTGCTAACGTGACTGCCAAAGCGCTGACCATTGCAGGCATTATTGCAAATAACAAAGTATATGATGGCAACACTACAGCAACACTCGCAGGCGTAGGTTCGCTGGTAGGTGTGATAGGTCTTGAGACCGTTGGCTTCAATACAGGTACGGCGACCTTTGACAATGCGAACGTAGGCACGGGCAAGACCGTGACCGGCGCAGGCTTCAGCCTGAACGGTGCTGATGCAGGTAATTACTCACTCGCACAACCTACCTGGCTGGCTAATATCACTGCTGCTGGTGGCGGTGGCGGTGGTGGCGGTGGTGGCGGTAGCGTGTCATCTTCTAACCAGCAGACCATTAACAATGTTCTCACTCAGCTTGGCTCGAGGGGCGGTGTGACGATATCTACGGGCTCAACCACATCATCGGGTAGCGTATTCCAGTATGCTGATGGTGTGCCTGAACCTGCGCGTATGGACATTCCGCCAGTGGATGATGAAGCACCGGCAAACGATCAAGGCAAGTCGATACTTAGAACGCGTCCTGTTGATAGCACGATCGAGATTAACGCCATTATCGATCTGGATGGGCTGTTGAGAAAAGGTGCGGCTAAAAAGGGTAAGGACGCGAAAGTAAGCAAACAGGAAAAGCCTGACACACTCGAAATTAAGCCTGCGATAGAGAAGATCGAAGATGATTCTGATTGCAAATCGCTGGTGGGCAGCGACCTCTGTGCCTCCAAGATCTTCTCAACGATCGGTGTGCCGAATATCTAGCCTCAGCGGAAGAAGCTGTTTAGGCCTTCTGCAGCATCATTCAACAATCCTTTAGCATCATCAAAGCCGGGTACGCCGTTTAACAGGCCTTGCTGCTGCGCGGCATGCTGCACAGACGAGAGATATTTCGTGACCACCTGCTCGATAGCATCACCCGCGGTGACGTTGCCGCCTTTGCCGATATTATGGAAATTGATAGCGGGGAGGGTGATGGGGGCGATGTCACGGTCTAGCATGGAAATGCTGGTGTTGATGGTAGACGCCTCGATCGCCATGTGCTCAATGATGACGCGTATCTGCTCGCTGCCCACGCTTTCTTTCTGCTCATCCTTGTTGGCGAGTGCCTTGAGGTCGGTGAGGTTCATGCTGCCTTTTTCATTCACTTCAAGATTCACCACCGAGCCTTTCACGCGGATATCCTTGAAGTCGATGAGCTCTTTGCTGGCGGTATTGAGGCCAATGTCGATAGATTCAGCGGTGATGGCATGCGCCTTGCGATAGCCGGGAGGGTTGCCGACCTTGATACCGCTTACGGTTACTTTCTTATCGGAAAGCGATACATCGATACTGCCAATATTCACCTTCACGCCCAGCGCGTCGCTTGCGATTTGTTCGGTTGTGCGGGTGATGAACCCGCCAAGATTCATGTATAGATATGCACCGGCAGCAACCAGCACAGCAAGGATGATAATTAGTTTGGATGGTTTTTTACGAGCGGGCATGGGGAGATCCTTATAGTTTAAGTATGGGTATATTTATGCTGCATCAGCAACATTTTTTTTTGAGTCATAACCTACTAAATCAGGGCTGTTCGGTAAGAGCTCTCTAAGTCTAGAAGTTAATGCACTGCTTTCATTGCTTTTCAAAATTCTTAAAGCATGTTCTTGATATCCAGCCCCTAGTTGTTTTTTAAGCAAATGTGCAAGGCCTTTATTTTCATAAATCCTTATTAGCTCTTGGTAGTCTTGGTTAGCTAATACTCCTTGTAAGTATAATTTTCTTTGCTCGAAAATTTTACTAGCAGAAAAACCACTAAGTGAGCTTGATACCGCAGTGTCCAATGTATTTATATCTCTTGAATTCAAATCAATTTTTTTGAGTAAGTTATCAATTTGTCGCTTTGTGTATTTAAGGCACTGTTGATCTATGTCTTTTTCAAACGTATTAAAAATAATTTCTTTAGCGGCAGCTATATGCTTTTTGCTGTCAGCATCAGTAAATTTCATATCATTTAACACAATCGACATCACATGTTCATCAAGCAGAGAATTTTCAATTTCTGTAAATTGTATTGGGTAAATTCGTTTGGCTTCTAGGTATGCTACAACTTTCTCGTCACGGTCATCGCGATCAATAAGACCAGCACATTGAAAATGGTGTAAATTTTGCTGTTTATTAAACGTTTCAACTGAATGAATTACAATTTCAGCACCAGTGACAGGAATAACAGTATATTTTGGATAAATTTTTCCATACATGTTCATATCGATGCTATCGCCTTCGCCCTCAACAAATAGAATAGGAGAGCGACTTCCTAGAATCTTAGTTACCAGTACTTCAGGAAAGTAGTCGTTATATGGTACTTCAATAATACTCCATCTATCAGAGTCATACTCTTGAACAGCATACTTCTGTGAGGCCGCTCTTGACTTGGCGAAGTCTAAATCATGGGTAATATAAACGAAAGTACAGTCTGGTCTTGATGATTCAATCTCATCCCAAAGTGTTCTAATTACAGATTTGTGTAGGTGTAACTCGGGCTCGTCAACGATGACTACGCAGTTAGGGGGAGCTAACAAACAATGTCCAATTTGGTAAAAAATGACCCTTTCTCCATCACTTAGTTGAGTAGGAGAATATGCATTTTTCCCGCTATTGGGTATAATCTCTATTTTGCAGTTACTTACTATTAATTTGCGATGAGGTAACACTCTCTCCCATAAATCTACTATTTTACCTAGTGCAGTTATAGGTTTTGGTGTTTCATTAGTAGTATTTAAATATTCTATCGCTGCTTCGGAGTTTTCTGAAAACAATGCTCTTAGCAGCTTATCATAGTTACTTAAAAGCCCAGTGATTGGCTTATAATTCTCTTTGTGGGCAGCATTCCAACTTTTATGTCCGTAGCGTAACTCTTGGAGGGCATCCTCTAGAGTTGTAATAGTGATGTCTTGTGTAAATTGAAGGTTTTTCTGTGCAGGAATCCTGTACGCTTTGTCATTTAGTTTCTTATCAATATAACTGCCCAAGCGTGATTTACCTGAACCATTAGCACCTACGAATACTGTAGAAGTGCCGGTAATAAATTCAATATTGACCGCGTCACCAATTATAGGGGGTATTGAAACTGTGCTAACCATGTGTTGCTCTTTCTCAGGATGCGTACTTAAAATGTTTGATGAAACAATACTCTGATTTCTGAGATGGTCAAATTGGGGAATTAAACGGGGAGAGATAGGATTGATTCGCAGCGTTTTAACGCTGCTCACCCTGCGGGCGGCTGCGCCGTCCAATTTTGTCTAAGGGCAAAATTGTCGAACCTTTACGGTTCTCATAATCATATAGCCCATACCATTATAAAAAAAGCCGCATGAAGCGGCTGTTTTTATAATGGTCGGGGAGATAGGATTCGAACCTACGACCCTCTGGTCCCAAACCAGATGCGCTACCAGACTGCGCTACTCCCCGACACAGGATGAATAGTTGGCTTGCCACTTGGTGGTTGCCATACTATAGAGGAAAGCCTTATTATACTGGCAACTCGTAACTGGCAACTAGAAACTAAAAAATATGTTCACTGGCATCTATACAGCGCTTATAACCCCGTTTTCTAACGGTAAAATCGACGAGAAAGCCTTCCAGTCCTTCGTGGAATGGCAGATCTCCGAGGGTGTACACGGCCTTGTGCCCTGCGGCACGACCGGCGAATCGCCTACCTTATCCCATGAGGAGCATAACCGCGTGGTGGCCATGTGCATCGAGGTGGCAAAGGGCAGAGTGCCGGTTATGGCGGGCACGGGCTCGAATTCCACCGAAGAAGCCATCATGATGACCAAGCACGCCAAGCAGGCGGGGGCGAATGGTGCTCTGGTGGTCGCGCCTTATTATAACAAGCCGACACAGGAAGGTATCTACCAGCATTATAAAGCCATCCATGATGCGGTGGAGATACCCATTGTTATTTATAATATTCCCGGCCGCAGCATCATTAATATTACTGATGACACGCTGGCGCGGCTTTCCGCCCTCCCTAATATAGTAGGGGTGAAGGATGCCACCGGCGATCTGGCGCGCCCATACACGCTGCGTGCCATTCAGAAGAAAAAACTGGCACTGCTTTCCGGTGAGGACATGACGGCCGTGGCCTTCAATGCCTCAGGCGGGCAGGGGTGCATCTCCGTGACCTCGAATATTATGCCTAAATGTTGCGCAGAAGTGCAGGAAGCCTGCCTTGCAGGCGATTATGCCAAAGCACTTAAGTTGCACGACTCACTCGTTGCCCTGCATAGCGTAATGTTCTGTGAAACCAGCCCTGCGCCTGTTAAATTCGCAGCATCGCTCATGGGTAAATGTAAACCCGATGTAAGATTACCTCTTGTGCAAGTTGGTGAGAACAGTAAAAATCAGCTCACTCAAATATTAAAAAATTTACACTTGCTCTAGAAACTTTTTTCATCTTTATTAGCAACTCATGAAGATTTTATGACCGGTAAAGAAACATCGTCCGGAAATAATGTGGCGTTCAACCGCAAGGCGCGCCATGAATACGCTATAGAGGAGGAGTTTGAAGCAGGGTTGGTCCTGACAGGAACAGAAGTTAAATCGCTGCGCGCAGGTAAGGTTAATATTAACGATGCTTACGCCGGAACAAAAGAAGATGCTATCTGGCTCTTTAATGTTCACATCAGCGAATATGAAGGCGGTAATCGCTTCAACCATGACCCGAAACGTCCGAGAAAATTATTACTGCACAAAAAGCAGATAAATAAGATCATCGGGCGGTTGAAGGTAAAAGGTGTAACTCTCGTTCCGTTGGCGCTGTATTTTAATAAACGGGGTCTAGCCAAAATTAAATTAGGGTTGGGCACTGGTAAGAAATCGTATGAAAAACGGGAAACGATCAAAAAACGCGACTGGCAGCGTGACAAGGCTCGTATCATGCGAAGTAAAAACGGGTAGTAATTTAGTTATCGCAAGGGAAGGATAAAAATATGTTGGACGCTATTTCCGATTTCTGGAAACCGGCCAAGAAGAACCAGCCGGTTGAAAAGTTCAATCCTGCAGAGTTGCAGGTTGGTACATCTATTGGTTTTGGTTTTGTGCCGCAGGCATCGCTTTCGGGCCGCAGGCTTCAGGTGGTGGGTGTGAACACATACCGCTTCGGTGAAGAAGAAGAGCCTTTAACATCATTTGTACTTGCACCTGAAAAAGATGTAACGGCGCAGCCAAGCATCTCCATGATCGTGGCAGATGATGGCGACCAGCAATATCTGTGTATCTCCCGCCGCATCAGCATCGGTGACCGCATGAAGATGTTTGACAGCATCGAGCTGGAACACGCCATTGATAAAGCGGATTTCAGCAAACTCTCCTGCAAGGATAGCATCTCTGATTTTAAGGGCTGGACGGTTTCATCCTATAACCGCAAGCAGCACGGCATCACCGGCCAGATCTTTAAAGGTGATTTCCGTAAAGCCAAATTGTCAGATAGCAAAGATGCGCTGGAGTTCACCTATGCACTGCTCCTTAGCGACAATGAAGAGAACGCCATCGAGATCGAGAAATATAAAGATGGCCGCGTGGAAGTATATGCATCGGTGTATCGGCTCATCAGCGATATTGGTGAAGTAACACAGCCTACACGCACTGATCTGCTTTCTCGCCCCGATCTGAAACTTGCTTCCAAGCCGGAAGAAAAAAAGATCGAGGAGAAAAAGCCTGAAGTGAAGGCGGCCGCTCCGTTCGTGGCAGCACCTGCTGCGCCAGTGCAGGAACAAAAACCTGTGGTTAAGCCAGAAGTAAAACCTGAAGTGAAAGCAGCTGAGCCGGCAAAGTCCGAACCAGTGAAACTCCAGGAGTTCCCGAAAGCACAAGTGGCGCAGCCACCTGTGGCAGACAAGCCAAAGCCGGTTGTGCAGGCCGCCGTGGCATCAACATCATCTGCACAACCCGCAACACCAAAAATACAAGAGGAGAAGAAACCAATGGCTATGAACGAACCCGTAATGAACGGATCGCTGGGTGATAAAGGCCCATCACTTGTGCGCAATGAATCTGCAAAACAGGAGACAAAGACCGTGAACAAGATCGTCAATGGTATCGATAATGAATCGATCGAGTGTGACCTGCGCGTAGCAAACCGCATCATCGATGAAGCTATCCGTAGCGAAATGCGTCTTTCTGACGTCGTTCGTCGCATCATCGAGTTGCCGGTTTCCCATCAGGAAGCTGTGCAACTTCCTATCACTCTTTCAGACGAAGATTACGCGCTGCTTGCTATCCGCTATGGTATTTCGCCATCAGATCGCAATGCTATCAAAACGCGTATCATCGAAGACCTCGGCAGCTTTTCAGGTAAAAAAGCCGCTTAACAGGCCTCAAAACCTATGATTAAGACCCCCGCCGGGCATTCTGGCGGGGGTTTTTGTTTGTTAATCAGCAGGTTGTCATGTTTCTATGAACTGTAACTATTATCAGGCAGCCTGATATTGTAATATTATGAGACTAACCATCAGGTGGTGTTTATGAAGTCCAAACAAATACATGAACGCGCAGACATGGCAAGAAAAGTGCTGGCTCTTAACCTGCCTGGCATTGCCGAAGACACATATGCTAACCGTATGGGGGCTGGGCTTCCCATCACAAGCGCAGTTCAGCAGGCACTCACTGAGAATGGTATCAGTGTAGATATGCTACGCAAAGCTGGCTTTGTCAGATACGGCACGAACCAGCTTGATTATGCTGCCCTTAATCGGGCGATACAGGATCAATTCCGTGATTCATCCACACGAGGTCCTTCATTTTAATACGCTGCGTATCGCTTTGCAGAGTTTGCTGCATTCATCGGGTGAAATAGTGAAGGCAGGTGTGACATACACGATATCGCCAAATGGACGAATCCATACACCTTGCTCGATAAATTTCTGCCGCAGCGCATCCCTTTTCATGGTGCTTGCTTCCAGCTGAACCACACCTATCGCACCTTTCACCCGCACATCTACCACATGGGGCAGGGTGGCACATGCTTCAAGCTCTTCACGCAGCTGCGCTTCAATAGCTTCCACCTGTTTCAGACGTGGTTCTTTTTCGAACAGGTCAAGTGAGGCATTGGCGGCAGCGCAGGCAAGGGGGTTCGCCATATAGGTCGGCCCATGCATAAAGGCGTGATCGGCATCATCACTTAGGAAAGATGCGAATACCTCTTCGCTGGCGAGCGTAGCAGAAAGCGTCATTGCACCGCCGGTCAGGGCTTTACCGAGGCAGAGAATATCAGGTGTGATGCCTGCTTCTTGCACTGCGAACATATTGCCGGTGCGGCCAAAGCCGGTTGCAATCTCGTCGGCGATGAACAATATGTCGTGCTTTTTGCAGATACGGTGAATTTCCGCGAGCGTATCTGCCGTATGGAATATCATGCCGCCTGCACCCTGCACCAGCGGTTCTATGATGACGGCTGCGATATGGTTATGGAATCCAGCAAGCAGCGTATCGAATTCTGCGAAGGCATATTCGTCGGATGGGATATCCACTACATATTGCTTGATGATGGCATTCCTGAAAGCCTTGTGCAGCGATTTATCCGGATCGGATACTGACATCGCACCTGCCGTATCACCGTGATAGCCATGATGGAAACACAGGAAACGGTCCTTCTTGGGTTTGCCCATATTCTGCCAATATTGCAGGGCCATCTTCAGCGCGATCTCTACCCCGACCGAGCCGGAATCGCCAAAGAACACACGCGGCAGGCCGGTGAGTTTGGAAAGCCGCTTTGCCAGTGTGAGTGCTGGCTCATGCACCAGCCCGCCGAACATGACATGTGGCATTTTTTTTAGCTGGGCTTCCATGGATTTGATGATGTGCGGGTGGTTATAGCCATGACAGGCGGTCCACCAGGATGCGACGCCATCGATCAATTCACGCCCATCAGCAAGTTTGATACGAGAACCTTCCGTTGCCACCACCGCCTGCGGGTGTGGCGCGGTCTTCATCTGCGCATAAGGAAGCCAGATGTGCGGCAGGCCGGAATTGTACCAGTCATGCTTCATGGAGATTGCCTGAAGTGGTTATGCCGCGCACGCCTTGGATTCTTGCAACGCCATCGGTTTAATGCCCAGCTTTTCGAAGAGCGCCATGTCTTTATCGGCTTCCGGGTTTGCTGTGGTCAGCAGTTTTTCACCGTAGAAAATGGAATTCGCACCGGCAAAGAAGCACAAAGCCTGCGTTTGCTCATTCATATTCTCACGTCCTGCCGACAGACGCACGAACGACTGTGGCATCATGATGCGTGCCACCGCAATGGTGCGGATGAATTCGAACACATCGAGCTCTTCCTTCCCACTCATGGGCGTGCCTTCCACCTGTACCAGCAGGTTGATAGGTACGCTTTCCGGATGTTTTGGCATATTGGCAAGCGTGCGCAGCAGTTCTGCACGGTCGTGCTGTTTCTCACCCATGCCGACGATGCCGCCACAGCAAACGTTCATGCCAACATTCCGGACATTCTCGAGCGTATCCAGACGGTCCTGATAGGTGCGGGTGGTGATGATCTCTTTGTAATACGCCTCGGAGGTGTCGAGGTTATGGTTGTAGTAATCTAGGCCGGCTGACTTCAGTTGCTTGGCGTGGTCGGGGGTGAGCATACCCAGAGTGGCACAGGTTTCCATGCCCAGCGACTTCACACCTTCAATGATATCTGAGAGTTTTTCAATGTCCCGGTCCTTAGGGGAGCGCCATGCAGCCCCCATGCAGAAACGTGATGCGCCGGCATCCTTGGCCTTTTGAGCTTCAGCCAGAATCGCCTCTTTATCCATGAGCTTACCGGCCTTTACATCGGTGTCGAACTTGGCGCTTTGCGGGCAATAGGCGCAGTCCTCAGGGCAGCCGCCGGTCTTGATGGAAAGCAGGGTGGATATCTGTACCCCATTCGCATCAAAGTGCTGGCGGTGCACGCTGGCCGCGCGGAACAGCAAATCGTTGAACGGTAACGAGAACAGGCCCAGTACTTCTTCTGGTTGCCAATCGTGACGGAGGGTTGTCTGCATAGTAAACACCTATTATAGTGACTTTCCCTAAGGTTTAACGGATTCTACGGAAAATGCCAGCATTAGACGCACATGTAGAGCAAAGATTGAAATTACTCGAAGCCAAGCACCTGCTGCGCGAGCCTAAAGGCACGTCCCGCAAAGAGGGTGTGCAGGTTGTGCGTGGGGATAAAACGCTTATCTCCTTTAGTTGTAATGATTATCTGGGACTCAGCCATCACCCCGATGTGATAAAGGCTGCACAGGAAGCGGTCGTAACATATGGCGCAGGGGCAGGGGCATCGCGGTTGGTGACGGGGAACTATCCTCTTTATGATGAGCTGGAAAGTGCCTTGGCCGAATATAAAGATACGCAGTCGGCCTGTGTATTCGGCAGTGGATATCTGGCGAATCTTGGTGTTATCCCGGCATTGGTCGGGGTGGGGGATCTCATACTTGCCGATAAATTCTCGCATGCCTGTATGCTGGATGCCGCCAGGGTGTCTGGCGCAACACTGATGCGATTCGCCCATAATAATATCGAACATATGAAGATGTTGCTCGCTGCTAACCGCACAGAGCATCACAACTGCCTGATATTTACCGAGACCATCTTCAGCATGGATGGTGACGCTGCCCCTCTGGCAGAAATGTACCAGCTTGCCAAAGAATATGATGCATGGCTAATGACCGATGATGCACATGGCCTTGGCATCGTGCCACCTCAGAAAGTGCATATACAGATGGGTACATTATCCAAAACCGCGGGTAGCTATGGGGGGTATGTGTGTGGTTCAAAAGCGCTGGTGGATTATATCAAAACATCGGCGCGCAGCCTGATCTATTCCACAGGCTTGCCGCCTGCATCTGTTGCGGCATCAATTGCAGCATTAAAATTGATTCAGGTAAATAAATCACTCGGCGAGAAAGCACTCGCCAATGCCCGCTATTTTACATCATTGCTTGGCTTGCCAGAGGCACAAAGTGCCATTGTACCTGTGATAGTAAAAGAAAATGAAAAAGCGCTGGAGCTCTCAGCATTGCTGGAGGCAGCAGGATTTTTAGTATCTGCTATTCGCCCGCCAACCGTACCTGAGCATACAGCACGGTTGCGCTTTACTTTCTCGGCGTTGCATGAAAAGAAGCAAATTGAAGCAGTGGCAGATATTCTGAAAGTAGAAGGTGTTCCATGCGAATCCTGACACTTTCCGGCTGGGGGCAGCCATATGATGCGCTGGCAGAAGCTTTCCCCGATGCCACGCATCTTAAATATTCGCACTTGCCATCGATGCAACAGGCATTGGAATTAATTGCAGATACTAATACTGGCAAGGGGTATGATGCTATCGTGGGGTGGTCGCTGGGTGGAAGGCTTGCGGTGCAGGCGATACTTGCGGGGATTGTGAAGCCGCAGAAGATCGCGCTTATTGCCTCTGCGTTCCAGTTCTCCAGATCAACCGATCTGCCTTTAGGTATACCGCGTGACCAATATGAGAAATTCCGTGGCAATTACCAACGCAATGCGCTGCGTACTCTGGATAAGGGGTGGGAGTTAATAATAAAAGGTGATAAACACGCCGACCGTATCCGTGCTCGCTTCAGTGAAACAGCTAAACAGGATATGTTGAAGTATGACTGGCTGCGCTGGCTTGATGAATTGAATGGGCTGACACTGCACGGCAGATCTCTCGAAAATATGCCTCCCACACTATTGTTGCATGGGGTGCAAGATGTGGTGGTTGCGCCTGACCAATCACAGCATTACAAGAAGTTGTTGCCGCAATCGCAGTTGGTGATGTTAGATGATTGTGGCCATGCGCCACATTGGCATGATCCGGTGTTGGTAAGAGAGAGTGTGGAGAAGTTTATCCGTGTTTGATAATTCAGCGATAAAAGGTGCATTCGGGCGCTCGGCAGCGCAGTATGATGAGCATGCGCAATTGCAGCGTATGGTACGCCAGCATGCAGCCTCTATCGCCCTGCAGTATTGGCCGAAATCTGGCCTGATATTGGATGCAGGTTGCGGCACAGGCATGCTCGCAGCAGAACTTAAAGTACAAAGGCCTGCCTTATCCGTGATAGGTTTTGATATTGCGGCAGGCATGTGTGCGCATTCGCGTGCGACGCTGCAGCGCTGCGTGAATGCAGATGCATGCCATATACCTTTTGCTCCCAATAGTTTTGATGGTGTGTTCTCATCGCTGATGCTGCAATGGGTCAGTGATACAAAGGCAGCATTCGCAGAGCTGTATCAACTTTTAAAACCCGGCACAGTAGCCGTTATCACCACACTTGCTGATGGTACGTTGCATGAACTGAAATCTGCATTCGCTGCTGTGGATAGCTATCCACATGTCAGCGATTTCCATGTGCCGCACACGCTGATCGAATGTGCAGAAACCGCTGGTTTTTCGCTGGCAGTTGCCAAGCAGGATAAAATAGTGGAATACTACCCTGATACGATCGCATTGATGCGTGCATTACAGGTCATCGGCGCATCGAATAAGCACACAAAGCGGAACAAAGGTCTTATGACGGCAGCACAATTCACACGACTGGAAAAGAACTACAGGCATTTCGCACATCCAGAAGGTTTGCCAGCCTCATGGCAGATACTGACGCTTGTGCTGAAGAAAGAAGGTGTATGAACCATTATTTTATCACAGCATCGGGCACGGATGTAGGTAAGACACTGGTAACCACATCACTTTGCTGGCAGCTACGCCAGCAGGGAAAAAAAGTAACTGCACTCAAGCCAGTTGCCACCGGGTTTAGTGCAGTAGACGAGCAAAGTGATTCTGCCCTTATTCTAAAAAGTTGCGGGCTGTCGCCCACGCCGTCAATGATAGAAACCATTACCCCATGGCGGTATGCTGCTTATCTTACGCCCAGTATGGCAGCACCACAGGAGCGTGATCAGGTGGATTTCAACAAACTGGTCAATTTCTGTAAAGACCACATGAATCTTGAGTCCGATGTTGTACTGGTTGAAGGCGTAGGTGGAATCATGGCGCCGCTGACTGAAAATAAAACGGTATTGGATTGGATGAAGCAGTTGCGCTGGCCTACGATACTAGTGGGGGGTACATATTTAGGTTCGATCAGTCATACACTTTCATCCTATGAAGTGCTAAAAGCACATGGAGTTCCTGTGCGGGCGATCATTCTTTCTGAATCTGAAAAAAGTACCGTACCTTTGAATGATACCGTGGCGGCATTAGAGGAATTTGTGAACCCGGACCTGCCGATAGTAAAGATACCAAGGCAGCAAGGCAGCGGCGAATTATGGCAACATATACCACTTATCAGCTGGCTGGTAAGTGAAAGCAAGAATGCCGGGGTGGCATAATGTTCGGTATGGCAGGGCTGGGCTTCCGCAAGCCTACAGATGAAGAAAAGCAATATGGTAATTTTAATCGTCGTATGTTCGCAGCCACGTTGGATTTTGCGTTGATAGGTCTTTTCATTGCGCCGCTTCTCGACAAATTATTCGTGATGTATTACGGAATTACTCCTTTTGACTGGCCAGCTACGCAGGCGCAGATATCAGCGGCCCAGACCGAGGCTGAGAAAGTTCGTATATTCAGGGAACAACTGATAGAATCTGGGGCATTGGATCGGTGGATGCAGAATGCCACTATGCAGTTCTCCGTATTACTTGCCCTGATAGGCATCTGCTGGCACTTCTGGGCGGCTACGCCCGGTAAGATGATCATGCGTATGAAAATCGTCGATGCTAAAACCAGGAAGCCTATCTCGGATATTCAGATTTTACTCAGGTTGAGCGGCTATGTGATGTCGGCTATGTTCTTCCTGCTTGGATTCTTCTGGATCGGTATCGATAAGAAAAAGCAAGGCTGGCACGACAAGCTGGCCGACACCGTGGTCATTGCGTTGCCATGGAAAAAAATTAAATCAGACTCGAAAGCTGCTGGTCAGTAAGGTTTCCTGGTACCATCAATATAGGTGTGAGCAGTTTGTGGCCAAGCTGGCCTACCAACCATGCCATTAATTTCCCACGGCTATTGCTTTGCAGGGAGATACCGACCACTAGCATAATGACATCATGGTCATCCATGGCAGCAGCAAGGATCTCATCACCGGTGATACCCTCACGGAGTATCATGCCGGGTGTTACACCGTGCTCTGCGCTGGCTTCATCAGCAAGTTGTTTGAGCAGGGCCTCTCCTTCCTGGCGTCGCTCTTCACGCATACGCTCTGCAACAGAGCCCAAGGTCTGGAAATCGGCAGGTGATACCACATGCAGGATATCCACCATGCCCTTTCTTTCCCTGGCCTTCATGCAGGCGAGTTTAAGAGCCACGCGCGATTCAGCGCGTGCATCAACACACACAAGGTATTTGGGTGCTTTGATCATTTTTTCAGTGGCGGGTGACGTGTTCATAACTAAGACCTCAGGTTTTCTTTTCAAATAACCGGCCACCGAACCAGCCGGCAGATAATGCGATAATGATGGCACTAATGCCATATAAAAAAGGATACTGGTGCGCCATGTTATATACGAAGGCATCAAGGCCTGTTTTCATGACTCGCACTGGTGTTGACTGCATGCCAACAATATCGCCATCGCTTACAAGATATATCTCTGCTGTATAGTCACCTGAAGGGATGTTGTCAGGGAAGGTAATAACTGTCTTGAAGAGCGTTTCGCCCATGAAGCTAATGGGTTCGACATTGTTGAGGTATAATCTGCGGCTTTTCTGGTATTCAAGGAATGCCTGCGAGAAATTCTGGAACTTTTCCATATTCTGCGGACCACTGGGTGGCTTAAGCAGATGGTCTGTGCCAATGCCTAGTTTCTGGAATGCACCATATTCGATGATCTCATCCAGCGGTTTGCTACTGGCCACGGCGTAATAATCAGGAACACTGAAGAATTTCATGCGTTCACGGTTGATCCAGATACCCATGAAGGGTTCTTTCTTACGCACGATATAATTTTTATCCGGCCCGCGTATGGCAACGACCACATCGCCATTATCGTTGCGCGCGCCGAACAGGAACATGCGTGTGCCGTTAAAGCTGGAGTCCATCTGGATACGGTAATTCGAAAGATCAGCCACGATCGGCGTGGCATATGCCAGAGTGATTCCTGCAAAGTATAGTGTGCATGCTATGATGAACGCCCTAATCATCCAGCACACTCACACTAAATATGCTGGTTGGTGGGGTAAAGAGATCAAAGGCAAGCCTTGTGGCTAATATAATGACCATGAGAGCCAATAAGCCGCGCAAATACTCGGCAGGAAGTTTTGTACCAAGGGAACTGCCGAATTGTGCCCCGAATACAGCACCTGTCAGTAGCAGCATGGCCAGGATGATGTCGACGGTTTGCGTGGTGATGGCTTGCAGCAGTGTGACGTTCGCAGTGATGAAAATGATCTGGAACAGCGATGTGCCGATAACGATGCTGGTCGGCATGCCGAGCAGGTATATCATCGCCGGAATCAGGAAGAATCCGCCACCGATACCCATGAGCGATACCATGACACCGACGAAAAATCCGATCGAAACAGGCATGATGGCACTAATCTCAATCTTTGATTTCGGGAAGGCAACCTTGAAGGGGAGCTGTTGTGCTAATTTGGCCGTTTCTGTGGTGGTCGATTTTTTCTGAACCTTAAGGATACTGCGGATGCTTTCTCCCGCCATCATCGCGCCGATAACGCCGAGGAACGTGACGTAAGAGATAGAGATGATAAGGTCGATCTGGCCGATCTCTTTCAGCCAGCGAAACAGGCCAACACCCAGCGTCGACCCCACGAATCCGCCAGCCAGCAAGAACCCGCCCATTTTAAAATCCACGTTATCGCGGCGCAGATGGGCAAGAAAACCTGAAAGGGAAGATGCAACGATCTGGTTGGCAGCTGATGCTACGGAAACAGTAGGCGGTACACCAATGAACATGAGCAGGGGGGTAATAAGGAATCCGCCACCCACACCGAACAGGCCAGATAGTATTCCTGTTACGCCACCCAGGCCAAGGATCAGGAATATATTCACCGACATCTCGGCGATGGGGAGGTAAATATTCATATGTTAGGCCTGTATTCGGTGTGCAACGGCCGCTCCCGCATTATGGATTATATGAAAAACTGATATAGCCTGACATGAACATGAACATATTCTTTTCCAGTTGGGCGTTTATCAGCGTCATCAGCTCAGTGGTCATTTTACGGAGGGCTTCGTCGCGTTCATGGACAGAAGCACTATCATTGATAACGATGGTACGCGATGCTCTGGCATTAACATTGGCTGCCGACATTGCGCTTCCGGATTCATCATATACGCGTAATTCAACCTCAAGATAGGCCTCATATTTTTTATCCGGCTGTCCGGTGAAGAGCCCACCCATGCCGCTTTGCTTCGGAATTTCTCTGGCGGTTACCGCACCATTCTTGATGATGACCTCAAGCCGGTTCTCAAGCCCAACGGCACGCAGGCGCTGTTTTACCCATATGTCCATGGCTTCGGACGGGGAATAAGGGATGCGGTGCTCAACATAAGGTGGCACCATGGGGGATTTGTATTCCTCGATTACATCGATCCTGGAGACGGCCAGATGAATGGGCAGGTACTGTTTGAACGATAGTGGCTGGCGTTCGATGTTAGGTGAAGTGTTCTGGCAGGAGGCCAACAAGAGGCCGGTTATTGCAAGAAATATTAAAGATGATTTCTTTATTAGTCTGGAAAACATGGAAAACACTCCGAATATTTTTCTTGCATCATAACAAAACGGAACAGATTTCAAAGTACGAATCACTTTTTTATTTTAGGCATCGTGATATCTGGCGGTCGAATGTAAAATGGTATCAGTGGCGTTGCGGTATTGCTTTCTGCCGCGAGTGTTGCCAGCCAGTCAGCACGCGGGAATGCCTTGGTGATGTTCTGTGCATCAACATTGCCGACCCACACAGCGTCTGAACAAGCGCTATGTGACGCCTTTTCAGGTGAGGCAAGGGCAGCGGTATCCAGTGCCTGCCATGTTGGCCTTGTAGTAAATAGCTGGCGATACCATTCGCCTTTGCCAGCATTCAGTACAGAAAAGATGGAATCATGCCGATGTCTGATGCCATGCGCCATGACCTCTAATGTGGTAAAGCCGATACCCGGGATCTTTGCGGCATACGCGATACCCTGCGCAGTTGCCAGCCCGATGCGAATGCCGGTAAAACTTCCCGGGCCGGTGGTACAGGCGACCGCATCCAGGTCTTGATAACTTACACCGCTTGCGCCCAGTACTTCCTCTATCATGGGTAGCATACGCGCCGATTGTACCACAGGGCGCAGATCCTCGACATAGCCAG
The DNA here is from genome assembly GCA_964535825.1 of uncultured Rickettsiales bacterium. Classification (GTDB taxonomy): domain Bacteria; phylum Pseudomonadota; class Alphaproteobacteria; order Rickettsiales; family SXRF01; genus CAZAQK01. Next base: position 19,579 of record CAZHUC010000004.1, read on the forward strand.
CAACAGCGCCATCTTTCCATATGCTCGCACTGCATGGGCCGGTGGCACAATCAAGTGCTAAGATTGTTTTATATTGCATTGTTTGACGAAGCTCGGATAAACATATAATAATACGGCACTTACATAAACTATGATGGTCACTGATACAATGCTTAGTCAGAAAAAATGCGCGCCTTGCACCCCAGGTACTGAGCCTATCCATCCCGATACGGCAAAATCCCTGCTCATCGAAATCCCCGGCTGGGAGCTTGCTATTGAAGGCAGGGCAATACGTCGTCGTTTCCCTTTCAAGGATTTTATGTCAGCCCTTGCATTCATTCAGAAGATCGCACCGATCGCCGAAGAAGAAGGTCATCATCCTGATCTGATGCTGGGTTGGGGCTATGTAGAATGTGTGTTCTGGACGCACAGTATCACCGGCCTGCACCAGAACGACTTCATAATGGCTAGTAAAATCAACGAGTTAGCCTAGTAATGCTGAAGTTATTGAAACTTTCTGCTATAATAGCCTAGTATGCCGCCACTAACTATTGGTTATACGGTGATTTCTTGAGTAAAAAACTCTACATCAAAACGTATGGTTGCCAGATGAATGTGTATGACTCCGTCCGCATGGGCGATGTCATGGCACCGCTGGGCTATTCGCTTGCCGATTCGCAGGATGGTGCTGATCTTGTGATACTCAATACCTGCCACATCCGCGAGAAGGCCGAGGAAAAAGTATATTCCGATCTGGGCCGCATTCGCAGTGAGAAAGAAAAAAAGAAAGCCAAAGGCGAGCAGATGCTCATTGCTGTCGGTGGTTGCGTGGGACAAGCAGAAGGCGACGAGATCATCAAACGCGCGCCATTCGTAGATATGGTGCTTGGGCCGCAAAGCTATCACCAGCTACCGGAGATGGTCACACGCGCCATTCGCGGGCAGGGCGGAATCGTTGAGTTGGATTTTCCTGAAGTGCAGAAGTTCGATCTGTTGCCAGAAGCCATGAACCCTCGTGGGGTATCGGCATTCCTTTCTGTGCAGGAAGGTTGCGATAAATTCTGCAGCTTCTGTGTTGTGCCTTATACGCGTGGTGCTGAATATTCCCGCCCGGTGGCCGCGATACTGGATGAAGCCAAACGCATGGTCGATGGCGGCACGGTCGAGATCACACTGCTTGGCCAGAACGTGAACGCTTACCATGGTGATAATGAGAATGGCAGTACATCATCTCTCGCGGAGCTCATTGACAGGATCGCGCAGATAGGTGGTGTTGAACGCATCCGCTACACTACTTCACATCCAAGGGATATGAGCGATGATTTGATCGCCATTCATGGCAGCGAACCAAAACTCATGCCATACCTGCACCTGCCGATCCAATCCGGTTCGAACTCTGTGCTTAAGCGCATGAATCGCAAACATGAGGCATCCCTTTATATTGATATTATCCATCGCCTGCGTGAGGTGCGTCCTGATATTGCATTATCAGGCGACTTTATCGTCGGCTTCCCTGGCGAGACCGATAGGGAATTTGAAGAAACGTTGAATCTGGTAAAAACCGTGGGCTATGCTTCCAGCTATTCCTTTAAATATAGCGCGCGTCCCGGCACACCAGCGGCAAGCGATGATGCGCAGGTTGATGAATCGGTAAAAGAAGAGCGCTTAGCGCGCCTGCAAGCTGTGCTGCTTGGCCAGCACCAGCAGTTCAATGATGCCTGCGTAGGTAAAACAATGCCGGTACTGCTCGACCGTGAAGGTAAACAGGAAGGACAGCTCATTGGTAAAAGCCCATATATGCAGTCAATATATCTGCACGCGCCGGAAAATCTGCGTGGTCAGGTGGTCGATGCGGTTATCACTGGTGCAACCGGTGTTAGCCTCAAAGGTGAATTAGTAGAACGTTCAATCCCTCTCAGAAAGGTCAGCTAGTGAAGGAAAAGATCAGCAAGAACGGTAAAAATGGTGCGCATGAGAATGCCAATATTAACATCGTTTTTGAGGATAACGCGCTGCTCCCCATGTTATATGGAGACGATGACGCCCATCTGGCAAGGCTTGAGAAACATTTTGGTATTCAGGTATCCTCTCGCGGCAACGTGCTGGCACTGACAGGCGAAAAGGAACAGGTGGAATTCAGTCGCCGTGTGCTTGAATCACTGTATTCCGATCTGCGCAAAGGTGCTGAAATTGGCCTTCAGCAAGTGGATGCAGCCATTCGTATGAACAGCCCGCAAGATCACAGCGAGACCAAAAGTCTTTTTGGCATGAGCGACATCGTCATCAAGACCATGAAAAAAACGGTGAAGCCATATTCACCTACGCAGTCGAAATACATCCAGATGCTGGGCAACAACGACCTCGTATTCGCGCAAGGTCCTGCCGGTACAGGTAAGACCTATATTGCGGTTGCCATGGCGGTTTCCCAGTTCACCAGCGGTAAGGTTGAAAAGATCATTCTTTCACGGCCTGCCGTGGAAGCAGGTGAGAAGCTCGGCTTCCTGCCCGGTGACCTTAAAGAAAAGATCGACCCCTACCTGCGTCCGCTTTACGATGCACTCTATGATATGATTCCCGGCGAAAAACTCATTCGTCATATGGAGAACGGCGAGATCGAAGTAGCGCCACTGGCGTTCATGCGTGGTCGCACATTCTCCAACTCTTTCGTTATTCTTGATGAAGCGCAGAACACAACCGCCACCCAGATGAAGATGTTCCTCACCCGTATGGGGCAGGGGTCGCGCATGGTGGTGACCGGTGACCTGTCGCAGACTGATTTGCCAAAAGACGTTAAATCCGGCCTGGGCGATGCCATTCGCAAACTCGAAGGTATCGAAGGTATCGGCTCAGTACGCTTTGCGGATTCCGATGTGGTGCGCCATGCGTTGGCGGCGCGTATCATTCAGGCCTATGATGAATGGGATAAAAAGCGCCGTTCACCCAACAACAATAACCAGTAATGGCTGTTAGCATTATTATTGATGTGCGAGATGCACGGTGGAAGAGTTCACTGCGTACTTATCGCAAGACTGTGACGGATGCATGCCATGCTGCACTTGCAGCAAGTAAAGTAAAAAAAGGCGAATTAGCAGTGGTTCTGGCTGATGATGGCTTTGTGCAGCAATTGAATGCCCAGTTCCGCGGTAAGAACAAGCCCACTAATGTCCTTTCATTTGAAGGAGAGGGCGAGGCTTTGGGAGATATTGTGCTAGCATTCCAAACCATAAAGCAAGAGGCCGATGCGCAGGATAAAAGCTTCAAGAATCATACATTACACCTTGTGGTGCATGGGGTGCTGCACCTGATGGGGCATGACCATATGAAGCAGAATGAGGCAGAGGCCATGGAGGCGCTGGAAATAAAAGTGCTTAAAAAACTTGGGGTTGCAAATCCATACTTGTAGAGATGCTCAGATTTTGCTAGAAAATTCCTGATAATATGAAACCTGCAACGCGCATTGATTTATCCGAGAACGCGGATGAGTCGTCATCCGGAAAAAAGACATCATCAGCTGATGCGATCAGCTTAGAGGCATCACCGCGTTTGCCGGTTGGGCAGTCGTTGCGTATGTGGCTGCGCCGTGCACTTGGCAGCCGGTCTGACGGATCGTTAAAAGAAGCGCTCGAAGAGGTCATTGAAGAGCACGAAGGTCAGGGCGAGGAAAGACTTCCGCCGGAAGAAAAAGTTATCCTGCACAACGTGCTTTCATTCGCCGATATCAAGGTGAGTGACATTATGATACCGCGCACGGATATTTCTGCCGTGCCTTATGATATTACTCTGGATGCTCTCAAATCACATATCATTGAACAACGTCATACGCGTATTCCAGTATATCAGGGTACGCTGGATAAGATGCAGGGCTTCCTGCATGTGAAGGATCTGCTGCCGATGCTTTCGGGCGATGTGGCATTTGATATTCGCGCGGTGATGCGCTCATTGCTGTTCGTGCCGCCCTCCATGCGTATCATGGACCTGCTGGTGCGTATGCGTCATGCTGGCAGCCATATGGCAATCGTGGTGGATGAATATGGTGGTAGCGATGGATTGGTCACCATGGAAGACGTGTTCGAAGAGATCGTAGGCGATATTCAGGATGAGCACGACGAAGACGAGCAGCTGGCTGATGAGATCTTCCGCATCAATGATAAAACTTTTGATGTAAATGCACGCATACGCGTGGAAAAACTTGAACAGGATCTTGGGCTGAATCTGATCGCCGAAGAAAAGAAAGACGATTTTGATACCCTCGGGGGGCTTATTTTCTTCCAGCTTGGCCGCGTACCGGTCAAGGGCGAGATGATACCGCATGTTTCCGGCATCCGTTTTGAAATTACTGAAGCTGATATGCGCCGCATTCGCCGCGTGCGTATCCACACTTCCTGATGCATCTGATTAAAGTGATAGCAACGCTTGCCGGCTGGCGGCGCAATGCATTTGCGTTCTGTTGTGGGGTAATGGCGACACTGGCCTTGCCACCCTTCTTTCTCGTGCCGTTTATCATTCCTGCATTCTGTGGTCTTTTTCTATTGTTGCAGAATGCACCCACGCGTAAGCGAATGTTCTTTGACGGCTGGTGGTGGGGCTGGGGATATTATATCACTGGCCTGTACTGGTTCTGCATCGCACTACTTACCGATGCAGAAAAGTTCGCATGGCTTATTCCCTTCGCCTTATTTGGCCTCACGGCAGTGATCGCCTTATATAATGGCGTTATCGCTTTGGTATTTTCCTACATGCGTGTGCGCGGCATTGGCCAGTTGCTGGGATTTTCTGTTGCATGGATCGTGGTTGAATATGCCAGAGGGCATTTATTCACGGGATTCCCATGGAATCTTGCTGGTTATGTATTCACTGTATCTGATGTATCGATCCAGCTTGCATCGGTGCTCGGCGCATATGGCCTGACATGGATAGCGGTGCTTGTCGCTGTTGCTCCATGTGCATTTGCCATACAGGGCATCGATAGGAAAGCCGCTGTTCGATTTGTTTTATCTATCTACCTTATCGTGTGTGTTGGACTGGCATGGGGCGCATGGCGCTTGAATCAGGCAGGTGAGACACAGTTTGTAGAAGGAATAAAACTTCGACTCGTTCAGGCAAATATAGAGCAGCACCATAAATGGGATCCTGCACTTCAAATGCAGGGCATGAAGGCGCATGGTATACTCACACAATCAGTGGGCATTGAATCGGTAACGCATGTGATATGGCCTGAAACGGCAGTGCCCTATGTTGTGCGCGCGGATAGCGGACTGACGCAGATGCTTGGATCTGTTCTGCCGCCGGGAGTCACTCTCATTACGGGTTCACTGCGTGCTGAGGGCGTTGGCCAGGATGCGAATGTATGGAACAGTGTGGTCGCTATCGGTTCATCCGGTGAAATCATCGGAAGCTACGACAAGCATAAATTAGTACCATTCGGTGAATTCCTGCCGTTCAGATCTCTCATTCCCCCACAATGGGCAACACCGGTAGGCAGTAAAGATTTCTCTGAAGGACCGGGTGCACAGACGCTTGACTGGGGTGGGCTTGAGGCGGTTAGCCCACTGATATGTTATGAGGCAATTTTCCCGGAACTGGTTGTAGATGATACAAAGAGACCTTCGTTGCTCCTGAATCTTACCAATGATGCCTGGTTTGGCACAAGTTCTGGGCCGCACCAGCATTTCCAGATGAGCCGTATGCGAGCTACAGAGCGTGGCATTCCTCTGGTGCGCGTTGCAAATACAGGGATTTCTGCGGTGGTCGACGGGTATGGCAGAGTAACATCGAAGCTGGATCTGGGTGTTAGTGGGATACTCGACTCAGGATTGCCGGTTGTAGCCTATGCTGTCCCACTTTATGCCATGTATGAAGAGGTGATATTGTGGGTGTTGTTAACTATTTCGCTGATTTATATGTTTATTTCACATCGACATAAGCATATTCACTAAATAAAAAACTTACGGCATTAACATTTCGCTTGCAAGTTGTGGCGATGTCAATAGTATCGCGCTTTGTTAACTTTTATAATATGCGAGTACATAGTAAACATATGAATGCCAAGAAAAATACTACTTCCAAGCCTATGTTATCTAAGAAAGATGTTGATGTGCATATTGGGCAGCGCCTCCGCCAGCGCCGTACCATGATGGGATTAAGCCAGGAATCTGTTGCTCGCGCCGTTGGGATCACATTCCAGCAGGTACAAAAATACGAAAAAGGCAGCAATGCCATGAATGCTGGCAGGCTTTATGAATTCGCAAGTTTCATGAATGTGCCTGTTGCTTATTTCTTTGATGGTCTTGATCAATCGTCAGCATCACCGACAGGTTTTTCTGAAGCCATGGCCGATACATTTGATCACAAGCCTGTGTCAGACAGGGAATCACTCGAGATGATGAAAGCGTTCAAGCGGATCAAAGAACAAGTTATCCGTAAGCGTTTGTCTGACCTTGTACGGGCTGTGGCTGATAATAAGGCCATCCTCGATTAGTTAGCAAATACTTGACTTGGCCTGTATTTTATATAGGCTGGGCGCAATTTTCAGGTGGGGATTTGGTTTGCTTGCCGCCACGATAAAAACAGGTCTAAGCATTCTGGATGATTATCTGGACATGCATGCCGTATCCCTGAAATTTTTATGAAAGGGTTTTACCGTGTCTAGTCGTTTCTCAAATCGTAGCAGTTATGTATTTACCAGTGAGTCCGTAGCCGAAGGACATCCGGATAAGGTCTGCGACCAGATCTCCGATGCCGTTGTAGACGCCATGCTGGAAGAAAATCCGGAAGCGCGTGTGGCTGCCGAATGCTTGGCTACCACCAACACCATCGTGATCGCAGGCGAAACCCGCGGTGCAGAGAACATCACCAAAGCCCAGATCGAAAAGATCGCCCGTGATAAAGTGCGCGAGATCGGCTACCTGCAGGAAGGATTCCACGCAGATAATATGGATGTGTATGTGCATCTCCATAGCCAGTCTTCCGATATCGCCATGGGTGTGGATGCCGGCGAGAATAAAGATGAAGGCGCAGGTGACCAGGGTATCATGTTCGGCTTTGCCTGCAACGAAACGGAGCAGTTCATGCCAGCACCTATCCAGCTGGCGAACCGCATCCTGCTTGGTCTTTCCCGCGCGCGCCATACCGGTGAAGCAAAAGGCTTAGGGCCGGATGCAAAAAGCCAGATCTCGCTGCTGTATGAGAATGGCAAGCCAGTGAAGGCCACCTCTATCGTAGTGTCTACCCAGCATGATAAGGATGTGAACCAGAAACAGATCCGTGAGATCGTGCGTAATTATGTGATGCAGGCGCTGCCGAACAAGAACTGGATGTGCGATGAATCGGAGTTCTATGTGAATCCAACCGGTCAGTTCATCATCGGTGGGCCTGATGGCGACTGCGGCCTTACCGGTCGTAAGATCATTGTGGATACTTACGGCGGTGCTGCTCCGCATGGTGGTGGCGCATTCTCTGGTAAAGACCCCACGAAGGTAGATCGCTCTGCTGCGTATATGGCTCGTTATCTTGCCAAGAACGTGGTTGCAGCTGATCTTGCCGAACGTTGCACCATTCAGCTCTCATACGCCATTGGGGTATCCAAGCCGCTATCATTCTATGTAAGCACCGATGGCACAAGCCAGGTGGATGAAGCGAAGCTGGAGCAACATCTGCAACAGATGGTAGATCTGAGCCCGCGTGGTATCCGCAAGCACCTGCAGCTTAATCGTCCGATCTATGCACGCACAGCTGCCTATGGTCATTTTGGTCGCGAGCCAGATAAGACCGGTGGTTTTACCTGGGAAAAACTTGATCTGGTGGATGCACTGCGTAGCGAATTTGGTGCACAGAAAAAGAAGGCGCTTTAATCAGCCCCATGCATTCCAGGGATGAATGGCAACATCATCGGCCGCTTGCCTCGTTTGGCAGGCGCAAAGGCCGCACCTTGCGCACAGGCAAGCAAACCTTGCTTGATACCTTGTTGCCAAAGCTGGAAATCACTTTGCTGGAAAATGGTAAGCTTGAGCCTGAGTCGTTATTTCCTCAGGCAAAACATGTCTGGCTTGAGATCGGCTTTGGTGGTGGGGAGCATTTGGCGCATCAGGCGGTATTATACCCCCATGCAGGTATCATCGGTTGTGAACCTTATATCAATGGTATTGGTGACCTGCTGAAGAAGATCAATACTCAGAAGATCCCAAATATTCGTATCTTTACGGATGATGCGCGCTTACTCATCGGGAAATTGCCGGATGCATCCCTTGAGAAGGTATTCATTCTATACCCCGATCCATGGCCAAAGACACGTCATCATAAGCGCCGGTTGGTTTCAAAGGAAACGCTGGATATGCTGGCGCGGGTGATGAAAAAAGGGGCACAACTTCGCCTTGCCACCGACCATGCTGATTATGCCACATGGATGCTGGAACGACTGCTTGACCACCCGGATTTCATATGGGCAGCCCAAAGCAGCCATGATTGGAAAAGCCCGCCAAGCGACTGGGTAACAACGAGATACGAGCAAAAGCGCCTTGCAGGAACACCGACCTACCTGAATTTTATAAAGATTTAATTTCTATTAAGTATAATCATCTCTAAACAAACAAGAACAGCAGGTAACAACAGGTGTTTTGTGGCTGAGAAAAAAAGATATTCCAAAGAAAGAATATGGAAAATAGGGCAGGGCAACGCTGCTTTGGATATGCGTTTGTATATTGGCAAAGGCTATAATGGATCGCCGCATATCGAGTTTGAAGTCAGAGGAGCACTACATCCTTATCTTCGTGGCTTGGATAGACCTATTCAATATCTTGGTGATGAAACAAAGAATCCTGCATTGCTACCGGTAGTAAAATTTCTGACTCAGGAATTTCAGATGATTCTTGAGAAGGAATTGGCATCGACAGGTTATATCCTTGCAGGAAAAAGCAACGCTGAAGATATGGCGGTGCACACCAGCCCCGATGGCTACAGCACGCATGCAGAGATTCAAAAAAAAGAAAGTGCGTTAGGTATATTGCTTCCAAATATCAGCGATAAAAAGCTGGACAAATTATTTGCTGCACTGGAAAAAAGGATTGAACATGTTATCCCTGCGGCAGTTGCGGAAATAGAAAGAAACAAGCATCTCCAGCCAGATGAGAATGTACCAGATGATGTAAGAAAAGAAGTGATAAAAAATGTTTTTCGGGCACAGTATAGTGCTTCTGATGAGGCGCAGCAGGCAACAAAAGGCAAAAGTGGGCAGTGGGTTGAAGGTTTGAACCAGATGCGCCAGGAGAATGATGAACCAGACCAGGGCAAGCACCGCTGGAATTAGGCTTTAAGTGCGGCGAGTATATCTGCCTCTAAATCTTTTATATCTTCAATGCCAATGGATAAGCGAACTAATCCGTCCGTGATGCCATGTGCTTTGCGCTCTGCGGCACTGATGCTGGAATGGGTGGTTGAAGCAGGGTGTGTGGCAAGGCTTTTGGCATTGCCAAGATTGTTGGAGATGTCAAAGACACGCAGTGCATTCATGAATTTAAAGGCGGCTTTCTTGCCGCCCTTAAGCTCAATAGCGATAAGTGAACCGCCTGATGACATCTGCCTCTTTGCCAGCGCATATTGCGGATGGCTTTTTAAGTGTGGATACCCCACATGGGTAACTTTTGGATGCTTAGCAAGCACATTTGCCAGTTGAGCCGCATTGCAGGAATGGCGCTCTAAACGAAGTGGCAAAGTTTCTAAACTTTTCAGTATCACCCATGCATTGAAGGGGCTCATATGCGGGCCAGTATGGCGTACGAACGGTGTAAGTACGTCTTCAATAAATTTCTTTTTGCCAAGGATAGCGCCACCAAGCGTACGGCCCTGACCATCCAGATGTTTAGTGGTCGAATAGATGACCACATCTGCACCCAGCTCCAGCGGCATTTGTATCGGCGGTGGCGCAAACACATTATCTACAATGAGCTGGGCTTTGGCTTTTTTGCACAGCTTGCTGACCGCAGCGATATCTACGAGACCCAGTGTAGGGTTAGCCGGTGATTCCAGAAATACACAGGTTGTTTTTGGCATAATGGCTTTTTCCCACGCCTTGATATTTGCACCATCCACTAGCGTGTACGTGATGCCAAAACGTGGTAGCACCTGTGTGATGATATAATGGCATGAACTGAACATGACGCGCGCGGCCACCACATGGTCGCCTGCTTTAAGCTGGCACATCAGCGCAGCAAACACGGCGGCCATGCCAGATGCTGTAACAACGCATGCGTCTGCGCCTTCCATCAGGCAGAGGCGTTCTTGCAGCATTTCGAGGTTCGGGTGGGAATAACGGCCATATTTAAAACCCTCATCCGTGCCGGCAAAGCGTGCCTCGCCCTGTTCGGCCGACTCGTAAGAGTATGAGGAATTAAGGAATAATGCCTCGGATGTCTCGCCAAACGGGCTTTGCAGGCGGCCGCCGCGCACAAGGCGTGTTGCCAGTTGCCAGTTCTTTGGATTTGCCGTATTTTTGCGCTTCATAGCCTTAACATAAGGGATTTTTATGCTGGATGTCACGGCGTTTTTTGCAGGGTTGATGGGGCTGATGCTGGTTATCCTGTCGGTAAATGTGATCGTTGACCGCTACCGTTACCGGGTGTCGCTTGGTGATGGCGGGCATAAGGACACGGGTCGTAAGATACGGGCACAGGCCAATTTTGCCGAATATGTGCCGCTGGCATTGATTCTGATGGGGGTGGCAGAAATCCAGGGGGTATCTGCCGATTTCCTTAAAGTGATGGGCTGGCTTCTGGTGGCTGGCAGGATATCCCATGCCTTCAGCCTGATGTATTACGAAGTGAAGATAGGCAAGATCCTTTTTCGCCAGATGGGGATGGCGGCCACGTTCACGGTTATCATTTTAATGTCTCTGGGTTTATTGTTCTGACATGTTCGGTAAGAATCCCATAAGGCCGCCGGTTGCAGGCGATGGACAGATACTGGAAGTGCAATCCGTATTTGCCACCCTGCAAGGGGAAGGGCCGTATACAGGTGTGCCGTCTGTTTTTATTCGGCTGGGTGGATGTAATCTTGCCTGCACATTCTGTGATACAGAATTCGAGACCTATACTTCCACAGCACTGGATGCCTTGCTAGCCGATGTTGATGCCAAAGCGACTGAGAAAGATATACGCGTCAGGCATCTAATCGTGATCACGGGGGGTGAACCGCTGCGCCAGAACATTACTCCGTTGTGTGAAGCACTGATAGCGCGCGGATTCAAAATCCAGATCGAAACGAATGGTACATTGTACCGACCATTGCCTGATGCAGTGGAGATCGTTTGCTCACCCAAAAATACAGGGCAGGGGTATTTCCCGATACGCGAAGACCTGCTGAAGCGGATTAATGCACTCAAATTCATTATCTCCAAATCAAATACCCAGTATGGGTATGTTCCTGATGTGGGGCAGGCAGCGCATTCCATACCTGTGTACATACAGCCTATGGATGAATATAACGAAACCCGCAACGCAGAGAACCTTGCCTTTGCCAAGGAGCTTGCAATGAGCCAAGGCTATCGTCTTTCACTCCAGACACACAAGATACTGGGGATCGAATGACAAAAAAGGCGGTGCTCTTACTTTCCGGCGGTCTTGATTCCACCACCACACTGGCCATCGCGCAGGCGCAGGGATTTACTGTGTATGCCATGTCTTTCGCCTATGGTCAGCGTCATAAACATGAGCTTGATGCAGCTTCGCGGATCGCAAAGAAATATGGTGTGAAGGAACATCGTATCGTTACCATTGACCTCTCGGCATTTGGTGGCTCGGCTCTCACGGATGACGCGATATCTGTACCTAAAAACAGGCCGGTAGATGCAGCGAAAGATATTCCGGTAACCTATGTGCCGGCGCGCAATACCATATTCTTATCGTTCGCACTCGCATGGGCAGAAGTGCTGGGAGCATATGATATATTCATTGGCGTGAACGCACTGGATTACAGCGGCTATCCTGATTGCCGGCCAGCGTTCATAGAAGCTTTCGAGAAAACAGCAAACCTTGCGACAGCAGCAGGCGTTAAAGATAAAGCGCAACATCTGACGATCCATACACCACTCATTGCGATGAGCAAGGAAGAGATCATCAAAAAAGGACTGTCGCTTGGTGTGGATTATGGCCTGACCACAAGCTGCTATGACCCAACAGCGGATGGCAAAGCCTGTGGGCATTGCGACGCGTGCCAGCTGAGACTCAAAGGCTTTGCACAGAATAAAATGACTGATCCGGCGGAATATTCAATATGACCGTATGGATCATGCATTTGCCACTTACTGAAGCCGAAGAACAGGCATTGAAGCAGCGCGACTATCTGCCGCTGCCATTTAAGGATATTCCAAATCTTTTGCCTCTGCAGAATAGTTGGGATTTTCGTCGCCTGCTATCTGCACAAAATGTGGATATGCCACCGGAAAGTATTGAGCGGCTGCATGATCGTGTGTGGAAGATATATACCGAACTTCGCGCGGAAGATGTCATTATCGTGCCGCTGAAGCACAAGCGCGTAGTGGCTGTGGCGGAGCTCTCAGGCGGGTATCATTATGATACAGAGTCGGCGGATGAGCCGCACCGTATTTCAGTAAAATGGCAGGAAAAAGAGATCCCGTTCATCAAATTCAGGCTGCATAAGGCTCTGCTGGAGAGTAGTGACTGGTCCATCACTGAAGTAAAGGATGCGTCCGCACGCGCTATTGTACAGGCAAGTTTGCCTTATAAATATAATAGATTCTCGGGTTTGAAATGGATCGTGCTGATCTATACAGCATTCCAGCTAATAAGAGTGCTCATGCACAAATAGGGAATTAGTGGATATAAACCGGGTCGAGGTCATGCTGCTTGGCAGCGAACCATGCGGCATCTTTGGAAGAGAAAAGGGCTAATTGCGTGCCATCAGAGCTGCAAACAGCATATTCAATGCCTTGTTCTGTGGTAACAGGGCGGACATAGGCAACAGGGGATGAACCCACCATTACGGATTCAAAATCAGTGAGATAGCTGTCATCATTGTTGTAGGAATTCATCTATTTCTCCGCTCTATAAAAGTAATCTACCACAGAAGATAGGTCTTGTGTGTTAAAATTCAATGACAGGATTGTGAATTATCTGTGAAATTTTTATGACACGAAAAGAAAGTGCTTGCTTTGTATCTTAACTGCGGTTGCGCGGCTTGCGTGGATCACGCCAGATGAATAATTCCTTATCGATCTTTTTGCCGAATTCTGCATTGCTGAGTGCAACACTGGTGATCTGATTGGTGGCATCAGTGATCACCATATTGCGGATGAGCAGTGGTGATTTTGTGAACTCAAGCAGTAGCTGGCCTTCCGTTGGCTTTTTGCGTTCTGCTATAGATATGCGGATAACGCCTTCCTTGTCTTCGAGCGAAAGTATGCCTACATCATCGCCGAATTTGATCTTCTCGCGTGACATAAAACTGATGATGGAATCATTCAGCGGAATATGGTTCACCTGTTCCAGCTCGTAATCATAGAACACGAGCTCGATACCATTTGCCACCATCAGGATCGGGGTGGGCGGGTTATATTGCCAGCGCATCTTGCCCGGCCGCTCCATGTAGAATTTACCGGAGGTCAGTGTGCCATCAGGTGCGACCTGATTGAAGTTCGCCACGATGGAGTTGAGGCTGGTGAGATAGGCCTCGATGTTAGCAATGAGGGTTTTATTCTTTTCAATCTCTTCTGCACTGATGAAAGAAACGGCAGGTTTATCTGCCGCCATCAATGGTGGTGCGCAGCAGATACTTAGCAGGATACATGTAGCCGTGAGTAATTTTCTCATGAATCCTCGCGCACCAGCACTTCGCGTTTGCCCACATGATTTGCAGGGCCGACGATGCCTTCACGCTCCATTTGCTCAATGATGCTGGCTGCACGGTTATACCCGATCTTCAGGCAGCGCTGGATATAGCTGGTTGAGGCCTTGCGGTCACGGCTGACAATGGAAACCGCCTGATCGTACAGCTCATCCTTCTCACCGCCATCACCACTGAACATGTCTTCTTGTTCTTCATCACGGGTGACATCTTCAATATAGGTAGGCACACCTTGTTCTTTCAGATGGTCAACAATTTGCTCGACTTCTTTGTCGGATATGAATGGACCATGCACACGGGTGATGCGACCACCACCAGCCATATATAACATATCACCCTGACCCAGCAGTTGTTCTGCGCCCTGATCGCCAAGAATGGTGCGCGAATCGATACGGCTGGTCACCTGGAAGCTGATACGGGTAGGGAAGTTGGCTTTGATAACGCCGGTGATGACATCCACCGAAGGACGTTGTGTCGCCATGATGATATGGATACCAGCAGCACGCGCCATCTGCGCCAAGCGCTGGATAGAGCCTTCAATTTCTTTGCCGGCCACGATCATCAGGTCGGCCATTTCGTCCACGATTACCACGATGAATGGCAGTGCTTCCATTTCCAAAGGTACTTCTTCGATAATGGCTTCGCCCGTTTCCGGATCAAAGCCGGTCTGCACCGTGCGGGTAAGCTGGTGACCTTTGGCTTTGGCTTCATGGATCTTCTTGTTGTACCCGTCGATATTGCGCACGCTGAGATTGCTCATCATGCGGTAACGGTTCTCCATTTCCTTCACTGTCCATTTCAGGGCGACCACCGCTTTGCCCGGCTCAGTCACCACAGGGGTGAGCAGGTGGGGGATGCCATCATAAATGGAAAGTTCGAGCATCTTGGGATCGATCATGATGAACTTACATTCATCAGGTGTGAGGCGGTAGAGCAGGGACGCGATCATGGTATTGACCGCAACGGATTTACCCGAGCCGGTCGTACCTGCCACCAACAAATGAGGCATGCGTGCAAGGTCTACTATAATGGGTGCACCGCCAATGTCCTTGCCGAGTGCCATAGGTAGTTTTGCATCGGTTGAATCGAAGGCATCATTTTCCAGCATCTCGCGGAAATAAACTGTCTCACGGTTGATGTTCGGTAATTCGATGCCGATCGCATTGCGGCCGGGGATAACGGCGATACGCGCCGATACCGCACTCATAGAGCGAGCAATATCATCGGACAGGCCAACCACACGCGATGATTTTGTGCCCGGTGACGGCTCGAGTTCATACAGCGTTACTACAGGGCCGGGGCGAATCTCGACGATGTTCCCATGCACACCAAAATCCTGCAGCACGCTTTCCAGCAATTTTGCATTTTGTGTTAGCGCGGATTCTGACAACTGGTTCTTGCGGCTTTTCGGTGGCGGGGTCAGTAATTTTATCGGTGGCAGTTCAAAGTCACCCTTAGGTAAGGCCAGCGCAGATTGTCCGCGCGCAGATTTTGCTGACCTTTCCATGGTCGGCATATTGCTTTTTTTGCTTACGCGAGGTTGTGGCTTCTCTTCATCCTCGATGTATTCTTCATATTCGTCTTCGTCTTCATCATCGTCATCTTCGTCATCATATTCAGCGTACTCATCATCACGACGCCAGAACATGATCTTCCCCATGAGAGACTGAAATAAAGAAGGCTCATCATACTCGGTGACGATAGTCTGTTGGCGACGGCGCGGCAGCAATGCGACCAACACGGTGCATACGGCCAGCACGCCATGTTTCGCGGTACGGATAATGGACTTCCACTCCGACCAGCTCATGCCGAATGCCAGTGAGATCATCACGATGGATACAAAACCCGTCATGCTGACAAAGAATGGGTTTTTAAAGAGCTTGTAGAAAGATTCCTGAATGATCGCACCTATTGAACCACCAAATCCGCTGGTCACTGGCCAGGCGAGAGGAGGTTCGATGAGTGCCAACAAAGCTGAGCAACTAACTAGTGATGTCATCAGCAGTGTGAATCTCAGCCAAAGGAACGATACGGTCTGGCCGCGCAATAATTTTGTGCCCCAAGCAAATGGTACTAAGACCAGGAGTGCCGAAGCCATACCCAGAAGCTGCAAGCACAGGTCAGCGATCAGTGCGCCGGTGTAGCCACCAGTATTTTCGATCTGGTCAGCAGTGGCACGATTGAAAGAAGGATCAGCCTGATTATAGCTGATGAGGCATACGAATAAAAAAACAGAGACTATACAAAGCGATATACCCGCCAATGTTTTAAGTGGGGTGCGGTTGCTCTGCGATTTTGGCTGTCTTAAGATAGGTTTTTGTGCCATAGCTTCTACATGTGGTATGATACTCGTATGAATAGCAGAAAATAATGTGTTATGAAAAGAGTTTGTTAATAAAAAACAGTCTTTACAGAACATTTACTTTATTTTTCTAAAAAAGAAGTATGAATCTAGAAAAAAGAGCACTACGGCAACAGTACAAAACCAGTTACCTGCTCAAAAATATTATGAAATCCTCTGAAGAGAAGGATCAGGTAAGTATTGGTGAGTTCATATCTGCATTGGGAGATCGCAGCTTTTGTCTTGCCATCTTGGTATTTTCCCTGCCTAATTCGCTGCCAGTGCCGGGTATACCAGGGTTCTCGACCATTACTGGGTTGCCGATAACATTCATCGCCATGCAGATGGTGCTGGGGCGTAAGTCACTCTGGCTTCCTAAAAATATTGCCGCGAAGAAATTCTCCAGCCGTAGCCTTGCGAAAATGCTATCCAAAGCCATTCCGACGGTGGAGCGTCTCGAAAAATTACTGAAGCCACGCTGGCTGCCGATCACATCGCCTGCCGGTGAGTGTGTCCTGGGGTTGCTCATGGTGGTGCTGTCACTGATCATCGCCCTGCCTATCCCCGGCGGTAATTTCCTCCCCGGCCTGTCCATGTCGCTCATCGCGCTTGGGATGCTGGAACGCGACGGTATTTTTCTGATGGGCGCAGTGTTCTTTGCGGTGGGTAGTATCACCTTCATGTACCAGATCATCGTCGGGTTCTTTACATGGATCGGGGAGCAGTTAGCCAAGCTCTTTTAAGGCTTGCAGAGATGTTTTCCTTCAACCATAATCTGCCGAGGCTGGTGGCGGGCGTTGGCCGCTGCAAACCCGGTCAGGTCCGAAAGGAAGCAGCCGTAGCAATGTGCTTACGGGTCGCCACCAGTCACTTTTCTACTATGCTGGCCATTTGCTTCCTCGCATCCGGCTCAGCCTAGCGAAAATTACACTCTATAGAAGCACACATGGAATATCGCGTACTTGCCCGTAAATACCGTCCTGCCACATTCGCTGACCTGATCGGTCAGGATGTGCTGGTGCGCACCCTCTCCAATGCCATGGCAACGGGCCGTATCGCCCATGCATTTTTGCTTACGGGTATTCGCGGCATCGGTAAGACCACCACGGCGCGTATCATTGCCCGCGCCCTGAACTGTATCGGGGAAGACGGCAAAGGTGGCCCGACCATATCACCGTGTGGTGTATGTTCGAATTGCCAGATGATCGCGGAAGACCGGCATGTGGATGTACTGGAGATGGATGCGGCAAGCCACACCGGCGTTGATGACATACGCGACCTGATAGATACGGTAAAATACCTGCCAAGCTCGGCACGCTACAAAATATATATCATCGACGAAGTGCACATGCTCTCCACCAGCGCGTTCAACGCGTTGTTAAAAACTCTGGAAGAGCCACCACCACATGTAAAATTCATTTTTGCGACAACAGAGTCACGCAAGATACCGGTCACCATTCTTTCACGCTGCCAGCGTTTTGACCTGAAGCGTGTGGATGTGGATACGCTTTCAAAACATCTCACGAATATTGTAGCCAATGAATCAGGGCAGGCTGAAGAAGAAGCGCTGAAGCTCATTTCAGTTGCGGCTGAAGGCTCGGTGCGCGATGCACTTTCCATGCTGGATCAGGCGATGGCGCGTGGCGAGTTGGTAACAGTTGCGTCTGTGCGCCAGATGATCGGCAGTGCAGATAACACGGCGATATTCCGCCTTCTGGAATCATTGCTTTCTGGCGATGTCTCCGGAACTCTTGATCTGTTGCGCGAATATTACGGGGCAGGGGCAGACCCCATGACCATGGTGCAGGATTGTTTGTCGGCCACTCATCTTATCACCCGCGTGAAAATATCACCGGCAGCACTTTCTGATATTACATTGTCACCACATGACCGCGAGATGGCGGCGAAACTGGCAGAGAAACTGTCCATGCCAGTTGTGACACGTTTGTGGCAGATGCTCCTTAAAGGTGTTGCCGAGGTGCGTGTTGCTCCTTCCCAGATCGCAGCGGTTGAGATGTTGATGGTGCGCATCGCATATGCGGCGCAAATGCCAACACCGGATGAGGTCATCCGTGATGTTTCTAGTGGTCAGCCTGCCGTAGTCGTAAAGCAGAAAAATGAGTCAGTCGTCAAACCGATTGCCGGGCCTGTAAAGGATCAACCCAAGCAAAAGGCCAACAGCTTTAAAGAGCTTGTTGCTCTCTTTTCCAAGAATCGCGAGCCACTTTTGTATACGCGCCTGCATCAGGATGTGCATCTTGTAAAATTTACTGTGGGTGAATTGACCATCCGTGGCAATGAACATGTAGGTCGTGAAGTCGCCGCCCGCATCTCAGATTGCTTGCAGGCATGGACAGGTGAAAGCTGGAAGGTAATGCTTTCCAAGGATGAAGGCGAGCCAACCCTGCTTGAGCAGGAGCAGGCCGAGAAGAAAAAAAATATTCAGGAAGTAGCGGAACATCCGCTGGTTGCTAGTGTGCTGGAGCAGTTCCCCGGCGCGCAGGTCGTAGATCTAAAACAAACTGTTCAAGGAGAATAACAGATGAACTTACAGAAAATGATGAAACAGGCGCAAGATATGCAGCGCAAGATCACCGAATTGCAGGCATCGCTGGAAGCACAGGAAGTGGATGGTACGGCAGGTGGTGGCGTGGTGAAGGTGCGTGTTACTGGCAAACACCGTCCGGTTTCTGTAAGCATCGATGCCAGCCTGATGAAAGCTGAAGAAAAAGATATGCTGGAAGACCTGCTGGTTGCCGCGCTGAATGATGCGCATGATAAGATCGATGCAACCTTCACCGATGAAATGAGCAAGGTCACAAGCGGTATGAACCTGCCGCCGGGAATGAAGCTGCCATTCTAAGGGATCTTTGTGGCACATAACGATATCGAAGAATTGATCCGTCTATTCTCCAAGCTGCCGGGCTTAGGCCCGCGTTCGGCGCGTCGTGCGGTGTTGCACCTGATGCGCAATAAGGAGCAGGTGATGAAGCCGCTGGAGCATGCGCTGGGTCGTGCGATCGAGAATATCCGCAGTTGTGCATCCTGTGGCAATCTTGATATTTCCGACCCGTGCCATATCTGTACCGACGCGAGGCGGGATGTTTCCGTTATTTGCGTGGTGGAAGAGGTGGCCGATCTATGGGCGATCGACCGCTGCAATTTATTCAAAGGCCAGTATCATGTGTTGGGCGGTACGCTTTCTGCCATTGATGACCGTGGGCCTTCGCAGCTCAATATCGAATCACTGATACGGCGCGCAGCAAGTGAGGAGGTTAAGGAAATCATCCTTGCCACCAATGCGACCATTGAAGGGCAGACCACCGCCCATTACCTCACCACGCGGCTGGCAGTGTGTAATGTCAGCATTTCGCGGCTTGCACAGGGCATTCCTATGGGCGGTGAACTGGATTACCTCGATGACGGCACACTGGGTGCCGCCCTCAAGGCAAGGTTACCGTTCTAATTAAAGCGACAGTTTCTTGAAGATTCTCTCCGGGATGTGGCAGATGATCAGCATGATGAACCGCCAGAAGAACGGCACATACAGCACATCCTTATTCTTTTCTGAAGCATCTACAATTTTGCGTGCCACATATTCTGGGCTGGCGATAAGCGGGCTGTTCATACTCCATGTCATTGGGGTATCGATAAAGCCTGGTTTTACGGTCATCACATGTACGCCATGTTTTGCAAACCGATTACGCAGACCTGATGCGAAAGCGGTGAGTGCAGCTTTTGCAGCGCCATAAGGATAATTGCTTTGCCGGCCACGGTCGCCAGCCACTGAGGAAATAATGGTAACCTTACCGCCATGCCTGCCTGCCAGTTGGTCACAGGCGGCCTGTGCAATTTGCGCAGGTATGATGAAATTGAGGTATGTGATATAAGCGATGGATCTCTGCATGGCGCTGGTGTCGGTGGGCAAATATCCCAACACGATCACCACTTCATCTACATGTCCAAGTGCCTGAACCAGTTTATCCGCAGAGAATCCTTCTTCTGCCACATCGGCATGTATGGTTTTGCACATTGTGCCATGACGCACCGTGATGTCACCGGCCAATAAGTCCAGCTCTACTTCATCGCGTGCGACCAGCACAAGGCTGTGCCCACGACTGGCGAGCTCACGGCTCATTGCCTGTGCCAGCGAAGATGTCGCGCCAATGATGGCTATCTCACTTTTTTGGCTCAGGGGGATTCTCCTCTTTCTTGGCTAGGCTTGCGATATATTCCTGTTGCAGGTGATCATAATATCCCAGGTTGAATAATACTATGGTTTTAAGACGCTCCCTGTCCAGCAGATCTCCAGAGACAATTAATCTGAGTTTTTCATAATAATTTGCCAATGAGGTATGCATGTGTTCAACAGACCCTGTCTTCACTGCATAACGATATCCCTTAGGGATATCCCGGCGGAAATGGCCGATATAGAAATTTTGTTTATCCGCTGCCGGCAGGCGGGCAAGTAGCGGGTCTGCAAGACCAAGCTCATCGATATATTTAATATGGTTGCCAGCGTAATAGGGGCTCATACCGATATAATAGACTTTTTTGACCTCAACTTTTTCTTCGCCCATCTTCTTGCCGCCTTCAACAAATGGGTAATTACCTTCCTTGCGCAACTTGAGCGGATATTTCTTCACCACGATCCGGTTGGCAGAAAATACAAAGCGGGCATCAATCACCCTACCTCTCAAAGGAATGCAGGATTTACAATGTCTGCGCAATTCCTGCAGCATTTGCGGCGCAAAATAGGTGATGCAGAACAGGCAGGCGAAAGCAAAAATAATATCCGGACGGATACGTTCCGGCAGCACAAAGAACCACAGGCAAATGGCAGCAAACACCGGCAATGCCCAGAACCTGCCAGCCATATAATCACCCCCGATATACATGACATAAATGGAATACAGCGAAATACCTGTGGCCATAAAAGCCGGCAGGTAATCCATGCCGGTTGGTATCTTAAGCCAGCGATAGAAACGCTTTGGCAGCAGGAACAAGATGGTAGCCATCAGGTATATTGCGCCTGTCAGATCCCAGATAAACAGGTATTTTGCGTAATGAATGCCTTGGGAAAGATATTGCCACAGGGTCATATCCGTGCCGAGCTTGGCGTATTTGGTGTTAGGGAATAAGAACCCGTAATAGAACAGGGAGAAGGAAAGCCATGCGATGAGTGGAAGCAAGCCAGCAAATATCTGCCCCCACCTTAAAGGGCGTTGTTTTATGACCAGATACACAAACACAGGCGCGTAAAGCAATATACTGTCGAGCCTGTTCACCAATGCCAGTGCCGTAATGGTTGTGCAGAAAAACCAGAAGAACCGGTGTTCCCGCCGCTGGAAGATGATAAAGCAGAACAGTGAGAAAAGCAGGTAACTCAGCGGATTCTCAAGACCTGAGGACGTATAGTCCACGAAAGATTTTGAAGCAAACAGGGGAACAAAGAAGAAAAAGACGGTAATCGGCACAGATCGATGGCCGGCATATACGGTGATGAGTATAGCAAATGCTGAACAGAGCACCGACAATACCACTGAGCCGACAAACAGATTTTCCCAGATGGCATATATGGGAATATGCAGCAACAGCCATAACGGATGCGTGTAGGCCTGCACCCGCTCGTATGGATTCCAGCGCAGGCCATGCCCCTGAAAGAAATTCTCTATGACCCGGAAGCTGATATAGGCATCTTCAGATACCCAGCCAATCGAGGCGATATAGAAAAAGAATGCCACCCAAAGCGCATAGATGATGGCAAGCTCGAGCGTGTTGTAGCGCGGTTGATTCAGCTTGCCTGCTTCCATTCCAGTCTTTCAGACATCAGAGAGGTGAAGCGGTTATGCAGGTCGGCATCATGGATGATATCACGCCATGCATGCGCAGCCTCACCATACATGGTGTAGAAATCATAAGCAGAAAGCATAGCATCCTTGGCGAGATACACCCTGCCGCCCAGTTCGGCGACACTACGGTTCAGTATCGGAATAAAATTTTGTACGGCCGGAGTGTTAGGGAAATCCAGCGCAAGGCTATAACCCCTTTGGGAAAATGTAAGCAAGCCTTTGCCCTGCCGGTGGTACTTCAACACCGCAAGGAATGAGAATAGCTTGTGCTGGTGGATGAGCGACAGGATATCCTGTAGTGCTGCAACAACCGAGGGTGATTCAGGAATGATGCACTGATACTGGAAAAATCCCCTGCGGCCATATAACTTATTCCAGTTGCCGATGGTATCCAGTGGATGGAAAAAATTATTGAAATCCACTTTTTCCTCAAGGCGCTCCTGGCTGTATCGCTTGAAGCGAACATAGTTATATAGTTTCATCACCAAAGGATTCAGGAGGAAAGCAGGTGCGAAGACCGGCACGCTGACCTTAGGTTTGGCAGATGCATAGTCTTTTAATGTCGCGCCGCCATTGCCAGCGGCTATGTGGTTCGCTGCTTCAAATACACCGCGCCCAAGCTGTGCGCCCTTTGATGAATGATCGATCCAGCCCACCATGTAATCGGAGTTGTCGCGGAAATGTTCAAAAGCGGCGACCAGCGCTTGCAGTGAATTGACCTTATATGTTGTGGTGGAAAGAGATGCCGATGTAATGGGCTTTAATTTGAATGTAACCTCTTCGATGATGCCGGTCATGCCCATGCCGCCGGCAGTTGCCCAGAAGAGGTCGCTGTAATGGTCTGGGGAGCATTCGATCGTTTTTCCGTCAGCCATTCTTAGCTTGATCGAAAGGACATGTTCGGCAAATTCGCCCTCACGGAAATGATTCTTGCCGTGCACATTGCAGGCGAAGCATCCGCCAAGGGTGACATGGCGCGTACCCGGAATAACCGCAGGTATCCAGCCTTTTGGAATGGTGATATCCATTACTTCAGCGAGGCTCACACCTGCCTGAGCTTTCAGGATGCCTTGTGTTGCATCGAATTCGATAAAATGGTTGAGCCGTGTGGTACAGACCACGCCGGAGGGTTGCAAAGACGCATCGCCATACGACCTGCCGAGGCCACGCGCGATCACAGGCTGGTTGTTTGCATCAAGGATATCTTTTATTTCACGCAGCTTTTCAGGCCGCCATGCACTGCACTCGGCAACAGGCGCATGTCCCCATCCATATAACATCTGGCGTTTAACAGGCAGCATTATGGTTTTATCAGCTGGTGTGCTTTTGCAAAGTCTAAAACATGCGCTGAAATAACGTTCCTGTCAAAATCATTATGGCCTACATGCTCAAAAAAGATGGCTTTCTTGGGTTCGTTTGCCGCCTCAAGCAGGGCTTTACCATGTGAGATCGGAATAACGGCATCTTTTGCGCCGTGTAAGATAAGCACAGGGCAGGTGACCTTTTGGATCTTTTTCAGCGAATTGAAATGGTCTTTGATCAGCAAATGCACGGGAATATAAAAATATATCTCGGCTGCGCGGTTGGCCACCGATGTGTAAGGCGCTTCAAGCACCAGGCCGGCCGGTTTATGTTCAGTTGCCATCTGCACGGCAACGCCACTTCCCAATGATTCACCATAATAAATAACGTCATCATTAGGTATGTGGAGTTGAGAATGTAAGTATGACAGGGCTGCGCGTGCGTCGCGGTAAATGCCACGCTCGGTGGGTGCGCCAGTGCTTTTGCCATAGCCCCTGTAGCTTAAGGCCAGGACACCAAATCCTGCATTGCTGAGGGCGGCAAAGTTGCCGGCGCGATTGGCAATGTTCGCAGCATTACCATGAAAATACATGATGGTAGGAAAGCCCGGCTGAGCCTTCTTGTACCATAGCTGTATCCTGACTCCATCGGAGCTCACAGCCATAACATCTTCATATTCCTGCAAGCCATAGGTTGCAGGCGAGCTTATATTCTTGTCCGGAAGATATAAAAGCTTGCGCTGGAAAATATACATCATCACCAAAAGGCAGATGTAAACCAGTAATATTCCGAGAATGATCTTAGACATGTTTACCTAGAGGGGATTACTACGATCATGAAACACCAAGCATGTTAATGACTGGTTAATGACTGGTTGATATATTTTTGAAAAAATGAGGGTCTTATGCTCATCGCCGTATTTCTTATCATCGCAATGTTGCTCGTGTTGTATTTCGATATCACGCGCTACATCATACCGAACTGGCTCTGTGGGTTATTGCTGCTGCTTTACCCGATAGCTGTATACATGGCGGCTGTGCCTGTTGATTGGCAGAAGGGGCTCATGGCGCTCGCGATCATGTTCGCCATTGGATATGTAGCTTTCGCCCGTAACTGGATGGGCGGTGGTGACGTCAAACTTCTGGTGGCTTGCAGCGTGTGGGTCGGGCTGGCCAGATTAATGGATTTTGCATTCACCGTTGCCATTCTGGGCGGGGTGCTTTCGGTTGTACTTTATCTGGTACGCAAGTTACCCCCTGTGGTGAATCGTGCACAGAAGTTGCCACGCATCATGCGTGTAGGTGAGCCGGTGCCATATGGCATTGCAATCGCCTTTGCATTCTTCCTGATGATGAAAATGGGGAATATCCCTGCACTTGCTATGCCTTAGACGAATCTGACGGCGGTGGTGCAGCTTCACGTTGTGTAACGATCTGACCTCGTATCTGCACGATCTGATAGTTGAGTTCTGCACCAAAAATAAAAATGATGTTGCAGATATAAAAGAAGAGCAGGGCGGCGATGATGCCACCAAGACTGCCATAAATAAGATTCACCTGATCGAAATTGGCAAGGTAACTTGCGAACAGGGTGGCTGCGCAAACCCAGAGGGCTACCACAAGGATCGCACCCGGCACTACAGCCAGCAAACTTTGCTTGATATTAGGTATGAGATAATAAATGCAGCACACCGACAGAAAAATAAACCCGATGCTAAGCAGCATGAATAGATTGTGAAGGCTTGCTCCGTCATCAGGTGTGAGTTTGAGTTGAGTGAGTCCTTGCAGGTAATCCAATGCAAAAGGTGCAGCAAGAACCAGTATCATTCCGCCTATTAATATTGAGGTGAATACAAATAATTGCAGGATGCTGAGTGAGCGCCTGAACCAGTAGGCAGGCGGCGTTCCAACATGATACGCGCGGTTCAGAATGGTGCGCAGGCCTTCCACAGCAGAAGATGCTGTCCATATCGCGCCAAGGATCGATATGGTGAGTAAGCCTTGTGGTGGCCCTGATATGATCTCCTGTATACGCGGCTCTAAAGACCTTGAGATACTGTAAGGAAGGGCTTGCAACAATGTGGTGATGAAGGCCGCACCGGTTTCACCTTGTCCGGCAACGCCAATGATGGAGAACACGAACACCAGAAAGGGAAACATGGCAAGCAGGCCAAGGAATGCCAGATAGCCGGCATGCTCGATGCCATCATGGTTGATGGTATTTTCAGCTGCTTTCCAAATGCCTTTTGCGAACTTCTTCAGCATCGGATCTTTATGCAGGTTCTTGCTGGCTCATGCAATGGATTGTGCCCAGTCCCCAAACAAAGTCAACCGCATGGATACCAACCACGTCACGACCCGGGAATAATTCGGCCAGAATGTTCAGTGCAATGCGGTCAGAAGGATCATTGAATGTTGGCACAAGCACCAGTTTATTGGCGATGAGGAAATTAGCGTAGGATGCTGGCAGGCGTTGGCCTTCGAACATTAAAGGCTTAGGCATCGGCAGTTCTGCGATGGTAAACGGCTTGCCTTTTGCATCGCGCGCTTTCTTCAGGCGTTTGAGGTTTTCAGCCAGCAAGGCGTGATTGTCATCTTTCCTGTTCTTTTCGACTACAGTGACAATGGTGGTTGGATTTACGAAGCGGGTGATGTCATCCACATGTCCGTGCGTGTCGTCGCCGACGATACCCTTATCTAACCATATGACCTGTGTGATACCCAAATATTTGGCGAATACTTCTTCGTAATCGGTGCGTTTGAAACCGGGGTTGCGTTCCTGAATGTGCGAAAGCAGGCATTCCTCTGTGGTGATGAGTGTGCCTTTGCCATTCACATCGATAGAACCGCCCTCGAGCACCACGCGCTTGCCTTTATGCATGGGCTGCACGCGGTCATACTTAAAATGCGGTTCGATGCATGATGGTATTTTGTCGTCACGTTTGTGGTTGGCGTATTTTGCCCAGGCATTGAAACGCCAGTCGAGCATTACTTTCTTGTTCTTTGCATCATGCACGAATATCGGGCCGGCATCACGCATCCATACGCGGTCGGTCGGGATGTGATAAATATCCAGATTCTTCATGTTGGCGTGGGCACGGGTGCACACATCACGCGCCAAGGCCTCATCCTTTGCATGGCGCACTAGCAGACGCACGCGCTCATGTTGCGTAAGGTAGCGGATGATCTCACCATATACCCACGGGATGGGCGCGAATTTATCCGGCCAGTCTTCTTTGTTGTAAGGCCAGCTCAGCCATGTGGCTTCGTGTTTTTCCCACTCGGCGGGCATCAGGAATTGTTGGGACATGGTCTTTAAGCGTCTGGATTGGTGGGTTTGAGGAAGTGTTTTATAACCACAGCAAAACTGCAGAGGCTGGCACACAAGAACATGAGTGCTGTACCATTCTCGCCACGGCTGATACTATCGACAGCGATTACCGCGCAGGTCATGCCGCCAAGCAGGCTGTATACCAGTTTATCATTGCGCGAGATGTTCTTTTTCTGCGCCAGCAGCATGCAGGCAATAGCAAGAATAACAGCAGCGATCGTGATGATTGGGCTCATGCAACACTCCAGCGTTTTGTCAGGCCTTCATAGGCGTCCACGCGACGATCGCGGAAGAATGGCCAGTTGCGGCGTTTATGTTCGACCATGGCAGGGTCAACCACTGCGGTGATGATCTCTTCCTTATTGTGGCTTGCCTGCGCGAGGATGCGTCCGTACGGATCACAAATGAACGAATTGCCAAAGAACTCAAGGCCATCGCCTATACTCTTTTCATGGCCGATACGATTCACTGCCGCCACATACACACCATTCGCGATGGCATGGGAGCGCTGGATGGTGACCCAGTTATCCACCTGTGTTTCACCCCATTCTGCTTTTTCAGAAGGATGCCAGCCAATAGCGGTCGGGTAGAATAATACATCTGCGCCCTGCATGGCAGTGAGGCGTGCGCCTTCAGGATACCACTGATCCCAGCACACCAGTGCGCCGATCTTGCCTGCGCTGGTGTTATGCATTTTGAAGCCCTGGTCGCCCGGGGTGAAATAATATTTTTCCTCGAACAGTGGGTCATGCGGGATATGCATCTTGCGATATGTGCCGGCAATGCTGCCGTCTTTTTCTATGATGACCGCGGTGTTGTAATAAAGCCCTGAAGCCGCTTTCTCGAAGATCGAGCTAATGATGACCATACCGGTCTTCTTGGCAATAACAGCCAGTGCCTTGTTGGTAGGCCCATCCACTGCTTCAGCAAGATTAAAGGTATTGGCATCCAGTTTCTGGCAGAAATAGTCGGTCAGGAACAGTTCTGGCAGGCAGGCAACCTGTACGCCCTGCTTCGCTGCCTGTTCCAGCATGCTGCAAGCCTTGTCCAGACTGGCTTTCGGGCTGCCAGGGTACTGCATTTGAATAAGGCCAATGGTGTATGGTTTTGTCATTGCAAATCATCCCAAATCCGTGAATTTCCAGTCCTTACAGGATATAAAGTAATAACTCAATAGATTCTACGTAGTTTTCGCTTGATTTTTAAAGCGGCGAGCCCTAATCCCTTATGCCTCGTGGCTCGGTAGCTCAGTGGTAGAGCAGGGGAATCATAATCCCTTGGTCGGGGGTTCAAATCCCTCCCGAGCCACCACATACTTTCTTGCAATCTTTCCTCCTATAGTGTGAACTGTGTCGGGGCATGAATCTTGCTCCGCAGGGAATATAATAAAATAGTGGGAGTCATATGCAGGGTATTGTTCCGGTTCTCAAGCCAAAACTACCTGAAATTTCAGCTATTTTACCGTATCTTAAGCAGATCGATGAGAATCGCTGGTATGGTAATAATGGCCCGCTGGTCGTCGCTTTTGAGAAGCGAGTCGCTGATCTGCTGAAAGCAACGGCCGAAAGCGTCCTGATGGTGGCCAACGGCACGCTGGGCCTCACCGTAGCGCTACAGGCACTGGAAGTAAAACGTGGCGGCCTGTGTATCATGCCATCATGGACATTTACCGCAACACCCGCAGCGGCACTGGCCGCCGGGCTTGAGCCTTGCTTCATTGATGTGGACAAAGAAACGCAAGTCATCTCCGCAGAGAGCGTAAAAAAACATATCAAAGCGCTGAAGAAGCCAGTGAGTGCTGTGATGCCTGTATCTGCCTTTGGCGCGCCAATCGATGTTGCGCAGTGGGATAGATTCACAGAAGAAACCGGTATTCCTGTAGTGATCGACGCCGCAGCTGCGTTTGATAGCTTCATGAGCGGTGCAATGAAAATGGGTCGCACACCGGTGATGCTGAGTCTGCATGCTACGAAGATCTGCGGTATCGGCGAAGGCGGGCTGATGCTCACCAAGAGTGCTGACGTTGCATTCCGCCTGCGCCGCATCATCAATTTCGGGTTTGAGAATGACCGTCTGTCACATCGCATCGCCATTAATGCTAAGCCGAGTGAGTATAATGCGGCAGTAGCTATGGCCGTGCTGGATGAGTGGAAAGATATTCGCGCCGCCTGGGCAAAGGTGCAGTTGCGCTACAGAGAAAAGCTTGAAGCACACGGTATCGCCTGCTGGGTAAAACCTGATTGGGTAACGAGCACCAGTAACATAATTGTGCCTGAGCAAGCCGTGGCGCTGGCGCAACATCTGAAAGAGCAGGGCATTGACACACGTCGCTGGTGGGAAACAGGTTGTCATGTGCATCCGGCCTATCGCTCCTGCATGGTGCATGATGAATTACCTAACACGCAGTGGCTCGGGCAATCGGTGCTTGGCATTCCTTCTGCCATGGACCTGAGTGAAGATACCCAGGATAGGGTATATGAGGCAGTGGTAAGCGGGCTTAAATCAATTAAGTCAGATTCCAGAAAATATGGCTAATCCATCTACATCTCCTGCCAATGTCGATCGTAATGATCCATGTCCATGCGGCAGTGGTAAGAAATTTAAAAAGTGCTGCATCGATAAGGTGGCTGCAGCATCCACCGCGCCATCACTGAATATCGGCCTTACCCTGCAACAAGCGGCAGCTGCACTCAATACCGGGCGCTTGGATATTGCAGAAATTGCGCTTGCCAATGTGCTGCACGTACAACCTAATAATACGGATGCATTGAATTTTGCTGCGTATGTCTGTTTCCAACGCAAGCAATATGATACCGCGGCCGGGTATATCAACAAAGCAATAAGCCTGAATAACAAGAACGGATTATATTTCTTCACCGCCGCATTGATCTCCAAGGCATGCAAGCGGTTTGATGAAATGGAAGTGCTATTGCTCAAAGCGCTTGCGCTTAAGCCAGCGGGCTATATTTCACAGATATACGCTAATCTTGGCGACTGCATGCATGAAAAACGTAACATGCCTGCGGCAATCAGTTATTACACAAAGGCGATCGAGGCGGATGCAAAGAACGCTAAAGCCTATTTCTATCGTGGTATGGCGCGTTATGAATTTGAGGGAGCAAACTCAACCTATGAAATTGATGCCAATAAAGGCATCGAGCTTTCACAAAAGTCATCGGATATGCTGTGCAAATTAGCAACGATCTATAACAGTGAGCAGGATTTCGAGAAAGCACATCTGCTGTTGCAAGATGCGGTATCCGTTAGTCCGGATAATGAAGAGGCGTCATTCTTCCATGCGCTGACCTTTTATGAGCGTGGGGATGTTGAAACTGCAAAAAATATCTTTGCAAAAGTATTGACCAGACACCCGCTGAGTATTCGCACACAGGTGAGTGATGCTTTCCTGCTGCCGGTCATCGTTCATGATAATAATGAGATAGAATCATGGCGTACGCGTTTGATGTCGCGGGTGCAACAGCTGATCGATAATAAGGTCATTTTGCATGAACCTGAGCGTCAGGGACTGTATCTGCCCTTTTATCAAGGGTATCATGGGCGTGATAATAAGGTGATGATGCAGAAATTGTCGGAATTCTTCCTGATATGCTGTCCATCGGTGCAATACACCGCACCACATTGCACCAAACCGCGAGATAAAAGTAAAAAGATACGTATTGGGTTCGTTTCTGAATATTTCCATTCAAAACTGCTTACACAATTCTTTGGTCCGCTCATAGAGGGATTGGCAGCGGATGCTGAATGCGAAGTGGTGATATTTGCTTCCTCAGCGCGTGAGAATGACAAGGTAAAAACCTTATCAGATCAGGTTAAGAAATATGTGGTGCTGCCACTTAGCCTGCCATCCATGCAGCAGACTATTGCGCATGAGGAGATAGATATCTTGATCTATCTGGATATTGGTATGCGCCTGAATACCTATTTATTGGCACTGGCGCGGCTTGCACCGGTACAGGCGGTGATGGGTGGACACCCACTCACCACCGGTATCCCGAACATGGATTATTTCTTCACTACAGGTAGCATGGAGGCGGAAGGCTCGCACACGCATTACACAGAAAAGCTGCTGGCTGGTGCAGATTTGCTTGCAGTGATCAAGAAGGAATATGTTGCACCGGTTGATATGACGCGCGCAGAGCTTGGGTTACCAACAGAGGATGTGCGCTTATATACCTGTCCAGTGCTGCTATTCAAACTGCATCCGGATATGGATATGGTGTTCGAGGGTATACTCAATAAAGATCCCAAGGCGCGCATTATCTTGTTCGATAATGGCAAGATCATCTGGCGTGAGTTGCTGGAGAAGCGTTTTGTGGATTCTATGGGCAAAGAACTTGCATCGCGCATCATATTTGTTCCATTTGCGGCAAAAGATAAGTTCATGCATACGATGCGCGCCATGGATGCGATATTTGATACATTGCATTTCTCCTTCGGTACAACGGCATTCCTGTTGCTTGGCTCAGAAGTGCCATTCGTGACCAAACCCGGGGAATTTTTGCGTGGCCGTGGTGCTTACGGGGTATTCAAAATGATGGGTATGCTCCATATGTCAGCAGATACCATAGATGGGTATGTTGATCTTATTGTTAAACTGGCAAATGACAAGGCGTTCTATAAGCAGGCGCAGGATGATATCCGCAAACAAAACCATCTCATCTTTGATGATTATGGGCCTGTCGATGAATTCCGTACGCATCTGAAACGTATCGCCTCCGAGATCGCATGACGAGCCACCCGTACGCCACTGAGACGTTTGCGAATTCGCTTTCGCATTGGGGGCAGGCATGGCGAGTGGATGCCTGGAATTGTTATGTTATTAAGCGGCCAATTGCTGACGAGGCATTTGATGCTGCTGGTGTATATCCGATCACACCTTTAGAGCCAAACATAGATATTACCGCAGGACTTTCCCAGCTGCGGGATGCTGGCTTTGTTTCGATTGTGTTAGTGTTTGATGATTTTCACAGGCCAGATCTTGTGGAATTAAAAAAGCATTTTGATGCCGTGAATGATTTTAAACCACATTATGTATATCGCCCCGATAAGGGTAAGCTCGATTATGACAGTCACCACCGTCGTGCTGTAAAGACTGCATATAAACATGTGCGGACCGATATTATTGCGCTCAGTGACGGCCTTGATGAATGGGCACGGCTTTATGATGCACTAACAGCAACGCTCAAATTAGAAGGTCTGCATGCGTTCCCGCATGAACATCATCAAGCCATTGCCAGTATGGAGGGTGTGATCGCTGTTGGCGCATGGCTAGATAAAGAACTGGTTTCCTGCCATGTATGGGTGGATGATGGACAATATATGCACAGTCATCTCGTGGCCTCTAATGAGAAGGGTTATGAGTTCAGGGCTGCATACGCAGTGAATGATACCTCCATACAGTATTTTGCTAATAGAAAACTGCTGAATTTCGGCGGCGGGGCAGGGAATATAGTGGGCAGTGACGATGGCCTTGCGCGCTTTAAGAAAGGTTTCTCAAATGATGTTGCAGGTTCGTATATCTGCGGTGTCATTCTGGACAAGGATAAATACCAGCAGTTGGTGGATGCAAGAGCTCTGTCTCAGCCAACAAACTTCTTCCCTGCTTATAGAGCACCGTAAGTCTGTTATTTCCAGACTGCGTAGCCAAAGCCCTTTGCGCCAAAATCATTCCCATTATAGAACATATATCTCCCACCGGGGGTATCTATGATATTGGGATATGCCACCATTTGTGAATCCCATCCTTCCGAGCTCACTGGAATGCCAGCCTTACTGTCATCGCGACGCCATTTCTTGCCATCGGTTGATGATGCATAGCCGATACGGTAACTGCCAGTGCCGCCACGGAAATCGTGGCTGCCGCGATAGCTGAACCACATATAATATGTTCCATCTTCGAAGAATACGCTGGGGCGTGTGGTGGCTTCACCTTCTGCAGCACCCGGTATACAGCAGATATTCGGGCGTTGCCAATCCAGCCCATTATCGGAGTGGGCATAATAGATATAATAAAGTGGCTCATATTTTTCGCCGGTCTTTACCCAATCGACACCCGATCCATACCACATTTCCCATTTATCGCCACGCTTCACAATAGAAGGCGACATGGAGGAAAAAGGTTCACCGCGGGTGATAGAAAGCACAGGCCCTGCATAGGGACGCTCAAATGTTTTGCCGCCATCCTGACTAATGGCAAGGCCTACCGCGTTCAGATATGGCACGGTCTGGCCGCGCTGCCAGCCGGTTGTGTATAACCATACTTCGTTGCCCACATGCAGCACGGCTGCCGGCATGATACCGAACTCATCAAATGTACCGGGTTTGCCCAGATCGAGTATCGGATTCTTATGCACATACAGGACTTTTCTGGGGTCATGAATATCGACATCCACAAATGTGACAAGGCTGGTCTGTTGTTCAGGCCGTACTGTGATATATACACGGATACGATCCTCCATCAGCAAGGCAGTCGGCACTTGCGCATATGCTTTCATCCACGGGGATTCCAGTGAAGGCCCGTAAATAAACCCGCGTTTTTCCCATGCCATATTTTTTCCTTAAACTGTCGACTTTGTGTGCAGATTATTTTATAAACCTAATATGGGAGCTGTAAAGAACACTTCTCAGGGAGACCTAAATCTCCTACTCCCCGAATATGATCTGCCAACCTATGGAGGCGAGCGGTGCGAATATTTTGTGTGTTCCACGCCGCGTACCGGTAGCTCATTACTGGGGGACTTATTTTTTCGTACTGGGGTGTTAGGCGTACCGTACGAGTACCTGAATCCTGTGCATATAAACACCCTGGTAGACCGTTTTGGCCTGAAGAGAAACTCGGCTGGTGCTGTTGATGCAGATGTTTATTTAGAGCGCTTGAAATCATGCCGTACCGGCAAGAACGGTGTATTGGGTATCAAAAGCCATTTCAATCATGCAGCGCCATTCTTTCGTAGCAGGAAATTCTTGTCGTGGTTTCTCACTTTGAAACATATCTATATTACGCGTCAGGATCTGCTGGGGCAGGCCATATCATATTCACGCGCTTTGCAAAGTGATGCATGGTCGATCAATTCTCAGATCAAAAAAGAACCTGTTTATGATTTTAACAATATCATGCAGTGCCTTGATGGCATCATCAGTGAGAACAGTAACTGGCATAAGAATTTTGCAGCCTTTGGCCTGAAGCCTTTATACATCACCTATGAAGAGCTTGTTCGTGATCCTGTGGAGGCCAGTCAGCGTATCTCCAAGTTCCTGAAGCCTGATGGTAGCCTTAACTTTACACTGGATCTGGATAATTCCAGCCTGCGCAAACAAAGCGGCGGCCAGAGTAAAGAGTGGAGAGAGCGTTTTGTATCTGACGTCTACAAAATGAAGGGCTTATCGGGAGACAGTAAGTAATCACTTCTGGTATAGATAGATACCGGTGTGGTAGTTGTTGTGCCAGCCAGTTGTTTCCCCAACCTTCTTAAAACCAGCTAATTCTACGTCGGATTCATACACAGGATTATTGTATACCAGATAGCAGGCTTTGCTCGCATTTGTTATGTGTGTGAGCATTTGTGTCAGTGTTTCAACTCCGAACGGGTCACAGATGTAGATGATAGAATGCTCTGCATAATTATTGAAAACGCGCGCGTTCTCCTTGATAATTTCTGCGCCGATACCAAGTTTTTGCAGGTTCTTGCTTGCAATGGCTGCAAGATTTTCATCCAGTTCAATGCCGACGATACCCTGGCAGGGTAAATACTTTGCAGCCATTATGAGAACTTTTCCCTTGCCGCAGCCAACATCATAAAATGTAAATTTATCCGTCTGCGCGATCGATCTCAGTAAGTTGAAGCATTTGATGATCTCTTGCGTAAATGAAGCCTGGTAATGCTTCATATCCGAATCGGTTTCAGTATATTCAGAGAGCGGACGCCATGTTTCAGTATCAACGCCGTTGAGTATATCGAACAGCGTTGTTTCCCGGAAATGTGTCCATACACGTTTGAAGCCATGTGCTTTGTAAAGATTTTTATAGCTACTCCAGCTAGTCATCAGACCCTCAATCCGCCATGCACTTCCAGCACAGTACCATTTACATAATGATTATTAATGGCGAACATGCAGGCATCAATGATGCTGTCGGGATTGCCTAGCATCTTCATCGGGATGCGGCTGGTGATATCTTTAAGCTGTGCTTCAGATACTGCGGCATGGGTGGAGGGGGTATCCATATAGCCTGGGGCAATAGCCACACTGCGGATACCAAAACCACCAAGTTCTTTTGCCCATACTTGTGTGAGGGCCTCGATGCCTGCCTTGCTGGCAGAATAAGCACTCTGGCCGGCATTGCCTTTAGCCGCTACCGAGCTGATATTGATGATCACGCCCTGTTTGCGTGCTTTAGCCATTCTGCGTGCCACGAACTGCGATACATAGAAAGCAGAGGAAAGATTGGTGTTGATACAACGCATCCAGTCATCTGCGTTGCGCTCCAGAGATGAGTCATCCTTTTCCAGAATATTCACCAGTGGTGCGCTATGTAATATGCCGGCATTGTTGATAAGCACATCAACGGTCGGATGGTCGGCATATACTGATTCAAGGCAGCTATTCACTTTGCGGGCATCCGTAAGATCGCAGGTGACGCCGTGAAAGTTCTTTTGCGCCATGGCTTTTAGTTTGTCCGTATTCACATCAAGGCCAATGACCGATGCTGCGCCTTCTTCAAGCATGGCTTGTACCAGCCTTTTGCCTAATTCACCGGCTGCACCTGTAATGAGTATGGTCTTTCCTTGGACGGTCATAGGCGATGCCTGTGTAAAATGGTTTCAATAGCTTTGACCGACACCATATCAGCGATCTCGTCGCCTGTCAGTTCGATACCAAGCTCTTTCTCGATAGCCACGATGATCTCGATATGTTTAAGCGAGTCCCATTCCGGCGTGTTTTCCATAGAGGTGCTGGCGCTTACTGAGGCTTCAGGCAGCTTTAAGATGTCGGCGATCAATTTATGTATTGTATTCATACGCTATTTATTCCAAATTTCAGGGCACTATGGCAACAGCTATCTTTAATATGGGGCTGCGCTTTAAAGAAATAGCGCAGTTGCATCCTGATAATACCGCACTCCGTATGGAAAGCGGCGAAGCTGTTACCTATCGTGAATTAGATGTTCATAGCGACCATGTGGCGGCGTTGCTGGTGTCAAAAAAACTTGGAAGCGCGCGCCCATTGGCCATCTTTGCCGATAAATCGGTATGGGCATATGCTTCCATGCTCGGTGCGCTGAAGGCCGGTGTGCCATATGTGGTGCTTGATATGGAAAGTCCTGCCGAGCGGCTGGATAAGATACTGGATAGGTGCAAGCCCGGGCTGATCATCAGTGCAGCCGATGATTTTACATGGAAAGATGCGGAGATATACAATTTCAGCCAGCTTGATGGCCTAAAGGATGCACTGCCTGTTGAACATATCGCACAGGTTGCACCTGCTACACCGGCTTACCTGATGTTCACCTCCGGCTCTACCGGTTTTCCCAAGGGCGTTACCATCTCGCATGCCAGCATGCTCAATTTCTGCCATTGGGCACGAGATACATTCTCCATTACCCCGCAGGACAGATTGTCGGGCGTGAATCCGCTTTATTTTGATAATTCTGTATTTGATTTTACGGCATCACTCTTCAACGGCGCGTGCCTGATGCCCATTGGCCGCAGCACACTGAAGCAGGCCAAGAAGCTGGTCGAGCAGCTTAGCGATTGCACCCTATGGTTCTCTGTGCCTTCCATGCTTATTTACCTGATGACGATGAAAGCACTCACCAAAGAAAGCTGGCCTGCCATGCGCGCCATTGTTTTCGGCGGGGAAGGCTATGCCAAGACCGAGCTCATGAAGCTCCACAAGATGTTTGGTAAGCAGGCAACGCTCTGGAATGTGTATGGGCCAACTGAATGTACCTGCATCTGTTCTGCTTATGCCGTGTCTGAAAAAGATTTTGCAGATATGGACATGCTCGCCCCGCTTGGCTTCCTTGCCAAGGAGTTCGATGGGTTGGTACTAAATGAAGGAGGAAAGCCGGTCAAGGATGGTGAGATAGGCGAGTTGCTGCTGTGTGGCTCGCAGGTGGCGATCGGGTATTATAATGATGAGGAGCGTACCAAGGCATCATTCCTGGTGAATCCTGTCACTCCTGCTTCTGGCCAGATGTGTTACCGCACGGGGGATCTCGTGCTGCGTGACCCACAAACCGGTTACCTGCATTTCAAAGGTCGCAAGGATAACCAGATCAAGCATATGGGTTATCGCATTGAGCTGGAGGAGATCGAGGCGGCATTGGCCGGGTTTTCCGAGTTGTCGCAAGGAGCAGTGGTGTATCACAGGAAGAGCGCTACGGCCGGGCGTATCATGGCGTTCGTGACGCTGGCGCATGACGTGGCAGCACAAGACATAAAAAACCGTTTGCGCAGTAAGCTGCCGTCTTACATGATACCGGATGAAGTGATCATTATGGATGCATTGCCTAAGAACGCGAATGGTAAAGTAGACCGTAAGGCGTTGCTGGCAGGATTGGAATAATATGAAGAAACTGGTGATATTCGGCATTGGCAAGATCGGGCAGGTGGTGATGCACCATTTTGCTACCGACAGCGATTATACCATCGCAGGGTTTGCGGTGGATAAGCAATACATACCACAAGGCGGTATGTTCGAGGGGCTTCCGGTCGTTGCATTCGATGAAGTAGAAAAACATTTTCCTCCACAGGCGCATGATATGTTCGTGGCGGTGGGATATCAGCAGTTGAATGGCCTGCGCGCAGCACGTTGCGCCGCAGCTCGCAAAAAAGGCTACATACTTCCTAATTACATCAGCTCTGCGAACCGGCATATCAAAAGCCCGATGGGGGATAATAATTTCATTATGTCCGGTGAGCCTCTGCAGCCGCGCACCAAGATAGGCAGCGGTTGTTTTATCTGGACGAATGCCATCATCGGCCATCATTCACATGTGGGCGATTATTGCTGGATCACCTCTAATGTCACCATCGGTGGTAATTGTCGCATTGGTGATAATTGCTTCTTAGGGCTGGGTGCTACCATCGGTCATGAAATAAGCATTGGTGCGTGCTGTCTTATCGGCGCGGGTGCGCTCATCACAAAAGATGCCCCGGAGGGTGGTGTGTATATCGAAGCTGAGACACAACGCTTCCGCCTGAACAGTGAACAGTTCCTCAAAATGAATACGCTTAAATAGGTGATCCATGAAAAAAGAATTAGCTGATATCTATCGCTGCCCGGCCACCGGTGAAAAAGTAAAACTTGAGGTCGGCAAGGAGCAGGGCGGGGAGGTGCTGGAAGGCACATTCACCGCTGGCAGCAATCGTTATCCCATAAAGTCTGGTGTGCCTGATTTTACCTATCCGTTCATGCTGGAGCAGAGCGATGCCGAAGCACGCCGTTACTACGACGAAAAGGCCGATGAGTACGATGAATATCTGCCGCTTACGTTCGAAACGTTCAAGGTAGATGAAACGGCAGTGCGCAACAGCATGATCGATGACCTGTGCCTGAGGCCAGATTCAAAGGTGCTGGAAATTGGTGCTGGCAGCGGTCGTGATTCAGAGCTGATACTCAAGCGGCTGGGTAAAGACGGCCAGCTTTTCATGCAGGATATATCATCGGGTATCTTTGATAAGGCGGTGCAAAAACTAAAAGCTGCAACGCCTGCTCCGGCATTCTTCATTTCCAATGGCAGTTACCTGCCGTTCCCCGATAAGTATTTTGATGCCACCTATCATTTTGGTGGGCTCAACACCTTCGCGGATATTGCGCGTGCTTTCAAGGAAGCGGTACGTGTCACCAAGGTGGGTGGCAAGATCGTGATGGGTGATGAAAGCATGCCTCTCTGGCTGCGTGAGACCGAGTTCGGCAAGGTGCTCATGAACTCCAACCCTCATTACAAATTTCAGCTGCCGCTTGAGCATATGCCGGTGGAAGCACGCAATACGCGCTTGCGCTGGATCATCGGGGAAGTGTTCTATGTGATCGATTTTGAAGTGGGTGAGGGCACACCATATGCCGATCTGGATTTTGAGATACCAGGCCCACGCGGCGGTACACACCGCACCCGCTATTATGGCCACATGGAAGGTGTTACACCGGAAGTGAAGCGACTTGCTACCAAGGCCGCAAAGTCATCAGGCAAAAGCCTGCATGAGTGGCTGTGTGATGCCGTGAATACGGCGGCCAAAAGAGATCTTGGGCAATAAAAAAACGCGCGGACCATAGCCCGCGCGTTCTTCATAACAAGAATCAAAAAAGATTAGTGTTTAGCTTCTTCTTTTTTAACTTCTTTTTCAGCTTTAGCTTCGCCAGCAGCTGGAGCTACTTTAGCAGCATCTTCAGCTTTAACTTCTTCAGCTTTAACTTCTTCTTTAGCAGCTGGAGCAGCTTCTTTAGCAGCTTCGTTAGCGAAAGCAGGAGCAGCAACGAGGCCGAGAACGGCGAGGAGAGCGAGAGTTTTCATTGTAATATCCTTTAGATATAGATTGTTAAAAGTTCCCTTGCGGAACGAGTGCAGTTCTAACACTGGCCAGATTAAAGCACAATGGGGTAAGCATTACATTTTTGTAATGTTCAGCGAACCCCTAAAACAGAGGCTAAT
Source organism: uncultured Rickettsiales bacterium (assembly GCA_964535825.1). Lineage (GTDB taxonomy): Bacteria > Pseudomonadota > Alphaproteobacteria > Rickettsiales > SXRF01 > CAZAQK01. The sequence continues at coordinate 58,907 of CAZHUC010000004.1, forward strand.
TCAGCGATTTTCTGCTTTAAAAACCGCTCTTCATAGGGCAGGAATTCTGCGTTGCCCCATATCGGCTTTGGCCATGCCGGATCGTCCATGAAGCGGGCGATGATGTGGATGTGCAGTTGCGGCACGATATTGCCAAGAGCGGCCACATTCATCTTGTGTGCCTTGGTATGGCCAGCCAGTTTCTTTGACACGCTTCGCACTTCTTCCATGACCTTGAAATAATCGCTATCATCCAGCTCGTGCAGTTCGCGTGTATTGTCGCGTTTAGGGACTAATACCAGCCAGTGAAAATGCTGGTTGTTCATCAGCAACACGCGGCATACATCAAGCTCGCCGATCAAAGTTGTATCAGCAGCAAGTTGTGGATGCAGCATGAATGCCATGCTTATCCGAACACACGTTTGAATATCGTATCCACATGCTTGGTGTGGTAGGTGATATCAAACAGTGATTTGATGGCATCGGGTTTTAGATTTGCTGTTACTTCACTGTCCGCCAGCAGTTCGGTGAGGAAGTCTTTGCCTTGCTCCCATACCTTCATGGCGTTGCGCTGCACGAGGCGATACGAATCCTCACGGCTGACACCTGCCTGCGTCAGTGCCAGCAGCACGCGCTGCGAGAACACAAGGCCGCCGAGCTTATCCATATTCTGCTTCATACGGTCTGGATATACCACCAGCTTGTCGATGAGGCCTGTGAGGCGGTTCAGCGCGAAATCCAGCGTAACCGTGGCGTCGGGTGCGATCATACGCTCCACGGAAGAATGCGAAATATCGCGCTCATGCCAGAGGGCCACGTTCTCCATCGCAGGGAAAGCATAGCCGCGTACAAGGCGGGCAAGGCCTGTCACGTTCTCGGATAGCACCGGGTTGCGCTTGTGCGGCATGGCCGATGAGCCTTTTTGTCCGGGTGAGAAATATTCCTCGGCTTCCAGTACTTCCGTGCGTTGCAAGTGGCGTACTTCCACCGCAAGGCGCTCCATTGAACTTGCGATAACACCCAGTGTCGCAAAGAACATGGCATGTCTATCACGCGGAATAATTTGTGTGGAGTGTGGCTCAACTGTAAGCCCCATTTTTTCTGCCACATACTGCTCCACGCGCGGGTCAATATTCGCGAATGTGCCCACAGCACCGGAGATAGCACAGGTGGCGATCTCCTTGCGGGCAGCTACCATACGTTCGCGGCAGCGTGTGAACTCGGCGTAATAGCCAGCGAGTTTCAATCCGAAGGTCACAGGCTCGGCATGGATGCCATGGCTGCGGCCAACGGTTGGTACATCCTTGGTTTCGTAGGCGCGGCGTTTGATGGCGGCAAGTAGCGCATCAATATCCGCAAGCAATATATCGCTGGCGCGGGCGAGTTGTACTGACAGGCAGGTATCCAGCACATCGGAACTGGTCATGCCCTGATGCAGGAAGCGTGCTTCTGGCCCTACATACTCGGCCACGTTGGTAAGAAACGCGATCACGTCGTGTTTGGTGGTGCGCTCAATTTCATCAATGCGCGCAGGATCAAATTTGCCTTTTCCCCAGATGATTTTGGCGGCTTCTTTGGGGATGACACCTAACCCAGCCAGCGCGTCGCAGGCATGCGCCTCAATTTCAAACCATATTTGATAACGTGTCTGGTCTGACCAGATAGATGCCATTTCAGGGCGGGAATAACGGGGGATCATAGATGCTTTATATGATGTTGTTTATCAGGGCACTAAGACTAATACGCAACCGGCACGGGGTCAAGCGATCGCCACAGATACCATGTAGCCACTGAGCGGTATGGTTTCCAAGGCTCAGCGAGCCTTACCAGTTCGGCCTTAGGCGCTTTCTTGCCTTTGGTGTAATGCTTGAATATCGCCTTTTGCAGGCCAATATCGGCAAGCGGCAGCACATCTGGCCTGCCCATATGGAAGATGAGGAACATCTCCACGGTCCATCGTCCAAGGCCTTTTACGGAGGTAAGCTCAGTGATAATTTCCTCATCGTTAAATTTATGCAGGTTTTTGATGCGTTTTTCATTCTCGGCAAAATGCTCAGCAAGCGCATGCATGTAAGACACTTTCTGGGCAGAAAGCCCCGCCGCGCGGAGTACATCAACGTTCGCTTTGGCCATAACTTTTGGGTTGATGTCCACCGCATCTTCCAGCCGTTTCCAGATGGTATCGGCTGCTTTCACCGAAATCTGCTGGCCGGCGATGGAACGGGCGAGTGTGTAAAATGCATCGCCGCGTGAGGTGAGCATCTCGCCTTTATAGGTTTTGATGATCTTGCCAAGCACCTTGTCTTGCTTGCTCAGGTGTGTTTTTGCCTTCGGCCAGTAAGGGAGTGTCATTGCCTTAGCACACCACCAAAGCCCTTGGCGGCGGCAGCGATGATGGCATTGGAAATGGTGTTGATGTCGGCTTCGGCGAGCGTCTTATCCATTGCCTGCAGGGTTACCTGCACGGCCACGGATTTCTTGCCAGCCTCCACACCTTTGCCCTGATACACGTCGAATATCTCAACATTCGTGATGAGTTGCTTTTCAGCTTTGTTGATGTTCGCGATGATATCAGATGCCGTAACTCCAGCATCCACGATGAACGCAAAATCACGCGTCACCGCCTGATAATCGGATAGTTTGAGCGATGCTTTCGCTTTGCCTTTCGCACGCGCGGCAGGAATGGCATCAAGGAATAATTCAAAACCAGTTACGGTTTTACCTTCCATGTCGAGTGCTTTCAGCACCGCTGGGTGCAGCTCACCAAAATATCCGAGGATGATCTTGCCGCCTAGCGTCAGCGCGCCGGAACGGCCGGGGTGATACCATGCGGGGGTATTTGTGGTAATATCAAATTTCTGTACACCCAGTGCAGAAAGCACGGCCATGGCATCCGATTTTGCATCGAATGCATCCAGTGGCAGGGTGGATTTTTGGAACTGTTCACCGTGAACATAATAAGTATGTGTGCCGGTACGAATGCCAGCTGCGATCATTTTCTGGCCAGCAGGCGTTACATCATGGAACTGCAGGCCCACTTCTGCAAACGCAACATCATGGAATCCACGGGCAGCATTGTTACGCGCGGCATCCAGTAGGTTCGGAAGCAGCGATGGGCGCATGGTATCCAGATCAGCCGAGATAGGGTTGGCAAGTTTCAGGCTAGCATTTGTGCTGCCAAATAACGTGGCGTTCTTTTCTGAAAGGAATGACCAGGTGCAGCATTCCATGAACCCCCGTGCTGCAAGCAGTCGCTTTGCCAGATGCGTGCGTTTCTGCATCAGGTTCAGTGCGGGCTTAGCGATGCCTGTCAGTTTTGGCAGAGGAGTTGCAGGGATGTTATCATAGCCATGGATGCGAAGGATTTCTTCCACCACATCGGCTTCGCCTTCCACATCGGCACGCCATGAGGGTGGGCTTACTTCAAATCCATCAGCAGAAGCACTTACAGCAAAGCCAAGCGATTTCAGGATGGTTTCAATTTTTGCAGGCGCAACGTCCACACCGCCGAGCGATGCAACACGGCTGGCATTCACTTTGATGCTACGCTGCCAGGAAGGTGTTTTGCCAGTGATGACAAGATTGCTCATCTCACCGCCGCAGAGTTCTTTGATAAGGCGCAGGGCAAGCAGCGCGCCGGTTTCCACAAAATTGACATCCACGCCGCGTTCGAAACGGTAGCGCGCATCGGTGTTCAGTTGCAGTGCGCGGCCAGTGTTCGCAATGCTGATGGGGTTGAAGAGTGCAACTTCTAAAAACACATCCGTAGTTTCGGCTGTGCAGCCGGTTTCCATGCCGCCAATAACACCGCCGAGGCCAAGGGCTGCGCGGTCATCCGCGATCACCAGCATGGTCGGGGTGAGGGCATATTCCTTGTTATCGAGTGCTGCGAGTTTTTCACCAACTTTAGCAGCACGCACATGGATATTGCCGGAGAGTTTCTTTGCATCATAAACGTGCAGCGGGCGACCGAGATCGAAGGTGATGTAATTGGTGATATCCACCAGCGCAGAGATCGATTTCTGGCCGATGGCAGCAAGGCGATTCTTGAGCCATGCCGGGCTTTCGCCGTTTTTTACACTCTTGATATAACAGCCAATGAATTGCTGGCAGTTATCATCAGCAATGGTGACAGACACAGGAGACACAAAACTTCCTTTGATACCGGAAACATCTGGAAGTGGTTTCAATTTGCCAAGGCCTGCCACCGCAAGGTCACGCGCGATGCCGTGCACACCCAGCGCATCGGCGCGATTCGGGGTGATGGCGATTTCAATGATGGGATCATTCAGCCCCATGACCTCAGCGACGGATGCGCCGATCGGTGCTTCGGGCAACTCGATGATACCTTCGGAATCGCCACCAATGCCAAGCTCGTCGGCTGAGCAGAGCATGCCGTTCGATTCCACACCGCGTATCTTCGTTTTCTTGATAACGAACTGGTCACGCGGAATAAGCGCACCTTCCTTGGCAAGCGCTACGAAAATGCCCGCGCGCGCATTCGGCGCGCCGCAAACAATTTGCAACTCACCCACATCAGACTGCACTTTGCACACGCGGAGCTTGTCAGCTTCCGGATGTTTTTCAGCATGCAGTACTTTAGCTACAGTAAATGGCGCAAGCTCCGCGCTGCGGTCGGTGATGGATTCGACCTCAAGGCCAATGGCGGTGAGTGTTTTACTGATTTCCTCCAGCGAGGCATTGGTATCGAGATGGTCCTTGAGCCAGCTTAGTGTAAATTTCATAATCCCCCCACCAGCGAAGGAATATGCAGCGGGTCAAAGCCGTAATGCTTAAGCCAGCGCACGTCACTGTCAAAGAAAGTGCGCAGGTCAGGGATGCCGTATTTCAGCATGGCGAGGCGTTCAACGCCCATGCCGAAAGCAAAGCCCTGCCATTCATTCGCGTCGATGCCGCAATTTGTGAGCACGTTCGGGTGCACCATGCCGCAGCCCATGACTTCCAGCCAGTCTGCGCCTGCGCCGATCTTGATCTCATCACGCGAGCGAGTGCAGCCAATATCAACTTCCGCGGAAGGCTCGGTGAACGGGAAGAAGCTGGGGCGGAAACGCACCGGCACGTCATCCAGCTCAAAGAAGGCTTTCAGGAACTCGATGATGCAGCCTTTCAGGTGGCCCATATGGATATTTTTATCGATAACGAACCCTTCCACCTGATGGAACATCGGTGTGTGAGTGATATCGGAGTCGCAGCGGTAAGTGCTGCCTGGTGCAATGAAGCGGAATGGCGGCTTGCCGTTCTTCATGGTGCGTATCTGCACGGGTGAAGTGTGGGTGCGCAGCAGCATCTTCTCGCCCTGCAGATAGAAGGTGTCATGCATCTGGCGGGCAGGGTGCGAGGCAGGGATATTCAGCGCATCGAAATTATGTTCATCATCTTCAATATCCGGGCCATCTGCCACGGAAAAACCAAGGTCAGAGAAGATGGCGGTGATCTCTTCCATCACCTGCGTGACCGGATGAATACGGCCGGCAGGGATAGGTTGTGGGGGAAGGGTTACGTCAATCTTTTCATTCGCAAGGCGGGCAGAAAGTTCTGCATCTGCGAGGGAAGCTTTTTTAGCCTCTATCGCCTCGGATACTTCCTGTTTTATCTTGTTGAGCTCTGCGCCCAGTGTCTTGCGGGTTTCGGGATCGGCCTGTCCCAGTGTTTTCAGTGCTTCGGTAAGTGCTCCCTTCTTGCCGAGCAGTGCAACGCGCTGTTCTTCAAGCGCAGCAGATGACGTGCAGCTTTCAACCGCTTGAAGCGAAGTGGCACGCAGGGAATTGGTATCGGTCATGATTTACCGCGAAAAAGTTTATTATTGCGAGGAGCATAAGCAACGAAGCAATCCAGTCAATGTTAAACTGGATTGCTTCGTAATGCTTTTAGTAAGAGATGATTAAGCGGCTTTGTTAAGCGCAGCTTTGCTCTGCTCTACCAGTGCTTTGAAAGCAGCAGGTTCGCGGGTGGCGAGGTCAGAGAGAACCTTGCGGTCCACTTCGATGCCAGCCTTGAGCAGGCCATTCATGAACTGTGAATATACCATACCGTGTTCACGAACGCCGGCGTTGATGCGCTGAATCCACAGGCTGCGGAAATTGCGCTTTTTGTTACGGCGGTCACGGTAAGCGTAACGAAGGCCTTTTTCTACCTTCTCACGAGTAACGGTGATACAATTCTTGGCGCGGCCACGATAGCCTTTCGCCATTTTGATGATCTTTTTACGACGCGCGCGATTCGCGCCACTTTGTGCGTGTGACATTGCCTATCTCCTTATTTAGCGCCGTATGGCATGTATTGTACGATACGATGCTGGTCGGATTCGTCCATGATGGTGGTACCGCGTGCTTTGCGGATAAAGCTGTTGGTACGCTTGCGCATACCGTGACGTTTACCAGCCTGTGTGGCAATGACCTTGCCGGTTGCGGTGAAGCGGAAACGCTTTTTGCAACCTGATTTGGTTTTCAATTTGGGCATTTTCTATCCTTTCAATATTCAGAAAAAACACATTTTTCACTCCACAAGGCAATGCCTCGCCCGGGAATGAGGATGGACTTTCTATAGGTAAACTATGGTTAGTTCAAGCTAAATAATGGCTTATGTCGCTTTTTGTCCGGTTTCTATTGAAAACTGCTCGCAATTACCCATATAATACTACGTCATTTAACTTCAGGAGGACAATAATGGCTTTTAAAGATCCCTTTGCAACAGCACAGACCTTTGGTCAGTCACAAGCTGTAGCGTATGATGCAGGTTTGCGCAGCTATATGCTGCGTATCTATAACTTCATGGCCAGTGGTCTGGCCCTGACGGGTATCGTGGCGCTCTTTACCGCTAATTCCGATGCCATGCAGGCCTTGCTCTATGCCCAAAATGCTCAGGGTCAGTATGGCCCTTCCGGCCTTGGCTGGCTGGTGATGTTTTTACCGCTGGGTCTTGTCATGTGGATGAGTTTTGGCCTTAATCGTATTTCGGCCAGTTTTGCACAGGGGCTTTTCTGGGCGTTCTCTGTCGCTATGGGGCTTTCGCTTTCCAGCATATTCCTCATGTATACTGGCGAGAGCATTGCCCGTACGTTCTTCGTGACGGCCGGTACATTTGGTGCGATGAGCCTTTATGGTTATACCACCAAGAAAGACCTGAGCAGCTGGGGTTCATTCCTCATGATGGGCTTGATAGGTCTTATCCTCGCATCGCTGGTGAATATCTTCCTGCAGAGCTCAGGCCTTGCCTTTGCCTTGTCGGTGATCGGTGTGTTGGTTTTCGTAGGCCTCACCGCCTATGACACGCAGAAGATCAAAGCCATGTATTACCAGCTCGGTAGCACAGGCGAAATGGCAGCGAAAATGGCCATTATGGGTGCACTGAACCTGTATATGGACTTCATCAATATCTTCCTGCATCTGCTTCGCTTCATGGGCGAACGCCGGTAAACTCTACTAAGCTTGCCGTTTTACTTGAAAACGGTGTGCTCGCTTCTGGTCACTTAGGTTTTACTAAGCTCAGTCGCTGTGCGCACCGTTTTCTTCGTATGCGGCTAAGCCTAGCGAGTTTATGTTAGCGAAAATAGCGCAAGGAGAAGAAATTATGATAACCAACAATACCGCTGAAAACCGTTACGAACTGGTGACCGATGGCCATGTGTCTTTTGCGGAATATCATTTGAACGGCACAAGACTTTCTATAAATCATGTCTTTGTCCCCAATGAACTGCGTGGGCAGGGGATAGCCGCCAAGGTCATGGAAGGTGTCGTGGCGGATGCCACATCTCGTGGGCTTACCATCGTACCTGTGTGTTCTTATGCGCAGGCCTATATGCAGCGGCAAAAATAAATCAGTGGCCTGAATCTTTTTTGCGGTTTATGTATTCCCCATCATGAATCATTTCAATCTCATCGGCACATATACGCTCTGCAAGCGCGAGATCTGGCGGTTTGCAAAGGTATGGAATCAAACGGTCATTGCTCCCGTTATCACCACACTTTTATTCCTGGCGGTGCTTACACTGGCCATGGGTGGTAGTGGACGCGTCATTGATGGCGTGCCATATAATGAATTCGTAGCACCCGGCCTCATCATGATGGCTGTGGTGCAGAATGCTTTTGCCAATACTTCATCATCACTCATCCTTGCCAAGATACAGGGTGTCATCATTGACATACTCATGCCGCCACTCACCGGTTCGGAAATTACGCTGGCCATGGCGCTGGGCGGTATCGCGCGTGGGCTGTCTGTAGGTGTGGTGGTGCTTTCAGCGATATATATATTCGTGCCCTTTAGCGTCCACAGCATTGGTCTTGCATTCTTTTATGTGATCGCTGCGAGTATCATGATGGCACTGCTGGGGGTACTTGCAGGTGTGTGGTCGGGCGGGTTCGACCAGCTCTCGGCTATCACCAATTATATCGTGACACCGCTCGCATTCTTATCCGGCACGTTCTATTCCATCAAGCAGCTGCCGGAATTCTGGTACTATGTGTGCCACTTCAACCCGTTCTTCTATATGATCGATGGGTTTCGTTACGCCATGACGGGCTATACCGACGGCACGATCGCCACGGGTATGGCCGTGCTCGTTGGCATCAATATCACGCTGTGGCTGGTAACCGTCTGGATGTTTAAAAAGGGCTACCGGCTTAAGAGCTGATTACTTGTCTACGCTTACGTCTGCGGCGATGCCATCTCTCAGACCTGCATTGATCTCATCAAGGCAAGCGTTGTATGTTGCGTAGCACGCTTTTTTTTCTGCCATGGTAGATGCGGCATCAAGGCACATGTCTAGCCGAGCTTTGCAGTTCTTGAGCATTTGTTTTGCTGTTTCCGGGTCAATAGATTGAGCATTGCCGGGTTGGATAACACCGAAAGATAATGCTAACCCCATTGCCATCAAAATTGCGATTTTTGAATTTTTTTTCATAAAAGTTTCTCCTCGCTTAAAATACAAAATTTCATACTACCCCTCTATTAAACCATGAAAATATTGCGGTTTTATGACGATTAGCCGGTATTTTATGCTTCTGATGCTTGACAAGGGGGGCTTTATGAAATCAACTCATTGTTTTTATATAGATTTTACCCGTTGCGCCAGACAGGCTACACCGACGGCCTGATTGCCATAGGCACGGCTGTGCTCATCGGTATCAATATCACCCTGTGGCTTGTAACCACATGGATGTTTAAAAAGGGCTACCGGCTTAAGACTTAGCCCCTGCCAACCGCAGGTGAATCTTTCGGGGTGTATTTTGCAATAGTATAAGATTCGCGCTGTCTTGGTGTCATGGCGTCTTTTTCTTCACGAGTTGGTTCACGCATGCCGGGGATATGTGCGCCGTAGCTGATCAATAAATCATAGATCTGTTTTTTGGTTTGCTCATCAAGATGCTGACTTTTTTTCACATCCTCGGCTACGCCACCCTTACTATAGTAAGCATCATTTGCATCCGCTCCTGCTTTTAAAAGCATGGTTACTAACGGTATGTCACCACTGCTTGCTGCCGATCCCAACAGCCAGCCATTCCCAGCTCTGTTTGGATCTGCGCCAGCGTTCAGCAGATCCTTGATCACAGCAAGATAGTCCGTTTTGTACGGAATTTTAGGCGTGTTATATACTGTATATATATGCGCTGCCTTTCTCAAAGCTGTATCAGTACCACTGATATAAACAGTATTAGGGTCTGCTCCTTTTTCGAGCAGTTTTGCTATCACTTGCCCCATATCGTGGTCTTTGCCTGATTCGATGGCTTGATGCAGCAGTGGTCTGTCATGGGACGGCTTGTAGTTAGGGTTTATTTGATCTGCGTCTAGCAGTTGGATAAACTTTTCTATTTCACCGCGCACCAGAAGAGCATCTGGATTGGGATAGCAACCGATCCAACTCCCTTCTTGCACTTTTTTTGGAGTAATAAGGGGGGTAAACTGATCAACCGTTACGGTATCACCTGCCGCCCTGGCTTTTTCAACAATTGCCCTAAGTTCATCCGAACTCAAATCTTTGTGCTGTGCCGACATTCTGCTATCCTTTTTGCGTATTTCGATAATTGGCAATAGTATTATCTTTTTTTAAAGAGTTAGGAAGTTAAATAGCGTTAAGAATGTGTGACAGCCTTGACAATATTGGCCGATAGGCAGATAATCCGTTCTTTTTTAAGGATTTTGGATAGATTTCAATGTCTTCGGTCTTACCGGTATATAGGCGTTCAGCGATCGAGATCGTGCGTGGTGAGGGAGTGTATCTCTTTTCAGCCGATGGAAAGCGCTATCTGGATTTTGCCACTGGCATTGCCGTGAATGCGCTTGGCCACTGTCATCCGCATGTGACCAAAGCACTTAAAGCACAAGCTGACATTCTCTGGCATTGCTCCAACATGTACCGTATGCCAGGCCTCGAAAGACTGGCTGAACGATTCGTGGAGCATACGTTCGCTGATAAGGCATTCTTCTGCAATTCAGGAAGTGAAGCAGTGGAGTGCGGCCTCAAGATGCTGCGCAAATATCACGACGCTCAGGGAAATCCTGACAAGTATCGCGTCATCACCATGCAAGGTGGTTTCCATGGCCGGACGTTCGCTTGTATCTCGGCAGGCGGCAATGATGTTGCGCGCAAAGGCTATGAACCATTACTGGATGGTTTTGACCGCGCAGAGTTCAACGATATTGCATCAGTAAAAGCAGCAATCACTTCAAAGACCGCAGCCATTCTGGTTGAGCCGATACAGGGTGAGGGCGGTGTGCATGTTGCTACCAAAGAATTCCTGCAAGGCCTCCGTACACTGTGTGATGAGCATGGGTTGCTTTTATTCATCGATGAAGTGCAGTGCGGTATGGGCCGTACAGGGTATTTATTCGCACATGAAATGGCAGGCATCACGCCGGATATCGTTTCGGTTGCCAAAGGTATCGGCAATGGTTTTCCGCTTGCAGCCTGTTTGATGACGGATGCGGTAGCATCTGCGGTCACTCCCGGCTCGCACGGTTCAACCTATGGCAGCAATCCGCTTGCTATGGCCGCAGGCAATGCCGTGCTTGATGTAATGCTTGAAGAGGGATTCCTCGCGCAGGTGAGAGCTGTGGGCAAATTACTGAAACAAGAGCTGGCGAATTTTGCAAAACAATTTCCTGACATTGTGACAGAAGTGCGTGGTGAAGGACTGATGCTTGGTATTAAAACTGCGCGTCCGGCGCGTGAGGTGGCAGAAGAGTTGCGCCATGCCGGACTTCTGACAGCACCGGCGGAAGATAATGTAATAAGAATTTTACCACCTCTTATTATAACGGAATCCCATGTGTCTGAAGCGATGCAATTACTGACCGCTGTATGTAAGGAATACGCCTGATGCGCCACTTCACTGATCTGTCTGCACTTACAGGCGATGATATCCGCCAGTTGCTGACACGCGCCTCTGAGCTGAAACAGGAAAGAAAAGCAGGAAAAATAAAGCCACTGCTTGCCGGCAAGAAACTTGCGATGATCTTTGAAAAGAATTCCACCCGCACGCGCGTGTCTTTCGAGGTGGGCATTCTGGAGCTTGGTGGTTACCCCATCGCGATGAGTGGCAATGAACTGCAGCTTGGCAGAGGAGAGACCATCGGTGATACGGCGCAGGTATTGTCGCGTTATGTCGATGGCATCATGCTGCGCTGCCACGACCATTCAAAATTATTGGAGCTGGCAGAAAACTCAACCGTACCAGTCATCAATGGTCTTACCGAGTTCAGCCATCCTTGCCAGATACTGGCCGATATACTGACGTTCGAAGAACATCTGGGTAATATCAAAGGCAAAACGATCGCATGGATCGGTGATGGTAATAATGTCGCGCAAAGCTGGATTCAGGCAGCGGCACTGCTGGGCTTCTCGATGAAGCTGGCCTGCCCGAAGAAACTTCGGCCATTGCCAGAAGTGGTGGAGTGGGCGAAAGCGCGCGGGGCAAGTATCGAAGTGGTAGAAGACCCAAAACTGGCTGCCGCGGGTGCACATGCCGTGACCACTGACACATGGGTTTCTATGGGTGATCCGGATGCCGATGCGCAAATAGCGCTGCTGGATGGCTATCAGGTGGATGAAAAGCTGATGGCACTGGCTGATAAGGACGCCATTTTCCTCCATTGCCTGCCGGCGCATCGTGGGCAGGAAGTAACGCCGGGGGTCATTGATGGCCCGCAATCACGCGTTTTTGATGAGGCGGAGAACCGTCTGCATGTGCAAAAAGCCATCCTGCTATGGTGTATGGCGGGTAAATAACTGATTTGTTAACTATTTTCTGTGAAAATTACCCATTCTAAGTGCTAAAAATCGTGCAAAATCTGCAATTTTTAGCTATAATCGGGCTGTATAAACACATAGGACGAAGATGCCTCCACTTCTCGCGATTGCGATAGTTATAATATCAGTACTTCTCATTGCGTTCGGTAAAGATCCAATGGAGGAGGCGCGTATTAAAAATGAACAGAAATATAAAGGGGAAAAAGACCCCTTGATGCGGGCCATCATTGATTACAATGAAGAAAACAATAGTGTTTTCACTAAAAGCCGCGGTAATGGCCGTGTAGAGAGTGGTGTTTCCAAGCGTGAGGTCATCGAATATCCGGACCATATGATTCCCCACCAGAACCGCGCTGGCCGGAATCGTACCTCTACCCAGCGTAAGCAGGAAACCGATAATAACCTCAATAATAACAGCTATTACCCGCCACCGCCGGTGGGTCAGAGCCCAAGCCGGACGCTTGGTGCGCCAACTGCCCCGCGCAGTGATGGCCATATGTATCTCCGTGGTGGCCAGCGCCTAGCGTATAGTGGTACGAAGGTTTTTATGGTGGATTCGACTGGAAATCGTAAGCCTTTACCTGATGGGAAGTATATTACGGCCAGTGGCCAGGTTCTCCATGTGGTTGGTGGCGAAAAGAACATTGCCTCTAACTAGAAGTTTCTCTAAAAAACACCTGACATTTGCAGGATTCCTGTTATTTTTGCGTGCTTATTGCAAAGGATAACATGTGAGCAATACACCGCTTCTTGATACCGTAAAGATACCCGCAGATATGCGGGGGTTTTCGCTCGAGCAATTGCAGCAATTGGCGGCAGAACTGCGTGCTGAAACAGTGGATGCCGTATCGGTCACAGGTGGTCATTTAGGAGCAGGGCTTGGCGTTGTTGAACTCACCCTTGCCATCCATCATGTATTCAACACGCCGGAAGATATTCTGATCTGGGATGTTGGTCATCAATCCTATCCACACAAGATCCTGACCGGTCGTCGTGATCGTATACGCACGCTTCGCCAGCCTGAAGGACTCTCTGGTTTCTGCAAGCGCGATGAAAGTGAATACGATGCGTTCGGCGCAGGCCATAGCTCCACGTCAATTTCTGCGGCGCTCGGTATGGCTGTGGCGCGCGATATGGCGGGCAAAAAAAATGAAGTGATCGCTGTCATCGGCGATGGTGCGATGAGTGCCGGCATGGCATTTGAAGCGCTGAATAATGCTGGCAGTCTTGATACGCGCCTGATCGTGATCCTGAATGATAATGACATGTCGATCGCTCCACCGGTGGGCGCGATGAGTGCGTATCTTGCACGGCTTATTTCTTCACATCCCTATCATACACTTCGTCATATCGGCAAAGTGGTGGCCAGCAAATTCCCTGAACCGCTCCAGAAGCTCGCAAAAAAAGCCGAGCATGCAGCGCGCAATCTTGCAGTGGGTGGTACGTTATTCGAGCAACTCGGATTTTATTATGTTGGCCCAGTGGATGGTCACAACCTTGAGCATCTGTTGCCTGTGCTTAAAAACATTCGTGATGAAAAAGATTCCGGCCCGATATTGCTGCACGTTGTCACCAAGAAAGGCTATGGCTATGGCCCGGCCGAGGAATCCGATGATAAATATCACGGTGTGGTGAAATTCGATGTGCAGACCGGTACGCAGAAAAAATCAGCGGCCAGCGCTCCAAGCTACACCAAAATATTCGCTGATAGTCTGATCGCTGAAGCTGCGAAAGATGACAAGATCATCGCCATCACCGCCGCAATGCCGTCCGGCACAGGGCTTGATAAATTTGCCGATAAATTTCCCGAGCGTTGTTTCGATGTCGGTATCGCCGAGCAACATGCCGTAACCTTTGCTGCAGGTCTTGCAACGCAAGGCTATAAACCTTTCTGCGCCATATACTCAACCTTCCTGCAACGCGCCTACGATCAGGTAGTGCATGATGTGGCGGTACAGAATCTACCGGTACGTTTTGCGCTTGATCGTGCAGGTCTGGTTGGTGCTGATGGTCCGACCCATGCTGGCGCATTCGACATTACCTATCTAGCGACACTTCCAAATTTTGTGGTGATGGCAGCAAGTGATGAAGCAGAACTTGTGCATATGGTGGCGACTTGCGCCGCTATCAATGACCGTCCATCTGCTGTGCGGTATCCGCGCGGGGAAGGTGTGGGTGTGGAATTGCCAAAACAAGGCATCCCGCTTGAAATAGGTAAGGGCAGAATCGTGCGTGAAGGTGAGCGCGTGGCCATTCTTTCGCTGGGTACACGTCTCGGCGAATGCCTTAAAGCCGCAGAAGAGTTAAACGCCACCGTTGCAGATGCGCGCTTTGCTAAACCATTGGATGAAGAGTTGGTGCGCAACCTGCTAAAAACCCATGAATTGGTGATAACAGTGGAAGAGGGCGCAGTCGGCGGTTTTGGCGCGCATGTGCTGTGCTTTGCTGCAAAGGAAAATCTGGACGCGTCCAGGATACTGCCGCTCTACCTGCCGGATTATTTCATGGAACACAATGCACCGCACGCGCAGTATGATGAAGCCGGCCTTAATGCCGAACAGATCGTACAGGCCGTTACCAAGCGGCTGGGTGCAAAACCTGTATTGGTGAAGCAACGTGTATAATATCGTTGTTCGCGGGAATCAGCTTATATTCCGTGGCAAAACCTATCATTGTATTATTGGTCGCGGCGGCATCGCACATAAGGAAAAAGAAGGCGATGGTATCACGCCTATCGGTACATTTCCGCTGCGTGAATGCTGGTATCGTGCGGATAAGATGAGCGCACCAAACACTGGCCTGCCACTAAAAGTAATCAGTCAGGATGATGGCTGGTGTGATGATCCCAAACACCCGGCATATAACACCCATGTAAAGTTGCCTTTTGCTGCCTCCCACGAAACACTCTGGCGTGATGATAACATGTATGACCTGATTATTCCCATTGGCTATAATGACAGCCCAGTGGTTGCTGATAAAGGTAGCGCTATTTTTATGCATCTTACCAAGCCTGAAGGGGCAACTACTGAAGGCTGCGTGGCGTTGTCTGCAGCGGATATGCTGGAGATACTACCGCACCTGGGTACTGCCACCACTATCGAAATTAAGGAATAACAGGGTTTCTGCTTGCCTTTTTGGTCATAATCGCTAGGTTTCCGGCATCTTATTTGAAAGGAAAACATATGTCTGCAAAGGCCGCCGTTATGAACGCTTCATTCACCGATTACAAAGTTGCTGATATCAATCTCGCCGCATGGGGGCGCAAGGAGATCTCCATTGCCGAAAGCGAAATGCCGGGCCTCATGGCGCTGCGTACCGAATACGGTAAAAGCCAGCCGCTGAAAGGCGCGCGCATCATTGGTTGCCTACACATGACGATTCAAACTGCCGTGCTCATCGAAACCCTTACTCACCTTGGTGCAGAAGTGCGCTGGAGCAGCTGCAACATTTTCTCGACACAGGATCAGGCGGCAGCGGCGATCGCAGCGGCAGGTATTCCCGTATTTGCATGGAAAGGCGAAACCGAGGAAGAATATGAATGGTGCATTGAGCAGACACTGAAAGGCCCGAACGGTTGGACCGCTAACATGATCCTTGATGACGGCGGCGACGTTACCAAGATCATGCATGAGAAACATGCCGACCTACTTGCGCACATCAAAGGTATCTCTGAAGAAACCACCACCGGTGTACACCGCCTGCATGAAATGGTGAAAGCAGGAAAACTCAAAGTGCCTGCGATCGACGTGAATAATTCCGTGACCAAATCCAAATTCGACAATCTGTATGGTTGCCGTGAATCACTGCCAGATGGTCTGAAACGCGCCACCGACGTGATGCTTGCCGGTAAGATCTGCGTGGTTGCAGGTTTTGGCGACGTGGGCAAAGGCTGTGCTGCATCTCTCAAAACTCAGGGTGCGCGCGTGATCGTAACCGAGATCGATCCTATCTGCGCGCTGCAAGCCGCTATGGAAGGCTATCAGGTGACCACGATGGAGGACGTTGCTCCTATCGCTGATATCTTTGTAACCGCTACCGGTAACGAAGACATCATCACCATCGAGCATATGCGCGCGATGAAAGACCGTGCGATCGTTTGTAACATTGGCCACTTCGACAGCGAAATTCAGGTTGCAGCACTCAGCAACATGAAATGGACCGAGATCAAACCTCAGGTAGATGAAATTGAATTCCCAGGTGGTAAGCGCATTATCCTGCTTGCTAAGGGTCGCCTTGTGAACCTTGGTTGCGCGACCGGCCATCCAAGCTTCGTGATGAGCACCAGCTTCTCTAACCAGGTGATCGCGCAGATTGAATTGTGGAACAACCACAAGAAGTACGAGAACAAAGTATACGTTCTGCCAAAGCATCTCGATGAGAAAGTGGCAGCGCTGCATCTTGAAAAACTTGGCGTGAAACTCACCAAGCTCACCAAGAAACAGGCGGAATACATCAACGTAAACATGAATGGTCCGTTCAAACCGGATGCGTATCGTTACTAGTTTTAAGTTGCTGGAAATTTATAATTTCCAGCAACTAACATTCCTTACATGACACCTAATTTTACATGACAGGTTTGCAGTTTTATTCTAAAACAATGTCATGGCAGAAACGCGGCGATTTAAAGACGTGCTGAAATCCGCTCTGGGAGCGGCACTCAACCCGTCGTCGCAAATTGCTTCCGAAATAGAAATCGAGGAGCAAAAGAAACAGATACTCCGGCTCACACAAGAGAACGAAAAACTCAAGAACGAGATCCGCAATTATTCCACCATTATCAACATGTCGCCTTACCCCATCTGGCAACGCGACAGTGATCTGCGCCTGAAATTTTATAACCTTGCTTACAGTATGGCGGTGGAGGAAGAGGGCGAAAGCGTTGAAACCCCTGAGCTTGACCATAAAATGAAAGTGATGGCGCGTCAGGCCGTCGAATCTGGGAAGCCTTCTCATGACCGCAGACACATTGTGGTGGCAGGAGAACGTAGACTTTATGACATTACGGAACTACCGCTCTCACAGGAGAAAATGTCAGTGGGTTTTGCGCAGGATGTCACTGAGCTTGAATTGCTCAAGGAAGACCTGCAGCGGCATATGTCCGCACAGTCCGACCTTCTTGAAAGCTCGGCATCTGCCATGGCCATTTATGGCTCCGACATGCGCCTTAAATCCTTCAATTATGCGTTTGTGACGCTGTGGAAATTTGATGAGATGTGGCTTGGCACACAGCCTACCTATAGCGAGATACTGGAAGTGCTGCGTGAGAAACGGAAACTGCCGGAGCAGGCGAATTTCCAGCAATTTAAACAGCAGCAGACCAAATTATTCACTGACCTTATCGAACCGCGTGAGGAATTTTTCCATCTGCCGGATGGCACATCGCTGCGTGTGATCGCGATTCCGCATGCGCTTGGCGGCATATTATTCGCCTATGAGGACGTGACCAACAGGCTGGCGCTCGAGCGCTCATATAATACGTTGATCGCCGTACAGCGCGAAACGCTCGATAATCTGCATGAGGGCGTTGCCGTATTTGGTGAGGATGGTCGGCTTAAACTCTACAACCCAGGGTATTTGAGCCTGTGGAATATTGACACGGAACTTGCCATCAGCGAGCCGCATATCGCTGAGATCGTTGATCGTTGCAAGCAACTCTTCATTTTTGAAGATTGGGAAACCTTCAAGCAGGATCATATCGCGCAGATACAAATGCGTGAGCTGCGTTCGCGCCAGCTGGAGCGCACGGACGGCAAGGTGATTGACTGGCGGAAGATCCCGTTGCCGGATGGTGCAACACTCATCACCTATATGGATATTACCGATTCAACGCTGGTGGAACGCTCCCTGCGTGAGCGCAATGAAGCATTGCAGGAATCAGATAAGCTCAAAACCGAGTTCCTAGCGAACGTATCGTATGAATTGCGCTCGCCGCTTACCTCCATTGCCGGGTTCTCTGAAATGCTCAAGCAGGAATATTTTGGTGCGCTTTCCGAGAAGCAGAAAGAATATGTGGAAGGCATTCACCAGTCATCGATGCGCCTCATGCAACTGATCAACGACATTCTCGATCTTGCCAGTGTAGAAGCGGGTTACATGCGTCTTGAAGTCACGAAATTCGATATCTATGCCATGATGAAATCGGTGATGTCGCTTATTCAGGAACGTGTGAAAGAGCGCAACATCAAGGTAGAATTCGAATGTGCGAGCAAGATCGGCAAGATGACCGGCGATGAAACACGCATCAAGCAGATATTGTTCAACCTGCTTTCCAACGCGATCAAATATTCAGGCGCGGGCGAGGTCATTACGCTCGGTGCGCGTGAGGCGAGTGCGGATGGTATCGTGCTATTTGTGTCGGACACAGGGCAGGGCATTCCGCCGGAAGAGCATGCGGCTGTATTCAGCAAATTCTATAAAGGCAGGCCGCAAGAGGGTGCTAAGAGTAAATCAGGCAAGCGCAGTGGCACAGGACTTGGCCTTTCTATCGTGAAGAGCTTCGTTGAGTTGCACGGTGGTCATGTGGAAGTACATTCCGATGTCGGCAAGGGCTCTACGTTCGAATGTCATTTCGATCGCCACAACCCTGAGCTTCTGCAACATATGAAATCTAAGAAGGTGGCGTAATGGATAAGCGTTATATACTCACCCTGTCTTGCAAAGACGTGCGCGGCATTGTGGCGGCGGTGACCCGTTTTCTGGCGGACAGGTGCGGGTTCATTGTGGAATCCGGTCAGTTCGGCGATGCGTCGACCGGCCAGTTCTTCATGCGTGTGGATTTTGGGCTGGAAGCGGGCGCGCCTGCAGAGGACAAGCTCCGTGCTGAATTCACTGATGTGGTGGCCAAGCCTTTTGGCATGCAGTGGGAAATGCATAATAAGCAGAAAAAAAGCCGCGTGCTGGTGCTGGTTTCTAAAGAGGGGCATTGCCTGAACGATCTGCTTTACCGGCATGAGACAGGGCAACTCGCTATCGATATTGCAGCGATTGCTTCTAACCATCCTGATCTTGAGCCGGTGGCGAAGCGGCATAATGTGCCTTTCTACCATTTTCCAATCATTGGCGATAAACATGTTCAGGAAGAAAAGCTTCTGGATGTGGCAGATAAATATAAGGTGGATGTGCTGGTACTTGCGCGGTATATGCAGATTTTGTCGGCCAAGATGTGTAAGGAAATTTCTGGCCGTGCCATCAATATCCATCATTCATTCCTGCCGAGCTTCAAGGGTGCAAAGCCCTATGCGCAGGCTTATGCCCGCGGCGTGAAGATTATTGGTGCAACCGCGCATTATGTGACCACCGACCTCGACGAAGGCCCAATCATCGAGCAGGAGGTAGCTCGCGTTGACCATGCGCACTCGGTGGAAGATCTGGTGGCAATTGGCCGCGACATTGAATGCCTCGTGCTTTCGCGCGCGCTGAAATATCACGTGGAGCACCGCGTGCTACTCAACGGCCAGAAGACGGTGGTGTTTAGGTAATTATAATTCGTGCGACCTGAAGATACCGTAGAAGCCCAGGCCGGTTGCGACTAATCCGGCAGCGGTCGCGCCAGCACCAACAACAGCTTTGAAGGCACGTTCGCCGCCTGTGAGTGGTGCCATCACCAATACTGTTGTGCGTTTGCCATCTTTGCTGTCGACTTGTTGCAACTGCTGCTGCTTGAGGCCGCTCATCGATTGAGAGAGCATCTGGCTGCCAACTTCCATTGCCACGCTGCCGAGTACCATTTCACCCACAGCAAAACCCATACGAGCAGCAGGGGTTTTAGATTTCATCCATTCTTCATGCTTTTGGAAGCCTTTACTGATACGGCTTCCCAAGTGTTTTTGCAGGAAACCACCTTCTTTCTTTGCAGCTTGTTTAGCAGCATTTAATTCCTCAGCTGCTGCTATTTTATTTTCTTTGATGGTGGGAAGTGCTTTTGATGATTGAACTTTCTCTATGCTATCGGTAAGCAGCGCATGCAAATGTTGCCTGACACTACCCACAGTAGCTTCCGGTGTTATCAATCCTTCATACGGGGTGCTCTTAAAGAGATGTTCAACTTCTCCGAGTGTTGCAGCCTTATCGGTTCTTGTGAGCAGGTTCGAAAGTTGCAAAAGCGTGTCAGCGCCCGCATTCGTATTCGCATTGAGCGTTGTGCCGCCAGGAAGGTGCTTAAGGCCTTGCTTGAGCTTCCAGGCGAGAGCCTTTGCTGCTTTTGTTAATTCACCTACTGATTTTTCCATATCTAATCCATGTATGACTTGATTCTACTATAAGTGTTATGGTTATCGGTGTTACAATATTGTGAAACCCATATATGCTTATAAAATAATATATAACAATAGGTTATTTCTTCGGCAATTCATCAAGGAAGGCCTTTTGGGCGGCCAGCAGGTCCAGATGGTGGGTTTTATAGGCATAGCCATGCTCATTCAGCAGGGCGCAGGTGCTCATTTTTTCTTCATCGCTCAAGTGCACATATTCCATGTTTATCACCAGCGGCTTGTAGCGCGTAAAGTCCAGCTGGCTTAGCACCTTATAATCATACCCTTCAGTGTCGATCTGCAACATATCGATATGCTCGACCTTGTGCTTCTCAAGCAGCGTATTCAGCGCGATGGTTTGTACTTCCTCTGTGATGAGGTGATCCTTCAGCTCAGGGAGGCTTGCGATATTCTTGCTGTTCTTGATAAAAGTGGCGCAGCCTGCCGCCCATTCGGGGAATGCTTCCAGCTTGCCGGGGTCGACACGGTTCAAGGTGGCTGTACCTTCAGATTCGGCGATGGCGACGTTCTCAAAGATTAGGCCTTCCTTGCCGCTATAATTCTCCTGCAGCTTTGCGAAGAGATCGGGCAGGGGCTCAACCAGAATGCCGTGCCAGTCATATCGCAGGATAAACGAGCGCAGGGGATCATGAAGCACGCCATCGCACGCGCCGACCTGAACGAAGAATATTTTCTTTTTATGGTGCGACAGCTGGTTTAGCAGCGGATTGAGCAACAGGCGCGCCTGCCATTGCTGCTGATCTTTCTGCCTGATATCACGCTCACGCCTGTACAGGTTCGATAAATACGTGAAATATTCACTCATCATCACTTATTTTGTATTGGATTACGAAAACTACCTGTGTATTGGACGGCCGACGGCATGCTGAGAAGCTTGCTGCCATCCGTTTGGAGATTCGCGGGCGAGTATTCCGTCACCTACAAGACCTTCATAGAATTCATGAATATGGTTTAAATCCGTATCATCAATTATAATCCAGCTATCTTCTGTTGACATGCTAAGGGCGTTAAAAGTATCGGTCTTGCAGTGATCGAGTGTGTGCAATCCATCAATGTGTGCCACATCGAATACAATGCCATGATTGCGGGCGCGGATATCCGGCAACATATGTACAGAATCTCCCTGATAAAAATATACGCGATCCTTAAATGTTTCTTTCAGAAAACGTTCTGCTGCGTGTGTGTAGGCATGGCTATAGATATCGACCCCGTGATATGTGATCTGCGGATTATTATGGAGTATCCACAACGCGCTGTGCCCAGCATTGATACCAATTTCCAGAATGGACTGCCTGTTACGGCAGGCTGCCAGCAAATTTAGCCGTTTTGCCTGAAAGCGGTCTGTTATTTTTGCATTAGGAAATTCAGGATCATGATGTTCATAAAACATGTTGCCTTCAATAGGCTTACCACAGGATGCAACGGCCTTATTAAGCCCTGCCAAAAGTTGTAGAAAATGCTGATCGTTCAATGGTGACATGCTATATTAATGCGTGATGACGCCTTCGCTACCTTCGGGCGGCAGGAGTGGCGCTGCCGGTTTAGGCGGCGTCCATTCAACCGATTCAGGCATACGAACGAGTGCGTGCGTGAGTACTTCATCCACGGTGGCTACCGGTATAATTTCCATACCACTTTTCACATTCTCTGGGATCTCCTCGAGATCTTTCACATTCTCCTGCGGAATGAGCACGGTGGTGATACCGCCACGAAGGGCAGCCAGTAGCTTCTCTTTCAATCCACCAATGCCGAGCACACGGCCACGCAGTGTGACCTCGCCGGTCATGGCCACATTCTTCTTCACAGGGATACCGGTAAGTACCGATACGATCGCTGTGGTCATGGCGATACCAGCCGATGGGCCATCCTTAGGGGTTGCGCCTTCAGGCACATGCACATGTATATCTTTCTGTTGGAAGGTAGGCGGTATCACGCCGAAATCCAACGAACGCGAACGCACATAAGAAATGGCAGCCTGTACGGATTCCTGCATCACATCACCTAACTTACCGGTGATGCTGGTTTTGCCTTTGCCCGGCATGGTAACAGCTTCGATGACCAGCAGGTCGCCGCCCACTTCGGTCCATGCAAGACCGGTGACCATGCCGACCAGATCGTCTTTCTCAACTTCGCCGAAGGTGAACTTACGAACACCTGCATATTTGCCGAGGTTCTTGGAACTTACGGTAATCTTGTTCTTATCTTCCAGCAATATCTCTTTCACCGATTTGCGGGCGAGATTGGCTATCTCGCGTTCAAGGTTACGCACACCGGCCTCCCGCGTGTAATAACGGATGATGTCGCGCAGGGCGGTCTCATCCATTGCCCACTCGTCTTTTTTGAGGCCATGATTCTTGATCTGCTTTGGAATGAGATGGCGTTTTGCAATATGTACCTTCTCATCCTCGGTGTAACCGGGGATACGGATAACTTCCATACGGTCCATCAGCGGACGTGGCATGTTCATGCTGTTGGCAGTAGCCACGAACATCACATCCGACAGGTCATAATCCACTTCCAGATAATGATCGTTGAAGGTGTGGTTCTGCTCAGGGTCTAGCACCTCAAGCAGGGCTGCCGCCGGATCACCGCGGAAGTCAGAGCCCATCTTGTCGATCTCATCAAGGAGGAAGAGTGGATTGCTTGATTTTGCTTTCTTCATTGATTGAATGATCTTGCCCGGCATCGAGCCAATATAGGTACGGCGATGGCCGCGGATCTCAGCTTCATCACGCACGCCGCCCAGCGAGATGCGCACGAAGTTACGACCCGTAGCTCGCGCTACTGATTTTGCCAGTGAGGTTTTACCTACACCCGGAGGGCCAACGATACAAAGGATCTGGCTTTTCACCTGCTTGGTGCGTTGCTGCACGGCGAGGTATTCCAGAATACGTTCTTTTACTTTTTCCAGACCGTAATGATCTTCATCCAGCACTTTCTGGGCATTCTTCAGGTCACTAACGATACGGCTAGGTTTCTTCCAAGGCAGGCAGGTTACCCAATCAAGATAGTTACGGATAACAGATGCCTCAGCAGACATGCTGCTCATAGTGCGCAGCTTCTTTAATTCCGCGAGTGATTTTTCACGCGCTTCCTTAGAGAGCTTCAGCTTGGTTATTTTGCTTTCGATCTCACTCAGTTCATCCTTACCGTCTTCGCCTTCACCCAGCTCTTTCTGGATGGCCTTCATCTGTTCGTTCAGATAGTACTCGCGCTGCGTTTTTTCCATTTGGCGTTTTACGCGGCTGCGGATACGACGCTCGGTATTGAGCACGGCAATCTCACTTTCCATGAGCGCAAAGATATGTTCGAGGCGTTCATACACAGAAAGCATCTCGAGAATTTTCTGCTTCTCGGCAATGTCTACAGACATGTGCGCAGCGATAGTATCAGCGAGTAGGGACGGGTTAGTTAGTTTACTAACTGTACCAAGTGTTTCCGGCTGTATCTTCTTGTTTAATTTGACATATTGCTCAAATTGGTTAAGCACGGTGCGATACAGCGCATCGACTTCTTGCTTCTCATTACCACTGTCATCCTGAGCCAGTTCACCAAGAACCTGAAAGTAATCCGGGTTGCTTAAGAACTCAAGAATGTTAGCGCGTGCGATACCCTCTACCAACACCTTCACGGTGCCATCCGGCAGGCGGAGAAGTTGCAGGATATTGCCGATCGTTCCCATCTTATACAGGTCAGATTCACGCGGATCATCGACGCCACCATTCTTTTGTGTCACCAGAAGGATCTTGCCTTCGCGCTTCACTACTTCTTCCAGCGCGCGCACAGATTTATCGCGGCCTACAAAGAGTGGCACGACCATGGACGGGAACACAACAATGTCCCTCAAGGGTAATACGGGATATACTTCTGTTTTGGTTTCAGGTGTGGTCTGCATGGATATAATTTTTGATGGGGTTTGGAGTATTTTTCTTGCTATTTTAATATAGGGGAACTATCCACGCATTTCCAGTGGTTAGTGCCAATTAACTGGAAAACTACAATATATTCATATAAATCAAGGTATTAGTTGCGGGTGTGGCGGAATTGGCAGACGCACCAGATTTAGGTTCTGGCGCCGCGAGGCGTGGGGGTTCAAGTCCCTCCACCCGCACCATAGATTGGTTATTTGCTTTTTCCACCCTTGCCGATAATGCTCAAATCATTCTTTTTGGCATCGCAAGCGGGATCATTAGCGTTCGCATCGCAGTGAACGCCCACGAAATCAAGGTTATCCCAATCCGGGCCTGGCTTTGTTGGAGTGCAGCCAGATGTCAGTAAAACAAGCATTGCTGTGAACAGACATAAATGTAGCTTCATGCTGCCTAACTATCAGATTATACATAGAAAATCAATATTTTTTCATGTATTTATTGTCATAAAAATGTAAAGCGGTCCTGATACGTTGTCATTAAACTTTCATATTCGCTTAATTTTCGGCATGTTACAGTAGAAGGTGAAAATAACCACAAACACGCGTCATGAACGAAGAAAAACAACGCTTTTCAGCCCTGATCGATAAGGAGTTAGATGCCGCTAAATCTAACGAAGGTGCGTATGCCAAGCTCTATGAGCAGCAGAAAGGCCAGTGGATCGGGCCTCGGCGCGATCAAATATTGAAATCCACAGAACTCAGCTCGGATGATAAAATTGCTCAGATACAGCAATTGGACAGTCAATTTGATGCTGAATGGGACAAGAACAAAGACATAACTAATCAGAAAAGCCTGAAGTTCAGCGTCATGAAATCCTATGATGGCGAATCCAAAGAAACACAGGTGGAAAATGCTGCGAACACAGCGATGGATAAAGCAGGCAGCGTGATCGGTGGCGGTGTCAGCAGCATGTTGATGGGTGGTGATTTTGCCGGGGGCATTTCGCATAGCTTCAGGCACATGATCATGGGGCTCATTATGAGCATTCCGTTCGTTGGTGAATTCCTTGGCCAGGCGATGGGCTGGACCGGAAGCCAGGTGAAATCGCTGTTCGGTGGCGAAGAAAAGGCACTGAGTTGGTCGGAAGCTGGCGAGAAAGTCGGGCGTGATAAAATCAAGGAGCGCATTGGTGCAGATATACAAAATGCTGACCCGAACCGTCTTGCAGCACTGGTGGATGAAGCAGCCAAAAAACCGGGATCGGCAGATGCCGTAAAAGGTCGGGCGATGCTCGACAAAGACAAGGACGACAGCATCAAAGCAACTGAGCTTGATATGGATAGTAATGGTATGCTGACCACTGCCGACAAAGAGCAAATTTCAAAGCAACTCAATGATTCTGTTGAGGCAAGGAAACTGTTCGACGAACTCAAAGGTCAGGGCGTCACATTTGATAATCAACAGGTTAAAGAGCTGACGTCCCAGAGCGTTCCATCCGTATTACCGGCCGGCAACAGCCAGTCAAAATGACCCATAGCTGGTCAACCATTCTAACGACATTCCATTAAATTCAGGCTTTATACGCTTTCTATTTGCCTTTTTGCACGCTTTGTGGTTTTCCCTTGTGTCCGTTCAATCATTAAGCACAGCCCTGCTTATCTGCAGGGCATTAAAAGAGGAATACCATGCAAGTTACCGAGTTGGAAAAAAAAGGTCTTAAAGTTGTTCTGAAAGTTGTTGTTGAGGCAGATACCATTCGCCAACAGACCGAAGCAGAACTCAAATCAGCCGGTGAACGCGTAAAGATACCAGGTTTCCGCCCGGGCTTTATTCCTATGAAAGTGTTGCAGCAGCGTTATGGCAAGGCCGTTGAAGCTGACGTTATAAAGAACGTGGTAAGCCGCAGCAGCTCAGATGCGCTTTCGCAGAAGAAGATCCGTCCGGTTGCTACACCGCGCGTGGATATTGATAAGAATTATAAGGAAGGTTCAGACCTGAGCTTTACGCTTACGGTTGAATCATTCCCGCCTGTGCCTAAAGTGTCATTTGATAAAATTTCACTGGATCGCCAGACCTATGAGATCGCCGATGGTGATATCGCAGAAGCATCACAGCGTATCGCTGAACGCAGCCCTAATTTCGAACGCGCTAAAGAAGGCTCAAAAGCAAAAGAAGGCAATGTCGTGAATATTGACTTCAAAGGTATGATCGACGGTGCTGCATTCGATGGCGGCACGGCGACCGGCTTCCGCCTTGAACTTGGCAGTGGCCAGTTCATCGCGGGCTTTGAAGAACAGCTGGTAGGCGCAAAAGAAGGTGACAAGCGCGATGTGAATGTAACATTCCCTAAGCAATATCATGCGGAATCACTTGCGGGTAAACCCGCACTCTTTGAAGTGAAGGTAAATGAGATCTACACAAAAGAGCTGCCAGTGATCGACGAAAAATTCGCAACAGAACGTGGTTTCGCAGATCTCAATGCTCTGAATGAAGCGATTCGCAGCCAGTTGGCTAAAGAATATGACCAGATCGTTCGCACACGCCTGAAAAAGCAGCTGTTCGACCATCTGGATGAAACTGTTGATTTCGAGCTGCCAGAAACCATGGTTGAAATGGAATTCAATTCTATCTGGGAACGACTGAAAGAAGCGCGTGATCAGGGTGATGAATCGATCGTTGGTCGCACAGATGAAGACCTGAAGGAAGAATATTCTGAGATCGCACGTCGTCGTGTGAAGCTGGGCATCATGCTCGCTGAGATCGGTGCGCAGAATAATATTCAGGTATCGCGTGATGAGTTGGGTCGTGCCGCGATCCAGCAGGCCAGCATGTTCCCGGGGCAGGAACGTCAGGTAATGGAGTTCTACAAGAACAACCCTGAACGACTCGAAGATCTGCGTGGCCCAATTCTTGAAGAAAAAGCCGTGGATTTCATCCTTGGTAAAGTGAAGCTAAATGATACTAAGGTTTCAACCAAAGAGCTGACAGATTCAGATGAAGCAGAGCCTGCAAAGAAAACCGCTTCCGGTTCATCAGGTAAATCCGCTAAAGCTAAATCTTCTTCAAAAAAGAAAGCCTCCGACGAATAATAAGGAATAATTAACCTTTGGCCTTTACTACAGAAACTATAGTTCAATAAAAACAACACTTAGGGAAAATTATGGCCGATATCGTTGATACTTTCGCAAGCACACTTGTTCCAATCGTAATTGAGCAGACAAGTCGCGGCGAACGCTCGTTTGACATTTACTCACGACTGTTAAAAGAGCGCATCATCTTTTTGGTTGGTCCTGTGCATGACCAGATGGCGTCGCTCATATGCGCACAGCTTCTATTCCTTGAGTCAGAAAATCCTGACAAAGAGATCTTCATGTATATCAACTCGCCCGGTGGTGTGGTGACGGCTGGTATGTCTATCTATGATACCATGCAGTATATTCGTCCTAAGGTGGCAACACTTTGCTTCGGTCAGGCGGCATCCATGGGATCGCTCCTGCTAACCGCAGGTGAGCCAGGTATGCGTTACGCGCTTCCAAATGCACGCGTGATGATTCACCAGCCTTCAGGTGGATTCCAGGGGCAGGCGACCGATATTGAGATCCACGCCCGCGAGATCCTCAACCTTAAAGCGAAGCTCAATCAGGTCTATGTGAAACATACCGGTCAGAAACTGGCTGTTATTGAGAAGAACATGGAACGTGATAATTTCATGGGCGCTGAGGCGGCAAAGGAATTTGGCCTTATAGATCAGGTGCTTGAGAAGCGTGCCAGCGAGGATAACGGCGAGAAGAAGCCGAAATCGTAAGGGTATTTTAACAAGTCATCACTACAATGAAATCAGTAGCATAGCAGTAAAGGTATTATTGTGACAAAGAGTGGCAGCAGGGAATCTAAAAACACACGTTATTGCTCTTTCTGCGGGAAAAGCGAGCACGAGGTTCGCAAGCTAATCGCAGGTCCTACTGTATTTATCTGCGATGAGTGCGTAGTGCTCTGCATGGATATCATCCGTGCTGCTGACAAAGGCGTGCTTGCAAAAGAAGGTGATGAAATTGCAAAACCTGCCGAGATCCGCAAAGTACTGGATGACTATGTCATCGGTCAGGAACAGGCGAAGAAGATCCTTTCTGTTGCGGTTCACAACCATTACAAACGCGTATCGCTGCTTGAAAAGAATTCTGATGTTGAACTGGCAAAATCAAACATCCTGCTCATCGGTCCTACTGGTTCAGGTAAAACATTGCTGGCGCAAACACTCGCCCGCATCCTTGATGTTCCATTCACAATGGCTGACGCCACCACTTTAACCGAAGCGGGTTATGTAGGTGAAGACGTTGAGAATATCATCCTGCGTCTGTTGCAGGCGGCAGATTATAACGTGGAGCGTGCACAGCGCGGTATCGTGTATATCGACGAGGTGGATAAGATCTCCCGCAAATCCGATAACCCATCTATAACCCGTGACGTATCAGGTGAAGGTGTGCAACAGGCACTTCTGAAACTGATGGAAGGTACGGTTGCATCTGTCCCTCCGCAAGGTGGCCGCAAACATCCGCAGCAGGAATTCCTGCAAGTGGATACGGCGAACATCCTGTTCATTGTTGGCGGTGCGTTCGCAGGTCTGGAAAAGATCATCGCGGCGCGCGGTAAAGGTACGGCGATCGGTTTCGGCGCGGATGTGCGTAGCCAGGAAAACCAGCGTATTGGTACGTTGTTCTCTAAAGTAGAACCGGAAGATCTGCTGAAATTCGGTCTTATCCCGGAATTCGTGGGTCGTTTGCCGATCATTGCAACGCTTACGGATCTGGATGAGGATGCACTCATTTCAATTCTCACCGAGCCAAAGAACGCACTCGTGAAGCAGTATGCTAAACTGTTTGAAATGGAAGGCGTACGCCTGCGTTTCTCGGATGAAGCATTGAAAGCGATCGCGAAGAAAGCGATCAAGCGCAAAACAGGTGCGCGTGGTCTGCGTGCGATCCTTGAAACGATGCTGCTTGATCTGATGTATGATCTTCCAAGCATGCCAAATGTTGAAGAGGTGATCATCAACGCTGATGTGGTGGATAATGGCGCACCACCAGTAATTGTGCACTCTGATCAAAAACAGTCTGGCAAGAAAGCACACTAAGACACTTGGTTTTCAAGGTGTTTTAGAAGATTCTTTCTCGATATTACTCACATCTACCGGTTGAAGTATTAGGCTGGCTGCGCTCTTCAAAGCGTTTTTTTTCGCATTAAGAATATATTTACTGTTTACATTTGTATTTTTCCGTGCATGATTTCGCTTGTAGCTTGCATATCAAGCCATGTTGTGAATGGTTCACATCATGTTGCAAGCGTAACAAAAGCAACTAGGGAGTTTACAATGAACAAGAATGAACTGATCGCCGAAGTGGCGGATAAATGCAGCATCACCAAAGCAGCAGCAGCTGAGTGCATCGATGCATTCATCTCTTGCGTTTCAAAATCAATGGCAAAAGGTGAAGAAGTTCGCCTCGTTGGTTTCGGCACGTTCTGCACCGTGCACCGCAAAGCCACCGAAGGCCGCAACCCTCGTACTGGTGCTGTGATCAAAATTCCAGCAGCTAATAAACCAAAATTCAAAGCCGGCAAAGCTCTCTCCGAAATGGTGAATAAGAGCTCTAAGCGCAAAGCTGCTTAATTTAAGCCTGCTTAGCTAGATTGACTCGAAACGCCCGGTTTTCCGGGCGTTTCTTTTTTGTGGCATCGGTTTTTAGCCTCTTTTACGGCTTATGGGCAAAGCGGCTGAAAATAGGTGTATTTTTTTGCAAATAGGGCGTTGCATTGCCTAAAAAAAACAGGTAAAAGGCTACTCCGTTTTACGAAAAGCGGGCGATTAGCTCAGTTGGTAGAGCATCTCGTTTACACCGAGAGGGTCGGCAGTTCGAGCCTGTCATCGCCCACCATCTTTAGTAAAATTGCCCCATTGCGCGCCTGCTGGCGCTCATATGGGCAAAGCTCAGGGCTGGGCGTCCTACTGAACGCCAATCTTGGGATACCAGACACTTCTTTGCGGGGGTGTAGCTCAGTTGGTTAGAGCGTCGCCCTGTCACGGCGAAGGCCGCGGGTTCGAGTCCCGTCACTCCCGCCACTTAACAAAAAGAGCCTTTTGGGCTCTTTTTTGTTAAGTGATGTATGGTTGACGAGAACCCTTGGGTTCGACAATTTCGTTAGGCGGCTTTTTTAATGGGGTAACTATCTGCTGCGTTCACTCTTATGAAGCCTGACTTCCAGTTTATTGGCCAGTGCCTGTACCAGATAGAGTAATTCCTCATCTGCATGTAGTTTGCCTGCGATGACGGTGTAGTTCTCTGCGTTATTGATATCAGCGGCAATGGATGCATTATGTCGTCCGACCGGCCCATTAGGTGTGTCGACAAACTCTACCTGCGCATGCTGGCGTGATTGCCTGGCAAGATTCTGATAAGCATGTGAGAGTTCCTGGAGTGCGGACAAGGCATTTTTAAAAAGAGCCTTGTTCTCGGTATGTTCGTCGCCTCGTGCGATCGAGAACAATGTGTGGCGGAAGATAACGACCTGCTGTGCTCCTGCATCCAGAGACACGCTTGCGAATGTCTTAGCACGTTCTTTGATCGGGTTTCCTTTCAGGTCAGTATCGTCACGCGCAGGTAACAACACAAAATCCAGTATCGCCTGTGCTAATTCTTTTGCTGAGCGTGGATCGGGGAAGGGCAGGTTTCGTTGCGTGAATTGTTTCATTTTTTATTCTTATGATTATCAGCAAACTATACCATTCTTTAACCTTTACCCGCAATAAGTTATTGCTGTAAAAAATTGCAAAAATCCCTTTGCAACATGGGAGGTTGCTCTGTAAAAGCATAAGCATGAATACAATCGTCAGCAGTTACTTCCCGATTCTGGTTTTTCTAGGCATAGCCTGCGGTTTAGCGTGCGTTATGGTGTTCTTGCCCATGCTGCTTGCCCGCCAGAAACCCGATAAGGAAAAAGTCTCCGCCTATGAGTGCGGTTTTGACGCATTCGGTGATGCCCGCGGCAAGTTCGATGTGCGGTTCTATCTGGTCGCCATTTTGTTCATTATCTTCGATCTTGAAGTGGCCTTCCTGTTCCCGTGGGCGATCTCGCTGGAAGAGCTGGGAGTTGCAGGCTTCTGGTCAATGATGGTGTTTCTTTTCGTGCTTACCATTGGCTTCCTTTATGAATGGAAAAAAGGAGCGCTCGAATGGGAGTGATGCAATCGCCAGTTACCGGCCATCAGTCTTTGGTCACTGATCAGGACAAACTGTTACAGCAGGCCTTCGACCAGATGACGGATAAAGGCTTTGTGGTTGCCAAGCTTGACCATCTCGTAAACTGGGCTCGCTCTGGCTCGCTCTGGCCTATGACCTTCGGTCTTGCTTGTTGCGCTGTAGAAATGATGCAGGCGGCTGCTTCGCGTTACGACATGGATCATCTGGGTGTAGTGTTCCGTCCTAGTCCTCGTCAGGCTGACGTGATGATCGTGGCGGGTACGCTTTGCAATAAAATGGCCCCGGCGCTTCGCAAGGTTTATGACCAGATGGCTGAGCCGCGCTATGTGATCTCTATGGGTTCGTGCGCTAATGGCGGCGGGTATTATCACTATTCCTATTCCGTGGTGCGCGGCTGTGACCGCATTGTGCCAGTGGATGTGTATGTACCGGGGTGTCCACCGACCGCTGAGGCATTGATGTATGGCATTCTGCAACTCCAGAAAAAAATCCGCCGCACAGGGACGATCATACGATGAACGATTTTGTTGCATATCTTCAGAAATCCATTCCCGGCAGCATTCTTCATGCAGAGATGCTGAAGCAAGAATTTATTATCTATACTGATCATGCGCACCTCGAAACGTTGTTGTGGTTTCTGCGTGATGATGCCAGTTGCCAGTTCGTGCAGCTTACCGATATTTGCGGTGTGGATTACCCGGATCGCGAGAAGCGTTTTGAGGTGGTGTATAATCTGCTTAGCTTCAAACACAATGCGCGCATCCGCGTAAAGATAGCGACCGATGAGAAAACTCCCGTGCCAACGGCATGCGGCGTGTATTCCGCGGCCGGCTGGTATGAGCGTGAAGTATGGGACATGTATGGTGTGCTGTTCTCTGGCCATCCAGACCTGCGCCGTATCCTTACCGATTATGGATTTGATGGCCATCCGCAGCGCCGTGATTTCCCGCTCACGGGATATGTTGAGCTCAGGTACGATGAAGTGCAAAAGCGCGTGGTGTATGAGCCAGTGAAGCTCAATCAGGCATATCGTAGTTTTGATTTCTTAAGCCCGTGGGAAGGCACGGAATATGTATTGCCTGGCGATGAGAAAGCGACGGGAACGAAATAAGCATGGCAAAAAAAGCTGCATTCAATATTCGCGAAGCACGCCTCGAAGATTTCGAGGAAATTTATGCTATTTTTTGTGATATTCTCGATGAAGGCACGACCTATTCTTATTCCAACAAAGAAATGACGCCTGAGCGCTCACTGGCATACTGGATGACCGCGCCTGGCACGCATTGCTATGTGGCAGATGTGAAGGGCAAAGTGGCGGCGATTGCCTCCGTGCGCCCGAACCGTACATGCCATGCGAACCATGTGGCGAATGCCTCGTTCATTGTGGGGCATGGCTATCGTGGCATTGGTATCGGCAAGGCTTTGGGCAAGCACATCATCAAGCGTGCCAAGAAGCTGGGCTATAAGGCGATGCAGTTCAATTTTGTGGTGAGCACCAACAAGATTGCGGTGGATCTTTGGAAGTCACTTGGTTTTGAAGTTGTTGGCACGTTGCCTAAAGGCTTTCAGCACGCCAGCAAGAAATTGGTGGATGTTTTTATTATGCATAGGTTCTTATGAGTCAGGTCGACCTGAAAAACCTTACCCTGAATTTTGGTCCGCAGCATCCGGCGGCACACGGTGTACTGCGTCTTGTGCTTGAGATGGATGGGGAGGTGGTAGAGCGCGCAGATCCGCATATCGGTCTTCTGCATCGTGGCACAGAAAAGCTCATCGAGCATAAAACCTATCTGCAGGCGTTGCCGTATTTCGACCGTCTGGATTATGTGTCGCCGATGAATCAGGAGCATTGTTTCTCGCTGGCGGTGGAAAAGCTGCTAGGTTGTGAAGTGCCTATTCGCGCAAAATACCTTCGTGTGCTGTTCTCCGAGCTTACGCGTATCTTAAACCATATTCTTAACATCACCACGCAAGCGCTTGATGTTGGGGCAATGACACCGCTGCTCTGGATGTTCGAAGAGCGCGAAAAAGTATTGGAATTCTATGAGCGTGCCTCAGGTGCTCGCTTCCATTCTGCCTATATTCGCCCGGGTGGCGTGCATCAGGATATTCCGGCGGGTATGGATGAAGATATTGGCCGCTGGGCAGAAGGCTTCAAAAAATACATCGATGATGTGGATGATCTGCTCACCGAGAACCGCATCTTCAAACAACGCCTTGTTGATATCGGCACGGTAACGGCCAAACAGGCTTTTGACTGGGGCTTCTCCGGGCCGATGCTGCGCGGCTCTGGTATTGCGTGGGATCTGCGCAAGAGCCAGCCGTATGAAATATATGACCAGCTGGACTTTGATATTCCCATTGGTAAGAATGGCGATTCGTGGGATAGGTATCTGGTGCGTATGGAAGAGATGCGTCAGTCGCTTCGCATCATCAAGCAATGCCTTGACCAGATGCCAAAAGGACCAGTGGTCACTGATGATCCAAAGATCGCGCCTCCTAAACGCGGCAACATGAAGCAATCGATGGAAGCGCTTATCCATCACTTCAAGTTATATACTGAAGGTTATCATGTGCCGGCTGGCGAAACCTACACCGCCGTGGAAGCCCCGAAAGGTGAATTTGGTGTGTATCTGGTGGCCGATGGTACAAATAAACCATACCGCTGCAAGGTGCGCGCACCGGGGTTTGCACACCTGCAAGCGCTGGACTTTATGTGTAAAGGGCATATGCTGGCAGATGTTGTGGCTATCATAGGTACAATGGACATTGTATTTGGGGAGATTGACCGATGATGAAAAGATTCCTGCTCGTTCTGTTTTTCTTTGGTGTTGTAAATACTTATCCGGTCCATGCGCAGATCATACCGGAGGGTGGTCTGTTCGGTATGCCGAGCGATGACGATTCAGGTGAAGAGCCTCCTCTTCAGTTGCCTGAGATGCCGGAAGCAGAGCAGGATCAGAAATCACCACAGATACGACCAACCATGCAAAATAGCGTGGCGGGGTATTTCCCTGCGTTGCCGCCGTCACGCCTGTGCACGAAAAATGATATTGCCGGCTTCTGGCGGTTATCCATGGTCTATGAAAGCCCTACGGGTGTAGAGCTCACGGATTTCTCGGCCAATCCGTTCCAGTATGTGCTGTTCAATAATGATAGCACGTTCTCCATTTACAAGAGTACGCAGTCTGAAAAGGCGGATGCTGAAGTGCTGAAAAGCATGCGCGCCAAGAAGGGCGGTGTGCTTGAGCAGTTCGTGATGCATGAAAGCGGCGTGCTCTATTTTTACAAGGATGGCGTGGCGTATGACAGCCTGGCATGTTTTATCGTCGCCAACCGTCTTGATCCATTCAACGTTGGACAGATGCTGTTCATGCCACCACCTGATAAGGCCACCATCCGTATGGTGAAAGTGTACCAGAAAGTATATAGCGCGCCAGCAGAGACCAAGAAAAAAACCAGGAAAAAGAAGAGAAGGCGTTAGTTCATATGAGCGGAAAACACCACTTAGCCCACACGCAATATGAACAGCCTTTTGCGTTCAGTGATGAGAACCTGAAGCATGCGCAGGAGATCATTGCCCGTTATCCGGCAGGTCGTCAGCAAAGTGCGCTGATGCCACTACTTACGCTGGCACAAAAGCAGAATGCCGGCTGGCTTTCCAAGCAGGTCATGGATCATGTGGCAGAGATGCTGTCGCTTCCGCCGGTGCGTGTGTATGAGGTGGCGAGTTTTTACACCATGTATAATCTTGAGCCGGTGGGCAGGCATATCGTTGAAGTATGTACCACCACTCCGTGCTGGCTGCGTGGTTCGGATGGCATTCTTAATGCGTGCAAATCGCATCTTGGTATAGGCCTTGGCCAGACCACGCCTGACGGCCAGTTCACCTTGCGTGAAGTGGAGTGTCTGGGTGCGTGTGTAAATGCGCCGATGTGCTCGATCGATGACGTATATTACGAAGATCTCTCGCCGGATTCCATGACGCGTATCATTGATACGATCTCGCGTGGCAACCAGCCGAAGCCCGGCCCGCAAAGTTCGCGTCGCAGCTCAGAGCCTGTGGCGGGGCTTACCTCGCTCAAGGAGGTGAAATAGTGTCCCTTACCAATCAGGAAGCATTTGAACTGACTGTGCTGCAGTTTCTAAATAAACATGATGAGGTCTCAGGTGTTGACCTGCGTCAGCATGTTAGGGCGCAGCTCGGCGTAATGGCTGCCGAAAGAACAGGATTCTATGAAAGGATTGTTACCATGGAGGCTATGGGTTGGCTTAAGAGTAGGTCAGTGCCCGTCGTAATTAATGGCGAAGAACTTAATGACCACAGGTACTCTTTGAATCGGGAGAAGGGTACGGACAGGCTGACGGAATTATTAAAAAAGAAATTTGAATCTGCGCGCGGACAAGAGCGTCCGGATGGTGGATTCTCAATAGCATGATGTAGATGGAATGATATGCTTCTAGATAAAGACAGGATTTTTACTAACCTCTACGGCTATGAAGACTGGACACTGGCTGGCGCGCGTGCGCGCGGCGACTGGCACAATACCAAGGCACTGCTTGCCAAAGGGCAGGATGCCATCATTGAAGAAGTGAAAGCTTCCGGCCTGCGTGGCCGCGGCGGGGCAGGGTTCTCTACCGGTATCAAATGGTCGTTCATGCCGAAGAAATCTGATGGTCGTCCGTCATACCTCGTCGTGAATGCCGATGAAGGTGAACCGGGTACATGCAAAGACCGCGACATGATGCGCCACGATCCGCACAAACTCATTGAAGGTTGTCTCATCGCCTGTTTCGCGATGCGTGCGGTGGCGGCGTATATTTATATCCGTGGTGAATTCCATGAAGAGGCCAACCGCCTCGAGCATGCTATTGCTGAAGCGTATGACGCTGGCCTTATCGGCCGTAATGCCTGCGGTTCAGGTTATGATTGCGATATCTATGTGCATCGCGGGGCAGGGGCGTATATCTGCGGCGAGGAAACGGCGCTTATCGAATCACTTGAAGGTAAAAAAGGCCAGCCGCGCCTGAAGCCGCCATTTCCGGCTGCTATGGGTGTGTGGGGCTGCCCGACCACCGTGAACAATGTGGAATCGATCGCTGTTGTGCCCACCATCTTGCGCCGTGGCGCAGCGTGGTTCGCGGGTATTGGCCGCCCGAATAATACCGGTACAAAAGTATTCTGCATTTCCGGGCATGTGAATCATCCGTGCAATGTGGAAGAAGAAATGGGCATTCCGCTGAAGGAGCTCATCGAGCGTCATGCCGGTGGTGTGCGTGGCGGATGGAACAATCTGCTGGCGGTGATCCCCGGCGGTTCATCCGTGCCGCTGCTGCCGAAAGATATTTGCGACACGGTGCTGATGGATTTTGATTCGCTGAAAGCGGTGAAATCAGGTCTTGGCACAGCGGCTGTGATCGTGATGGATAAATCGACCGACGTGGTGAAAGCCATCGCGCGTCTTTCCAAATTCTACACCCATGAATCCTGTGGTCAGTGCACACCATGCCGTGAAGGCACGGGTTGGCTGTGGCGCATGATGGAGCGCATGGTGCGCGGTGCGGCAACGGTCGAAGAGATCGACCAGATGCTTGATGTGGCAGGCCGCATCGAAGGTCATACTATCTGTGCTCTTGGCGATGCTGCGGCTTGGCCAGTGCAAGGGTTGGTGCGTCATTTCCGTCCGGAGATCGAGCGACGCATTCATGAATTTACCGGCAAAAAGGCAGCATAGGAGCATCGCATGGCCAAGCGTATCATGTTTGTTGAAGGATTTGACGGGCACGTTGAGTTGATGACCGATCGCATTATTATCCACCGTCCCGGGATATGGAATATATTTAAGTTCGGTGTGAACTCCAAACGTGAGATCCCACTCATGGCGATCTCCGAAGTGGTGATACGCCAGCCACTTCTGCTTGGCATGGGCAGCATTGAATTCGTGCGTTCCGGTCGTAGCCAAAGTGAACACACCACACTTAATTACAGCCTTGTGAAATTCAAGCGTCCGAAGCAACCAGAATTCGAAATGCTCAAGGAAAAGATATTCACGCTGCTGAACGAGCTGGCACAGCAGCAACATTCTAACCATCGCTAAACAAGAGTATCCATGCCAAAACTAACGATAGACGGACAGGAAATAGAAGTTGAACAAGGCACGGTGCTGATTCAGGCCTGCGAGCAGTTGGGCATCGAGATACCACGATTCTGTTATCATGAGCGCCTTGCGATTGCCGGTAACTGCCGCATGTGTCTGGTGGAAGTTTCTCCGGGGCCACCAAAGCCGCAGGCATCCTGTGCACTGCCTTGCGCTGATGGCATGGTGGTGAAAACCAATTCTCCCATGGTGAAAAAAGCCCGCGAGGGTGTGATGGAATTCCTGCTCATCAACCATCCGCTGGATTGCCCGATCTGCGATCAGGGCGGCGAGTGTGACCTGCAGGATCAGGCCATGGAGTATGGCACGGGTATAAGCCGCTACACGGAACATAAGCGTGCGGTTGAAGATAAATATATGGGGCCGGTCATCAAGACCGAGATGACACGTTGTATCCACTGCACACGCTGCGTACGCTTTGCCACGCAGGTGGCAGGCGTGCCTGAGCTGGGGGCGTATGGTCGCGGCGAGCATATGGAGATCGGCACATATGTTGAAAAAGCACTGACCTCTGAATTGTCCGGTAATCTTGCCGATATTTGTCCGGTGGGCGCGCTTACCTCCAAGCCTTATGCGTTTGCAGCACGCCCGTGGGAGCTAAAGAAGACTGAAACCATCGACGTAATGGATGCGGTTGGATGTAATATCCGTGTGGATAGCCGTGGCGCTTCAGTGCTGCGAGTGTTGCCACGCGTCAATGAAGACATCAATGAAGAATGGATCTCTGATAAAACCCGCCTTGCTTGTGATGGTCTGCGTTTGCAGCGCCTTGATAAGCCATATGTTCGCGGCGGCGATGGCAAATTGCATGAAGCCACATGGCAAGAAGCGTTCGCTGTGATCGCAGAGCGTATGAAAGCATTAAAGTCAGAAGAAATGGCAGCACTTGCCGGAAATATGTCATGTGCTGAAAGCACTATGGCTCTGAAGGATGTGCTTGATGCGCTGGGCGTTGCGAACCGTGATTGCCGTCAGGAAGGCGCAAAGATCGATGCGGCGAATCGCGCGCATTATGTATTCAATACAACGATAGCGGGTATCGAGCAGGCAGATGTGTGTTTGCTGGTCGGTGTGAATCCACGCCGTGAAGCATCACTGGTGAATGCGCGTATCCGCAAGGCATGGCTGAATAATGGCCTCAAGGTCTACAGCCTCGGTAATGAAAATGAGTTGACCTATCCGTATGAATATCTGGGTAGTGACCCACGCATGCTCGCCGATATGGTATCAGGCAAGCACCCGATGGCAGACATTCTGGCTAATGCCAAGAAACCGATGATCATTCTGGGTTCTGCAGCCTTTGCACGCACCGATGGTGGCGAAGTATTGGCGGCAGCGCTTGCGTTGGTAGAACGTGCGAAAATGGTGCGCTCTGACTGGAATGGCTTTAATATCCTCAATCACGCGGCTGGCCGTGTGGCTGCGCTCGATCTTGGTTTTGTGCCTTCTGTCGGCGGTAAGGATATTGCACAGATATTCGAAGGTTGCAGCAGTGGGGCGATCAAGCTGGTGTATCTACTCGGTGCTGATGAATTTGATATGAGCCTGCTTGGCAAAGCATTCGTAATTTATCAGGGGCATCATGGGGATGATGGCGCGCATCGTGCCGATGTCGTGCTTCCCGGCGCTGCCTACACAGAAAAAGATGCCACCTATGTGAATCTGGAAGGTCGCGTGCAGCAGACCAAACAGGCCGTATTCCCACCGGGTCAGGCAAAGGAAGACTGGGCGATCCTGCGTGCGCTGGCGGATGTTTTGAAAATCAGTCTGCCTTACAATAATCTGATGCAGTTGCGTGAGCGTATGATACAGGCAGCTCCGCATATGGCGCGGATAAATGAAATAGTGGCAGCGAAGTGGCCGACCAAAGCGGTACACTCAAGGCACTTCAATATCTCTGATCTGCCGTTCGATGAATTCTTCCCGAACTTTTATATGACCGACCCGATCTCGCGTGCGTCCAAGACCATGGCGGAATGCACAAAGGAGATCATGGGCGTACAACTTAAGAAGGCGGCATGATGGAATTCTTTGAAACCGTATTACCGCTGCTTATCATCATCGGAAAAATTTTGCTGGTGGTTGTGCCGCTTCTGGTGTGTGTGGCCATGCTTACACTCATGGAGCGTAAAGTGATCGCGGCCATGCAGCTGCGTAAAGGCCCGAATGTGGTGGGATTCTGGGGGCTTCTGCAGCCTTTTGCCGATGGCCTCAAACTGCTCTGCAAAGAAACCATCCTGCCATCGCAGGCTAATAAAGTAATATTCCTGATCGCGCCGATGGTGACATTCGCGCTGGCGATGCTTGGCTGGGCGGTGATCCCTATCTCTGAAGATTTCGTGATCGCCAATATCAATGTGGGTATCCTGTATCTGTTCGCGGTGTCATCCCTTGGGGTATACGGCATCATCATGGCGGGTTGGGCGAGTAACTCCAAATATGCATTCCTGGGGGCGATACGTTCTTCGGCGCAGATGGTATCGTATGAGGTATCCATTGGATTTGTCATCATCACTGTGCTTTTGTTAGTTGGCTCACTAAATCTGCAGGATGTAGTGTCAGCGCAGGCAGGAGGCATGCATCACTGGTTCGCATTCAATGTATTCTCGGCGCAGTTCCCGCTGTTCCCGATGTTCATTCTGTTCTTCATTTCAGCGCTGGCGGAAACCAACCGCCACCCGTTCGATCTTCCGGAAGCGGAAGCCGAGTTGGTCGCTGGTTATAACGTCGAATATTCTTCCATGAGCTTTGCGCTCTTCTTCCTTGGTGAGTATGCCAACATGATCCTGATGAGCGGTATGACCACCATCCTGTTCCTTGGTGGCTGGCATGCGCCGTTCGATGTGGCGATATTCACATGGATACCGGGTTTCATCTGGTTCATCCTGAAAGTGGTGTTCTGCCTGTTCGTGTTCATCTGGGCGCGCGCAACCCTGCCGCGTTACCGTTATGACCAGCTGATGCGTCTGGGCTGGAAAGTGTTCCTGCCGCTGTCGCTCCTGTGGGTGGTGCTGACGGCCGCGTATGTTGTATATTTCAGGTAATGGCATGATAGAGCAAATATCTGCATGGCTGGTCTGGTTCGTACATCACTTTGGGTATGTTGGTATTTTTGTCATGACGTTTCTGGAAAGCACGTTTGTGCCGATCCCGAGCGAGGTCACGATGATTCCGGCAGGCTATCTGGTACAGCAGGGCGAAATGAATCTGTTCGGGGTGCTCGCTGCCAGTATCACCGGCACATTGGCCGGGTCGCTCACCATGTATGTGTTCGCTGCATATGTTGGACGGAAATTCTTATACCGTTACGGCAGGTATTTTTTCTTCGGCCACGAGAAAATGGAAAAGCTCGATAAGTACTTCGCAAGCCACGGTGAGATTTCTATTTTCACCGGCAGGCTTATTCCCGGTGTGCGCCATGTGATCTCTTTTCCGGCTGGTCTTGCGCATATGAATTTGAAGAAGTTTACACTCTATACCGGCATCGGTGGTTCGATATGGATGTGTGTGTTGATAACGGTGGGTTATGTCATCGGTGGCAATAAAGAGTTAATTAAGGAATATATGCCTTACATTACGGGCATTGTGGTAGTGAGTGTGTTTTTTATGATAGTTATGTATGTAGCGAAGCAACGTAAAATTGCAGCAAGGGAGGCCGACAATGCTTGATAGGGCAGCGCGTGCGTTCCTGCTAACCGAGCTGGTGAAAGGCTTCTGGCTTACGCTTAAATACATGTTCAAGACACCGGTGACCATCAACTATCCTTATGAAAAAGGACCGCTTTCGCCCCGTTTCCGTGGAGAGCATGCGCTCAGGCGTTATGCCAACGGTGAAGAGCGTTGTATCGCGTGCAAACTTTGTGAGGCCATTTGTCCGGCGCAGGCCATCACCATCGAGGCGGAAGAGCGTGATGACGGAAGTCGTCGTACCACCCGCTACGATATTGATATGACCAAATGCATCTATTGCGGTTTCTGCCAAGAAGCCTGCCCGGTGGATGCCATCGTGGAAGGCCCGAATTTCGAATTCGCCGCGGAAACGCGCGAAGAGCTTTTCTACAACAAGGAAAAATTGTTGGCTAACGGTGAGCGCTGGGAAACGGCTATTGCTGCTAACCTCGCTGCTGATGCGGAGTACAGGTAGGTTATGGAAGAGTTCATAGCACTTATTCCCACGATCAGCTTTTACCTGTTCGCATTGATGACGGTGGTGTCTGGCCTGATGGTCATTACCTCCAAGAACTCTGTGCATTCCGTGTTCTTCCTTATCCTTGCCTTCTTTAATGCGGCGGCGCTTTTTGTGCTTATCGGCGCGGAGTATATCGCCATGACACTCGTCATAGTGTATGTCGGCGCAGTGGCGGTGTTGTTCCTGTTCGTGGTGATGATGCTGGATGTAAATTTTGCCGAACTTCGTCAGGGATTCCAGAAATACCTGCCGATAGGATTGCTCACGGCAGGTATTGTACTGTTTGAACTACTTGTTGTTATCTATGTGTCGCTGAATTCGCCGCAGAGTGTGGCCGCTGCCCGCAATCCTGTTTCCAGTGATGTCACTAACACACATGCTATCGGCAGTGTGATGTATACGGATTATTTCCTGCCGTTCCAGATGGCGGGTATCGTACTGCTTATCGCCATGATCGGCGCTATCACGCTTACACTTCGCAAACGTCCGGGTGTGCGCCGCCAGAGCATTTCCCAGCAGGTGAATCGCAAGCGTGCTGATTCCATCGCTATTGTTAAGGTAAACCCGGGTGAGGGGATAAGCTAATGGAACATGTTTTCTTCAATAATATAGGTGTGATGCATTATCTGGTGGTCTCCAGCCTGCTTTTCACCATTGGTATCTGCGGCATTTTCCTGAATCGCAAGAATATCATCACCATCCTGATGTCGATCGAGCTTATCCTGCTCGCGGTGAATATCAATTTTGTGGCGTTCTCGGTAAAGCTCGGGGATCTGGGCGGGCAGGTATTTGCCATGTTCATCCTCACGGTAGCTGCCGCTGAAGCGGCTATTGGCCTTGCCATACTGGTAATTTACTTCCGTAACCGCGGTTCGATTGCGGTGGAAGATGTGAATCTGATGAAGGGCTGATATGAGTTCTACGGTTTTGATTGAGTGTATCGTTTTCCTGCCCTTACTGGCGTCGCTACTCGTTGGTCTTTTTGTTCGTAGTATCTCTGCAAAACTCGCCCAGCAGCTTACCTGCGGCGCGATGGTGCTTGCGGCGGTTTTCTCCGGTGTGGTGTTCTCTGAATTCGCTTCCATGGCGATACATGGTGTCAGCTGGAAAGATCTGGATGATGGCGCAGGGCTGGTGCACAAGGTGCAACTTGGCTCATGGATTGCCTCTGGTGATTTCACGGCGAACTGGGTGCTGCGCGTAGATGCGCTCACTGCTGTCATGCTCGTGGTCGTTACCTGGGTGTCATCTGTGGTGCATATCTATTCTGTGGGCTATATGAGCCATGACGAGCACCGCCAGCGCTTCATGGCATATCTCTCACTCTTCACCTTCTTCATGCTGATGCTGGTTACCTCCGATAACCTCGTGCAACTCTTCCTTGGCTGGGAAGGTGTGGGGCTTTGCTCTTACCTGCTCATTGGTTTCTGGTTCAAGAAGCCGGAAGCGAATGCTGCGGCCATCAAGGCATTCCTTGTGAACCGTGTGGGTGACTTCGGGTTTGCGCTGGGTATCTTTGCCACCTTTGTGCTCTTCGGTACGATCAGCTTCGATACCATCTTCGCAGCTGCACCGACCTATGTGGATTCTACCCTCAATTTCCTGGGGTACGAATTCCCGGCACTCACCCTTATTTGTATCCTGCTCTTCATCGGTGCGATGGGTAAATCAGCCCAGCTTGGCCTGCACACATGGCTTCCGGATGCGATGGAAGGCCCAACGCCTGTATCCGCACTCATCCACGCCGCAACCATGGTGACGGCGGGTGTGTTCATGGTGGCGCGTCTTTCGCCAGTATTTGAACTGTCTGATACTGCCCTGATGGTCGTTACCATCGTCGGCGCGCTGACGGCGTTCTTTGCTGCAACGGTCGGCCTTGTACAGAATGATATCAAACGTGTGATCGCGTATTCTACATGTTCGCAGCTGGGCTATATGTTCTTTGCTTGCGGTGTGGGTGCGTATTCCGCAGCTATCTTCCATCTGATGACCCATGCATTCTTCAAAGCTCTTTTATTCCTAGGGGCGGGTTCTGTTATCCACGGCATGTCCGGCGAGCAGGATATGCGCCGTATGGGTGGTGTCTGGAAGCTCCTGCCATATACCTATGTATTGATGTGGATCGGCTCACTCGCGCTGGCGGGGATTCCATTCTTCGCGGGTTACTACTCCAAGGATATGATCCTTGAAACAGCGTTCGCTGCCGGTGGCATTGGTAAATATGCCTTCTGGCTTGGTGTCGCTGCGGCATTCATGACCGCCTTCTATTCATGGCGCTTGTTGTTCATGACCTTCCACGGCAAGCCGCGTGCTTCCCATGATGTCATGCATCATGTGCACGAGTCTCCGGGTATCATGCTCTATCCGCTGTTGCTGCTTGCAGCTGGTGCACTCTTCTCTGGTGTGCTTGGATATTATGTGTTCGGTATGGTATCGGCGAATGGCGCGTTCTGGCAGGCAACGATTGGCAGCCATGAGATCATTGAACATGCCCATCATGTTCCGGGTTGGGTGCCTGTGCTGCCGCTGCTGGTTGCTCTGTCTGGTATTGCGCTCGCGTGGTATCTCTATATCGTGAACACATCACTGCCGGAAAAACTGGCGGAGGCGTTCCCACGTCTGTACCGCTTCCTGCTCAATAAATGGTATTTCGACGAGCTGTATGATGCCGCCTTTGTGCGCCCGGCCAAACGTCTTGGTTACTATCTGTGGCGTTTCTTCGATGAAAAGATCATCGATGGCCTCGGGCCGAATGGTGCGGCGCTCGTCACCCA
The DNA here is from genome assembly GCA_964535825.1 of uncultured Rickettsiales bacterium. Classification (GTDB taxonomy): domain Bacteria; phylum Pseudomonadota; class Alphaproteobacteria; order Rickettsiales; family SXRF01; genus CAZAQK01. The sequence goes on from CAZHUC010000004.1 coordinate 103,667, forward strand.
TATCTTTGCTGGTCGCACCAGTCGTTTGCAGACCGGCTATGTCTATCATTATGCGTTCTCCATGCTGATCGGTTTTATGGTGATCATCAGCTGGGTGGTGTTCGGAGGATAAATGCTGACCATTCTGATATTACTTCCGTTAATTGGCGCATTGATCACAATGTTCACCCGCAGTGCTAATGAAGCGCGTTGTGTGGCGCTTTTCACCACTATCATTACCTTCCTGGTATCTATTTACCTGTGGGTTGCCTTCAGGACGGATACGGCGGAGTTCCAGTTCGTTGAGCAATACCAATGGTTCGCAGGCCTGAACATTTCCTATTATATGGGTATCGACGGCATTTCCCTGTTCATGGTGCTGCTGACCACCTTCCTGATGCCGATTTGTATTCTGTGCAGCTGGGAATCCATTGAGCACCGTGTGCGCGCCTTCATGGCGAATTTCCTCATTCTGGAAGCGCTGGTAATCGGCGTGTTCTGCGCGCTTGATAGCATTCTGTTCTATCTCTTCTTTGAAGGCATGCTAATACCGATGTATCTCATCATCGGTATCTGGGGTGGCAAGCAGCGCATCTATGCCTCGTATAAATTCTTCCTGTATACGCTGGCTGGCTCGGTGCTGTTTCTGGTGGCCATTCTATATATGTATAACAGCTTCGGTACGACCTCGATCCCGGAACTTATGCAGAAAGCACCAGGTCTCGGGCTGGATGTGCAGAAATGGCTGTTCCTTGCCATGCTGGCCTCTTTTGCTGTGAAAGTGCCGATGTGGCCGGTTCATACATGGTTGCCGGATGCGCACGTGCAAGCACCAACCGCTGGCTCGGTGATTCTGGCGGGTATCCTGCTTAAGATGGGGGCGTATGGCTTCCTGCGATTCTCGCTGCCTATGCTGCCTGAGGCATCGCATCATTTTGCGCCGCTTATTTTTGGCCTATCGCTGGTGGCAGTCATCTATACCTCTCTGGTCGCCTTGATGCAGACCGATATGAAAAAGCTCATCGCCTATTCATCGGTGGCGCATATGGGTTTTGTGACCATCGGTATCTTTGCATTCAATATGCAGGGTATCGAAGGTGCTATCATTCAAATGATAAGCCATGGCCTTGTTTCTGGTGCGCTCTTCCTTTGCGTTGGTGTGGTCTATGACCGCATGCACACGCGTGAGATCGCAAGTTATGGCGGGGTAGTGAATGTCATGCCTTGTTATGCGCTGGTATTCATGATCTTCACCATGGCCTCAGTTGGCCTGCCTTCTACCTCTGGCTTCGTGGGTGAGTTCCTGATTCTGACAGGTGCGTATAAGGCCAGCAGCACGGTTGCATTCCTTGCGACCACCGGTGTTGTGTTAGGCGCGGCTTATATGCTTTGGCTCTATCGTCGTGTGGTGTTCGGTGAGATCACAAATAAAGAAGTATCTGCCATGAAGGATATAGGTATGCGCGAGAAGCTCATCTTCATTCCGGTGATCGTGCTTGTCATGTGGCTTGGCATTTATCCAAAACCATATTTCTCTGCAATGGATGCCTCTGTTGAGAACCTGATCAAACAAGTGAGTGTAAAACCATGAGTGGCCTCGGTGATATTTCGATGAACAGTCTGTATAGCATCATTCCGGAGCTATTCCTCTGCGTTTCTACCATGGTACTGCTTATCCATGGTGTATATTGCCGTGCCAAGGCCGATGGCATCAGCCAGACCCTTGCGCTTTCCGTGCTTGCGCTAACCTTCTACTTTGTTGTGAAAAGTTGTGATGTTCCGCACACAGCGATGAATGGTATGTTCATTGCCGATGCATTCTCCTGTTTCAGTAAATGCCTGATCCTTGGGGCAGCCATGCTGGTGTTGCTGTTCTCTTCCGGCTGGCTGCGTGAAGAGGGTGGCAGGCCATTCGAGTTTATTATTCTGATGATGTTCGCCGCGCTTGGCATGATGTTCATGGTATCGGCTGCTGACTTCCTGACACTCTATGTTGGTCTCGAGATGGCAAGCCTTTCACTGTATGTGCTGGCATCCTTCCAGCGTGACCATGCAAAATCCTCGGAAGCAGGCCTGAAATACTTTGTGCTCGGCGCGCTGGCATCGGGGATGCTGCTGTTCGGTATATCGCTGGTATATGGCTTTACCGGCACGACAGGATTTGAATCGCTTGCGGCACTCTTTGGAGCGGGCGGGGAAATATCCAAGGCGGTCATCGTTGGCCTCATCTTTATCATGGTAGGCTTTTGCTTCAAACTGTCGGCTGCGCCATTCCATATGTGGGCACCCGATGTGTATGAAGGCGCACCGACGCCGGTTACGGCATTCTTTGCCACCGCACCTAAAGTGGCAGCCTTTGCACTCTTTACCCGTTTATTGATGCAACCATTCGGTGATCTGTTCAGCCAGTGGCAACAGGTGATCATTTTCGCGGCTATCGCTTCCATGCTGGTAGGGGCACTCGCTGCCATTATGCAGACCAATATCAAGCGCCTATTGGCCTATAGCTCCATCGGCCATGTCGGGTTTATTTTTATGGCACTCGCAACAGGCAGCCCTGAAGGTGTGCAGGCGATGCTTATCTATCTGGCACTGTATATTTTTATGAGTGCAGGGGCATTCGGTTGCGTGCTGGCCATGAAGCGTTCGGGTGAGCCGGTCGAGGACATCAAGTCATTGGCTGGGCTTTCCCAGAGCCAACCATTCATGGCTGCGATATTTGCCATTTTCATGTTCTCCATGGCGGGGATACCGCCACTGGCCGGCTTCTTCGGTAAGATGTATGTGGTACTGGCTGCGGTCGATGCCGGGCTTATATGGCTGGCTGTACTTGGAGTAGCCACAAGTGTTATTGCCTGCTATTACTACCTGAAAGTGGTGAAAGTTATGTATTTTGACACGCCTGCAAAACCATTCGATACGTCTGCATCCTTTGTATTCAGGATAGCACTGATGGTGGCTGTGTTCGTAACAACATTATTCTTCTTACTGCCAACGCCGCTGGTAACGCACGCGAGGGCAGCAGCAGATTCACTATTTGTAGCCCCATGACAAAAGCACCAAAGAACCTTCTCAATGATTATCACCTCCTGTCATTTGACACGTTGGACTCTACCAACGAAGAAGCCAAACGTTTAGCCAAGGCAGGCGGCGGGCACGGCGCGGTCATCTGGGCTAAAAAGCAAACCGCGGGTAAGGGGCGCATGTCGCGCAACTGGGTGTCTTCCGAAGGAAATTTATTCGTATCTGTGCTGTTGCAGCCAGAAAAGCCGCTTTCAGAAGCAAGCCAGCTTTCTTTTGTGGCCGGTCTGGCGGTTGTGGAATCACTGGTGGACCTGTTGCCTAAAGATAAGAAGATCCATTGCAAGTGGCCAAATGACATTCTGGTAAGTGATAAAAAGCTGGGTGGCATTCTCCTTGAATCCTTCAGTGCGCCGGATACGGGTAACTGGGTGGTGGTTGGTGTTGGCGTTAATGTCGACAGTTTCCCGCCACGCACAGAATTCCCTGCCACCAGCCTGAAGGAAGTCGGTGTCGAGCTGGTATCAGCAAAGATCATTCTCTCACGTTTCATCCATCATTTCATTGAACGTTATAATGAATGGAATACCAAAGGCTTCGCGCCTGTTCGCAAGAACTGGGAACAATATGCTTGGGGTCTTGGAAAGACGCTTTGTGCCAGGCTGCCGGATGAAGAGATGGAAGGCATTGCGGAGGGTATCGATCCGCAGGGCGCGCTTATCCTGAAGCTGAAGGATGGCCAGAAACGCCATATACTGGCTGCTGATGTATTTCCAGCAGCAAAAACGGCAGGTAAAAAATAATGCTTCTTACGATAGATGCGGGTAATACCAATGTGGTATTTGCGGTGTTCGACCGTGACACTATCGTGGGGCAATGGCGTATCTCAACGGATGCACGCCGCACCGCCGATGAATATGGCGTATGGCTCACGCAGGTGATGGAGCATGAGAAGCTAGACCCTAAAAGAATTACCGGAGCGATACTGGCAAGCGTTGTACCGCAGGCGATATTCGATCTGCGTATGTTGGCAAAGCGTTACTTCAACACGGAGCTGATGATCGTGGGTGATCCGGCGCTTAAACCTGTTATGCCGGTGAATCTCGATAATCCGCGTGAAGTGGGCGCAGATCGTCTGGTGAATGCCTCTGCGGCATGGAATAAATATAAACAACCACTCATCGTACTCGATTTTGGTACAGCCACCACCTTCGATGTGGTGAATGCCAAGGGGGAATATGTAGGCGGTGTCATCGCACCGGGTGTAAACTTGTCGCTGGATGCATTACAAAAAGCAGCCGCTAAATTACCCAATGTGGGCATCATGCGTCCCGCCAGGGTCGTGGGTACGAATACCGTTTCTGCCATGCAATCTGGCATTTATTATGGCTATGCCGGACTGATCGACGGTATCATTGCCCGTATCAAAGAAGAGCAGGGCGGTAAGATAAAGGTGATAGCCACCGGTGGTCTTGCATCGCTATATACCAAAGCCTGCCCTGTGATAGAGCATATCGAGCCAGACCTCACGGTACTTGGCCTGAAAGATATCTTTGAATTGAACAAATAAGTATAAGCCCAATGACATTTGATTTTTCCAAACACAAAGACGACCTGTTGTTCGTGCCGCTTGGCGGCTCTAACGAGATCGGCATGAACCTGAACCTTTACACCTATGGCGGCAAATGGCTGATGGTGGATTGTGGGATGGGCTTCGCCGGTGATTATTATCCGGGCGTTGAGATATTACTGCCGGACATTTCTTTCATTGTTGAGCGTAAGGAAGATCTGCTTGGGTTGGTCATCACACATGCGCATGAAGATCATCTGGGGGCAGTGCCATATCTCTGGCGCGAGCTTGAATGCCCGATATATGCCACACCGTTTACCGGTACATTCCTGAAACACAAAATGTCCGAGATGGGACCCGGTAAAAAGCCTGAGGTCATCTCGCTGGAATCCGGTGGCAAGGTGGATATTGGCGCGTTCTCGCTGGAGCTGGTGGAGCTAACACATTCTATTCCGGAAATGCAGGCCGTGGCGATCACCACTCCCAAAGGTGTCGTGATGCATACAGGCGACTGGAAGTTCGATGAGCGTCCGATGATCGGTCCGGTATCAGATTATGACCTGCTCAAGAAATATGGCGATGGCAAGGTGCTTGCCATGGTCTGCGATTCAACCAACGTTTTCGTTGAAGGTGAAGCAGGCTCAGAAGGCGAGGTGCGTGAGCATCTGATTGAGCTTATCAAGAAGTGTCCAAAACGCGTGATCGCAACCACCTTTGCATCAAACCTTGCGCGTGTTGAATCCCTCATGATAGCCGCCAAGGAAGCGGGCAGGGTGGTGGCGCTGGTTGGGCGTTCGCTGCATCGCATGAAGGATGCCGCGGAGCAGACAGGCTATCTCAATGTAGATGTGGAGATAGTCAGCGACAAAGAGATCATGAACCTGCCGCGGGAAGATGTGCTTATTATCTGCACAGGCTGTCAGGGCGAGCCGCGCGCGGCGCTCACACGCATTGCCCGCGGCGAGCATCCTTCGGTGCGGTTGCAACCGGACGACACGGTGATATTTTCTTCACGCAAGATCCCCGGCAATGAATCCAAGATACACTGGATGATAAACCGCCTGATCGAAAAGAAGGTGGAGATCATTACAGACAAAGATTACTACATTCACGTTTCTGGCCATCCGGCGCGTGACGAGCTCAAGCGTATGTATGAACTGGTACGTCCGCAGATCGCTGTGCCAACGCATGGTGAGCCATACCATCTGCATGAACATGCAAAACTGGCTCGCTCATTGGGTGTGGCTGAAACGGTGGAAGCCAGCAATGGCGCAGTGGTGTGGCTTGAGAAAGATGAAGCCAGTGTGATAGGCCGCGTACAATCAGGCTATATTGCGGTGGATGGACATTCACTGATTCCTGCAGATTCCGAGATCATCCGCACGCGCCGTAAAATGCGCGATGATGGTATGGTGGTGGCAAGTCTGGTGCTGGATCAGGACGGTGAACTGCAAGCGCCCGTAACGCTTACTATGCCAGGATTGCTCAGCAAGGATGAAGACAAAGAACTTATCGTAGAATTGACGGACGAGGTTACCCGCATCGTAGAAGATGCAAAGGCGCGTCAATCAGATGATCAGATCAGGGAAACCGTGCGGCTCGCACTTCGCAAGATGCTAACGCGCGAGCTGAGCAAAAAACCGGTAATAGAGATCCACGTCAGCAGGATTTAGTGCATCTGCTGCTGTTGTGTGGCACGGGCAGCACGTTCCTGAGCGATCTTGTCGCGGAACTTGTTAGACGCGCCGGTCTGCTGTTCCTGTGCGATATTGTGGCCAACCATCATGCCCTGCGCGTATGAGATCTTGGCAACATTTGCCACATCTTCGCCAGATACCTGTGTGGCTTCACGACCACGCACCACTTCAGTAGCCATACCGGAATAACCGCCAACAGCACCCATTGTCATGCCGCCCAGCGTAGCACCGGTCAATGCAGACGCACCCGTAATACCCAAGGTAGCAATTCCTTGCCCTGCTGCTTCTGGTATAAAGCCTCCCAGAAAAGCTTCTGCTGCCCCCGGGAATATCAATGCGCCCACGGCTGCTATTGCAGCACCCGCTATGACACCAACTGCACCACCGGCAAGTGCGCCTTTAATAAAGCCGCCGATACCGTCCATGACTGAACCAAAGAATGATTTCTTTTCTTCCATAATTAACTCCTAACTTCCCCTTACAAGATCATTATTTCTTACATTTGCCGGCAGACCACCCCCCGACACGATTTCCATATCACCGCCAGTTTCACGGCTTTTACCACGCTCACGCGAATGTTCGCGTAGCATCCTGTTTTGCAGCTCAATCTCTTTATCGCGGAATTGTGTCTCTGCCTTCACACCCTGATAGGCGGCAACGCCACCGGTGATCACACTGCCGATACCAACACCGATCGCCATGCGCTTGATGAAATCACCTGCGCCAAGTTCTGCAGTGCCGAGCAGATCCCAGCCGCCTAAATTACCCATCACGGCAGATGCACCAAGCAGAAGGCCGGAAATTAAAATACCGCGCGGCAGGTAATCGATCACGGCTTTGCCGAAGGATTTGATACCAGCACCAACTTTTTCAAGGAATGTGAGAGGATGTTTCGTTTCCATCAGAATGCCTTCCCAACGATCTCACGGGCGGCACGTTTTGATTCTTCCTGCTGACACCAGCTGTCGCATTGTGGCTCGGCCTGCATGGTAAGTGCGGTCGCAACGGATTTAGCGGCCTTACCATTGGTGGGTTGTTTATAGCCTTTGTAAGAGGTTTCTACCTCAGGTGCTCCAGCTGACAACCCAACTGAAGGGGCTTTCTGATGTGAGCGTGCTACCTCGAATTGTTTTGCCTGTGATCTTGCGATCTCCTCGGTGATGCGGTTCTTGTGTTTCATCACATCGGCGATAGCGCCGAATGCACCGCCCATACCAAGTGTTGCATAACCAAGGCCGCTATCAAACAAGAAGGCAACCGCTTCTCTTGCGCCGATTTCCAAACCTGTGCCAACGGTGGGAGATACACTGGATGCACCCATGGACATCATATCCGCGCCAGCCATGAATCCGTGCGCAACAGCAACAGCGCCGATCACAACTACAGCAGCTAATAATACACCTTTTCCGAATCCGCTGGCTGCAACCTGCACCATGCCGCGCCACAGTTTTGAGAAGCCGCTAAGCACGGCATTATCGATGGTCTCTTTTACTCTGTCGGGAACACCGGTATCCGGAGGCGTGTAGACAAGGTTCTGGATATCCTGCACGCTCTTAGGATTGATCGTGATCCCGGTAAATAAGAACTTTTTTAAGCCAGAAATATCCACGGATATATCCAATCAATTATTTAATATAGTCATTAGTTTAACATAACCATTATAGGGGTTATGTGAACATTTTATGACATGCCAGAAACCAGCTGTCGAGATTAATGGGGGGTGGCCCTTGTATGGTCAAAAGAAAGCAGGGCCTTTTCAGCAGCTGCAGCTACCCTGTCACGGTGGTAAGTGCTTGATTCTGGGTAATCTATCATGCTTTCATACGATGGCGTAGGTTTAGCTGTTTTGCCGTGCCCATTACCGTTTTTACCATTTTCTAGCTCTTCTCCAATGGCTTGGCCTGCAGCCTTCTGCTGTGCTTCCACTGCCTGGGCGGCTTCCTTGGAAACAACCCCTTTGAACCACATATCCGTCTTATCAAAGATACGGCGGAAAAGGTCACGATTCAGGCCAAAACTAGCACCAAGCGCACCGAAGGTTGCCATGGATGCAGTACCAATTCCCAGCCCGTTCAGCACACCACCTTCAGCCACCAGCTTGCCTAGAATATGCTCGGCTGCACCGGTATAGGCGAAGAGTGCACCTGCAGCCACACCAGCAACAAGGCCAACCAGGGATACCTTCCAGAAAGCTACCCTGTTCTTCTTGTCAGGCTCAAGCTGGGCATAGTGGGTGGTGCGGTAAGGTTTATCTTCCATTTCCCGCGACAGAGTGTTGAACCCTGCGGATTGCTGTGCCGCACTTGCTGCGCCTTTCGCATCACCTTTGATGATGGCTTTGATCTCGGCGATATCCTGCTTTAATTCATTGAATCTGCCTTCTTCATAAAGCTTTATGCGCACTTCGGCTTCTTCCTGAGCTGCTGCAACAGCGCCGGTTACTTTGCCTATATCGCCAAATTCATGCACACCGAACAATGCACCCGCAGAGGCAAATCCACCAACGATCGCTGCAGCCAGAGGCAATCCAATTGTGGCCGCTGTGCCAGCGGTTGCAAGCGTCGCAATACCTGCGATCACACCACCAATGACGCCGCCAATCACCGCACCGATGACAAGACCACCGAATTTACCCTTTACGCTACCTTTGTAGGATTCCCACCAGGCATGATGGTAATACGGACCCTCGTCATTCGGCGACATGCCCTGATCCATTTTCTTTTGTAATTCAAGGTACTTTTCGGTATCCATTCCCAAAAATCCTAGTGCCACACGGCGATAAATCGGTTGCTACATTACAATCTTACCGTATTCTTGCCCTATAGAAAGTGAAAGTTTTGTGACAAGTCAGGACGATATATGACAATACAGAGGCCTATAAAATGTTAGGGAAATTGAACCATATAGCCATAGTTGTACCCGATCTGGCGGCGGCTTCTGCCATATACAGGGATACGCTGGGGGCAGAGGTCTCGCAACCTGTTGATTTACCAGAGCATGGGGTGACTACTGTTTTTGTGACTGTTCAGAACACCAAGATCGAGCTTTTGCACCCGCTGGGGGATAACTCGCCAATAGCGGCATTTCTGGCCAAAAACCCCTCCGGGGGTATGCACCATATGTGCTTTGAGGTGACGGATATTCTTAAATCGCGCGATCATCTGGTGAAGGAAGGGGCGCGTGTTTTAGGCGGTGGCGAGCCGAAGATAGGAGCTCATGGAAAGCCGGTGCTGTTCCTGCACCCCAAGGATTTCTGTGGCACATTGATTGAGCTGGAGCAAGTCTGATGAGCCTCACATTTGCTGCGTTCACATATCTCAACTTGTGGTGGGTCAGCCTGTTTTTATGTTGGCCGTTCTGTGTAGAAGCCAAGCCAGAGGTTGAGAAATCTGATAATGCATTGGATTATGTATCTTCACCTAAGACCATATACTGGAAAAAGATGCTCATCTTGACATCGGTCACGAGTGCTGTCATGACCGCGATTATTGCCCTAGTAATTCATTTTGTAACATAACGGATACGCCATGCGCCTTTCACAATTCTTTCTTCCACTCATCAAAGAGAATCCTTCCGAGGCGCAGATCGTATCGCATCGCCTGATGCTTCGCGCCGGCATGGTTCGCCAGTTGGCTGCGGGTATCTATAACTGGTTGCCTATGGGTCTTGAAGTGCTGCGCAATATTGAAAACATCGTGCGTGATGAGATGAATAAATCCGGGGCACTGGAAGTGCTGATGCCAACGCTTCAGCCCACGGATCTCTGGAAAGAATCCGGCCGTTATGAGGTGATGGGCAAGGAGTTGCTCAAATTCCCAGACCGTGCCGAGCGTGAACTGCTTTATTCGCCCACCTGTGAAGAAGTCATCACTGATATGGTGCGCACCAACATGAGATCGTATCGCGACCTGCCGCGCAACCTGTACCAGATCAACTGGAAATTCCGCGATGAGATCCGCCCGCGTTTCGGTGTGATGCGTGGTCGTGAATTCCTGATGAAAGACTCCTATTCATTCGACCTCGATTATGCCGGGGCAGAGAAGCATTATAATTTGATGTATGACACCTACCTGCGCATCTTCGCGCGCATGGGGCTTGCGGCCGTGCCTGTGAAAGCAGATTCTGGCGCTATCGGTGGTGATATGAGCCACGAGTTTCAGGTGATCGCGGAAACTGGCGAAAGCGCCATTTTCTATGATGCAACCTTCGATGATATTCAAAGCGGCAAGGTAAAGCTCACCACCGAAGAGATGCGCAAGCTCTATGCCGCTGCCGATGAACAACACAAACCGGATGCCTGCCCGATACCGAAAGATAAACTGCGTGAAGCGCGTGGCATTGAGGTCGGCCATATTTTCTATCTTGGTAAAAAATATTCTGAAGCCTTGGGTTGCAAAGTACCGGGCGCGGATGGCAAGGAAGTCATTATGGAGATGGGATGCTATGGTATCGGCGTGTCACGCCTCGTGGGTGCTATCATTGAGGCAAGCCATGATGATGCGGGTATCATCTGGCCGGAATCGGTTGCGCCGTTCAAGGTGGGGCTTATCAACCTGCGTGCCGGTGATGCCAAGTGTGACGCCGCCTGCCAGAATATTTATGACACACTGAGGAACAATAACGTTTCAGTGCTGTACGATGACACCGATGAACGCGCCGGCGCGAAGTTTGCCAGCATGGACCTCATCGGTCTGCCGTGGCAGGTGGTCATCGGCCCGAAAGGTGCAGAAAAAGGCATGGCTGAACTAAAAAACCGCAAGACCGGCGAGAAGCAGGAAATTGCTATGGATGCGGTGCAAAATATATTAATAAAGTAGTATGGAAGAAAGATCTAAAAAGAGATTAGTATCTTCTGGCCAGTGGGGAATAATCCTCACAATATTTACTGCTATCTATGTTTTTAGCTTCATAAAATGGCAGGTTTCCTTAGGCTTGCCACCAAATGAATGGAATGAATGGGGCGATTTCTTTGCGGGGCTGTTTGCGCCTATTGCAACACTTTGGTTAGTAGCGGGTTATTTTCTACAAACTCGTGAATTGAGTGCATCTATTGATGAATGGAAAATTGCCAACGAAACTGCAAATCAACAGACGCAGTCTATTGCCGATAATACCAACCATACCAAACGTGATGTCTTTCTTTCATTAGCTGATTTTATAATTAAAGATATTCACGCATGTGCAGCACGTATTTCTAGGTGTTTAGAAGGGTCAGTATGGAGAGAATATACAGGAGACTCTCGTAGTGAGGGTCATAAAAATATAGAATTATTTTGTTCAGATCTTGCTAGATTATGTGATGAGATAATTAGCAGAGCGAGAGTAGACCAAGAGAAAAAAGAGCAATTACGTTCCAAATTTCAAAATCCTGATTTGAGACCTCAAGTAATGCGCTATTGTTCTTTTTACGAAAATCTTGAGGAGCAATCAGTACAAGTAGATTCTAGCGGTAAATTAAAATTGATGTATGATCAATCAAGTATCGGGACATTGTATAAATCATTAAAAGCATTGAATGAATATGCTCTCAACTTTTGAACGTATGGTCTTCCTGCCTAACTTTATCATATAGCAAGATAATTGGGATTACCCCAAACTCATCCCAGCGCCTTGGCCGACATCGCGTTGAGGCTGTGGTGCTTCCTGAGGAATGCCTTTATTTACATTACCCAGATCAGCGCGGGAAATATCAGCCATCGAGCCATTGAGCTGTGCGGCCATGCCCGCGCTCATATTCAGCGCAACAGGTATGGAACTCACTGAAACTGCCGAGTATCCGGCATCTTCCATGCCGCCGGCAGCTTCACGCACACCCTTGGATTCCGGGGCCATGACCTCTGCAACGCGTGATATAAGACCTGTGGTTTTCATAGGCTTATTCTAGCGCATATCAATGCATTTGCCAAGCCAGCTAAATGCCGTATAAGTTTTAGAGTGAGTTCTAACCCTTAGCCGCCCGATATGCTTACAGCTTTTGAACGCATGGTTGCCTTCCGTTATCTTCGCGCCCGCCGCGAGGAGGGATTTATCTCGGTCATTGCCATGTTCTCGCTGGTGGGCATCGCGCTGGGGGTCATGACCCTCATTGTGGTGCTTTCAGTGATGAACGGCGTGCGCTCGGAAATGATACGCAGCATCATCGGGCTTGAGGGGCATGTCACGGTCTATGCCAATGGTGCGGCAGGCCTTGGTGAGTATGATGAGCTCAGCCACAAACTGGCAGGTATCGATGGGGTGGTTAGTGCACTTCCCAAAGTGGAAGGCCAGATCATGGCCAGCAACAAGGGCAGGGCGATGGGAGCAATGGCCGTCGGCTTCCGTGCGGATGACCTCAAGTTCAAGCCGCTGCTTTCCACGCGCATGAAAGAAGGCAGCCTTGATGCCATGGGATCTGGCGATGGCGTGGTGATAGGCAGTCGTATGGCCGAACGGCTAGGCCTCAGGCTCGGTGACGAGATAACGCTTATCTCACCGGAAGGGCGCGCGACCGTTGCTGGCCTGATGCCGCGTGTAAAAGCATACCCTGTGGTGGGTATATTTTCCATTGGCATGTTCTCTTACGATAATGGCCTTATCGTCATGCCGTTTAAGGAAGCACAGATATATTTCAAACTGCGTGACAACGGTGCAGATAACACCAGCAGTATCGAAGTCATGCTGAAAGACCCCGCTGCAGCAAAAAGCAAAGCGCGTGAGATAAGTCAGCAATTGCCTGGCCTGCGTGTGTATGACTGGCAAACCTCGAACAGCCACATCCTGCAGGCGGTCATCGTGCAGCGGAACGTGATGTTCCTTATTCTCATGCTCATCATTGTGGTGGCGTCGTTCAATATCATTTCAAGCCTCATCATGCTGGTGCGTGAGAAGGGGCGTGATGTGGCGATATTGCGTACTATGGGCGCAAGCCGTACGTCGGTGATGAAGATATTCTTTGCCTGTGGTGCAAGCGTCGGTGTGATCGGTACATTCATTGGCATCGTCTTCGGACTGCTGATCGCCTTCAATACGGAAAATATCCAGCTCTGGCTGGAATCTATGATGGGGCATAAGTTATTTGCTGATGAGCTCTATTTCCTCTCGCATCTGCCTTCGGAGGTGAATGGTTCTGAAGTGATACTTGTAAGTGTGATGTCGCTGCTGATTGCATTCCTGGCAACGCTCTATCCTGCGCGTCGTGCAGCCAGCCTGAATCCGGCGGAAGGGCTGCGCTATGAGTAATGTGCTGCAGCTAAAAAATATCGAAAAGGTCTATGGTCAGGGCGAGCAGCAACTGCGTGTATTGTCTGGCTTGAACCACATGATAAGCAAGGGCGAGATCGTGGCGCTGGTTGGGCCATCCGGTTCCGGCAAGACAACGTTGCTGCAAATTGCGGGTATGCTCGATACACCGACCTCTGGCGAAGTATGGATCGATGGTGAGAATGTGGCATCGGCAAGTGATGCTAAACGTACCATGCTTCGCCGCGTGAAGGTTGGGTTCGTTTATCAGTTCCATCATCTCTTGCCGGAATTCTCCGCGCTGGAGAACATCATGTTGCCGCAGATGATAGAGGGTACATCTCCTGCGAAAGCTGCACAAAAAGCAAACAAATTACTTGCCATGCTTGGGCTTGAGAATCGTGCTTCACATCGGCCTGCCAAGCTTTCTGGCGGTGAGCAGCAACGTGTGGCGATCGCGCGCGCACTAGCTAATGATCCTGTACTGCTTCTTGCCGATGAGCCGACCGGTAACCTTGATGCGCATACGGCAGAGAGCGTATTCGTACTGCTGATGAAAGTAATGAAGGAGCACGGCCTTGCCGGCCTGGTCGCTACCCATAATATGGAGCTTGCCTCCCGCATGTCTCGTACGGTCCATCTGAAAGATGGAGTCATTGTATGACGCCGGGCTTCATACACCTGCGTGTGCATTCGTCTTTTTCGCTACTGGAAGGGGCAATAACCATAAAAGATCTGGTCAAGTGGTGCAAAAGGCAGGATATGCCTGCTGTTGCGGTCGCTGATCATGGCAATCTGTTTGGTTCGCTTGAATTTGCAATGGCTGCTGCCAAGGAGGGTGTGCAGCCTATTATGGCCTGCGTGCTTATGCTTGAGCCTTATCTGAAACAAGATAGCCGACAGGTAAAGCCACAAAAGCCAGACCAGCTACTAGCCTACGCACAGAATCAGAAAGGTTGGCAAAATCTGCTGACCCTTGTGAGCAAGTCGTATCTTGCACCTGCTGCTGGTGGTCATGCCCCGCTAATAAGTTATAAAGACCTGGAGGCTCATAACGAAGGCCTGATTATACTCTCTGGGGGTATATATGGTGGTATCGGAAAAGCGCTTGCTGCGGGCAACAGCAAGATAGCTGAAGAGCTTTGCAATAGATTGAATTCTAGTTTCTCTGGACGTTTTTATATTGAACTATCCCGACATGGGTTGCCCTTAGAGAACCAGATAGAAAAGCAGTGCATAGAGCTGGCCTATCAATACAATATACCGCTGGTTGCCACGAACGATGCCTACTTCATAGAAGAAGAGATGTATGAAGCGCACGAGGCATTCCTCTGTATCGCTGATGGTACATATGTCACGGAAGTGGATCGCCGCAGGCTTACACAGGAACACCGACTTAAGACAGCCGATGAAATGCAGGAATTATTTGCAGATATTCCTGAAGCGCTACAGAACACGGTGAATATCGCAAAACGTTGCTCATTTATGGCAACCTCACGTGCACCGATGTTGCCAAAATTCGCTAAAGACGGGCTCAGTGAAGATGATGAATTGCGCAAGCAGGCTACAGAAGGTCTGCATCTGCGGTTGCGCAACCATGTATTCACTGAATCAATGAGTGAAGCAGAAAGAGAAGAGGTCGCAAAACCTTATTGGGAACGGCTTGAATTTGAGTTGCAGACCATCATAAAAATGAAATTTCCAGGATACTTCCTGATCGTATCGGACTTTATCAAATGGAGTAAGAATGAGAATATTCCCGTAGGGCCTGGTCGTGGTTCTGGTGCGGGTTCGTTGGTTGCATGGGTATTGATGATCACAGATCTGAATCCGTTGCGTTATGGCCTGCTGTTCGAGCGTTTCCTAAACCCCCAGAGGGTATCCATGCCGGATTTCGATATCGACTTTTGTCAGGACAGGCGCGAAGAGGTTATTCGCTATGTGCAGCAGAAATACGGCGCAGACCATGTAGCGCAGATCATCACGTTCGGTAAATTGCAGGCGCGTGCCGTGCTGCGCGATGTGGGGCGTGTGCTGCAGATGCCATATGGCCAGGTTGATCGTATCTGTAAATTAGTGCCGAACAATCCAGCAAACCCTGTCACACTTGAAGATGCCATCAAGATAGAGCCGATGCTAAAGGCAGCTATCAGGGAAGATGAATCGGTTGAGAAGCTGGTGGATATTAGTCTGAAACTGGAAGGACTGAATCGCCATGCCTCTACGCATGCTGCAGGTGTTGTGATCGCTGACCGGCCGCTGGATCAGTTAGTGCCAATGTACCGCGACCCTAAATCTGATATGCCGGTGGTGCAATACTCTATGAAATATGCAGAGAGTGCTGGCCTTGTAAAGTTCGACTTCCTTGGTCTGAAAACACTTACTGTGCTGTCGCGTACTGTAAAACTGCTTGAACAGCGGAATATCAAAGTTGATCTGTCGCGCTTGCCAGATGGCGACAAGCCAGCTTACGCGCTGCTTTCCAAAGGTGATACGGTTGGTGTGTTTCAGCTGGAAAGCGCAGGCATGCGCGATACCCTTAAGAAATTGCGCCCCGACTGTCTGGAAGACATTATCGCGCTTGTATCGCTGTATCGTCCGGGCCCGATGGATAATATCCCTACCTATATTGCCCGCAAACATGGTGAAGAAAAACCCGAATACCTGCACCCGATGCTGGAACAGGTTCTTAAAGAGACCTTTGGGGTTATCATCTATCAGGAACAGGTGATGCAGATCGCTCAGCTTCTGGCAGGCTACAGCCTCGGAGAAGCCGACCTTCTGCGTCGTGCGATGGGTAAGAAGATCCGTGAGGAGATGGAGGCGCAACGAAGCATCTTTGTTGAGAAATCTGTTGAGCGTGGCGTCAATAAGAAACAGGCGGCGAGCATCTTTGATCTTATCGCCAAATTCGCCGAGTATGGATTCAATAAATCGCACGCGGCGGCCTATGCTGTGATCGCTTACCAGACCGCAGTTCTCAAGGCGAATTACCCGGTTGAGTTCATCGCAGCTTCCATGACGTATGATATGCACAACACGGATAAGCTCGGTATATTCCGTGAAGATGCTGCAAATATGGGCGTACGCCTGCTGGCTGCCGATATCAATGCGTCTGAAGTATTATTCTCCGTAGAAAATGGCGCGATACGCTATGCGCTGGCGGCTATTCGTAACGTAGGTGCACAGGCAATGGAAGGTGTGGTCGCCGAGCGCAAGGAAAAAGGTGCATACAAGGATATCTTTGACTTTGTTTCGCGCATCCCTTCCGAAGCATTGAATAAAAGGGCGCTGGAATATCTTATCAAGGCGGGAGCATTCGATTCACTGCATAGCAACCGCCGCGAACTCTATGAGAATCTTGAATTGATCATGGCGTTTGGTGTGGCCTCACACCGGGACCGCGAAAGCCAGCAGGTCAGCCTGTTCGGAGGTGCGGCAGCAAGTGCCATTTCCAAGCCAATACTGCAATCGACAGAGGACTGGACAAGCCTGGAACGGCTGGAGCATGAATTCTCAGCCATTGGATTCTATTTGTCAGCACATCCGCTGGAAGGTTACAGGCTGCAACTGGAGCAGCTGCGTGTGATGAGCTCTGCATCACTGGCAGACAAGCTGGATACTCAGTATAAGCCTGTGAGAATAGCGGGTATCGTCACGGGTAAGAAATTCAAAGTATCGGATAAGGGCAGGTTTGCCTTCCTGCAGCTTTCCGATATGGGCGGGGTGTATGAGGTATCACTCTTCAATGAGACCCTTATTAACCAGAATCGTGACCTGCTCGAGAATGGCAAGATACTGCTGATCAACGCCGATGGTAAGGCCGATGAGGGCGGGGTGCGCCTGATCGCAACGCAAATAGCCTTGCTCGATGAAGCATGGGCCAAACGTCCAAAAACAGCGCGCGGCGCTACGGTTCTTAAGATCATCGTGGATCAGCCAACGGTACTGATGCCAATTCGTGAGTTGATAGGCGAGCCAAGACAGGTCGGCACAACCGTTACGCTCACTGCGCAGATCGAAAATCAGCTGGCCGAGATAAAATTACCTGAGAAGTATGAAGTATCGCCTACGGTCCTTGATAAAATACGCGTTCTTAAGGGGGTTGTTTCTGCTGAAGAAATCGCCGCCTGAGGTATAAGCGTTTTTAACTCTTTCTTTGTATTTAACTGTTAGTAATCTAAGCTGAAACCCTAATATAAGGAATATACTGCCACCATGTTGCCAATCATTGGTTTAATACTCACATTCGTATTGGTGTTTGGCTCATATATTCACGCGGGCGGCAAGATCGAAATTATTCTGGTGGCACTACCACACGAGCTACCGATGATCTTCGGTGCGGCTCTTGGCGCTTTTCTTGTGGGTAACAAAGGGGTGGTTGCCAAGAAAACACTGAAGGAAGTGATCAAGGTATTCAAAGGTTCAAAATGGAAAAAACAGGACTATAAAGATGTACTGTGCTTGTTATTCACCTTGTGCAAGCTCATGAAATCTAAGGGACTGATCGCGGTTGAATCACACATTGAGAAGCCAAATGAAAGCTCGATCTTTGCACAATACCCTAAAATACTTGGGGATCATTTTACCCTGGATCTTATTTGCGATACGCTGCGTACCCTTACCATGGGTATGGAAGATCCGCACCAGATCGAAGATACCATCGAGAAGCAGATAGAAAAACATCACCATGAAGCTGCCGGGCCTGGCCATGCGTTGCAAGGTATGGCCGATGGTTTGCCAGCGATCGGTATCGTTGCGGCGGTTCTTGGTGTAATTAAGACCATGGCAAGTATCAATGAGCCGCCTGAGATTCTCGGGAAAATGATCGGTGGTGCGTTGGTAGGAACATTCCTTGGGGTGTTTCTTGCTTATTGTATCGTAGGCCCTTTTGCATCTAAGAATCTGGCTATGCATAGCGAAGAGCAGCAGTTCTACTTTACCATCCGCGATGTGCTGGTGGCGCATATGAAAGGCATGGCACCGCAGATCTCTATGGAAATGGGACGAGCCAATATCCCAAGCTACTACCAGCCGACCTTTGCCGAGATGGAAGAGGCGAGCAGCAATCTGAAAGCAGAAGCGTAAGCATCGCAGCTGGCCAAAAGGCTACTGGTTATCATTGTTTTTAAGCAAACATCAGAATGCCGGAACATATCCGGATAAGGGTAGCGTTTGTATACTCGTCGGCTGGCCTAGAAATTGTGGCTGCTGAATATGGTGCGAGTATACGGGGTGGCATGCAGAACACCCGAAGTATTATATGCCTCTACCACGGCATTATATTCTGTGCCGGTAGCAGGGGTGCATGCTTGCAGTGATACCAAAGCAACAACCATCAGCAGAGCTCTGGCGGAAATGCGATTAGTAGCTGTCATAAATACACCTTGCATTTGTTGTGCTGTTATTATACCATACGGGGGTATATTGAGTTTTTGTACAGTAGCAATAACAAGGCCTCTACTACACGCAGCTGAAGTGAACAAAAACTGTTATTTTGAACAATGAGCCATGCAAAAAATGCATGCAGTTTGTGCTAGACAGCCCTACTATATATATGTAATGTTTAACTTCTGACCCACAAGCTATATACGCTATGGGGGTATATCAAAGAGTTTGTAAGGCCTGCGGAGTAATTCCAAGGGCTTTTATTATGCCTCTGGCCTTGTCAAAGGTCTCTTGCATTTCGCTTTCTGGCGTTGAATCAGCCACAATGCCGCCACCCACCTGAAATTCGAACCTGTCACCTTGTGTGATTATGGTCCGTATCACTACAGACAATTCACCGCCACCAGCGCCATCCAGAAATCCGATCGCACCTGCATACAAGCCGCGCGCCATAACCTCAAGTTCGGTGCATAACTTCATTGCTTTGATCTTCGGTGCGCCGGTCATAGAACCCGGCGGAAAGCAATGTTTGATAACATCGAGTGTACTGCATTCAGGTTTTTTCTTGCCATGGACCGTGCTTGCCATGTGATGCACATTGCTGTGCGAAGTGACGGCGAACATGTCGGAAACATGCACACTGCCTGCTACACAGCTGCGTGAAAGATCATTGCGCATCAGGTCTGTGATCATCAGGTTCTCGGCCTTGTCCTTTTCGCTATTTGCCAACATTTCATACGATCTCTTGTCGGCCTCCTTATCTGGTATGCGTGGAGATGTACCTTTTATAGGGCGGCTTTCTACCTTGTGATCTTCTGTGAAACGCAGGAATAGTTCAGGGCTTGATGAGCAAACGCCTATATTATGGATGCGTATATAGGCACTATATGGCGCAGGGCTCACTGCGCACAATGTTTTGAACAGGTCAAAGCTATGTACTGGTGATGCAAAATTTCCGAAGAATTTTCTGGTAAGATTCGCCTGATATAGATCACCCCTGTGAATGGCATCAATGATCGCTTTTACTTTTTCAAGATATTCACCATTGCTCATGTTGGAGTGTAGGGCGTGCACAGCAGGGATTAAATGTTCTGACTGAGAATGTGTTGGAACTTCACCCGTATCGTCTGACCAGCCTTCCACGGCATGGTTCTCATGATTAAACCGCAATATCGTTCCAAAGCGCATCATGCATAGGTCTGGCAATGTCACGATGCTTGGAGCAGCGTCTGCTGGTAAATTCTCAAGCGTATTTTTTAAACCATAGCCGAAATAGCCGAACCACGCATTGGCATACCATGGCTGATCGGCAGAAAGTTTGGCAGATATTGCATCAAAATGAGTGGCTGAGATAGTTTCCCTTAAATCATAGGCAAGATAGCTGAAACGGCCCGAATATATCGTTTTTGTACCAGAATAAAGCAACACCATATGCTCACTGCGAATGCGTGCTGCGAGTTCAAGGGGGTCTATCCAACCTATGGATTGCATTGGTTTCATGGGGAGGTATATTAGCCGGTATGAAACTAAGAATCCACATGCTCCGCGTCCGTCTGGTGTATCAGCGTGCCATGGCCAAGATAAGGCGCAGGAAATTTAAGCCTGTAGAGTCGCTTGATGCGGAGATATTAAGGCAGGCTGTTGAAGAAGCAAGGAAACTGAAGATGTACTATGCGGTCGATGTACGACCGCTTGCACCCGGTGAGAAGCCGGATATCCCAAGGCAGGTGAGCGAGTAATTTTACTGCACGCTCCAACCCGCAGGAGGTACGCCGCCAGAGGGTTTCTCCAAAGGTTGCCTGATATACTCATTATACATGGCTATGATATCGCCCATAGAGCGCCCACTGATAGTAAGGCCGCCAGCAGGGTCGCTGACGATAGCGTAGGTATAATATCCCTTTTTCTTATCTTCAGGGGTGCTTCCGGAAAGGTTATGAAAGAATCTCTTTGTGCCATCTATCAGGCCTGGTGTTACGGTAAATGGCGGCGGCTCAGCAGAAAAAGTCTGCATAACCCCTATAACGCGGCCAGTATAAGTGAGTGTATCGTCTATCAGCTGCATACAGTTGGTGCACACCAGTGAGACATTTCCCTGAGGGAACGGGCTGCCTGCTACTTTGGCCGTGCCGCTGCCTGTGATGCCGTAAGGTGTGGTGGTAATGGCAAGCTCTGTCAGATTGTAGTCACCGTTCATCAGGTTACTGCTTCCTTCATAACTCGCATTAAGTGCTATTACCTGATCACCAAAAGCCTGCAGGCTTGGGATGACAGGCTCAACCACAGCGAATGCTTCTTCAGGTGTACGCGGTTGAAGTGCCGCGCGTATATGCTGCAATTCCGGATCATTGCTGGTGATGGCATGGTGAATAAAGTTACGCACGGTATCTTTTAGGACCATATCATAAAGTTGAGTGTAGACAGACTCAAAGCGCATATCTATGGAGGATTTACGCTGTTCAGTGGATTCCTGGTTCATCAGGTGGAAATACCCCTTGGAGGTATATATATCATTTGTGATATTGAATACGCCCAGATCAATATTAAAGTTTCTGGCGCTGTCAGATCCAAACTCCAGAGGGCCTTTATAGCTGAAATCCATATCAAGATTCTGTTTTCCATACACCGAAAGCAAGGTTGGGAATGGATAATCCGGTGAAAGTGCCATCAGATAGGTATTAATTGCTTTTTCACCAGCCGCAGTGATCTCTGCATCCGTTGATTTGACGAACAGGCGGATGGTCTGTTCATTGCCTGATGGAACACTGGAGAAATATATCCGTGATGGGCCGCTATTTATCAGGACTTCCCCAGATTGCAGGTCAGATATGTTGTAGGCCGGCCAGTTACAATCGAACTCACGAACCTCTTTCAGAAACTCTCCGATATTCTCGCTGGCTATCTTATAATTCCAGAAATTGCTGAAAAGACTGCTGCGTGCGAGCGTCATAGAGCACAGACTTTCCGTCGCTGTGTTATTGCCGATATTCTGGGTCGCTGCACCGGCAAGAGAGGCGGATTTCTGCCATGTTCCTGATGCACCAAGCGTGTAATGGTCTGAAAGTGCATTCAAGGTGAAGGTGAGTGCACCGGTTAAGGCAATATCTTCGTGCCATTCAGGTAATGGTTGTGCAGGCGAGATGTCTTGCTCCGGATGCAAATTTTTGAGTAGCTCATCAACGCGGCCAGAAAAGTGTGGATTCACTATACTCAGCGCAATATGTGTCGGGAATCCGGAAACTTCTATGCTATCGTAGGTAACGTAGGTCTGCTTTTCATTAAGTTTGGCAATGGACCGCTCAACGTGGCTTTTCAGCTCGCCAGACTGCACAAACCAGCTGATACAAAAAACTGAACCAGATACAACCAACAGGGTTAATAGTCCTACCAGTATAACTTTACGCATGCAGATGCTCCATGAAGCTTATGGGATATTCATAGGGTGTATTGCACGCACACTCAAGGATTTTACCAAAGTTTGGCGTGGCTCGCTGTGTAGGATTCTATATCCTTGAGGATGATAGTATTCAACTCTTCAGCTAGCGCTTTGCTTTCCCAGCTATAGCCTTTTGGTGATAGCGTTGAGACAGGCAGTGCCAGCCACGCACTATTCACGACGCATACAGCATCCGCGCCAGCCAGAACATCGCTGTCTGCGTGTATCTCATGAATGGTATCCGGGTATAGGGAAAGTATGACGGCGCGCATTGCCCCGTTCAATACGCCACAATCCAGAGCAGGCGTGTATAAGGTAGTATTCTTGCGCCAGAAAATGTTGGAAGAGCTGCCTTCCGCAATGATACCTTGTGTGTTGAGCTGCAATGCCTCAAAGCAGCCATTTTCCTGCGCTTCCATGCGGGCGAGGGTGGAGTTCATGCCTTGTGCGAGCTTTGAGGATACCGGCAGGCAGGTGGCTGGAATGCGGCGATAGGTCGAAAGATAAAGCGCGGCAGGCTCATTAGGCGTTGGTGTAAATGGCAGGGTTTCTATCAGGCAGGTTGGGGCTGATTCAGCAGGTAAATATCCGCTACCGGATGTTCCGCGGGTTATCTGAATACGCAGCAAGCCTTCCTTGCAGGCGTTCTTTATGAGTAACTCAGAACACTCTTTCTGCAGCGTACCAATGTCTGCAGCAATATGGATGGCTTGCAAGCCTTCAGCGAGCCTTGCCATGTGCCATTCAAAGCGGTAAGCCACACCGGCATGCACGCGGATGGTCTCAAAGACACCATCACCAAAGCGAAAGCCGCGGTCAGACACAGGGACAAGGGCTTCGCTGGCAGGAATGATTTTATGATTCAGGTAGCAATAGTGCATGTTTTACGCTTGTTTTGCAGGTGATAAGGGCTAGATTACAGGCTTTGAAACTGGGTACAACGATTTTATGCTTAAACTGATGCTTGGAATAGGCAGTAATGTGGGGGATCGCGTCGCGAACCTGCAGATGGCCATTGATGGCATCAAGGAATTTGCAGAAGATCTTCGTATCTCAACTGTCTATGAGTCTGCCGCATTGTTGCCGGAAAATGCACCCGCTGAATGGGATATGGCATATTTGAATATGAACGTAATGGGTGAATGCTCTCTTCCACCGCATAACGTGCTTAAGCGCGTCAAGCAGTTGGAAAGCGATATAGGCAGGGTAAAGCGTGGGCATTGGTCGCCGCGGGAGATCGATATTGATATTCTGGCTTATGGCGAAAAACTGCACAGTTCAGATGATCTGCAGATACCGCACCTGCATTTACTGGATAGAGATTTTGCCCTGATGCCGTTTGCTGAGCTCTGGCCAGATTGGAAATGCCCCAGAGAGGGAAAATATTCATGCTGGGCTGCCAAGGATATTATTGCCGATAAAGGATTTTGCCTGAATGAGTCACTCAAACAGCTGGAGATCATGCTCAGTGTCTAAGACAAAGTTAGTCGCGATCATCAATATCACACCGGATTCCTTCTCCGATGGAGGTGAGTGTTTTTCACCAGACAGCGCGATAGCTGCCATCAAACATGTCATTAGCTCTAGTGCAGATGTTATCGATATTGGTGCTGAATCTACGCGTCCGGGTGCAACACCCATTGCACATGCAGAAGAATGGCAACGCCTGAAGCCAGTGCTGGAATTTTTGAGCACATACCCTATGGGGGGTATTAAAATAAGTGTAGATACACGGCACGCAGAAACTGCAAAAAAGGCGCTGGCACTTGATGTGCACTGGATAAATGATGTCTCTGGCATCAATGATGCAGCAATGATCGAGGCGGTTAAACACTCAGATTGTAAGTTGGTATTTATGCATTCGCTTAGCGTGCCAGCGGATAAGAACATCGTATTACCTGAAAATATTGACCCCGTTCAGAGCATCATTGCATGGGCCAATAAGCGAATAGCTTCGCTGGAAGCCACAGGTATTGCGCGCAACCGGCTTATATTCGATCCGGGTATTGGGTTTGGCAAAACACCAAAGCAATCACAGGAGATTCTAAATAGAGTGGATGAATTTAGAGTGCTTGATATGCCGATATTCATTGGTCATTCGCGCAAATCATTCCTGATGCATGCGCAAACGCTGGCAGAGAAAGATGCCGCAACGCTTGCTATCTCAAGAGAATTAGTGGCGAAGGGTGTCGATTATATCCGTGTACATAATATTGCTCTGCATCGGCAGATGCTATCGGAGATGGCACATGTCGCGTGATCCGATAGAGGTGTTTTTAAACAGGCTGCATCACCCGATGTTGGCCTCCATCGATCTGAAACTGGACAGGATGCTCCGTCTGCTCGCCATGCTCGGAAATCCGCAGAAGCGTTTGCCGCCTGTCATTCATGTGGCGGGTACAAACGGCAAAGGGTCGTTACTTGCTAATTTGCAGTCTATACTTCAGGTGGCTGGTTATAGGGTGCATAAATATACCTCGCCGCATCTGGTACGTTTCCGTGAGCGTATCGTGCTGAATGGTAAGGAAGTGGAGGATGTTTACATCATCAATATCGTAAAGCATGTGACCTCCGTATTACAGGCGCAGCCCGCCACCTTCTTTGAAGCGACCACTGCTGCTGCTTTCCTTGCCTATGCAGAGCATCCGGCGGATGTGCTGTTGCTGGAAACGGGCATGGGAGGAAGGCTTGATGCCACCAATGTTATCGATAAACCGCTGCTTACTGCAATCACACCGATATCCATGGATCACACGGAATATCTGGGCAATACCATTGAAGCTATCGCTGGTGAGAAGGCAGGTATTCTAAAGCGTGATGTGCCGTGCGTGGTGGGAAGGCAAGAGGAGGCGGCGCTTCAGGTGATCGAAGAAAAGGCAAAGGCACTGAATGTTCCGCTATATCGCTTTGGTAGTGAATGGCAGCATGCCAATGGCGAATATGTTTCGGATAAAAGGCGTATGACATTCGCACCATCACTGGCGGGCAATTTCCAGTTTGATAACACGGCTACAGCCATTGCCTGCCTTGATCTATTGCCGCAATTTAAAGTATCAGATGCACAGATCACAGAAGGTATCAATAAAGTGGATTGGCCGGCCAGATTGCAGCACATCACATCTGGGGCATTGCCAAAGTTAGTTGCTGGCCATCAGATGTGGCTGGATGGCGGGCACAACCCGCAAGGTGCGCAGATGCTTGGTGAGTGGATGGCAGCGCAAACACAGGATATCCATGTGGTGTGCGGCATGATGAAGGGCAAGGATGCCAGATCATATCTTGAGCGTATCAAGCCTTATGTAAAAACTTTTTATGCCGTAGCCATTCCTGATGAAAGCGGCAGTCACACTGCTTCTTCGCTTGCAGTGGAAGCCAAAGCGCTTGGAATGGAAGCGTTTGAAGCGACCAGTGTAGAAAAAGCATTGCAAACTATTGCAGGAAGTGCAAAAAATCCTTCCATAATCTGTATTTGCGGTTCTTTGTATCTGGCGGGGCATGTGCTTCATATCAATGCCAGCGCGAAAGCTGCCTGAAGAGTAGGAATTTATTATGCCACAGAATCTGATCAATGACGCATGGGAGATGCGCAATAAGCTGGATGCATCCACACAGGGCGATATACGCAATGCTGTAAATGATGTGATGGCACGTTTGGATGCTGGCCATTTGCGTGTGGCGGAGAAGCAGGGCGATGACTGGATCGTTCATCAGTGGATCAAGAAGGCGGTGCTGCTTTCTTTCCGCCTGAATCCCATGGAATTGCTGGCGCATGGTGCTTATGCAGCAAAGGATTTTGACAACGAAGAAAAGCACAGCTTCTGGTATGACAAAGTACCTTCAAAATTCATCGGCTGGGATGAGAAGCGCTTTCATGAATCTGGCTTCCGCGCCGTTCCCGGTGCTATTGTACGCCATTCTGCCTACATCGCTAAAGATGTGGTGCTGATGCCGAGCTTTGTGAATGTTGGCGCGTATGTGGGCGAGGGTACAATGGTAGACACATGGGTGACCATCGGTTCATGCGCACAGATCGGCAAGCATTGTCATATCTCGGGTGGCGTTGGTATTGGTGGCGTGCTTGAGCCATTGCAGGCAAATCCTGTAGTGATCGAGGATAATTGCTTCATCGGTGCGCGTAGCGAAGTGGCTGAGGGTGTTATCATTGAAGAAGGATCGGTCATCTCCATGGGAGTATTCCTTGGTGCATCTACAAAGATCATAAACCGCGAAACAGGTGAGATCACTTATGGGCGCGTGCCTGCGTATTCTGTGGTCGTGCCGGGAACGCTGCCGGGCAAGACACCAGATTCACCATCGCTCTATTGCGCGGTCATCGTAAAACGTGTGGATGAAAAGACCCGCTCCAAGACAGGTATCAACGAACTACTGCGTGGGTTCTAGTTAGTAATCTACTTTGAGTAGATAAAGACCATCAGGGGGAGCAGTAGGGCCTGATTTGGTACGATCGCAGGCTTCAAGCGCTGCTTTAACATCTTCCGGCAACCACTTGCCTTTACCCGCCAAGGCGACTGTGCCTACCATGATGCGCACCTGATGATGCAGGAACGAGCGCGCACAGGTTTGCACAATTATATCATCACCCTGTTTGGTGATATCCAGCTTCTCCAATGTTTTGATAGGTGACTTTGCCTGACAGGCTGTGTCGCGGAAGCTGTTGAAGTCATGTGTGCCGACAAGATAGCTCGCGGCCTGCTGCATCTTCGGAATATCCAGATATTCTGCCACATGCCATGCACGGCTGGTCTCCAGTCCCAGACGAGCGCGACGGTTGATGATGCGGTAAATATAATGCCTGCGGATGGCAGAAAAGCGTGCGCTGAAATCATCGGGCACTGCTTCCACATGGGTAACGGCAATGCGTTCAGACCGGATGGATGAGTCATTATCCGAGGCATGGAATAAATGAAAATTGATGCCCTGCATGATATTGAACTCATCATATTCCTTAGGCAGGTCTACGTGCGCGATCTGGGCGATGGCATGTACGCCGGCATCCGTGCGGCCAGCGCCAACAATATCTGTAGTAATGCCAGCGAATTTTTTTACAGCCTCGATAAGTTTTTGCTGCACGGTTGGCTGATCGGGCTGTCTCTGCCAGCCGGCATAGTGCGTGCCATCATATTCAATGGTTAGTTTGTAACGCGGCATTATTCCAGTATACTCCCGGTCGGTATGGGGAAGCCTTTGAGGAAATCGGTGGATGCCATGCGAGTCTTGCCCGGGCGTTGCAATTCTTCCAGTACGAGTGTGCTCTTGCCTCCGTCACAGGCGATCTCAAGAAAGCCACTCACCACTTCGCCAGACCGGTGTTCAGCTGCCTGCGCATTGCTGGCATGGGCGGTGAATACTTTAATTTTTTCATTGTTGAAAAGGAAACTGGCGGCTGGTGACGGCGATAGGCCACGAATGATATTCGCGATCTCGCTTGCTGGTTTGTTCCAATCGATAAAACATTCTTCTTTGGTTATCTTTTTGGCGTAGGTTATGCCATGTGGGCTTTGTGGCTTTCGCGCCGTTGTGCCTTTCTGGATCTGGTTCAGGGTCTCGAGTATGAGCGCGCCTGCCTCTGCTGAGAGCAGATCATGCAAACTGCCTGCATTGAAGAATTCAGGCACGTCATAATTCTTCTGTAGCAGTACATCGCCAGTATCCAGCCCTTCATCCATCTGCATGATGCAGATGGCGGTGTTCTTGTCTCCGGCCATGATGGTACGCTGGATGGGTGCAGCACCGCGCCAGCGTGGCAGCGCGCTTGGATGGACATTGATGCAGCCATACGGGTAAGCCTCAAGGATAGGTTTTGACAGCAACAATCCATACGCGACCACAACAGCGATATCTGCTTGATGTGCGGCAAACTCGGCTTGTGCTTCCGGCGTTTTTAATGAAACAGGTGTGAATATCGGCAGGTTATTCTCTAGAGCGAATTGATGTACCGGGGAGGGTGTATCTTTTTGTCCGCGGCCTGCCGGGCGCGGTGGTTGTGTGTAAATAGCAACGATCTCATGGTCTGATGCATGCAATGCCTTGAGTGTTGGCAATGCAAATGCAGGTGTGCCCATGAAAACGATACGCATGGGAATCAATGGTCGTGGTTACAGTGCGGGCCGTGCACATGATCGTGGTCGAAATAGCCAGCCTTTTTCATTTTGGTGAGCTTTTTGTTGATCATATCGCGCTTGAGGCGGGAGATATGGTCAACGAATACGATACCGTTCAGATGGTCGATCTCATGCTGGATACAGGTAGCAAGCAGGCCATCAAAGGTTTCTTCCTGCTGGTTGCCTTTAAGGTCGAGGTAGCGCACGCGCACGCCAGCGGGGCGCACAACATCGGCGAACTGGTCAGGGAAAGAAAGGCAGCCTTCCTTATAGGTTTTTTCTTCCGGCGTATTTTCAACAATTTCGGGATTGATGAGCACATGTTGTTCGCCCGGGCCTTCTTCCTCGCGCCATGTGATATCGGCCACCAGCACGCGTTTATGAATGCCCACCTGCACGGCAGCAAGGCCGATGCCACGCTCATGATACATGGTCTCCAGCATATCTGCTGCCAGTTTGCGGACGGTATCATCCACTGCTTCAACGGGTTTTGAAACTATATGTAAGCGCTCATCCGGCGCGATGACCAAAGGTAATATTGCCATTATCTCTCTAACTTTTTTGAGCTTTTATATTCAGCGTATCCTGAAGCTACTTCGTACATGGAAGCGATACATTCTGCAATCATTCTTGCATCTTCAATGTTATCGCCTTCTCCCATCGTAATGCCTTCCTTGTCCAGTGCAAGGAAGACACCACGGCTTCCTTTCTGGAAGAATCCGCCAAAGCCACTTTTCAGGCCTGAATTGGTTTCGGCAAACATCTCAGGAGTTCTCTCAAGTCCAGCCATTGCCTCATCAAAACGGGCAACATGCCCAGCGTCTTTTAATTTTGCCCTGACTTCATCTATGTAGGCTTGATCAACTCCGCCAGCCTGTGGGGTATCTTCGCTATCAGGTTTGGTAATAGAAGTCATAGACGAGTTTCCTTATTTACTGTCTTATTAGTAAATAATTATTAACATACATCCTTTAGACGGCCAAGGCTTTCTTCCTTGCCGAGAATTTCCATTACCTCGAATACGCCAGGAGACACTAAACGCCCGGTGAGTGCAGCTCTTAGCGGTTGGGCGATGTCGCCTAATTTCTTGCCAATTTCAGCTGCATGCGCCTTGCAGAGCTCCATGGTGGCGGTGTGGCTGAAATCTGCCTGTGCTTCCAGCTTGGGCAGCAGGGCGCGCACCAGCTCACGGCCACTCTTATTATCCAGCATGTCTTTTGCCTTATCATCCAGCGTAAGCGGGCGGGTGCTGATATACACCGCGCTGCTTTCAGACAGTTCTACCAGTGTTTTTGCGCGGGCTTTCAAGCCTCCCATGCCTTTAAGCACACGTTCTTTAGCCAGTGCATTATCTTTCGCGTTGCAGATGTTAAGCACTAAATCGGTAAGGCGCGCATCATCAGCCTCGCGCATATAATGACCATTCAGGTTTTCCAGCTTCGCAAAATCGAATCGGGAGGGCGATTTACCGGCATTCTCCAGATTGAACCATTCGATAGCTTGCTGCGTAGAAATAATTTCATCATCACCATGCGACCAGCCGAGGCGTAGCAGGTAATTACGCATGGCCTCCGGCAGGTAGCCCATCTTTTCATATTCCTGCACGCCGAGTGCGCCGTGCCGCTTGGAAAGTTTTGCACCGTCTGGCCCGTGAATGAGTGGGATATGCGCGAAGCTCGGTGCTTCCCAGCCCATCGCGTTATAGATCATCAGCTGGCGGAAGGTGTTGGTGAAGTGGTCATCGCCGCGTATCACCTGCGTAATGCCCATGTCATGATCATCGACCACCACGGCAAGCATATAGGTAGGTGTGCCATCAGAGCGCAGGAGGATGAGGTCATCCAGTTCGCTGTGCTGTACGGTAACAGAACCCTGCACCTTGTCATGCACGGTGGTTTCACCGGTGAGCGGTGCTTTCAGGCGTACTGAGGGTTTTGCTCCGGCAGGTGGTGTGCCGCCATCGCGCCATGGGCTGCGGAATTTGGCATTCGGATTTTCTTTGCGGAATTTTTCCAGTTCTTCTGGTGTGGTGTAACAGTAGAACGCATTACCTTTAGCGACCATTTCCTTGGCCACTTCCGTATGCCGCGCGCTGCGCGCGAACTGGAACACCGGTTCGCCGTCCCAATCCAGCCCCAGCCATTTCATACCTTGCAGAATGGCATCGATAGCGTCCTGCGTGGAGCGGGCGCGGTCGGTATCTTCAATGCGCAGATAGAACTTACCGCCATGGTGGCGGGCATATAGCCAGTTGAAAAGTGCCGTGCGCGCACCACCGATATGCAGGTAGCCAGTGGGTGATGGGGCAAAGCGTGTAACGACGGTCATAACAGGGTTCGGGGGTTAGGGTTCAGGAGTCAGGGCAGGTATGCCAAATATGCTATGTTTTTGCCAGCTTTTTGTTAGAACTGGCTTATGCATTTTCCTGACCCCCGATCCCTGATCCCTGACAGCTTCCTGGCCGAGCGTGACCGTTTCCCGTTATGGATGCCGGTTTTGCTGGCCATAGGCATTGGCATCTATTTCGGGCTGGAGGCCGAGCCGCCACAAAGAATGCTGTATGGTCTTGCCGCCGGCATGGGCGGACTCCTCCTTATTTTGCGCCGCCGTTTCCTGCCGCGCTTGGTGCTTATGGCTCTGTTCCTCGTGTGCGTTGGAGCGATGGTGGCCAGCGTGCGCACGCAGATGGTGGCAGCCCCTTATCTGTATAATACCATTTACTTCAAGGAAGTAACGGGCCGCATCGATGATATCGAGCTGCGTGTGGATGACCAGAAGATATACCTGAAGAACGTATCCATCGAAAGCATCAAGCCAGCAACGACACCGAAGCGCGTAAGCATTTCCTTGCGTAAGCCTGCGCCGGAACTCAGGGTGGGTGACACGGTGAAGACAAAGGCCATGTTGTTCCCGCCGCCTGAGCCTGCCATGCCCGGCGCGTATGATTTTGCGCGGGCATTTTATTTTGAACAACTGGGGGCAGTGGGCTACACGCCGCATGCGGTGGAAGTGATCGAGCCGGTTGCAGTAAATAGCTGGTTGGAAAAACTCAATGTCATGCGGCTGGAGGTAGGGGCACGCATACGCGCCGCCATGAGTACTGAAAATGGTGCGGTGGCATCCGCCCTGATGGTGGGGGAAATGGCAGGTGTACCGGAAGAACTGCGTGATTCCATGCGTGATTCCGGCCTGTACCATGTGCTTTCTATTTCCGGATTGCATATGTCGCTTGCTGTGGGTGTGTTGTATGTAACGCTCCGTTTCCTGCTTTCCCTTTACATGCCACTGGCCATCCGTCTGCCGACCAAGAAGATTGCAGCGGCGTGTGGTTTGATCGGTGCGTTCTGCTATTTGTTGCTGGCGGGGTATCCTGTGCCTGCTATCCGTTCGTTCATCATGGTGGCGTGTGTGATGGTGGCGGTGTTGGTGGACAGGCGTGGCATCAGCCTTTTTTCGCTGGCGTGGGCAGCGATGTTGATTTTATTGTTCCAGCCGGAAGCGCTGGTGGGTTCTAGCTTCCAGCTTTCTTTTGCTGCAACCATGGCGATCGTAGTGCTGTATGAACGTTACGGCAATCTGCTTTACCAACCCGAGATAAGCTGGCTTAGGAAACTACGCGTATATTTTATTGGCCTGATGCTCACATCGCTGGTGGCAACGCTCGCCACCACGCCGTTGGTCATCTACCAGTTCAACCGTGTGACGCTCTGGGGCGTGGGAGCGAATATGCTGATGATGCCGCTGGCCTCGCTGTGGATCATGCCGATGGCGGTGGTGTCATTGCTTGTCATGCCGTTGGGGCTGGAGCAATGGCCGCTTAAGGCACTGGAGCAGGGCATTGCCATGATGATCGATATTTCCCGCTGGTTTGCGGCTCTGCCTTATGCTGCCTTCAACACGCCGCCGCTGACACATTGGGGATTTCTGATGTTTGTATTTGGTGGTCTGTGGTTCTGTGTATGGGAGAGGCGGTGGCGGTTATTGGGGCTGCCGCTGATGGTGGCAAGTCTTGCGACCATCGCATTATATCAACCGTATGATCTGGTGGTAAATGATGATGGTAACCGTGCGATGCTTCGCCGGCCGGATGGGCAATTCATATTCCTGCGTGGCAAACCCGACAGTTTTGAAAGTGAGATATGGCTCAAGGCGAGTGGTGCGGATAAAGCACTGACACTGGCAGATGTGAAAGATGATCCTGATTACCAGTGTAATAAGGAGCGCTGTGTGGTGAAGGCTTATGGCCGCACCATCGTGATGTCACTGCGTAAAAATATTCCCGGCCTGTGCGATGGCGCACCCGACATGGTGATAACAGAAAGTTATTTGAAAGATGAATCATGCAGCCATGTGACATGGCGTATCGATAAACGCTTCCTTCGGGCGAATGGTTCGGCAGCATTCAGGCTCGATGACGGGGTGCATGCATATGTGGCATCGAAGGGGCGGGGTGCGCGGCCATGGGGAGAAAAAGCATATTGGCCTCTTTACCAAATCAGTAATACGGTTATGATGCCTCCATTCAAACCCAAGAAGGATGAACCATGAACACAGCCATGTCCGGTGTAATGCCCAAATTGCTTAAAGCCCGCCAGTATCACAGTCGTATCTTTGCTGCCCTAATGGTGGCCGTTCTACTGGTATCCGAGCCGCGCCTTGGCTGGAATCTGTCTCGCAACGGGCTGATGTTCCTGGGGTATGCCCTCATCATCTTCGGCGCGTTCGGTCGTGTGTATTGCTCGGCATTCATTGGCGGCCGCAAGAATGACACGGTCGTAAGAAGTGGCCCGTTCTCTGTGGTGCGTAATCCGCTCTATGTGTTCTCGTTCATTGCGCTTGCTGGCGTGGGCATGCAATCGGGGATGCTCAGCATCACTGTCATCTTGCTCGGTGCATTCTGTTTATATTATCCCAAGGTGGTGGCGAAGGAAGAAGCGTTCCTTGCTCATAAATTCGGTGAACAATATGCGCAATATACGCGTGAAGTGCCGCGTTGGATTCCAAACCTTGACCTGTGGCGCGAACCGGAACAGGTAGAGTGCATGCCAAAATTCGTGCGCAAGACCATGATGGATGCTTCCATTTTCTTTCTTGCCATGCCTTGCTTTGTGGTGATTTCCATTTTGCACCGTAATGGCATCCTACCTGTCTGGCTGGTGCTTCCGTGAGCCATCAGGCGTTGCAGGAACATTCTGATACCACACTGCTTGATGTACTCAATCCAGAGCAGCGCAAAGCAGTAGAGGCCACTGGGGGTGCGGTGCTGGTGCTAGCCGGTGCTGGCACGGGTAAGACACGCGTGCTCACCACACGCATCGCCCATATCCTGATGAGCAAGCTGGCGTACCCCGGCGAAATTCTGGCTGTGACCTTCACCAATAAGGCCGCGCGTGAGATGGTGGAGCGTGTGAACCATTTAACTGGCGCGTCGCAATCCATCTGGCTCGGTACATTCCACTCCATTGGTGTGCGCATTATACGCCGGCATGCAGAGAAGCTGGGGCTTAGTTCGAGCTTCACCATTTTAGATGAAGATGACCAGCTGCGCCTGCTCAAAGCCATTCTGGCCGAGCAGCATATTGATGAAAAATCCCTGCCGCCTAAACTCTTCAAGGCCGTTATCCAGAACTGGAAAGACCAGGCACTCACGGCAGATAAAATTACAAACGGCAAAGATTTACAGGCTGCAGGCGGCAATGCTCTCAAAGTATACCAGATTTATCAGCATCGCCTGAAACAACTCAATGCTGTGGATTTTGGTGATTTGATCCTGCATATGATCACGCTCTTCTCGCAGTATGAGGAAGTACTTTCTGAGTATGCGCGCCGGTTCAAGTATATTCTGGTGGATGAGTATCAGGATACGAACGTGGCACAGTATCTGTGGCTGCGGTTGCTTGCTTCGTATCACAAAAATCTCTGCTGTGTAGGGGATGATGACCAGTCGATCTATAGCTGGCGCGGTGCGGAAGTGGGCAACATATTGCGCTTCGAGCGCGACTTCCCGGATGCCACCGTGGTGCGGCTTGAATGTAATTACCGTTCAACGCCCCATATATTAGGGGCGGCCAGCGCGCTCATTGCCAACAATCAGGGCAGGCTGGGTAAGACATTGTGGACGCCCGAGAAGGAAGGCGAAAAGATCCAGCTGCGTTCCGTATGGGATGAGGGGGAAGAAGCCCGCTTCATCGGCGAAGAGATCGAACAGCAGCAACGCAATAAAACGGCCCTGAACCAGATGGCGATACTGGTGCGCGCTGGCTTCCAGACGCGCGCGTTTGAAGAACGCTTCCTCACCATGGGTATCCCATATCGCGTGGTTGGTGGTCTTCGGTTCTATGAACGGGCGGAAATCCGGGATGCTGTGGCGTATCTGCGCGTGATCGCAAGTCCCGCAGATGATCTGGCGTTCGAGCGCATCATCAATGTACCCAAGCGGGGTATCGGGCAGGCGACGTTGCAGCAGCTGCATAACACCGCACGTACGATGAATGGTTCACTATATAATGCTACTGTGCATCTGTTGCAGTCGGGCGGTCTCAAAGGAAAACTGGCAAATGCACTGAATAAATTCATCGCGCAGTGCGAAAGCTGGCGTAGCAAACTTTCTACCATGACATTATCGGAAGTGGTAGATTTGGTGTTGGAGGAAAGCGGTTACCGCGCCATGTGGCAGCAGGAAAAAACACCAGATGCCGCGGGCAGGCTGGACAACTTGAAGGAATTGGTGCGTGCCATGGGGGAATTCGAAACCATCCATGCGTTCCTTGAGCACGTAAGTCTCGTCACGGAAGCGGCCAGTGCGGGCATGGATACCGATATGGTAAGCCTGATGACCATGCATGCCGCCAAAGGTTTGGAATTCGATGTGGTGTTCCTGCCAGGTTGGGAGGAAGGATTATTCCCTAGCCAGCGTTCGGTAGATGAAAATGGCATGAAGGGGTTGGAGGAAGAGCGCAGGCTGGCCTATGTGGGCATCACCCGTGCGCGCAAGAAATTATATATCAGTCATGCGGCCAACCGCCGCATCTATAAC
Organism: uncultured Rickettsiales bacterium; assembly: GCA_964535825.1. Taxonomy (GTDB): domain Bacteria; phylum Pseudomonadota; class Alphaproteobacteria; order Rickettsiales; family SXRF01; genus CAZAQK01. The sequence goes on from CAZHUC010000004.1 coordinate 139,134, forward strand.
CAGTGGCAAAATAGTATCCCATCGCGCTTCATTGGCGAGATTCCTCAGGAATATGTTGAGAAGCTAAATGGTGGCGTGTATGCGAGCGTGCGCCCAACCGTACAAAGCTGGAAAAATGAAGTGGCGAACATCCTACAAACGGCGACCTCTTCGAGTACGGCACAGTTTACCGTGGGCAGCCGGATATTCCACCAGAAATTCGGCTATGGCCGCGTGCTGGCTGCAAATGGCGACCATATCGAGATCGAATTCGAAAAGGCCGGCCGCAAGAAGGTATTGGCGGATTTCATAGAGTCCGTATAACACCACATTCCTGTTTACCCGACCGAAAACCTCTACTATTCTGCGGCTCATGAAGAAAAATCATATTATCATTGGTCTTGTTCTGATAGTTGCAGGTGCGGCGTATTATTTCTTCTCCGGTGGTGATAAAGATGGCGGCCCGAAGGCTCAGGCCGTTACCATCCGTGTTGATACCGCAAAAGCGCAGGATATTCCCATTAATATCAGTCAGGTAGGTACGGTGGTGGCTAACCAGACGGTGGCTGTGCGCTCACGTCTTGATTCTCAGTTGACTGAAGTGAAGTTCAAAGATGGTGATGCTGTGGCAGAAGGCGATGTGCTTTTTGTACTGGATGACAAAGCACTAACCGCGCAGCTGCGTCAGGCGCAGGCAACGCTTGCGAACCTGAAAGCGCAGTATGAGCGATCAAAAGCGCTTATCCTGAAAAAATTTATCTCGCAGGCTGATCTTGATAAGGCACTGGCCGATTATGAAGCACAGAAAGCCGCGGCGGATGTGATCGCCACCCAGCTGGAATATACCCGCATCAAAGCACCTATCAGTGGCCGCACCGGCACGATCAACGTGACCGTTGGTAACACAGTAAAAGCCAATGACACCGAGCCACTGGTCACCATCAACCAGCTCAAACCTATCCGTGTGCAGGTCTCACTACCTCAGCAATATCTTGATGCGGTACGTACTGCGATGGCACAGGGTGAAGTGACCGTCTCTGCACGTCGCGACAATGCAGCGGAAGCAGGCGTATCACGCGGTAAACTGGAATATATCGACAACACAGTAGATCAATCTTCCGGCACATTCGCAGCGCGTGCACTTTTTGCGAATGAGGACGAAGCCCTCTGGCCGGGCATGTTCGTAACGCTGGAGCTGACGCTAGGTGAGCAAAAGCAGGCCATCACGATTCCTGAGGTTGCCATTCAGCGCGGTCAGGAAGGTGATTTCGTGTTTGTTATCCAGGGCAACAAAGCAGAACGCAAGCCGGTGAAGATACTGCGCATACAATCTAACCTTGCTATTATTGATAAAGGTGTGCAGGCCGGTGAAACGGTGGCGATCGACGGGCTTATGTCGCTCAAAAGCGGCAGTGATGTAACGATCAATAACCCATCAGAAGCAAAAACTCCTGAAGCAACTCCATGAACATTTCTGAATTCTGCATCCGCCGGCCGGTATTCACCATCCTTCTTATGGCTGCGATCTTGGTGGGGGGATTTGCAGGATACAAAGCATTGCCGGTATCGGCGTTGCCGAATGTGGATTTCCCGACCATTGAGGTGACGGCTAATCTCGCCGGTGCAAGCCCCGAGACCATGGCCTCATCAGTTGCTACACCGCTGGAGCGGCAATTTTCGCTGATACCGGGTATCAGTTCGATGACGTCCACCAGTTTCCTCGGCAGTACACAGATAACCCTCCAGTTCGACCTCGACCGCGACATTGACGGCGCGGCACTCGATGTGCAGACGGCTATTTCAGCCGCGCTGCGGCGTCTGCCGGAAGAGATGACCACGCCGCCTTCCTTCCGCAAGAACAACCCGTCTGACCAGCCGGTATTGTTCGTTGCTGTATCGTCACCTACACTTTCACTTTCGCAGATAACCGAATATGCCGACACGGTGATGGCGCAGCGCATCTCCACACTGCCCGGCGTGGCGCAGGTGCAGGTGTATGGCTCGCAGAAATATGCGGTGCGTATCAAGGTAGACCCGGAACGTCTGGCGGTGCAGGGCATCAGTATCGATGAGGTGCGTCAGGCAGTGAAGGATGCGGCTTCGAATGCACCGGTGGGTATCATCAGTGGTATGAAGCAACTTTATAACCTTGATGTTTCCGGCCAGCCGCGTAATGGCGAGGCATTCGGTAATCTTATCATCGCATGGCGAGACGGCGCGCCGGTGCGCCTGAAAGAGATCGCCAACGTGACGGATAGCGTAGAAGACAAACGCTCCATCAGCTACATGAACGGTGAGCAATCGGTGGTGCTGGCTATTCAAAGACAACCCGATGCCAACACCATAGATGTTGTAAAACGTGTGCGTGAACTTATCCCGCAATTCCGCAGCCAGATACCACCTTCGATTGAACTCACACCCATGTTCGACCGTTCGGTAGCCGTGCGCCACGCGGTGGATGATGTGCAGTTCACCCTGTTCCTCACCATTGGCCTTGTGATCGCCGTTATCTTCCTATTCCTGAAAAATGTGCGTGCCACCATGATTCCGGCGCTTGCCGTGCCATTATCTATCATTGCCACCTATGGTGTGATGGCGTTGCTTGGGTTTTCCATCAATAATATTTCACTGCTGGCGCTTACACTCTGCGTTGGCTTCGTGGTGGATGATGCCATTGTGATGCTTGAAAATATCATCCGGTATATCGAGAAGGGCATGTCGCCGTTTGAGGCGGCCATAAAAGGCGCGCGCGAGATAGGATTTACCATCATATCCATCACACTTTCTTTGGTGGCAGTTTTCATTCCGGTACTTTTCATGGGTGGTGTGATCGGCCGCGTGTTCAATGAATTCGCGGTGACCATCAGTGTCGCCATTTTAATTTCCGGGCTGGTTTCACTGACACTCACTCCCATGCTCTGCGCCAGAATGCTCAGGCAGCATGAGGAAGAAAGTGAGTTCTCAAAAAAGCTGGAGGCTGGTTTCCGCTGGCTGCTTTCCAAATATGATGGCTCGCTCACATGGGCGATAAAGCATAAATTTGCCATGCTGGTGCTTACGCTGGCGAGTGTGATCGCGAGCGTTGTCATGTTCACCATCGTGCCAAAAGGCTTTTTCCCGCTGGAGGATACGGGCTTCATATTCGGCCAGACAGAAGCTGCGCAAGATATTTCCTTCGATGCCATGGTGGAAAAGCAAAAGCGTGTGGCAGAAGTGGTGCGTGCAGACCCTGCGGTAGATAATGTGTTCTATGCGGTGGGTGGCGGACGCGGCGCGTTCAACACGGGACGTCTGTTCTTCAGCCTGAAGCCACGAACGGAGCGTGACAAGGCAGAAGATGTTATCAAAAGGCTACGGCAATCCACTTCGAAGATAGAAGGCGTGAATGTTTTCATGCAGCCGGTACAGAATATCCGCATCGGTGGCCGCCTGAGCAAGAGTCTGTACCAATATACCCTCCAGAGCAGCAACCTGCAGGAGATGTATCTGTGGGCGGATAAGATGGTGGAAGCTATGGGCAAAGTGCCCGGCATTCTGGATGTGACCTCTGACATGCAGCTCAAAAGTTTACAGGTGCTGGTGCAGGTGGATCAGGAAAAAGCGGCAAGCCTTGGCCTGACCTATGACAGCATCCGCCAGTCATTATACAGCGCATACGGTACGGCGCAGGTGGCCACACTCTATAGCTCAACCAATGATTACGCGGTGATCGTGGAAGTGGCGGATTACTTCCAGCAATCGCCGGAAAATATCGGCAGACTCTACATTCAGAGTAATACGGGTAAGGTTATTCCGCTTGAGGCGGTGGCAACCATATCCCGCGCGGTTGGCCCGCTTTCTGTGAACCATCAGGGGCAGATGGCGGCGGTGACCATTTCATTCAATCTTGATAAGGGGCTTGCGCTTGGTGATGCGGTGACGGCCATAAATAAAATAAAAACCGATCTCGGTGTGCCGGAAAGTATCAGCGGCAATTTCCAAGGGGCAGCACAGGTATTCCAGTCATCGGAAGAGGGGCAGGGTATGTTGCTGCTTATCTCTGTGCTGGTCATCTATATCATCCTTGGCATGTTGTATGAGAGCTTCATTCATCCGATCACCATTCTGTCCGGTTTGCCATCGGCAGGTATTGGTGCAGTGTTGTGCCTCATGCTGTTCGAGATGGATCTGAGCGTTATCGCGCTGGTGGGGATCATCCTGCTCATTGGTATCGTAAAGAAGAATGCCATCATGATGGTGGATTTTGCGATTGCCGCACGGGCAGAGGGTAAGCCCGCCGATGAAGCCATTTACCAAGCCTGCCTGCTGCGTTTCCGGCCGATCATGATGACCACCATGGCCGCTATTTTCGGTACACTTCCTATCGCTATCGGCTTTGGTGCAGGTGCTGAACTTCGTCAGCCACTAGGTATCGCAGTAGTTGGTGGTCTTCTGATTTCACAGCTTCTCACGCTGTATATTACGCCAGTGATATATCTCTATCTGGAAAAACTGAGTGCGCGTTTTAGGCAGCCTCAGCCGCAAGCGCACTAATGTTTAAGGTTTGATTCGTCCGGTATCTCATCATCCGGCAAGTCATCCATCTCCACGACGGGCACAGAATAACTACCAGTGAACCAGCGACCCAGATCGATATCCGCGCAACGCTTGCAACAAAAAGGCGTGAAAGGTTTCTGTGATTCGTTCCCACAGATGGGGCAGCCCGCCTTAGCCATGGCGCAGGGCTAAAATATTTTCAGCATATTTATCGGCATTGCCGGTGAACACGGCAGAACCGGCGACCAGTACATTCGCACCCGCCTCGATAACTTTCTTTGCAGTGTCAGGATTGATGCCGCCATCAACCTCAAGGTCAATATCGCGGCCTGATTTAGAGATCATGTTGCGCACTTGACGGATCTTATCCAACTGGTTGTCGATGAAGCTTTGGCCACCGAAGCCAGGGTTTACCGTCATGATTAGAATGAGATCAACTTCATCCATTACATATTCCAGCACGGAGGCAGGAGTGGTCGGTACGATGGAAACACCACATCTCTTTCCGTAAGTTTTTATGTGGTGAAGCGTGCGGTTCAGGTGTGTGCAGGCCTCGGCATGTACGGTGATGATATCTGCACCGGCGCGGGCATACGACTCGATGGATGCATCCGGTTTTTCGATCATCAGATGCACATCAAAAGTGAGTTTACTCGTCGGGCGGATGGATTTTATGACCACAGGGCCAATGGTGAGGTTTGGCACAAAATGCCCATCCATCACATCCACATGTACATAATCAGCGCCTGCTTCGGTGATGGCGCGTACCTCATCGCCCAGCTTGGCGAAGTCGGCGGATAATATGGATGGGGCGATCTTTATGGTCATAAAAGCGTTTCCTGATGCTTAATCCCTAAAGGTTAAACAGTTTTTGTCAACAGCGCAGCAAAAAAACCATCCATACCGCCGTTTTCTGGCTTATGGCTGGGCAGGGTGCGCAGTGTGCCGTATGGCGTAGTATAAGTCGCGAACAGACCAGATGTGACAGGCGTAAGTGATACGTCACTGCGCTCATTTAGCAATGTGTTTATCTGATATTCGCCTTCCTCTGGTTGCAGCGAGCACACGGCATAAACGAGCTTTCCGCCCTTAGGCAGTATATCCAGCGCATGGTTCAGCAGCTTTTTCTGGGTTGCGGCAAGGCGGTCAATATCGCGAGCTGTCTTATTGAGAGCTACATCCGGATGGCGGCGCAATGTGCCGGTGGCGGAGCAGGGGGCATCGAGCAAAATCGCATCCGGTTTGAAATCCGGTTTCCATGTGTAGGCATCAGCCACGACACATTCTGCTTCCATCTGCAGGCGCGCCAGATTGGATTTCAGTACATTCATACGATTTTTTGAAATTTCCACCGCGGTCACTTTTGCACCCGCGGCAATGAGCTGCGCGGTTTTCCCGCCGGGGGCAGCACACAGATCGATCACGCGTTTGCCTTTGATGTCACCTAGCAGTTGCGCGGGGATACTGGCGGCAACATCCTGCACCCACCAATGACCATCGGCGAAGCCTTCCATCTGTGTAATGGCTGATGCTTCTGCAATACGCACAGAACCTTCCGGCAGTACCACACCGCCAAGTTTTTCTGCCCATGAATCAGGGGATGATTTTACACTAATGTCCAGTGGTGCTTCCGTGAGATGCGCTGCGGCAATTTTCTTGGCTGTATCCTCGCCATAGGCTTCTACCCAGTGCTTCCACAGCCATTCGGGTGTGTTGAGCTTTCCGGCTTTCTGCCGTTTGATGATGCCTTGTCCTTGTTCAGATACGCGCTTGAGCACAGCATTCACCAAGCCAGTGTAAGGATGCTGGCCATATTCTTTTGCGAGCTCAACCGAGGAATGCACCGCGGCATGCGCAGGTATCTCCATCCATAATAATTGTGCCGTACCCATACGCAGCACATGCATTGTGATGGGGGCTTTGTCATGCAGTGGCTGTTCCAGAAAATGGGTAAGCAAGTCATCGATCTGGCCAAGATGGCGGATGGTGGTGCGGGCCAGTCGCTGGGCAAACGCTTTATCTTGTGGGGGCAGGGTTGCAAAATCCGCATGTTCACCCCATGTATTCTCCAGAGGCAGCTTTTTTTCCAGACACAATGAAAGTGCCGCAAGGCAGCTTGAGCGGGCAGATGGTGGCGAATTTGCTATTTTGGTTGCGGTCATTGTCTGCTAGATTGCGGTTTGAAAGCACCTGTATGGCACAAAGGAGATAAAAATGAAAAAGATTTTGGCTCTTACTACCCTAATAACCTTGGTTTCAGCCGCTTCACACGCCCAAATGCCGCCTCCACCGCCGCATCCTATGCGGATGATATCGGTCACTGGCGAGGCGCATGAGAGCATTGTGCCGGATCAGGCCGTGCTGAATATCTCACTGGTAAGCCGCAATATCAGCCTTCAGGAAGCCAAGCAGCAAAATGACAAGCTGGCAGACAAGATCGTGGCTATCACCAAAGAGCTCGAAATTCCTAAAAATGATGTGGCGACGTCTAATCTCTATGTATCGCCGGAATATAACTATGAAAATGGCCGCCAGCAGCTGAAGGGATATGCGGTGAACCGTTCCCTGCGCATTACCATGAAGAAGCTGGGTATCCATGAGGTATTATTATCCAAGGTGGTGGAAGCAGGCGTCGATCAGGTCGGTGGTGTAGAATTCGGGCTGGCAGACCCTGAAAGCCATATGCTCAAGGTGCGTGCGAAGGCGTTCGAGAATGCCAAAGCCAAGGCAGAACTGCTTGCAAAGACAGCAGGCATGACGCTGGGTAAGCCGATCTCCATTTCCCTTGGTGGTGCACAGCCACCGGTAATGCCGATGCCTATGATGGCCAAGGCTTCACGCGGTATGGACATGGCCGAGGAAATGTCGGTTGCGCCTAGCCTGCCGGGCATGAGCACGATCAGCGAAACCGTATCCGTAACCTTTGAGCTTGAATGATGACCCTTGCTATTGAACCATGGCAGCCCGGTAACGAAGAGCATCGTAAGGCATTCGCAGACATTAACAGCGAGTGGCTAAACGAATTCTTCCGTATTGAAGAAACCGACGCGGCCATGTTCCAAGACCCGCAGGGTTATATCATCGATAAGGGGGGCATTATTTTATTTGCTCGCGAAGGTGATGAGTTGCTTGGCACTGTGTGTCTGTTCCCGATCGGTGATGGTGTATTCGAGCTGGGCAAGATGGGCGTGCGGAAGAACACGCGCGGCAAAGGTATCGGCCGGATACTGGCGGCAGAAGCCATTATCTGGGCGCGTCGTAAAGGCATTCCAAAACTCTATATCGCCAGCAACCGTAAGCTGGAGCAGGCGATTGGTCTATACAAATCCCTGGGGTTCATTGAGCTCACAGAAAATAATGATCCGCGCTACGCACGCTGCGATATTACGCTGGAGCTTGACCTGTCGCCCAAAGAGATCGGTGGTCGTAAAGGCCCAGACCCTGTGCGTTACGGCGACTGGGAAAACGCCGGCAAGTGCGTGGATTTTTGATTATGGCAGATAAGAAACGCGACATCTGGTTTGTGATTAATGCCTTTACCGTCGGTCTGGTGGTGCTGGCTGTGATGCATAGCCTTAAACCTTATTTTGAGCCACCAGATCCGATGAAACCTCAGATCATGGATTATGCCGCTACACTCAGGGTAATGGAAGCTGATGCTGTTCCAGCCTTGCTGAAAAGCAAGAACGGCAAGCCGACCTTCATGGTGTTGTATGCTTCATGGTGCGGCTATTGTCGCGCGAAAATGCCGGAGATCATAAGTCTGATGCGTGAGGGCAAGCTGGCTCACGTCAATATGCTGTTCCTCTCGCGCGATAAAAGTCCGATGGAACTTTCGACCTATCTGGTGCATTCCGGGTTTTATACGGATATTGACCCCATTATCGCCAAAAGCAATTTCCTGAATCCGCTGAATGATGCGCTGGCTGTGCTGGGTAGTGAATATAGGGGATCGGTGCCATTCATGGAGCTTTATGATGCCGGGGGTAAGGCGGTGCGGCAAATACCACACAGCAGCTCAAAAAATGAGATACTGGAGGCTACAGAATCCCTTTAATATGTGCCATTTAAGCATCTGATTATAAATAAATATACCACAGGGGCGTTTTGGGCGGAATATTCCCAAGGAAATGATTGATTTAGTCCCCTCCATGCAGTAATGCATCTGTCGAAGTTTTTTCTTAATAAAACAACATTTTCAAGGAGTAACACATGTCTGTAATGACATTCATTATTCTCTGTGGGGTTGCCTCGTTGCTGTACGGTATATTTGCCGGACGGTCAATCATGGCTGCGCCTTCAGGGTCTGATCGTATGAAAAATATTGCTGCCGCCATTCAAGAAGGCGCGCGTGCGTATCTCAATCGCCAGTATCGCACCATCGCTATGGTCGGTGTGGTGATTGGTATCTTTATCTCTATGCAGCTCGGCTGGTATGTGGGCGTTGGCTTCGCTATCGGCGCGGTTTGCTCTGGTATCGCGGGCTACATCGGTATGAACATCTCTGTTCGTGCTAACGTGCGCACAGCGGAAGCAGCGCGTTCCGGCCTGCAGCCTGCCCTCACCATCGCGTTCAAATCTGGCGCGGTGACCGGTATGCTTGTAGTAGGTCTCGGCCTGCTCGGTATTGCGCTGTATTACATGATGCTCCAGGATATGGGGCTTGATACACGCAAGATCGTGGAAGCGCTTGTTGCCCTTTCTTTCGGTGCATCGCTGATCTCCATCTTCGCCCGTCTGGGTGGTGGTATCTTCACCAAAGGTGCGGACGTAGGTGCTGACCTTGTTGGTAAGGTTGAAGCGAACATCCCCGAGGATGATCCACGCAACCCTGCCGTTATCGCCGACAACGTGGGCGACAACGTGGGTGACTGCGCGGGTATGGCAGCTGACCTTTTCGAAACCTATGTGGTAACACTCGTTGCCACCATGCTCCTTGCCGCTATCTACTTCACTGGCGAAGCGCAGGCGAACATGATGCTTTATCCTCTGGCTGTTGGTGGTGCGTGTATCCTCACCTCCATCATCGGCACGTTCTTCGTGAAGCTTGGTAAAGGCCGCAATATTATGGCGGCACTTTACAAGGGCCTTCTCTGGAGCGCGGGTCTGGGTGCTGTTGCGATCTATTTCGTGACCGACCACCTGATCGGCATCAGCACGGAATACAACGTGGGTGAAATGGTATTTACCGGCCGCTATGTATTCTATTGTGCTTTGGTTGGTCTGGCTGTAACCGGTGCGCTGGTATGGCTCACTGAGTACTACACCTCCACCAAGTTCCGCCCTGTTCGCAGCGTGGCACAGGCTTCAACCACTGGTCACGGCACGAACGTGATTCAGGGGCTGGCTGTTTCCATGGAAGCAACGGCTCTGCCAGCACTCGTTATCTGCGCTGGTATCATTGTACCGTTCCTGCTCTGTGGTCTGTTCGGTATCGCTGTTGCGGCAACCACCATGCTGGCACTTGCCGGTATCGTTGTGGCGCTTGACGCATATGGCCCTGTGACCGACAACGCTGGCGGTATTGCTGAAATGTCTGAAATGCCAAAGGACGTCCGCGAGACCACAGACGCACTCGATGCAGTTGGCAACACGACCAAAGCAGTAACCAAAGGTTACGCGATCGGTTCTGCTGCGCTTGCATCACTGGTGTTGTTTGCGGCGTACACGGAAGACCTGAAGCACTATTTCCCAGACCTGAACGTACAGTTCCTGTTGTCTGATCCATATGTTGTGGTGGGTCTCCTGATCGGTGGTATGCTCCCGTACCTCTTTGGTGCGATGGGCATGCAGGCTGTGGGCCGTGCTGCTGGCTCTGTGGTGGTGGAAGTTCGCCGCCAATTTAAGGAGATTCCGGGCATCATGGCGGGCACTGCAAAGCCGGATTACGGCCGTGCAGTTGACATGCTCACCAAAGCTGCGATCAAGGAAATGATCATTCCTTCGCTGCTGCCGGTGGCATCACCTGTTGTGCTGTATTTCGTTATCAGTTCCTTCGCGGGTCAGGAGCAGGCATTTGCTGCTCTGGGCGCGATGCTCCTTGGTATCATCGTAACCGGTCTGTTCGTGGCGATCTCCATGACAGCAGGTGGCGGTGCTTGGGATAACGCCAAGAAATACATCGAAGAAGGCCATCATGGTGGTAAAGGTTCAGATGCTCATAAAGCAGCTGTGACCGGTGACACTGTGGGTGATCCATATAAGGACACCGCTGGTCCTGCCGTGAACCCGATGATCAAGATCGCCAACATTGTTGCGATCCTGCTCCTCGCGCTTCTGGCGCACTAATTGTAAAATGTCATGGTCGGGCTTGACCCGACCATCCATCTGATAAACAGTATGGATCCTCGGCTCAAGGCCGAGGATGACAAGATAACGAAAAGGCCGCCTCCGGGCGGCCTTTTTTATTGACTGACTTCTTAGAGAAATTAACATGTGCAAATAATTCAACATCAGGAGAACAAGAATGGCTAAACATGCTCCCAGCAGAACAACCACAGCACTTGCTGCAGTATTAGCGACAGCATGCACGTCGCCGACCCATGATAATCTACACGGTTCACAAGAGCAGAATATACGGATCGGTGGGTTAGTGCTTAATCCTGTCAGCTTTGAAATAAAGGTTTTAGCGGTTGCATACGAGATAGAAGCAGCACTGGAAAAAGGTGATAATTACAATGTACATACGGAAGAACTGAAGACTTTGGCAAAAGCGTATCAACAATTTTCTCCAGAGGCCATCGAGAGCATTGATAAACGGATACATGGTTGGGCGCAGCAAACCACTAACAGACCGCATCTGGACAAGGCAATGGTCATTATCCAGGAGATATTCGATAAGGAAAAATTCAGGCAAGCATCGCCTGTACGCTAAGGCTTATTAAACAATGAAAACGCCGCCTCCGGGCGGTTTTTTTTTATATCAGGTGATAACCGTAAGCAACGACCAGACCGGCGACGATCAATGGCAGTGCAAGGCGCAGGGGTATCTTCACCATGCCAGCCAGCACCACGAACAGGTTGAACAGTGGCATCCAACTTACCAGCAGTACGAACACACCGTATTTTACAAAGAATCCGCGCATCTTAAGTAACGTGCCGGATACGTTCTGGCCGGTGGCAGCGGCGCGCTTGGCGATGAATGTACCTACAACATAATTGAAGAATTGTCCGATCGTTGCACCTGCAACAGCACAGACGCATGCCAGCGGCATGGAGTAACCACCCATGCCTTCATTGGTAAAGCTTTTCATGGCAAAGAACGTCGGTTCTGTTCCGCCTGGAATGACACTTGCCACCCAGGCTGATTCCAGCAAGACGTTCAGATATTCATTCATGTCAGGATTTGCGTTCTACCACGAAGCGTGCCAGCGCGCGCAGGTGGTCGGCTTTTTTGTCGAACACATCAAGATGCGAGATGGCCTGCTTGCTGAGGATCTGCGCATGTTCGCGCGCGCGTTCTACACCCATGCTGGCAACCAGCGTTGCTTTGCCGGCGATCTTGTCTTTGCGCACGCCTTTACCCAGCTTGGTACGCGTGCCTTCAACGTCGAGCAGATCGTCGGTGATCTGGAATGCAAGGCCCATATCGTGCGCGTAAGCACGCAGCAGTTTGCGCATCATAGTGGGTGCTTTGCCAAGGATAGCACCGGCTTCACAGGACACAGCGAATAATTCGCCGGTCTTCATGCGTTGCAGGCGGATGATCTCATCCAGCGAGAGTTGTTTGTTTTCGGCTTCCATATCCATCATCTGGCCGCCCACCATGCCCCAGCAGCCGGCCGCCTGTGCCAGTGCCGCGATGAGTTCGCAGCGCACAGAAGGGTCAGCGTGGGTACGCGGGTTTGCCAGTATCTGGAAGGCATAGGCCTGAAGTCCGTCACCTGCCAGAATGGCGGTGGCTTCGTCGAAGGCTTTGTGACAGGTTGGTTTGCCACGGCGCAGATCGTCGTTATCGAGCGCGGGCAGATCGTCATGGATCAATGAGTAGGTATGAATGAATTCAATGGCAGCTGCAGTATCCAGCGCAGATTCATAGGCCACGCCGAACAGGCGGCTGGCGCAGACAGTAAGGAATGGGCGCAGGCGCTTACCACCGGAAAGTGCGGCATAACGCATGGCTTCCAGAACACGTTCTTCACCTTCGACACTATCTGGCTCAACGACCGGTACAGCCTTAGGGCTGAGGGGAATCACGGTCGTATTATATTGCTCTGCTGCCTTGAGTAGTTCGGCGATACGGTTTTGCAGGCTATCGGCAACGGAGCGCAGCGCCTCGTCTAGATCATCGGGGAATCTTGCGTGCATGGGGATCATTCTGGGTCAAAGGATTTTGTGGTTAATGAGCCATCCGGTGCTTTCAGGATGGATTCAACTTTAAGACGTGCGGCCTTGAGTTTTTCTTCGCAGTAAGCCTTAAGCTCAGTGCCGCGTACATAATCATTGATAGAGGCTTCAAGGTCGCCCGAACCGGATTCCAGTTTACGGACAATGGCTTCCAGATCCTTCAAGGCATCTTCAAAAGATTGTGTATCGGGTTTAGCAGCGGCTTTTGTCATAGGCTAACGATTGTATGCAAGATAGCGGTATGGGGCAAGTAATTAGTGCTTGATTGCTTTGACCAGCTCTTCCGTCATTTTCTTGGCATCACCGAACAGCATCATGGTGTTATCCTGATAGAACAGCTCATTTTCGATACCTGCATAACCTGCAGCCATACTGCGTTTGTTGAAAATTACTGTTTTGGCAAGCCCAACGTCAAGTATAGGCATACCGTAAATAGGGCTTTGCGGGTTGTTCTTTGCGGCCGGGTTGGTAACGTCGTTCGCGCCGATCACATACACCACATCGGTGGTGGCAAAGTCGTTATTGATCTCTTCCAGCTCATGTACGCTGTCATATGGCACGTTGGCTTCTGCAAGCAATACGTTCATATGGCCAGGCATGCGACCTGCCACAGGATGTATCGCATAGCGCACCTTCACGCCTTCAGATTCCAAGGCCTGCGCCATTTCACGCACGGCATGCTGAGCCTGAGCCACCGCCATACCGTATCCGGGCACGATGATAACAGAGGAGGCGTTCTTCATGAGGAAGGCGGCATCTTCTGCGCTGCCTGCTTTTACCGGGCGGTCTTCGCCACCACTGCTACTGGCGCTACCGCTACCGCTGTCTGAACCGAATCCACCAAATATCACGTTGATGATAGAGCGGTTCATGGCCTTGCACATGATGTAAGAAAGGATCGCACCGGATGCACCCACAAGCGCGCCGGTGATGATGAGCAGAATGTTGCCAAGCGTGAAGCCGATACCTGCAGCTGCCCAGCCTGAGTATGAGTTCAGCATGGAAACTACCACTGGCATATCCGCACCACCGATAGGGATGATAAGCAGGAAGCCAACAGCAAATGCCATGGCTATCATCAATATGAAGAGTATTTTAGATTCGCTGAAGCAGAACACCATCAGCACTAATAAGATGGCTGCACCCAGTGCGGCATTGAGCATATGCTGGCCAGAAAAACGGATGGGTTTGCCGGACATGATGCCCTGCAACTTAGCGAATGCGATGACAGAGCCAGAGAAGGTGATAGCACCGATAACAGCGCCAAGGCCCATTTCCATCAGGCTGCCAAAACGAATGTTTCCCGTGCTGCCAATGCCATATGATCCCGGCGACCAGAGTGCCGATGCAGCGATGAGTACAGCAGCCATACCCACGAGTGAGTGGAAAGCTGCCACGAGCTGTGGCATGGCGGTCATCTGGATCTTGCGGGCGACACCCGCACCGATCAATCCACCAATGACGATTCCAAAGATGATAAGCGCATAATTCTTGACCACCGGCATGGAGAAGGTGGTGGCAATGGCGATTGCCATACCGATCATGCCGTAGAGATTGCCGCGCCGTGCTGTTTCAGGTGATGAAAGGCCTTTGAGTGCCAGAATGAACAGCACCGAGGCAGACAGGTAAAGCAATATGGTAATATCGTTCATGGCATTACTTCTTTTCTTTTTTCTGGAACATGGCCAGCATGCGCTGGGTGACGATAAAGCCGCCAAAGATATTGATGGATGCGATAACGACCGCGATGAATCCAAATAAATGTGCTGCGCCGCCGCCTTCCGGGCCCATGGCGATGATCGCACCTACGATGATGATACCGGAAATGGCGTTCGTCACACTCATCAGCGGCGTATGCAGGGCAGGGGTCACTTTCCACACCACATAATATCCCACAAAGCAGGCCAGTACGAACACGGTGAGGCCGAAGATGAACGGGTCAATGCCAGAGGTCTGCTGGATCTGCAGGTGCAGGGCATTAATGTCTTCCGCGAGCTCCGCTGCCTCTTGCGCCAGTCTTTCTGCTTTCTGGTTTACCATTGCGCTATCAAACATAACAGATACCTATCTTAAGAAAATTGTTTATGCACCACCACACCGTCTTTGCACAGCATTGTTCCAGTAATTAACTCATCATCCCATTTTACATTCAAGCCTTCTTTACTGAGCATCAATGTGGAGATGAAATTATACAGGTTGCGCGCATAAAGCTGGCTGGCATCGGCTGCCACGCGGCTTGGCATATTGCTATAGCCGATCAGCACAACGCCGTAACGTTCTATCACCTTATCCAGTTCTGCGAGTGGGCAGTTACCACCTGCGGCAACCGCAAGGTCAACGATGACCGATCCTTGCTTCATGCCCTTCACCATATCCTCGGTGATAAGGACTGGCGCTGGCTTCCCAGGGATCAGCGCGGTGGTGATGACGATATCATGCTTGATGATGGTATCGTGGATCAGCTGGGCTTGTTTGCGCTTGTAATCCTCGCTCATTTCCTTGGCATAACCGCCGGATGCTTCACCGCTTTCTTCCGCGGGTACTTCCACGAATTTCGCGCCAAGGCTTTCTACCTGTTCTTTAACTGCAGGTCGAACGTCGAACGCGGAAACAACTGCTCCCAGTCGTTTTGCAGTAGCGATGGCCTGAAGGCCGGCAACGCCAGCACCAAGAACCAGTGCTTTTGCAGGGGCGACCGTACCTGCCGCCGTCATCATCATCGGCACGGCTTTGCCAAGCATGGAAACAGCATCGATCACGGCACGATAACCGGCAAGATTACTTTGCGATGAAAGCACGTCCATGGATTGTGCACGGCTGATGCGTGGCAGGAGTTCCAGGCTAAAGGCAGATATTTTTTTACTATTATACATATCAAAGGCTTCACGGCCGCCATATGGCTCTAACATGCCGATAAGCAACGCACCTTCTTTGCATTCTGATACTATATCCTTTGCCGGTGGGCGGACGGTAAGCACAATATCCGCACCATGTGTCGGATCTGCTTCAAAGGTTGCACCAGCTGCCTGATAAGCGTCTTCAGTGAAGGATGAGCCCACGCCAGCGCCAGCCGTCACGGATACACTCGCGCCAAGGGCGACATATTTTTTTACGCAGTCCGGTGTTGCGGCAACTCTAAGTTCACCAGAAATATTTTCTTTGAGTACAGCAATTTTAACCATGCTTCCCCTGTAGGAAATCGTGTGATTGAAGAGTCAGGTGTAACGGATTTTTACCCGAGGTGCAAAGAAGAAAATGCTAAAATTAGTGCAAGTTATCCGAGGCCGAGCGACATGTCCTGACCAGTGCCAACGGCAGGCGGCGAGAAACTGCCAAGTTCAGCACGGGAGATCGGAATGAAATCATAATCCGGGAAATTGGATGGATTCACCATGCCGCCCATATTTGCGGTGTTATAATCGGAAAAACCACCACCGCCAAAATCACCGCCACCACTGCCTGAGCCGCTGGCATCACCGCCAGCACCGCTGGTGTGATCGGTGATCTCACGGTTCTTGATGAAAATACTGTGTAATAGTTTTGCAATGAAGCCGCCTTGGGCATCGGGCATGAGGCTAGGCATGATCATTTTGCCGGCAAGCCCCTCAGAGTCACCGCCCATGGCTTTCTGCAAGCCAACTTCGCCCACGTTATTAAGGTTGAGAGGAACGCCAGTCAGCTTTGCAACTGTGTAGGTCTGTTTGCCGGAGTTATCAAATACGGCATCCATGGTGCTTTTTTCATTCGTGCCATCGCTTGCGGCATCTTGTTTGCCACGGCCGAAGCCCATATTATTGAGTTGTTGGAATATATTGTCTGACATGCGGTTATTATAGCGCTTAAACGTCTAAAGTTAAATGATATTATTGTGACAATATTGGCTATATTCTCGTCATACCGGCGAAGGCCGGTATCCATTGCTTTCTTTACCAGATCCCCGGAACTCTCTACCACTCGTCCGGGGATGACGGGAATCTAAGCGGCAAGCTGCTAAGATTTGCCGTCAATTTGGGCGTTTTAGCTGATCCGGGCTATCCAGTGAGAATGCCGGGATCACAACATTAAAACTCTCTCCGTCCATCGTGGTCATTTCATAATGACCTTTCATGATGCCAGAAGGGGTATGCAGCGCTGCGCCGCTGGTATACTGGTAAACATCACCGGGCTGGAGTACGGGCTGTTCACCCACCACACCTTCTCCATGTACTTCCTGTACTGAACCGGCAGCATCGGTGATGTGCCAGTAGCGGTTGATAAGCTGTACGGTCTCTTGCCCCATATTCTCCAACTGGATGGTGTATGCCCATACATACTGATGATCCAGTGGTTCTGACTGATCCCTTAGGAATGCAGGTGTGACCATGACCTTGATAAGACGTGTGGTCTGCACATACATGGTCTTAACGAACCTGATTATTGCTGCTGGATTTTAGCAGGCTGAAGAATTCCTGCCTTGTGCGTGCATCACTGCGGAAGAGGCCGATCAGGTGGCTGGTCTGCATCACACTACCGGTTTTTTGTACGCCACGCATGGTCATGCACATATGCTGGGCTTCCACCACCACCGCAACACCGCGAGGTTTAAGCAGATCGTTCAATGTATTAGCGATCTGGGCAGTGAATTTTTCCTGTATCTGTAACCGCTTGGCATAAATATCGACCAGGCGTGCAAGTTTGCTTAGGCCCAGCACCTTATCATTGGGGATATAGGCAATGTGCACACGGCCAGTGAACGGCACCATATGATGTTCGCAGTGGGAGCTGAAGTCGATGTCCCTCAGTACGATCATCTCGTCGTAGCCTTCTACTTCCTTGAAGGTGCGTTGCAGCACATCTGCCGGATTCTGTTCGTATCCGCTAAAAAATTCGTCGAATGATTTGGTAACGCGTTTGGGGGTATCGACAAGTCCTTCACGCGTAGGGTCATCACCGGCCCAGCGTATCAATACGCGTACGGCTTCTTCGGCTTCTTCACGGGTAGGCTTGGAAATTTTTTTTGTCATAAAACGCTGGTAATTTGTATTGGCTGCACACTATATAAGTAAGG
Source organism: uncultured Rickettsiales bacterium (assembly GCA_964535825.1). Classification (GTDB taxonomy): domain Bacteria; phylum Pseudomonadota; class Alphaproteobacteria; order Rickettsiales; family SXRF01; genus CAZAQK01. Next base: position 157,042 of record CAZHUC010000004.1, read on the forward strand.
AGAGCCCCGTTGCAACCCTATAAGTGTGGAAAGTAATGCTTAAGCAATCTGTTCCTTTCGTTGATTTGCGCGGCAAAACGCCGGTCGACCTGTTGCGCAGCTATCCCGACAAAGCAAGGCAGCTCATTTACGCCGCCCGCCAGACCTACGGGGCATTATCCTATATACCAAGCCTTTTGGCGCTGCCTGCGGCGGACATTTTCTCCCGCCGGTTGCTTAAACGCAACCAGAACCCGTACCTGCATGAGATCGAGACCATGGCAGGGGTGGTGGGTAGCGCAGGCATGTATTCCCTGAATATCTGCTTTGAGTGGGGCTGTACGACCGGTGTATACCGCAACAGTGACAGCGTCTCCATGTTGCGCACACTGGACTGGCCATTCCCCAAGCTGGGCGAGCATGTGATGGTCGTGTGCCAGCAGGGTAACGCGGGAGTATTCTATAATATCACATGGCCCGGGCTATCCGGCATGTTCACGGGGCTAGCACCCGGACGTTTCTCAGCGGCTATCAATCAAGCGCCAATGCGTAAGCATGGCCTGACATTTGCCGGTGACTGGGTAAAGAATCGCATGGTTGCCGGGCAGGGGGCTGGCATTCCGCCGGCGCATCTTCTGCGTATCGTATTCGAGACCGCTTCAACTTATGAAGAAGCAAAATCAATGCTTATAAAAACGCCGATCGCTGTCCCTGCCATCTTTACACTGGCTGGCCTCAACCTTGGTGAAGGATGCGTCATCGAAAGGCTGGAAACAGCGGCAGAGGTGCGCGAGATCATGGCAGGGGTGAATGTATGCACTTCCAATCATTTCAACACTGCCTTCGCTGAGTTCGGTAAAGGCTGGTGGCCTCGTGAGATAGATAGTGCGGGCCGTTACAGGCAATCCTCTGCGTTCGCGGGGCATGATCTTGAACAGCCGGGATTTGACTGGTTGCAAGCGCCGATCATCAACGCCAATACTCGACTTGCAGTGGTGATGGATGCGGCTACGGGACGCCTGATGGTGCAGGGCTATGAAGGGTCTGTCGCGGTGACCAATGTGTTCAATTTACCAGCAGCTAATCATGAATACCAACAAGCCATCTAACGAATTCCAGCGTCTGATAAAGGCATTCGGCTATTCCGTGCAGGGACTGAAAGCTGGCATGTTGCAACCTGCGTTCCGCGTGGAGATGCTTGGTTTACTGGTGCTTTTACCCTGTGCGTTCATTTTTGCGCAAAGCGGTGTTGAGAGAGCGTTACTTATTGGCAGCCTGCTACTCATACCTGTCGTGGAATTGCTGAATTCTGCGATTGAAGCGGCAATCGACCGTATCTCGCTGGAGCGTCATGAGTTGTCTGGCCGCGCTAAAGATATGGGCAGTGCTGCTGTGTTGCTGGCGCTGGTAAATGCTGCACTCATCTGGTTTGCAGTGTTGTGGTAGCACATGGAATTTGATGCACTTGATATTGATATAAAGCACCTGAAATATGGCCTTTTCGCCAAAAGACGTTTCCTGCCGATCTTCCTTGCGACATTCCTTGGTGCATTCAACGATAATTTGTTGCGCTCTGGCCTTGTGGTGCTTATCGCCTATTCTGCCAGCAAAGGCCTTGCCTTGCCTGTGCGCCCGGAAATTCTGGTAACGATATGCTCCGCATTGCTTGTGTTTCCCATCTTTCTATTTTCATCGATCGCCGGGCCACTGGCGGATAAGTTCGAGAAATCACGGCTGGTGCTCATCACCAAGATCGCCGAGATGCTTATCATGTTCTGCGTGTTTTACGGTTTTGCCACGCAGAACATCTACCTGCTGATGGTGATGCTGTTCTTCAGCGGCATGCACACCACCTTCTACAGCCCCATAAAATTCAGTATCCTGCCTGACCATCTGGCGAACCGCGAGCTGTTGGCAGCGAATGGGTTTATGGCTGCCGGTAGTTATCTGGCTATTCTTGGCGGGTTAATCGCGGGTGGATTGCTGGTGGAGATGGAAGGCAATATCATCGGTGGTGTGGCGATACTGATCGCAGGGGTGGGGCTTCTGGCCAGCCTGTTCATTCCAAAGTCGAGCATAGCAAACCCTAATGTAGAGCTGCATTTCAATATTTGGCAGGGCTCTCGCGCTATCATCCGTAATGCGACCTACGATATGAACAATTTCCGTGCGATCTTAGGGTTGTCGTGGTTCTTGCTGGTCGGTTCTGTGTATATGTCGCAATTTGCCAATTATGCGCAAGGCGTGGTGCGCGCAAATAACGAAGTATATATTTTGTTCCTTATGGTGTTCTCGGTCGGCATCGCGTTTGGCTCAATGGTGTGTGACACCTTGCTCAAAGGTGAGATCACCACAAAGCTCACGCCCTTCATGGCATTGGGCACTGCTATTTTTACATTCCTGATGGTGTTGGCCACGCCGCAGCCAACACATAACGAACTGATGGGTTTGTGGGAATTTATCGATGCGCCATCGCACTGGCCGATGCTCGCCTGCATGCTTATGGTAGCTGTGTGCGGAGGCATATATATCGTTCCGTTATATGCGTTCCTGCAGTCGCAGGCGCATGAAAAATTCCGTTCGCGCATTATGGCGGCAAGTAATATGTGTGATTCTGTATTTATGACGATTGCAGCTGTTGCATCTGCCATACTTTTGATGTTAGGGTTTGGCATTCTCGATTTGTTCTTGGTATTGGCAACGCTTAACCTTGTGGTGGTCTGGTATGCATGGAAATTCACGCGGCAATCTTCGTCAGTTTAATGCAGCCGACTATTCTAAACCCTTACTTTCTGCCCTGATAAAGGCGCAGAGCAGTTTTGGCAGGAAGACCTGCATCGCCACTGATAGTATGGGGGGAGCACTTACTTACAAGGATTTGTTCGTTCGTTCTTCCGTGCTCAGACGTAAATTGTCGGGTCTGATCGGCAATGCTCAGTATGTGGGTGTGTTGTTGCCTAACTCGCTCGCTGTGGTGGTTGCTTTTCTATCATTGCACATGTTGAAGCGCGTGCCATGCATGTTGAACTTTTCTTCTGGTGAAGCCAGTATTTCACATGCCTGCAAAATTGCGGGGATGCAGACCATCATCACATCGCGCCTATTCATCGAAAAAGCAAAACTCGACCAGCTTATCAAGGCGCTACAGAAGCATTACACCATCGTTTATCTCGAAGATATTCGTAAGCAGATCACATGGAAAGATAAAGTCTCCGGCTTGCTGGATGGGTTCTTTCCTTCTGTTGGGTTGCGCTCTGTACTTGGTTCTGTAAGCCCGGATGAGGCCGCGGTGGTGTTGTATACTTCGGGTTCCGAGGGTGTGCCTAAAGGCGTTGCGCTTTCTCATGCCAATTTACTTAGCAACATCGCGCAGGCGCGCGCACGGCTCGACCTATCGCCACCACACATCATCTTTAATGCATTGCCTGTGTTTCATTCCTTCGGCCTCACGGTGGGAACGATCATGCCGCTGGTCTGCGGCCTGAGAACGCATTTATATCCAAGTCCGGTGCAATACAAGCAGATCCCGGAAGAAGTATTCACATCAGAAGCGACGATCATGCTGGGTACAGATACATTCTTCCAGGGCTATGCACGCTATGCGGAGAAGCATCACTTCAGTCGTATACGACTCGCAGTTGCAGGTGCTGAGAAACTCAAGGAATCAACACGCAAGGCGTGGATAGAGCAATTTGGTGTTGATATTCTTCAGGGATATGGCGTGACGGAAGCAAGCCCTGTTATATCAGTGAACACACATGATGAACACAAGCCCGGCACGGTGGGCAAGCTCTTCCCAGCAATGGAATATAAACTTGAGCCGGTAGATGGGTTGGAGAAAGGCGCGCGTTTGTTGGTCAAAGGCCCGAATGTCATGCTGGGTTATCTTAAGGCGGATCAGGCAGGTGTCATTCAGCCGCAAGGTGCGTGGTATGATACAGGAGATATCGTGGATGTAAGTGCCGATGGTTATATCTCTATTCTTGGACGTGCGAAACGCTTTGCAAAAATTGCCGGTGAAATGGTCTCGCTGACCGTAGTGGAAGAGCTGGCTTATGACATTGACCCTGAGAAAGGGCATGCCGCCATCGCTATACCTGATGACAAGCGTGGTGAACAGATACTGATCTACACAGAATCGCCGGGCATTACTAAGGAAAGTCTTATCGCGACCGCCAAGAAGCGTGGTGTTCCTGAGATTTGCTTGCCTCGCCAGATACTGCGCATCGACCTGATACCAAGGCTTGGCAGTGGCAAGGTGGATTACATCTCACTGAAGAACAGTATGGCCAGGGCTTAGTTGCCTGGCATTCCGAACAGGCCTGAGCGTTTCTTGCGCTTACCATTATTATTGCTAGGCGGCGCAGTATCAAGATGCGGAATCCTGTCTACGTTCCAGTATTTTGCGACCTCATTGCAGCGCTTATTCATATCCGCGATCTTGCCTACACCATTCTGGAAGCGGTAGGTCTTGGAAGGCATGCGCTGCAGCGGGTTGAAGGTACGCTTTTTGGAACGTTCTACGATCTTGTCGATATAGGCTTTATCCAGCTCATAATCAGCCGTTAATGCAGCGGAGAGTTCGTTTATCTTTGTGTAATGCGTATCGATGGTATCGCTGAGTTCATCATGCGGGATCTCTGTGGTCTGGTTCATGCTCAGGCAGAAAGACCAGTACTGGAAGGCGCAGGTATTGAAAGCCAGCTGTTTAAATGATTCCGTGAACGCTGGCAGGTTGCGTTTTTCCAGTATCAGTGCCTGCTTTTTTTCTTCGATCGCCTGCAAGTTCATTAAAGCCTTACGATACTCTGCTTCACGGGCAGCGTTCTGTTCCCGTGCTTCCTGCAGCATGTATTCCTCTTCATCCTCCTCGGCTTCTTCGATGGCACGTTTTTCAGCTTCATAAGCCTCTACAATTTTGCGCTCATCTTCATAGCGCTTTTGTAACTGATCATTATACTCAACATATTGTTGCTTGATCTTCTCCGCCTGCGCCTTAACGAAATCATCCATGGCGGTTAGCAGCTCGGTATGACCTTCACGGTGTGCGATATTACGGGCGATGTCGCCGTTATTATCCACCTGGTAGTAGTTGGTATTGTTTTCAAGCAGCAGCATAACCGCATCGGTATTTCCTACCCGAGCCGCATGGAACAGCGCGGTCTGACCTTGGGTGTCGCGGCCATCGATATCTGCACCAGCCTCCAATAATGTTTTCATGACGCTGATGCCTTCAGGGTCTTTGCGTGTGGCGGCAAGGGCCAGCAGCGGGATGCCTTCATCATTGGTAAGGTTAGGGGAGATACCGCTATCCAGCACCAGCTTCACATCCTCAGCGCGGCCCAGATGGATGCGGTAGATTATCTCGCTTTGCGGCGTGCCATCATTTACTGCCGCCAATAGTGGGGTGACAGGAATAAGAAGCATCAATGCGGCAAAGATTATTTTATTCATAGAATTCAACCCATCTCCTTGACAGCGCGATGTTATGCACCATATGCATAGACACACGCAGATTGTAACACAAACAGGTACATTATGGCGAAAAAAAGCGAAGAAAAACTTAAGTTTGGGGCTGAAGTAAGCAAAATCCTTCAGCTGGTCATCCATTCCCTTTACACAAATAAAGATATATTTATCAGGGAGTTAATATCAAATGCTTCGGATGCCTGTGACAAGCTGCGTTATGAGGCAGTAACCAAACCTGAGCTGGCCGGCCAGAATGCTGAATATGCTATCGAGCTGGTGGTGGATAAGGCTGCAAATGCACTGACCATTAAAGATAACGGTATCGGTATGAGCCGTGATGAGCTGGTGGCAAATCTCGGTACGATCGCAAAATCCGGTACACAGGAATTCCTGGCCACACTTACAAAAGATTCAAAAAAGGATGCTCTGCTCATCGGCCAGTTCGGTGTGGGTTTTTATTCTGCGTTCATGGTAGCGGATAAAGTAAGTGTGATCTCTACGCGCGCTGGTGCTGAAGAAAGCTGGAAATGGGAATCTGAAGGGCAGGGTGAATTCACCGTGGCCAAGGCAGAGGCTGCGCCGCGTGGCACAGCCATTACACTGCATCTTAAAAAAGACGAAGAAGAATATCTTGATACATTCCGCCTGCGTCATATCGTGCAGACTTATTCCGACCATATTTCCTTCCCGATAAAACTTACCAATGCTGAAGGAGAGACAGAGACCATCAACACGGGTGCGGCGCTGTGGATGCGTTCTAAAAATGATATAAAGCCAGAGCAATACTCGGAATTTTACCGGCATGTGGCGCACGCACCGGATGAGCCGTGGCTCACCCTGCATAATAAAGCTGAAGGCAAGGTAGAGTATGTCAGCCTGCTATTCATTCCATCTGCCAAACCATTCGACCTGTTCCATCCGGATCGCAAGCGTCGTGTGAAGCTGTATGTGAAGCGTGTCTTCATCACAGAAGAAAATGCAGACCTTGTACCGCAATATATGCGCTTTATCCGTGGTGTGGTGGATTCAGAAGATCTGCCGCTCAACATCAGCCGCGAAACGCTACAACATAACCCGATGATGACCAAGATACGCGAGTCCATCGTGAAGCGTGTGCTCTCTGAACTTAAGAAAAAAGGTGAGGAAGATGAAAAATCATATCTCGCATTCTGGAATAATTTTGGCGCAGTATTGAAAGAAGGCTTATGCGAGGGGCATTCACCGCGTGAGCAGATACTGGAAGTGTGTCGCTTCAATAGTAACCTATCGGAAGAGCGCACCTCACTGGATGCGTACATGTCTCGTATGAAGGAAGGGCAGGAAAATATCTTCTACTTCACGGGTGATAATGTAGAGGTGATGCGCCAGAGCCCGCAGATCGAAGGCTTCACCAAGCGCGGTATCGAGGTGCTTCTGCTCTCTGACCATGTCGATGATTTCTGGGTAAATGTGGTGCAGGATTATAAGGGCAAAAAGCTCAAATCTGTCACTCGTGCGGATATCGATCTTGATAGTATTTCCAAAGAATCAGCACCGGAAGAAAAACCAAAGGTAGATACCGATGCGGTGAGATCACTCTGCGAGAAAATAAAATCCATTCTGGGTGATAAGGTGAAAGATGTGCGTGCCACGCACAAGCTCACCCAAAGTGCTGTATGCCTGGCGGTGGAGGAAGGCGCGATGGATTTCCGCTTCGAGCGTTTCCTTGTAGAGCAAAAGCAACTGGAAGGCACATCTGCAAAAGTGCTGGAGATAAATCCGGATCATTCCATTATAAAAACACTGGTGGAAAAATCTGCTGACGAGAAATATGCCGCTGAACTGGAAGATGTTGCTTGGCTGTTGTTCGATCAGGCACGCATCGTAGAAGGTGAAGCGATCTCTGACCCTGCATCCTTCACACGCCGCCTGCAAAACTTCGTTCAGAAGAGCCTGGCGGCATAACAGAAATTATTGTGAGGTTATGTAGAGTTGGTCTTGGTTGCTAACGGAAAATTAACGATTTTTTACATATATTGCAGTTGCGACCTCATTAGGCTAGAATCGCGCGGTTTTTAAAGGCATTCAGGCACATGGTTAAGCACGCTACATTAAAAGGATATGCACGCAAAGCTCCGAAAATTTCGGAAAGCTATTCGGCTGACACAGTGGAAAAACTGCGTTCCGAAATAGAGCTGCTCACGTCTTATTCCAACGACACGATCTATCGTCTGCGTTACGATACGATGCGCTATGATTACATCAGCCCGTCGGTGGTGCGCCTTCTTGGGTTCACACCAGAAGAGCTGAAGGCCATGAACATCCGCACGCTGATACTGGAAACACGCATCGTTAGCAATGCGCTTAGGTCAGTTGATTCATTCAATGCACTGGAAGAAGACAGGAAGCGCGGCAATGTCAGTAAATGGCAGGCCGATTACCTGATGCGCACCAAGGATGGCCGCAAGATATGGGTATCTGATATTTCCTACCCGTGGTTCGACGATAGCGGCGCTATCATTGGCTCGGTAGGTAGCCTGCGTGACATTACCGACCGTGTGAATGCAGAGGCATCAGCCAAAGAAGAAATTACACGCGTGGTCAGCACAGACCAGCTTACAGGCCTTGCAACACGCCGCGTATTCTTTACCAAACTGGAAGATGAATTGAAACGTATCAAGCGTAGCCGCGAGGATCTATCCTTGCTGCTTATCGATATGGATCATTTCAAAACCATCAATAATAATTATGGGCAGGAAATGGGCGACAGGGTGTTGCAGGTCGTTGCCAAGATCATCAATTCCTGCCTGCGTGAGACCGATCTGGGCGCACGCATCGGTGGCGAGGAGTTCGGCGCAGTACTGCCAGAAACACCGGCTAATGGTGCGTTCTGGGTAGGTGAACGTATCCGTTCATCGGTCGCTAAGGAAACATTCAAGATCGGCGAGAATAACCAGCTCTTCGGCTGCACCGTATCTATCGGTATCGCTTCGGCACGTTTTGACCATAATACTGACGCCGAGGCACTATACAAAACTGCTGACCAGCGCCTCTATATCGCTAAGCACACTGGCCGTAACCAAGTATCTATGGATGAATTGGTGGAAATGCACTAAGCCCAAATAAATCTTGGACAATTGCAGAATATATTGCTATTTTCTCAACCCCAGAGCGTTTTTCGAGGTAAATATGGTGAGCTATTGTTCAAGGAATTTTTTGATGGGTACAGCTTTGTGTGCCTTCATAACCATCAATACCGCTCATGCTGACCCAACATTTTCTGGCCCAAGCTCAGGGAGTATACCCGCCACAGCTATTATATCAGGCCCTGGAGCACACATAACACAAACATCTATCCGGGCGGTCATTGACTGGTCTGGGTTTAATAGTGGCTCGCGTGAAACCGTCACGTTCAAAGATCCTGTTGCCCATGTGCCGAATGTAAGCAATGCAGGATTTAACGATAGTCACTTGTCTCCTTCAGCCGGCGGAAACAGCAAGGTCGATACGAATCTTTCACCTGTCGATTCTGCCAACGATGCCTTGAACAAACTTGGTTTGTTAAGCCAGTAATACGCATTATTGTAACCTGCAGGATATGAAAGCGTAGTAGCCGCTTCCTAATACACGCGCTCTGCGCAGAAATCGACCAGATCCAGCATGGATTGTTTGGCAGGACTATCAGGCAACACATCTAAAGACTGTGTGGCTTTATTGCAGTATTCATGCGTCATCTGCATGGCTTTATGTAATGCATTATGCTCCACGAGGTATTGTATAGCTGTGTTCAGATCTTCAGCATTCTGATCGCGGTCAGCAAGGCAGCGATTCCAGAAATCCTTTTCCTCCTCACCACCGGCATTATAGGCAATGATGACGGGCAGGGTGATCTTGCCTTCGCGGAAATCATCGCCCACGGTCTTGCCCAGTGTTTGCTGATTGGCGCTGTAATCCAGCACATCATCGACCAGCTGGAAAGCGATACCAATGTCATTGCCGAACTGGCGCAGGGCAGGGCGTAAATCTTCTTTTTTGGCAGCCACAGCACCAAGTTCACACGCAGCGGCAAAGAGGGCTGCGGTTTTGGATTCAATCACTTTCAGATAATCAGCTATCGTGGTCTCTGGGTCACCTTCGGTCATAAGTTGCATGACCTCACCCTGAGCGATAATGGCAGACGCATCGGAAAGGATCTTCAGTACGGTGTTAGAGCCATCTTCCACCATCATCTGGAACGCCTGTGATAACAGGAAATCACCCACCAAAACGCTCGCTTTGTTGCCAAACACTTCGTTGGCAGTAGCAAGGCCACGACGCAGCTCACTTTCATCCACCACATCATCATGAAGCAGGGTGGCGGTGTGGATGAATTCAACGGCAGTTGCCAGTGCGATGTGGCGGTTGCCTTCAAATCCGCAGGCCTTGGAAGCAATGAGTGTAAGCGCCGGGCGGATGCGTTTGCCACCAGATGCAACAATGTGACGCGCTATCTCGTGGATCAGCGGCACTTCGCTTTTGATGCGCGAGAGAATGAGTGCATCTACTTGTTTCAGGTCTTGCTGGATAAGCGAATAGAGCGCATCCAGAGAAGCTGATTTAGTTACATGAGCGGTAGCGGTTTGTGTCATATGCAAAGGTATTAACGGCAATTCTGGCAAAAATACAGGGGAATTTACGCGCTCATGTCGTTGGTGTGTTCAGGGTGGGTATCTTCCATTGGCCGCACAGGGAATTCCTGCACGGTCTGGAAGGCGAGTTGGCCTTTAAAACCAGTAAGTTCTGCCATTTCATTATAGATAGTGAATATGTCCTGCCGCGTGGCTTCATCCAGCTGGAAACGGGTGCGGACATAGAGGTCAAATTCAAGAGTTTTAGGGTCTTTACGCACAAAACCATCCAGCTGCAATTCCCCCATCTGGCTTAAGTCCAGTTCCACCACAAAGCGTGTGTCGTCTTCGGTATTGCGTTCATTGTCGTTCTTTTGTTTACGGTCACGCTTCAGGAAGAAACGCACCTGCTGTATCTCGCCATGCACAGCGATAGGGAAGAACAGCGTCTGCCATTGGCCGGGCTGTGCCTCGCTGAACTGGCGACCAAGTGCGAAGAATTCACCTTCAGCCTTGCGTACCAGCGCGCCATGACCCTTGTCTTCCAGCCAGCTTGTGTTGTCTTTTCCTAACCACCCACGGAAATCGCCACCGCGCAGGGCGGTAATGAATACCATGAGTCCTGTTGGGATCGCCTGCGGATTGATGGTGCTGGCTGTTCCACTCTGTTGGAGAGCTGCACCATGCCCGAAGAGTGATGCAATACCGGAAGCATACAGACTTTCAGCAGAAAGATTGCTGGTTAGCAGGGATAATATCTGCTGCAAGGCAGGCCAGTGGCGGGCAAGGGTCGTGACCGGATCGGGCTGTGTATTGACCACCGCATTCTGTGGCTGGAGCACAGTGGCTTGCGCTTTTGCCTGTTCTACCTGAAAGGTGAGTTTGATACCCGGAGGCAGTGGGCTGGTGGTGTTCAACTGAAGTGTTACACCGTTTGCGGTCTGGAGGATGGTTTCACCAGTCGGGATGCTGCGTGTAACGGTTGCCTGCAGTATTTGTCCTTGCAATGCGGCAGGAGGCTGCGCTGGCTGTGTCGGAGCTGTGGGCGTTGCCTGCGCTGGTGCAGATGGAGTGTTGCCAGCCGGTTTCAGGGTGTCGGCTGCTGCTCTTGTATAGGCTGCATATGAGGGATTGCTTGCAGTAGCTGGCTGCTGCGTAGATGTTGGTGCTTGTGGTGTGCCTGCCTTGTTCGTTGTGGCTGCTTCTGCCGAAATTACTTTTACCAGTAATTGTGTACCTTGAGGCAGGTCTGGCTGGTCCGTGAGTAATGTTGCCGTGATGGTGGCCTGCACATTCACCGCCGTGGCTGGTGTAAGCCGTGCGGTGCTGGCAGTGCTTGCGCTGATATTGGTGGTATCAACCGGCGGGCGCGATGTTGGCGGGAATTGGGCATCCTTCGATTGTGGTAATACGGATACTCTCTCAGCCGATTCGGTGGGTTCACCATCGATGGAAATGATATGCGCCTGCGGCTGACCCGTACGGTTCTCGATGCGAATGACCAGCTCTGTGCCTATCTTGAAGAAATGCTTGGATTGGAATGTAATATCGCCACTTTCCGTGCGCAATATAGGGTTTCCGGCGGTGTCGCGGTTAATGACGAACCCGGCAAGGATGCTACCCGGAGGGAAGCGCGTGATGATGGGCGGCAGGTTGGTGGAATTACTATCCGTGATCCCCGGCTGTTTTACATTCTGCGAGGGTGAGGCGATGATGTTTAAGAAACGTAGCTCATCCATCGTCTGTCCTCCCTGATCGCGCTATCTTTGCATCAGCTTGATGGATAGTGCCGCGGCGTCGGTGGCAGCGGTGGAGTGTGGGGCTTTGATGATCAGTGATTTCTGGCTGCGGATGGAATCCTTCACCTTGTTATCGCGGCGAATGATACCAAGCAGCGGAGGCGACATATTCAGGAAATTCACGCAGGCTTTATTCAGTGCGTGGTAGGTAGTTTCACCCTCTTTTTGTGTGGAGGCCTGATTGATGACAATGCCGATATCTGGCGGTTGCTTGCTACCCTGGGCGATCTTGATAAATGCGTAGGCATCCGTAAGCGATGTGGGTTCATCCGTCACCACCACGATGCAGCGGCCAGCCAGTGACGAGAGGTACTGCACATGCTGCTCAATGCCTGCGCCCAGATCGATAATCACAAAATCATAATTCTTCTGGATGGACCTCAGGTCATTGGCAAGGTTCTCCAGCTTTTCAACCGGCATGGTGGCAAGCGCAGCTGAACCGCTGCGGCCAGCTACAATGTCAAACCCGCCTTCAGAATAGGTGGTGATGGATTCTTTCAGATTGTTCCTGCCATTGATGACGCTGTTTAAGTCGCGCTGGGGCGTCAGGCCAAGCTGTACATCCACGTTGGCCAGGCCAATATCACCATCGAACAACAACACCTGCCTGCCGGAACGTGCAAACAAATGTGCAAGCGTGATGGAAAGCCATGTTTTGCCCACGCCTCCCTTGCCGGAAGCAATGGCGATGATGTTGTTTTGTGCGGGGTCTGTCATAAGGATGCTAGCTTCATGGAAAAAACTCAGGTTTGCAACTGGTATTGCAGTAAAAGTTCGGCGAGGGCGGTGGCATTGGCGGGCTTTAATGTATCCACCACGGAAGAGGATGCGCTGATATTGCAGAAGGCAAAGTCATATGCGGCGGTCACTGCCAGTATGCCACCAAAACGGCGTGCAGTGTCAGCGCGTGTTACCAACACACGGCGGATAGGCAGTGTGGCAAAGGATTCTGCGGTATCTATGGCCTCCATGCTGTCGCCACCGGCGGCCATCACCATCACGGGTTCAACCCCTTCCATTTGGGCGTAGGCCTGTAATTCAGCCATCTCCGATTGGTCATAGGCGTTGCAGCCAGCGGTATCGATGAGTACGCGGGTGTCTTCAGGTAATTGCGACAAATATTTCTGGAGTTCCTTGCGTGATGTGACCACATCAAGATCGACCTCAAGGATATTGGTGAATGCCTTGAGCTGTTCGACGCCGCCGGCGCGCTTGTTATCGGTGGTCACGACGGTGATGGGTATCTTTTCCATCGCAAGGCGGGTGGCGATTTTGGCGATGGTGAAGGTTTTGCCGATACCGGGCGCGCCTACCAGCATCAGGTGGGAATCGAGCTTATTAAATACCAGTGGGTCAAAAGTAAAAAAATTACCCAGTAATTTTTCAAGGCCCATGCGTTGCAGTTTGGCAGGGTCTTCACGGCCTCCCATGCGTATCAGAGCGGTAGCGGCTATCATTTCCTTATCGCTGATCTTCTGCATCAGTTTGGCGCTGAACAGATCCGGTACGTTATGGAAGCGCAGGATATTCTGCAGTTGAAAGCGCAGGTCTGCCGTTGATGCTGTTTCCTGCTTCGTCTCTACAGGTTTTGCTGGCTGCGGTGTAAAATGTGCAGGTGGCTCATCTACTTCTTCCACGGCGGCGGTGACCTTGATGGCGCGCTTGCCAGCCGGTTCACTGGCGATGATGATAGCATTCTCGCCCATTTCCTCGCGCACCAGCTTCATGGCAGCTGGCATATTGGTGGCGGTAAAACTGCGTAGCCTCATGCTGCAGCCTTATCGTTGCGCCAGCGCTTCCAGATGCCGTAACCGGTGATGAAGAACCACGCTACTTCCAGCAGGAAGGCCGATAAATTCCAGTCCCAGAGCAGTGACATAATGATAAGTACCGCGCCTGCAAGATTCATGAACAGATAATCATAACTGGTGGGCTGCATACGCCCATTCTGCAAGAAGAAATAGGCCAGCAGGAAGCAGCACATGCCACTGATACCGATGATATTGAATAGTAGATCCATTATATTTGTCCCAGTGTCTTGATGCGCGCTTTGGGGTGAATTTCATTCTGGGACAACACCACCGTGGAAGGACGGAAACGCTCAACGACCGAGCGCACATAAGGGCGTATGGCAGGACTGGTGAGAAGCACCGGCATTTCACCCTGCATAGCGAATTTATCGAAATTGGAACGCACGGCCAGAATGAACTCCTGAATGCGCGAAGGCGCCATCGAAAGTATCTTATCTTCACCAGCGGCGGTAAGGGATTCGATATAGGTCTGTTCCCATGCAGGTGAGAGCGAGATGATAGGTATATAGCCATCAGGGCCGGTATTGGCGTGGCTTATCTGGCGGGCAAGGCGTGAACGAACATGCTCGGTGACCATGTGCACATTCGGGGTGGCGCGCGATGCTTCGGCGATAGCCTCGAGGATGGTGGAGAGGTCGCGGATAGAAACCGTTTCCTTAAGCAGGTTTTGCAGCACGCGCTGCACGCCGCTGACAGATATCTGTGACGGAATGGTCTCGCTGACCAGCTTTTGCTGGGTCTTGCCGAGGTCATCCAGCAGTTTCTGGGTTTCTGCATAGGACAGTAGCTCGGACATGTTGTCTTTGATGACCTCGGTCAGGTGCGTGGTGATGACCGTTGGCGGGTCAACCACCGTGTAATTGCGGAACAGCGCTTCCTCGCGCTGATTCTCCGCCACCCATTTCGCTGGCAGGCCAAAGGTTGGTTCGGTGGTGTCTTCGCCGGGCAGATCCATTTTGCCACCATTAGGATTCATAATGAGCAAGGCCTCAGGGCGAATGTCACCGCGTGCGCCCTCAATTTCCTTCACCTTGATCACATAGGTGTTTGGAGGCAGTTGCATGTTATCCTGAATGCGAACGGCAGGGATCACAAAGCCCAGCTCGCGTGCCATCTGACGGCGCAGTGCTTTGATCTGTTCGGTCAGGCGATGGCCCTTCTGGTAATTGATGAGTGGCAGCAGGCCATATCCGAGTTCAAGCCGCAGGGAATCGATCTGCAGGAAATCCTCTTCCTTTTCTTCGGCGGGAGCAGCCTCGCCTTCGGCTGGTTGAGGACCAGTCAGTGCTTTAAGTCCGGCCGCTGCGCCACCAAGTGCAGAAGCAGGGTCGCCATGCGGATTCTTGAGCATATACCACGCCAGATAACCACTGATACTACCAAGCACGACAAAAGGCAGGGCAGGTACTCCGGGCACAGCCGCAAGCAGCAGCATGAAGCCGCTGGTGATACCAAGCGGTGTTGGGGAGCGTGTAAGTTGGTTAAGTACAGCTTTCTCGGCTGAGCCGGTTGCACCTGACTTGGTGATAAGGATACCGGCAGCGGTAGATACGATGAGGGCAGGCACTTGGGTTACAAGACCGTCACCCACAGTGAGTGTGGTGTAGGTGTGTACAGCTTCTTCAAAGCTCAGGTCGTTCTGTGCCACACCGATGATGATACCGGCAATGAAGTTGATAAACGTAATGAGCAACCCTGCGATGGCATCGCCACGCACGAATTTGCTCGCACCGTCCATTGAGCCGAAGAAGTTACTTTCATCTTCCAGCTCTTTGCGGCGCGACTTTGCGACATCTTCACTGATGAGGCCTGCCGACAGGTCGGCATCGATCGCCATTTGTTTGCCCGGCATCGCATCTAACGAGAAGCGGGCCGATACTTCGGCGATACGGCCAGAACCCTTGGTGATAACCACGAAATTGATGATGGTGAGGATCGCAAAGATGATCGCACCGATCACCACGGATCCTCCCATCACGAATCCGCCAAATGCCTCGATCACGTGGCCTGCGGCATCCGTGCCCTCATGCCCATGCGAGAGAATGAGGCGGGTGGAGGCAATGTTCAGTGACAGCCGCAGCATGGTAACGATCAGCAGGATGGTCGGGAATGAATTGAGCTGTAGCGGCTTTTCAACGAACAGTACGGTCATCAGGATAAGTACTGAGATCGTGACGGACAGCGAAAGCATCAGGTCCAGCAATACTGGCGGCAGCGGCAGGATCAGCACCACAAGGATGGAGATGATGCCCATGGCAAAATAAATATCGCGCCGCTTGAGCAGGTCCATCACCTGCTGGCGAATATCTGGCGTTGTGGTCGCTGTTGCCGTTGCTTCAGCCATGTGTTGCGCTACCTATTGACCTTAAAATTCGCACGCTTGTTTTTCTTCGTTCCAGCGACCGCCCTGATCCTGGCAGTTATCCACTGTCAGCCACTGGCTGCACATAGGAATACTGCCTATCAGCAACCCGAGTACCAGCCAGCTGATGCGTATCTTCCATTCACGTTTCATTATTCCGTACCGGTTGGCGGTGGTGGAATGGCTGCACCTTGTTCACTATATGTTTTTAGTTTATTGCGCAGGGTGCGGATGGAGATACCCAGAATATTTGCAGCATGCGTACGGTTGCCAAGGCAGTGATTCAACGTATCAAGGATAAGTTCCTGTTCAACGGAATCTACGGTACGGCCAACCAGCCCAGCACCACTCTTGGTGTTTGAAACACCGGTGTTTGTGGCAAGCTGTGGAGCAGGTGTTTCTGGCATGCCTTGTAGATAGATGGCATCCGGCTCAATGCTGCTGCCTGTTGCAAGCAGCACGGTGCGGTGCATAGTATTTTCCAGCTCGCGCACGTTACCGGGCCAGTGATAGGCTTTCAGTTTGGCTTCAGCGTCGGGGCTCAGTTTTTTGACATCAACACCATTTGCCTTGGAATATTTATCAATAAAATGCTCAGCAAGTGGCAGAATATCCGCCTTCCTGTCGCGCAGGGAAGGCATGTTGATGGTGATAACGTTCAGGCGGAAGAACAGGTCTTCGCGGAACGTGCCTTTTTTTACTTCTTCCTGCATGTTGCGGTTCGAAGTGGCCAGTACGCGGATATTCACCTTCACCGGCTTATTGCCACCGATGCGGTCTACTTCACGCTCCTGCAGCACGCGCAGCAGCTTGGATTGCAGGCGCAGATCCATCTCGCTGATCTCATCCAGCAAGATAGTGCCGCCGTTGGCTTCTTCAAATTTGCCGATACGGCGAGCCACCGCACCAGTGAACGCGCCTTTCTCATGGCCAAAAAGTTCGGATTCAAGAAGATTCTCAGGGATCGCTGCACAATTCACAGAGATCATCGTGCCGCCAGCCCTTTTGCTCTTCTTGTGTATGTAGCGGGCGATCACTTCCTTACCTGTGCCGGATTCCCCGGTGATGAGTACGCTGGCTTCACTTGGCGCAATTTGATCTGCCATGGCCAGTACCTTGGCCATTTCAGGTGAGGCATGAATAACCGAATGTGATTCTTCTGTGATGGCTTCCAGCACTGCCGCTATCAATTCTTCATTTGGTGGCAGCGGGAGATATTCCTTCGCGCCGGATCTAATGGCTTTAACCGCTGCGTCCTTATCAGCTTTGATACCACAGGCAACCACTGGCAGGTTAAAGCGTTCGCGCATCAGCAGTGTGATAAGTTTCTCAATATCCTCGCGTACCTCGATCATGATGAGGTCGGCACCCTGTCCGCCGCGCAGCAGGTTCATGGCACTTTCAATATCTGCCACATGCATCACCTTGGCACCGCGGCTTTTTGCTATGCTGCTTGCCGCGCCGATCTGGCCGTATAATTCTCCAATGATAAGTAGTCTCATTGCCTTGTCACTCCTGGTGCACTTTCAGTTAGGGCAGATCTAGTGCTTCTCTGCTTTTATGATTTCCGTCATGGTGACACCGATCTTATCTTCAACCACCACCACTTCGCCGCGTGCGATGAGGCGGTTGTTCACAAATATATCAATGGGCTCACCAACTTTTTTATCCAGCTCTAATACTGCACCGCGTCCCAGCTTGAGCAGCTGGTTCACCTGCATGCTGGTTTTGCCGAGCACCACAGAGATCTGGACAGGTATGTCATACACCGTCTCCAGACTTAGATTGTCCATGCCTTCGGTAGGCGCTGGAGCTGTTGCTGTTGTATCGTCCGCCATAGATTACTCCTTTTGGCTGGGTTGTTGTTCAGTCGATTCTACCGGTGTCTCGGGCGGTATCTCAGGATTATTAACCTGATTTTCAAGTTTTTCCATGTCTTTTGTCGCTTCATATGCGCCAGAAGCCGAGAGATTGCCTACGACACCTTCAAGATCCTGCCATAATTTACTGGTATCCCGCACGAATGCGCCCTGTTTCCACTGCACTTTGCAGTCAGTCACGGCAAGGCTGGCATCCGCTATTACCTGTACTGGCATATCGAGTTTATATTTCGCGGTAATTTCTGATACGCGTTTTTCCAGTGAGGTAGCCAGGCTTTCATGTGCGATAACGGTGATCGCAGCTTCACCCATCATGGTAGAGATACAACGTTCGGCAATTTCACTGATAGCAGCTTCTGCATTATCGGCCAGCGCTGCGCCTGCCACCTTGCGGGCAATGGCCAGTGCCGCCTTTGGCATATCTTCACGGAGTACGGTTGCCATGCGTTTATAATCTTCAAATATAGGGATGATGGACAGGGTGACATTCGTCAGTGCTTCGGAAATTTGCCGGTCGATCTCTGATTGTGCGTCTGTTTGCAGGCGTTTGCCTTCTTCTGTGCCTTCAAGGAAGCCGCGTTTGTAACCTTCCATCTCGGCTTGTTTGAGTTGCTCTTCAGAAAAGGTAGGGGGAGGAGGGGTTGCCTCCCCCTTATGTCTGCCGCCAGGCAGAAACGCTTTGACCTTGCCGGACGATGTGATCGCCCCGCCGTCAAATTCTTTGAAATATAATGGCTCAACGCGCATGTTCCATTACCCTAGTAGATCAGTTGTTCTTCGGCACTATCGCTTGCGATCATGATCTCGCCCTTAGCGGCCAGGTCTTTCGCGATACCGACGATGTGCATTTGTGCTTCATCTACGTCCTTGATACGCACAGGCCCCATAGACCCCATATCTTCCTTGAGAATCTTTGCCGCACGTTCCGACATATTGCTGAAGAAGAGTTCTTTGATGGTTTCTGATGCACCTTTGAGTGCCACAGCCAACTTGTCCTTATCAACAGTGCGCAGGAGGGTCTGAATACCGCCACCATCAATTTTAGCAAGGTCTTCAAAGGTGAACATAAGTGCGCGCACGCGTTCGGCGGCGTCTGAGTTGCGTTCTTCCAGCTTGCCCATGAACTTTGCTTCGGCGTTGCGGTCGAAATTGTTGAAGATTTCGGCGAGCATTTCGTGGCTGTCGCGGCTTTGGCGTTTTGCCAGGTTGGTCATGAACTCCATACGCAGTGTCTTCTCGATACCGTCCATTACATCCTTCTTCACGGCTTCCATGGAAAGCATGCGCAGGATCACTTCCATCGTGAGTTCTTCAGGCATATGCATAAGCACTTTGGCTGCGTGGTCGGAACGTATCTTGGATAACACCACCGCAATGGTTTGCGGGTATTCATTCTTCAGGAAATTCGCCAGAACTTCCTCGCTCACGTTGCCGAGTTTATCCCATGTGGTACGACCGGCAGGGCCACGGATCTCTTCCATGATGTTGTCCACGCGGCCTTTACCGAGTGCTTTTACCAGCAGGCGTTCGGTAGAATCGTAGTTACCTACCACCGCGCCGGATGCCGATACTTTCTCGGCGAAATCCACGAACAGGCGTTCAACGATCTCGGAGTTCACTTGTCCAAGCGATGACATGATGTTGGAAATTTCACGGATCTCCTCATCGTCCATCATGGAGAACAGCTTCACAGCCACTTCTTCACCAACGGACATCAGGAAGATAGCAGCTTTTTGTGCGCCATTCAGCTTCCTGTATTCATCTTTCATATCTTTTGGCGGTGCCATAACTTAAGCCCTCATTATCCTAAGTTTGCCGTACGATCCACTGACGCAACACGTTCATGGTCTCTTCAGGGTATTGTTGTACGATTTCGTTCACTTTTTTCATAGATGATGATTTCATGCCGCCTTTAATGTTGGCCACGTCGATCATCATTTCAGGTTCTTGCGACATACCAGCAGGTCCGCCCACAGGAGCGGCAGGAATAGCCATCGGACCTGCCGGAGGCAATCTGCCAGCCGCCGCCCCACCCGCTGCTGGTGGCGCTTCAAGCGCTGCCAGTTCAGAAGACACAAAATCACTAGGAGATTGTCCCTGACGTGCCAGCTGCACAACAGCAGGGCGGAGTACCAGCAATATGGCAAGTACGGCCACTACAGCGATGATAAGTGTCTGTACGATACCCTGTACTTCCAGTTTGAAGCGCTGGAAGAAAGATTCTTCGCCTACATCCATAATTTCCTGCGAGAACTTCATGTTCACCAGTTCGATGATATCGCCACGTTTTTCGTCATAGCCGATAGCAGAGGTAACGAGTGTTTTGAGCTGTTTTAATTCATCTTCTGTGCGAGGTGCATAGGTCTGGTTTCCTTCAGCATCCGTGGTATATGTGCCATCAACAAGCACGGCCACTGAAAGTTTATTCACCGTGCCGCCTTCACGAATATGGTTCTGCACGGTTTTGGATATTTCGAAATTCGTGGTTTCGTCGGTGCGTTCAACAGCACGGTTGCTGTTATTGCCCGCCGCGCCTGCTGTGCCACCGCCCGGGAGGTTCTCTGTAACAGATACGCCGTCCTGTCCGCTGGCTTCTTTTGCATCTTCGCGCTCCGAGCTTGACTGGGTCGAACGTGCCACCTGGCCATCCGGATCATATTTTTCTGAATTGGTCACGATACGGTCAAAGTTCATATCTGCATTCACCTGCACGCGCACCTTGCCCATTCCGATGACCTTCTCTAACAGGTCTTCCAGCATGTGCTGCATGCGTGTTTCGTAGGCAGCGCGATATTCCTGTGATGTGCTGGCTGCAGCATCGATACCGTTGCCACCATCACCACGCGCTAGCAATTTTCCGTGGGCATCCACTATCGTTACTTTTGATGCCTCAAGCCCGGGTACGGCAGAGGCCACCAGATGTGTGATAGCGGTTACTTCAGAGCGCTCGATACTGCGACCGCCACCCATTTTGATGGTAACAGATGCGCTGGGTTGTTCACGTTCACGCGTAAATAATTCACGGCGTGGCATCACAAGATGCACACGGGAAGATTCAATACCTGCGATAGAGTTGATGGTGCGGGACAGTTCACCCTCGAGTGCACGCACCATATTTATGTTCATCACAAAATTAGAGCTGCCGAACGATTCCGAGCGGTCGAATATCTCATATCCCACCACTGAGCCTACCGATGGAAGGCGTTGTTCCGCCATGGTCATACGCAGACGCAGCACGCGATCGGATGGCACCATGATCTGTGTGCCGCCCGAGACAAGCTCATAAGGTGTGCTGGTCTTATCAAGTTCAGCTACGATCTTCGCGCTATCATCCAGTGAAAGGTTGGTATAAAGCGGCACCATGTTCGAGCCGGTGAATCGGAATGTTATCACTACAAAAAAACCTACGATCAGCAGGGCTACAGCAAACATTGCGCCCAACTTGGATTTTCCCATTCCTCTAAGAGCATCGCTCATAGCCATATAATCACCGTCTCCCTACCATGCCCATTAAGGGCTTTTTTCTTGTGTTAAGGCCAGAATAGGCCTCAAAAGTTACTTTTATGTTAAAAATAGGAATTTTTTTCCTACATATCGAGTAAAAATCATTTTTCAGGAATGATTACAAGTGTTTCCAAAAAATTTTTTCTATTGACGGTGCGCCATTTTTATACATGTTGGCGCATTTCCTGACGTAGAAAAAAAAGGGCACAGGTTTATCCACATGTGGATAACTTTGCGTCTCATGTGGATAACTTTTCATACATATCACACAGCACTGCAATGAAGATCGGAAGCGTCAACGGCACGGGCATGATCAATGCAAAACATATCAGATCCAGGGTCAAAAGCATAGCAAGCATCACGATATGCTTTGTGCCGGCTTTGCGCACCATTCGGAAAGAAGCAGTGAACGCCTCAGGGATTGAGCATTGTTTATCCAGCAGGATAAGTGGAACATATATAAAGAATGTGGCGGCAAGTATGCCGGGCACAATGAGTAGTGTTACGCCAGCAGCGACAACGGCTGCAAAGATCAGGCTACTTAAAATGATAGGCAGCAATACAGGCGCAAGCTGAAGATTGATGAAATCTTCGCCAAAGGTCTGCCCACGAAAGAAACGGGCGGAGAATATAAAATAAAAATTATGCAGAACTATAAATACGCACCAGCTGATGAATGCGCCGGCAGCGAACCCCACAGTTCCTATGATGGAAAGGCTCAACAGCAATACCAGCAGTAACATGCCGCCTGCATATACGGTCATGATGTTGTGTTCCATGGTGAACAGCCAGCCGGTTTTCAGTAGCTCGGAGAGGCTTGCTGTGCCCGGCAGTGCGCGAGCGTTGGCAGGGCCTTCAAGCAGGCGCAGGAAGAAGGGGGATATCTCCTCGATGCTTTCGGCGCGCTTTGGATGTTCTGCATCACCTATATATATATCGGTGTCGGGTTTTATTTTGCCGGCGCGGACACGGCGCATAATGGTAACAAGATCTAGCGGGCCTTCCTTATGCCCATCGCTGACTACGTAATAGTCAGCACTCATTATGCTGCCTCTTTGGAGGCATACATAATGATGTCGGCAAAGTCGTGTACATAGGCAGTGCCTTTTGCTGTTCTTGCAATAATAACATTGCGTCGGTCAGACTTATCGACCACGCGCTTTACAAGTTTTGCTGCTTCCAGTGCATCGATCGCACGGCATACCGCAGGCTTCGACATTTCCAGCGCTTCGGCAAGATTCTTAATGGTGTGAGCCTCTGATGCATTCAGGTAGATATGCAGTAATGTACTAGTCTGACGCGCCGAAAGATCCACCGGCATGCGTTGCATGGCAATAGTATTGACGCCTTGCCAGAATGTGAGAGCTTTTTTTGTTTTTGCAGAGGTTATCTTTTCAGTTCTTGCCATATTTTTCCTTCAATAATGCATATAGTGCGCGTACCGCCATGGCTTCTCCACCTTGTGGTCTGCCAGGACGGTTGCTTAGATTCCATGCCATCATGTCAACATGCAGCCAACCATGAGTATTAGTAACAAATTCCTGCAAATACAAGGCTGCGGTGATAGCGCCACCATAACTGCTGTCAGGGTCGTTGCTCAAATCAGCACTCGGTGTATCCAGCATGCTGCGATAGGCTTTGTAGAGCGGTAGCCGCCACAGAGGGTCGCACTGTTCATCGCTGTGCTTTTGTAATGAGTGTGCTAGTTTATCATCGGGTGTGAAGAAGGCCGGGACATCAGCGCCCAGT
The DNA here is from genome assembly GCA_964535825.1 of uncultured Rickettsiales bacterium. GTDB lineage: Bacteria > Pseudomonadota > Alphaproteobacteria > Rickettsiales > SXRF01 > CAZAQK01. The sequence goes on from CAZHUC010000004.1 coordinate 180,181, forward strand.
GCCACGCGGGCAGCGCCCGTCAGTGTGGCACAATCAATGATCATATCCGGCTTGCCGGTATCTGCTTCATATAATGCATCGCATAATATCAGGCGGCCTTCCGCATCTGTGTTACCTATCTCTACGGTAATTCCTTTGCGTGTAGGTACAATATCCAGTGGCCGCATGGCATTGCCAGCCACAGAATTTTCCACGATAGGTAGCAGCACACGCAGTTCAACCTTCAGCTTGGTGTCGATAATGGTCTTTGCCAGTGCCAGCAAGGCCGCTGCACCGCCCATATCTTTTTTCATCATCTTCATGCCGGAGGTTGGCTTGATGTCTAGCCCGCCGGAATCAAAACACACACCTTTTCCCACCAGCGTTACTTTTTTTGCACCTTTCTTGGGAAATCTAATGTCCACAAGGCAGGGGGGCACGGCGCTGGCCTTGCCTACGGTATAGATCATCGGGTAATTCTGCTTGAGCAGGTTCTCACCCTTGATAACTGTAGCTGTGCCACCGGCCTTTTTTGCCCAGTCGGTGGCTTCTTTTGCCAGTGCTTCCGGGTTCATATCATTGGCTGGCGAATTGATAAGATCACGCGCCCAGTTAATACTTTCTGCCATGCTCGTGATATATGTCATGTCGCTGCCAGCAGGTTGCACCAGCGATGCATAGGTTCTGCCATTCTTTTTATACTTTGCGAAATGATAGCACGATAGTGCCCAGCCAAGTGCAAGCTGCGTCGCGTCGTTCTTTGCCAGTTTGCCTGTAAGTGTATATGTGCCAGCAGGCAGGCGAGTCGGGAGATGTGCGATGCTCCAGATGTGCAGCGTATCTTCAGCACCGCAAATCACGCGTGCTGTTTTGCCATTACTATCTGGCACGACACAAACATCACCCGGATTAGCTTTGAACTGATTCTCTGCCAGCCAATGTTTTGTGTGTGCGGGTTGTTTTCTGAGCCACGCTGAGTAGCTCTTTTGCGTCACCAGTTCGATCGGTGTTGCGCCTGTTTTCTTTGTGATGATAGGGAAGGTCTGTTTCATATGGTTGTATATTTATATAATTTATAACCCATTGATAGAATATGCATTTTTCGGTTTTTTCTGGTTGCTGATGTCGTGTAGGAAATTTACTGTCGCGTTGTGTAACATAGCTGAGGTTAACGATGCAGGCAATTATTCTTGCAGGTGGTTTTGGTACAAGGTTGCGCGCCGTGAGTGGTGACGTACCTAAACCGATGGCGATGGTTGCCGGACGACCATTCCTTTGCTGGCTGCTGGAATATATGGCGGGGCAGGGAGTCACCAAAGCTGTGCTCAGCCTTCATTATAAAGCAGATGAGATACACACATATTTTGGCCACCGCTTCGCGGGTATTGAGCTGATCTATTCCATCGAGCCAAAGCCGCTGGGCACAGGTGGTGCGATACGCCTTGCGATGGATGCACTCAATCCCACCCAACCAGTATATGTGCTAAACGGTGATTCACTGGTGCAGCTGGATTATCATCGCATGTTGCAGCATCACATAAAACAGCAGCGCCCCATTTCCCTTGCAGCATACACTGTGCCTGATTGCAGCCGTTACAGTCAGCTGCATGTGCAGGCGGGGCTAGTGCATCGGTATGATACGCTGGGAGTGGCAAGCCACGGGCTTATCAGCTCCGGATTTTATATCTTATCGCCGGATATATTCAAAGACCGCAGCCTTAAGGAGTCATTTTCATTCGAGCGGGAATTCCTGCATCCGTACACGCCGAGGCTAAAACCAGCATGTTATGAAGGTGTGGATTATTTCATTGATATTGGCGTTCCGCACGACTACGCGCGGGCACAGGCAGAGATACCAAGACTGCTGAATACAGTGAAAGTGGCTTAAACGTCGAGTGATTCCAGTATTTCATTGCCGCGGTTGGCGGTCTGCTCGGAGATGAACTGGAAACGGTATTCCGGTTTTTTACCCATCAGTTCATCCACACGTTTGCCAGTACTTTCAAACTCTTCTTCTTCGATCTTCACCTGAAGTAGCACGCGGTTACCCGGGTGCATGGTGGTTTCCTTCAGCTGTGGTGGGGTCATTTCACCCAGACCTTTGAAGCGGCCTACTTCCACGCGGCTGTTAGCCTTCTTATATTTTGCAATGACCGCATCTTTCTCTTTATCATCCTGCGCGTAATAGGTCTGATTCGAGATGGTGATACGATACAGCGGCGGACGCGCCAGATATAAGTGCCCCTGTTTGATGAGGTCCGGCATTTCCTGATAGAAGAAGGTCATGAGCAAGGATGCGATATGCGCGCCGTCGACGTCAGCGTCGGTCATAATGATAACTTTTTCATAGCGCAGAGCAGCCTCGCTATAATGCACGCCACTACCGCAACCCAGTGCCAGTACCAGATCCGAGAGTTCCTGATTGGCTTTGATCTTATCAAGCGATGCCGAAGCCACGTTCAATATTTTTCCGCGCAATGGCAGGATGGCCTGAGTTTCGCGGTTGCGGGCCTGTTTGGCTGAGCCACCCGCCGAGTCACCCTCTACGATGAATATCTCAGTGCCTTTTTGTGAGGAGCGCGAGCAATCGGCCAGTTTGCCGGGCAGGCGTAAACGCTGTGTGGCGGCTTTGCGGCTGACCTCTTTTTCCTGTTTGCGTTTCAGGCGTTCTTCCACGCGCTGGCCGATATAGGCCATCAGGCGCGTTGCATTCTCTGTATTACCGGAAATGTAATGGTCGAAATGGTCGCGCATGGCGTTTTCCACAAGCTTCGCAGCCTCCACATTCACCAGCTTGTTCTTGGTCTGTCCCTGAAACTGTGGGTTCTTCATGAACAGTGAAAGCACCACGACAGCACCACCCAAAATATCATCACCTGTGGAGGCGGCTATCTTCTTATTATTAGTAAGTTCACCATAGGCCTTGATACCTTTGGTGATGGCCGAGCGCAGGCCGGATTCGTGTGTGCCGCCTTCCGGGGTCGGGATGGTATTACAATAGGTGCTTACAAAGGTTTCTTCATCGGCTGGCCAGTCGATCGCCCATTCGATGCGTCCCATTTTTCCGGCAAGTTCTGCTTCGCCTGTGAAGGCTTCATTGGTGATAGGCATGCGGCCATGCATTTGCTGGGCAAGGAAATCACCCAGGCCGCCGGGGAAATGGATGGTATCGTTAGCAGGAGTTTCCGAACCTTCAGAGAGCAACGATGGGTCACAGATCCATTTGATCTCCACGCCGCGGAACAGATAGGCCTTGGAGCGTGCGAGCTTATAGAGCTTCTCAGGCTTGAATTTGACCGATTTGCCAAAAATATCCGGGTCTGGCGTGAAGGCAACGGTGGTGCCGCCTTTGCTTTTGGGGTCTGACCCGACATGTTTGAGTTTTGTCGTGGGTTCACCGCGGCTGTAAGACTGGCGGTATACTTCTTTTTTGCGCACGACCTCTACTTCCAGATAATCCGAAAGGGCGTTCACCACAGAAATACCCACGCCGTGCAGACCGCCTGAGGTATCATAGACCTTGCCACCGAACTTGCCGCCGGAATGCAGCATGGTAAGAATGACCTCCAGCGCAGATTTCTTAGGAAATTTAGGGTGTGGATCGATAGGGATGCCGCGCCCGTCATCACGGATGATGATCATGTTATTCGGGCGCATCTCGAATTC
>CAZHUC010000005.1:0-99985 GCA_964535825.1 uncultured Rickettsiales bacterium
CATCTAGTCGGTCGATGTCATGTATGATGACATCTTTGCCAATTCCATTTTTCCGGAAATCCCAAAGTTTTTCTTCAATTTCCTCCCTCCATCTGTTTCGTATTTTCAATATTTCTTCGGGGTTAGGCTTTTTGCCTATCCTGCCTTTCAGCAAATCTTTGCCAAACGAATAAAGAAAACTGGCTGAGAAATATTCCAACATTTCAACGACTCCTAATACCAAAGCTATACCAGCTTTTGGTAGTAGCCTAAAAGTGTCATTTGATAGGGAATAAGTCATCAAACCTTGATCACCTGCATCGGCCTTGGAGAGAATAGCCACTATTAGGCCCTGAATAGCGCCTTACCCAATATCTCCGACCAACTTTGCCATGCAGGCCCCGCACACGGCGGGCCTCAGCGGGCATAGGCCGGAAATATCTCCCGACACAGGAAATAATGGTGGGGGGTGAGGGACTTGAACCCACGACCAAGGCGTTATGAGCGCCCTGCTCTAACCACTGAGCTAACCCCCCGGGACTATTTATATACCGCTGTCTACGCGGTTAGAGCGATTTACTCAAGCGCCGTATGGCTGGCCACTGAGCTAACCCCCATATGAGGCTTGTGGATGCTAGTTGTTAGTTGCTAGCAAACTGGTTTTCAACCGTTTTTACAGATTCTACGATAATAATGACTATTTCCCTTGCAATTCCGTATGGTTTGGGCTAACTAACCCCTCCCGAATATAAGGCCAGTTAACTCAAGGATTTTGTTATGAAACAAGGCATACACCCAGATTACCACCGCATCACCATTAAAATGACGGATGGTACGACCTATGACACCTTCTCTACCTATGGCAAAGAAGGCGAAGTGCTGCAGCTTGATGTTGATCCAAAGACCCACCCTGCCTGGACAGGTGGTGTGAACCTGCGCAAAACCGGTCAGATGGAGAAATTCCAGAACAAGTTCGGCGCGTTCAATGTTGGCGGCAAGAAGTCTGAGAAAAAAGACGACAAAAAGGCCAATTAGCCAATAAAAAAGCACCCTACCGGTGCTTCACAAAATAAGAGGCGGGCTACATGCTCGCCTTTTTTATTTGGTATTATCTGGCTATTTCATTCTTCATGGTCTTTTCGCGTTGCAGGTAAATACGCAATGCTTTCTCCAACTGCGGCCACGAGATGCCGTATTCTCCATCGAACTGCTCTTTGGCCACTTCAAATACCTTCATCGCTTCTTCTTTGCTGAGTTTTTTCAGGTTGCGCTGCTCGCAGATGAAATTCACATCATCCACATGCCAGAGCTCATCCATGAAATACCCGTATTCCTTGAGCAGCTGCCTTGCTGCTTCTATTATTTTTGTAGTATTAACGTCCATGATTCACACCTCTTAATAAAAATTAACAATAATGTTAATAAAGGTTAATTATTAATAATTGGTTAAATATTATTAATAAATCTGCTGTCGCTGGCTTTTTATTGGGGAAAATCACCCTATATACCAGAAATACTGGTAAAGAATGAGGCCGGGAAGCCACCTCCCCGATTTTGATAAAAAATTAGTAACGGGCTATTGCGTTTGGAAAATAAGCACTTATATCAGTCTCATCCAATCACGCTAACCATGCGGTGTGCGGCTTTGAATGTCGGTTTTAGGACGCACGTCATAGAGAAACATAGGAAGAAAATAGTATGAGCAAAATTATAGGTATCGATCTTGGTACAACTAATAGCTGCGTAGCCATCATGGACGGCAGCAACGTGAAAGTTATTCACAGCCCGGAGGGCCGCAACGTTGTGCCTTCTGTGGTTGCATTCGCTGACAATAGCGAACGGCTGGTGGGTGATTCCGCCAAGCGTCAGGCTGTTACCAACCCTGAGAATACACTCTTTGCGATCAAGCGCCTCATCGGTCGCAATTTTGCAGATCCGATGGTGAAGAAGGATATGGGTCTTGTACCATATAAAATTGTGAAAGCCGATAATGGCGACGCATGGGTAGAAGCCCGCGGCGAGAAATATTCACCGTCGCAGGTCTCTGCCTTCATCCTCATCAAAATGAAAGAAGTGGCGGAAGCCTATCTTGGTGAGAAAGTATCACAGGCAGTCATCACCGTACCTGCTTACTTCAACGACGCGCAGCGTCAGGCCACCAAAGATGCTGGCCGTATTGCCGGTCTTGAAGTGTTGCGTATCATCAACGAGCCGACCGCCGCGGCACTCGCCTACGGCATGGATAAGGAAAAGAAAGATGGCAAAACCGTTGCCGTATACGATCTTGGCGGTGGTACGTTCGACGTGTCAGTGCTTGAGATCGATGACGGTGTATTCGAGGTAAAAGCGACCAACGGTGATACATTCCTCGGTGGTGAAGACTTCGACAAACGCATCATCGACTTCCTCGCAGATGAATTCAAACGCGATCAGGGCATCGACCTGCGCGGCGACAAACTGGCGCTGCAACGTCTGAAAGAAGCGGCTGAAAAAGCAAAGATCGAGCTCTCAAGCAGCATCCAGACCGATGTGAACCTGCCGTTCATCACTGCAGACCAATCCGGTCCGAAGCACTTGAACATCAAGCTGACCCGCGCGAAGCTGGAATCGCTGGTAGATGATCTCATCGCCAAAACGATCGAGCCTTGCCGTGCCGCACTTAAAGATGCTGGCCTCAAACCCTCTGACATTGATGAAGTGATCCTGGTCGGTGGTATGACCCGCATGCCGAAAGTGATCGAGAAAGTAAAAGAATTCTTTGGTAAAGAACCACATAAAGGTGTGAATCCTGACGAAGTGGTGGCCATGGGCGCGGCCATTCAGGGTGCCGTACTTAAGGGTGATGTGAAAGACGTATTGCTCCTCGACGTAACACCGCTGTCACTTGGTATCGAAACATTGGGCGGTGTGTTCACGCGCCTGATCGATCGCAACACCACCATCCCGACCAAGAAATCGCAGACCTTCTCAACGGCTGATGATAACCAGACGGCAGTGACCATCCGCGTATTCCAAGGTGAGCGCGAAATGGCCGCCGACAATAAAATGCTTGGCCAGTTCGATCTGGTAGGTATCCCGCCTTCTCCACGCGGCATTCCGCAGATCGAAGTAACCTTCGATATCGATGCTAACGGTATCGTGAATGTATCAGCGAAAGATAAGGCAACCGGTAAAGAACAGCAGATCCGCATTCAGGCATCCGGTGGTCTTTCTGATGCAGATATCGAACGCATGGTGAAAGAAGCGGAAGCGAATGCAGAAGCTGATAAAAAACGCCGTGCATTGGTAGAAGCAAAGAATCAGGCGGAAGGCCTCATCCATGCTTCAGAGAAATCACTGGCTGAACATGGTGACAAAGTCTCTGCGGCAGAAAAAGAAGCCATCGAATCTGATATCAAGTCACTGAAAGATGCCGTGGCTTCTGAAGATGTGGCGCGTATCGAGCAAGGCACGCAGGCTCTGAGCCAGTCTTCTATGAAACTTGGCGAAGCCATGTATAAAGCGCAGCAGGAATCAGCTGCCGCTTCAGGCGAAGCTGCTTCATCTGGCGCAGATAATGCAAGCGGCGACACGGTAGTTGACGCGACCTATGAAGAAGTAGACGAAAACAAGAAAAAGAATGGATAACCCGTATTAAAGTAATGAAGTGGATGAAAAAATACTTTATTCATCCACTTCGTCTTTCATTCTTTGCATTTCCCTGAACAAACATGGCAACCCAGCGCGACTTTTACGAAATTCTCGGTGTTTCAAAAACCGCCAATGCCGATGAGCTAAAGAAGGCTTATCGCAAGCTTGCCATGCAATATCACCCGGATAAGAACCCGGGAGACGCTAAAGCAGAAGAACGCTTCAAAGAGATCAGCCACGCCTATGATGTGCTTTCTGACGACCAGAAACGTGCCGCATATGATCGCTTCGGCCATGATGCCTTCAACCAAGGCGCAGGCGGTGGTGCGGGTGCAGCAGGATTTGATTTCTCCAGCGGCTTCGCTGATATCTTCGAAGATCTGTTCGGCGGACTTGGCGGCGGTGGAAGGCGCAGCAGCACTGGCCCGGCGCGTGGTACAGATCTGCGTTATAATCTTGAGGTATCGTTAGAAGATGCCTTCAAAGGCAAACAGGAAAAGATCACCATAACCACTGCGGTTGCTTGTGATTCCTGCAAAGGCAGCGGAAGCGAAAAAGGTTCAAGCCCCATCACCTGTCCAAGCTGTAATGGTGCTGGTCGCATGCGCGTAAGCCAGGGATTCTTTACCATGGAACGCACCTGTTCCGGCTGCGGCGGCCAGGGCAAGATCATCAAAGACCCTTGCAAAAGCTGTGCTGGCTCAGGCCGCACGCGCAAGGAAAAGACCCTGTCGGTCAGCGTTCCTGCCGGCATCGAGGAAGGCACACGCATCCGCCTTTCAGGCGAAGGCGAAGTGGGCGCACGCGGCGGCCCTGCCGGTGACCTGTATATTTTCCTCTCTGTAAAACCACACGCCATCTTCAAGCGCGACGAAGCGAATATCCACTGCCAGATACCTATCCGCATGACCACCGCCACACTGGGCGGCTCTGTGGAAGTACCTACCATCGACGGAACGCGCGTAAAGGTCACCATCCCTGAAGGCACGCAAACAGGCCACCAATTCCGCCTGCGCGGCAAAGGCATGAGTATCCTGCGCTCACAGAATCGCGGTGATATGTATATTCATGTACAGGTTGAAACACCGGTAAAACTTAATAAGAAACAAAAAGAGCTACTGCGCGAATTTGAAAAAACTGATGGTAATACCAGCCCAGAAACTGATAACTTCTTTTCGAAGGTTAAAGAATTCTGGGGTGATTTGAAGGAATAGCATCATGAAGATCGCAATCGCAGGTTGCCTTGGCCGCATGGGTAGCGCGCTCATTGAGGCCGTGCAGGCAGATGACCGTTTTCAGCTCGTGGCTGGCAGTGAACGGGCACACTATGAAAGTGTTGATGTGCAAACGCAACTGGCCGCGTTCGGCTGCGGCAATATGCTGGTCACCAGTGATCCGCTAGCCGTCGCCAAAGCAGCAACCGCTGTGATCGACTTCACCTCCCCTGAAGCCACTCTGGCTATGGCAGAAGCAGTAGCCGCACAAGGTGGCATACATATCATCGGCACAACCGGTTTTTCTGCCGAGCAACTCAAAGAGCTGAAACAATGCGCTAAGAAAGCACGCATTGTGCAGTCAGGAAATTTCTCGCTCGGTGTGAATCTGGCCGTGAAACTTGCAGGCTTATCTGCCAGCGTACTGGATGCCTCCTATGATGCAGAGATCTATGAAATGCATCACCGTCACAAAAAAGATGCCCCCTCCGGCACAGCACTCATGCTTGGAAATGCCATCGCTGATGCGCGCGGCGTGTCTCTATCTGACAAACAGGTAACTAACAGGAATGGCGTGCGCAAGGAAGGCGATATCGGTTTTTCTATAGCGCGTGGCGGTGAAGTGGTGGGCATCCATACGGTCACATTCGCAGGTGCGCATGAGGTAATCGAGATCAAACATCAGGGCTTCTCGCGCAATATTTATGCGCAAGGTGCACTGCATGCCGCCCTCTGGGCCAAAAGCAAGAAATCTGGCCTGTATTCCATGCAGGATGTGCTGGGGCTGTAAACAGTCTAGCTATTCCACCAGATTGGCATTAACACAAGCATGAGAACACCTATAAAGAATGAGGCCATGCCATAAATAGCAAATACATATCTTGAAGATTTTATCAGCACACTCTCGTCGTCATCAATACAGACGGATAGTATCTTTAGAGAAACAGGCATGCATATCAGAGCCTGTAGCAAACCGATAAAAAGCATTGCACCGAGTACAAATACTGCTGGCGGCATAAATAGGTTCTCTGGCAAATCCCCACCATATATTCCAGCCCAGAAATAATATGCTAGAGCGCAGCACACGCAGAGATGCCACATGATATTGGCACTAATCCCCCAGACCAAAAAAGCTTCTTTAGCGCTTCTTTTTCCCGTCCAATATTCCCTGAACCAATTTTGCATTTACCCTTCCTGACCAGAAAATTACTGCTTACCGTATATCCTGTAACTAGTCACAGAGAGATATATGGCAGAAGATACACTACCACCTTTTAATCCGCTTTCAAAAAGCGATCTTGATAAACGTGCGGAGATACTTGCAAAAAATCAAGGGTTTGCAAAAGATTCCGCTGAAGAAGATTCGTTCAGACACGCATATACTGCCGCCATGATGACACGATTTAAAATTGGCGATACGCTTACCGAGGGCATGGGATACTTAATAGAGGCTGCAGGATTAGCCAGAAATGCACTCTATTCAATAGGTAGTATTTTTGATGATGGTATCAAGGCAGATTCTTGGGATAAAGCAAAATCCGAGATGTTCAAAGATCTCTACAATAACCAAAAGGGCATTGAAATTGGGAAAGTTGCTACTGATGAAGCAGAAATTATCAAAACAGTTGCAGAGCGTATAAGAAGTGGTGACATCATAGTGGACTCGAGTGAGTCTCATGAACGTTACAATAAAGAATTTGGTCAACAGCCTATGAATCTAGTTGCCAGCGAGGACAGTACCAGCCCTGCCGGCAGCTTCGACCCGTCGTTCATTTTCAAGGCGCTGGGTGGCAGGAGTAGCAAAAACAACAACTCGCAGGCTCTCGCCATTTCCGCGGCGGCACTGGCGCGTGAGGTGCTGAAATCCCGCAGGCGTTCGCTGGAAAATGACCTGCTGGATATTTTCACTGGCGGGAATGGAAAAACAACCCTACCGCAGGTAGGAAGCGGCAACTCACTGGGTTCATTTACGAACAGTTTTGGCGGATTGATCGATAATCTGGTCGGCTCGGCCATGAGCCGCAGGAAGACCCGCATTTCCACCTCAGAATCCGAACGCTCTGTCGAGGCCAGCCGTAACTGGAACGTAAGCCGCAGCCAGCAGCAGGCCATGCTCGCGCAGTGGGCCAATCAGGGCAGCAGGAATAATTAATTCGTCGCAGGTTTGTTTATCAGCACACGCTGATGCGGGAAAGTGATCTTCACCGTTGTCCCCTCACCCACTTTACTGGTGAGTTGTAATTTACCGCCGTGCAATTCCGCATACATTTTACACAGTGGCAGGCCAAGACCTGTACCTTCATGGCTCTTGTTACGGTGCACCTGTCCGAATACGGAAAGTGCTTTGGCGATGTCTGCCTCGGCAATACCGATACCTGTATCGGCCACAGAAAAACTTAAATTATGTTGCTGATCCATGCGGGCGGTCAACGTGATCGTTCCATCTTCCGGAGTGAACTTCACCGCATTGGCGAGCAGATTGATGAGTATCTGGCGTACCTTGCGCTTGTCACCCCAGACATGCGGCAGGTCTGGTTCGATCGCCATGATAAGATGGATATTCTTGGTTTTAATTTTACCGTTCATGATGCGTACACCTTCGCTCATGATGTCGGTGATATCGACCTTCTCTTCCACCAGTTCCAGCTTACCCGCATCACCTTTAGAGAATTCGAGAATATCTGTGATGAGTTGCAACAGATGGCTACCGCACAGATTGATATCGTGGATACGTTCCTTCTGCTTGGCATTGAGCGGTCCGAAATAGCCGGAGTTTATCATCTCCGAGAACCCGATGATGGCATTGAGAGGCGTGCGCAATTCATGCGACATATTGGCAAGGAACTCTGATTTCGCCTGGCTGGCAAGAATAGCGGATGCTTCAGATTCTTCCACGCGATCGATCTGGCGCGCCATCGCAATAGCGAGGAACGACAGGATAGAACCGAACGCGACGAACATGCCCAAGAAGCCAAGGTCTTTGAGCGTTGCTTCGCGCCAGCCGGAAAGCACTTGCTCACTGTCCTGCACTACAGATACAACAATCGGCATATTATTAAGCCGCTTGAGCGCAGCAATTTTTAGATCATCGATATGTTCGGTCAGACTTTGTATCTGCTCGCCCAACTGTGGGTTGGCAATGACCCATTGGCGTGTAAGCTCTTCATCGGCTGGGCTGTCATATGGGCCAACCGCAAGCGATGCACCGTCGGGCAGCATGAGTGCCATGAATTTCTGCTGGCCGGAAGCGATAGAGCTATAAAAATCTATGAAATATCCGGGATTCATGGCCGCCACCACGATACCGCCAAATTCACCATTTAGCTTATTGTAACGACGGCTCATGATGATCAGGGAATCGTTATCCTGTGTGAAGTGTTTGCCGATGAACACCTGCGTGTCATCCGCCTCGCGCAAATGCATGAATAATTGTTTGCCCTGCAGTGTCTCATGGTAATCCAGCCAGTTATCGTAACCACGTTTATGTGCCGCCACCTGAACCACACCCTGATCATCGATCATTGCCATGGCAACAATCTGCGGTGTCTCGTTCAGCCAGAGTTTAAAGTTCTGCTCGGTGTATTCCGGCAGGTTGTTACCGAATAGCGTATTGAAATACTGGCGTTCAATGGCGCGTCGCAGTGACAGATCCACCCCGAGGAACGTAAGCTCCACATGATCTGCAAGAATGCGCGAAAGGCGCACTGCCGTCTGTTCACCTTGCTGCAATGCCTGTTTGTAGGACTCTGTGGCCTGTTGTACCACCACCGCTGCGAATAATAAGATAATAAGCAGCGTGAACCCGATAACGTATCGGATCTTGGGTGTCCTCGATCGCTTGGTCGCTGCTTTCATTACGCACCGTAATTTTTTGAAAAACAGCCTTAATTTTCACTGATTTATGTTAATATACGGTGATGGTTTTAAGAATTTTTGGTTAAGATTAACCTGTTCATAGTTGTGTAAGATTTACACAAATGGCTGTTTTTTAATGCTTTTATTAACAAAACTCCATTATGGGGCAAAAAATTAAGATATAATACCAGCACTTATCTGCCGGCGGATATAGGCCGCCACCAACCCGTTCAGAACGGCAAGGAGAAGGAATATTTCCGGCAGGCTGAATGACATGCGCAGCAACAACAGTGCCCCCACAGATGAGATCACCATGAAGAATGCATTCATGATGTTATTGGCAGCGATGATACGCGCACGATGCGCGACCTCACTATGGTGCTGCATGAATGCATAAAGCGGTACGACGTAAATACCACCGCACACGGCAAGCACGAACAGATCACACACGATCCGCCAGCCACCATTCCGGAAGAATTCCCACGCGCCCACCAACGTATCTTCCTGTCTTTCGATGCCATGACTAGCCAGATACACATCAGCGATCGCGAGTGTGATACCGAGTGCTGCCAGCGGCACATAGCGCACTGTTATCTGTCCTTTGAGCAACGTGCTGCACATGGCAGAACCTATGGCGATGCCGATAGAGAATGTCGCAAGCAATAATGTTACTACGGTTTCATCCCCGCCCAATGTCAGCTTGGTGTAGTTAGGGAACTGCGCAACGAATGCAGCCCCCACCAGCCAGAACCACGAGATACCAAGGATGCAAAGATATATGCCTTTGTTCCGCCTGCTGAATGCCAGCACATCCCATGTTGCCCGCCAGATATTGCGAACGATCGTAAGGTTCGCATCTGGTGGCGGTGCAGCAGGAATGAATCGGCTGCTTGCATATCCGCACATTGCTACAGAAAGCAGCAACGCAGAAATAAACAGCACACCATTCTCCTGCACCACAAGCAATCCGCCCAGGATAGCGCCCAGGAGAATGGCAAGGAATGTTCCGGATTCGATATAACCATTGCCGGCCAGCAGTTCGTCATCTCGCAGATGCTGTGGCAGCAGAGCGTATTTGATCGGCCCGAAGAAGGTCGAATGCACACCCATGCAAAACAACGTGATCATCAGCAAGGTGACATGCGAAAAATAAAACCCTGCCGAGGCCACGAGCACGATGGCGATCTCAAACAGCTTGATGATGCGGGTAAGCCTCGCCCGGTCATATTTATCGGCAAATTCGCCGGCGGTCGCGGAGAACAAAAAAAAGGGCAACATGAAAATCCCTGCCGCCAGCGTCACCAGCATCTCCGGGTTCTCCACCGTACTGGCCAGACGGTAGGTAATCAGCATAACCAGCGAGTTCTTAAGCAGATTATCATTGAGTGCCCCAAGGAACTGGGTGATAAAAAGTGGCAGAAACCGCCGTGTTGCGAACAATGACATCCTCAAGCCCCCGCTGCAATGCAATATATGGCTTCCCGCTTTGAAACAGCTATGATACCAAGCATTGCCAAACCAGATGGTTGTACTATAGTATCACCCTAGGGAAAACAAGAATGAGTACAGTGATCGACATTGATGAGCTCAGAGCCAACCTCGGCTATAATTGCGAGGTGGAGCGCAGGTTGCTTGCCGATTTTGTGGAATATGTGAATGAGTGGCTCGGCGCATTGCGTCGCGCACCTGCTGAGATGCAGACCGAAGAATATAACACCATGTGGCAGGAGTTCACTACTCATCTTACCAACCAGTCGACCAGTATCGGTGCGCACGGACTGGCTGAAATGTCTGCCCGCGCACAGCACCAGTTCGCGTCTGATGCCACCGTTAAATTACACCTGCTTGATCTTATCGAGCGTGAGTTCCGCCCTACCGAGGAATTTATCCTAAGCGTGGTTGGGCAAGCTGCCCTTGAAGCATAGACGCTTCTAATTTCCCTACATGAGAAGCTGAGCTTTCTAATCGTAGCGATTCGCTGCGATGCACAGCTTCATTGACCAGCGCACCATCAAGTGCCAACGCATCAACAAACAGTACGGCTGCATGTTTGCGATCCATCAGGTAGTCCATGGCGATGGATTTTACTTTCTGCGCGTCCTATCATGCAACTATATGCATTATATGAATATTTGGCTATTTCTGCACCAGTGCGCCAAGATGCCGTCCACCCAATATATGCATATGGAAGTGGTGGACGGTCTGGGAGGCATCTGCCCCATGGTTCGTGATGAGGCGATAACCGGTCTTATCCACGCCTAACTCAGCCGCGATCTTCTGGATAGCAGCGTAATATCCCTGCGCGAATGCAGCAGGTGCATTACGTGAGAAATCATCGAACGACATATATTCACCCTTGGGAATGACAAGCACATGCACAGGTGCAGCCGGAGCAATATCATGAAAGGCGAGTGCAAACTCATCTTCATAGACCTTCTTGCACGGGATCTCCCCCCGCAACATCTTCGCGAAGATGTTTGCCTTATCGTAGGTCATACGATCTTGCAGGCTTCATCAAATGTGAATCGTGGACCGCGCGGGAACAATTTCGAGGCATCACCATAACCAAGGTTGCACAGGAAATTGGATTTTATCTTTGTGCCTGCAAAGAATGCTGCATCCACCATGTCATTGTTGAAACCGGACATCGGACCGCAATCAAGCCCGAGCGAACGCGCCGCCAGCATGAAATAACCACCCTGCAAACTTCCGTTACGGAATGCTGTTTTGAAAATGAGTTCATCATTGCCTACGAACCAGCTGCGTGCATCTTTCGCGTGCGGGAAGAGTTTTTCCATGTGGTTATAGAATTCCATATCCATGCCGATAATGGCGGTCACAGGTGCGGCCATGGTTTTTTTCATATTGCCAGCATCCATCGCAGGCTTTAGCTTTTCTTTGGCTTCCTTAGATTTTACGAAAACGATACGCAGCGGCTGTGTGTTCGCAGAACTCGGGCACATCTTTGCAAGATCATAGGCCTGGCGAAGCAACACATCATCCACCGGCTTATCAAGCCATGCGCTATGCGTGCGTGCGTCATTGAATAATACATCCAGTGATTTCTTATCGAGCGTCATACATCTCCTTTTCTGCGCGCTTTGCGCAGCGCCTTTTCATCGAGGCCTGAAACACCCTCACGGCGCTTAAGTTCCGTCATTACGTCTTCAGGTTTAACACCGGCATCCGCCAGCAATATAAGCCAGTGAAACAGAAGGTCTGCACTTTCAGATATCACTTCCTTCTTATCTTTCTGTAATGCCGCGATCACGGTCTCTACGGCTTCTTCGCCCACTTTCTGTGCGATCTTCGCTGTGCCCTGCTTTAAGCGCTTGGCAATATATGAATAGTCCGGGTCTGCATCTTTGCGACTCAGTACAACCTGATAGAGTTTATCAATGATATCTTCGTTGCTCATGCTGTAAGCCTTACCGGAATATGGGCGGCTTGCAAAGCCTCTTTTACCTGCGTAACCGTCAACTCGCCGTAATGGAATACTGAGGCTGCAAGCACTGCATCTGCCTTGCCGATCTTCACCGCATCAACGAAATGCTGCAGATTTCCAATACCACCTGATGCAATGACCGGGATCGATATCGCTTCCGAGACCGCTTTAGTCACATCCAGATGCACGCCTTGTTTTGTGCCATCCCTATCCATCGAGGTAAGTAGTATCTCCCCTGCCCCCAGTCCTGCCATTTTCTTTGCCCACTCCACCACATCAAGCCCGGTGGCATTGCGCCCGCCATGCGTGAATATTTGGTAAGTTCCCGCCTCAACCTGCTTCGCATCAATTGCAACAACAATGCATTGCGAACCGAATTTCTCTGCGGCCTCCCGCACGAATTCCGGACGCTTCACCGCTTCCGTGTTGATGGATACTTTATCTGCACCGGCAAGCAGCAGATTCCTGATGTCATCCAGCGTGCGCACACCACCACCTACGGTAAGCGGCATAAAACACTGCTCCGCTACATTTTTTACAACATCATAAAAGATACCGCGGTTATCGCTGGATGCGGTGATATCGAGAAAACAGAGTTCATCTGCACCGGCTGCGTCATATAGTTTTGCCTGCTCTACCGGATCACCCGCATCACGCAGGCCTTCAAAATTGATCCCCTTGACCACGCGGCCATCCTTCACATCAAGGCAGGGAATGATGCGTGTCTTTAGCATGCTTTGAGCGCTTCTTCAGGAAGTACCGCGCCATCATACAATGCACGGCCGATGATGACACCTTCGATACCTTTGGACTCAAAAGGCTTGTATCGTTTGATGTCCTTCACAGAACTGATACCGCCGGAAGCGATCACAGGCGTTGAAATTGCGGCAGCAAACGCAACGGTCTCTTCCACGTTCGGTCCTTGCATCGCGCCATCACGCGCGATGTCGGTGTAGATGATGGCAGCAACACCCGCGTCTTCAAAGCGCTTTGCCATATCCACTGCCAGTTGGTCAGATACTTCTGCCCAACCTTCCACCGCGACGCGACCATCTTTCGCATCAATACCCACAGCGACCTTACCTGGGAAAAGCCTGCAGGCTTCTTTCACCAGCTCGGGTTCGCGCAGCGCGATCGTGCCTAGGATCACGCGTGATATACCCATGGAAAGCCATGCATCCACCTGATCGATCGTGCGGATGCCACCACCCAGCTGAATAGGCATACGGATACGCGCCAGCACCGATTTTACCGCGAATTCATTGACCGGCTTTCCTGCAAATGCGCCATTCAGATCCACCACATGCAGCCATTTGAATCCTGCCTGCTCGAACAGCGCCGCCTGATCCGCTGGTGAATGTTCAAACACGGTCGCCTTGTCCATGTCGCCACGCAGCAGTCGCACGCACTTACCATCTTTCAGATCTATAGCAGGATAAAGGATCATACGAGTGTACTTATCGGTTCGAGGTTTTTGTAATAGAAACGTCCGGCGATCATCTTGGCATTCACGAATTCGTAGAATGGCAGTACGCCCCAACAGATGTAACCATTTTCTTCATAGAGCTTGATCGCAGCTTCCTGTGTTTCGCGCACGGAAAGACGCAGCACGGCAAATCCTTGCGAGCGCGCTTCGCGCTCGGCAGCTTCCAGCAGCATTTTTGCAAGCCCATGTCCACGCGCCCATGGTGCAACGAAATGCGCTTCGATCGACGCGGCGAACGATGAGGTCTCCTTACTGATGCCCGGCTTCACCACCTGAATACTTGCCGCCAATGTACCGTCCAGCCTGCCTGCGAACATCACGCGCTCCGGCACGACCAGCACGCCTTTCCAGTAGGTCTCAAGCACATCTTTTCCGGGCGGCAGCACCCAGTTGAAACCGATACCTTCACGCACCGCATCTTCCGTGGCCTGCACAATCTCTGTGAGGTCAGCGTGGCGGAATTCTGTCATGCGTTCAACGCGGGCGGTCATAAGTTTTCTGTTTAAAGCATAATGAAATTTTTGAGTAAAGTAAGACCGGTATGCTGGCTCTTTTCTGGGTGGAACTGCGTACCCATGATGTGGCCATGCGCCACAGCTGCCGCGATGGTTTCACCATAGTCTGTGGTTGCGATCACATCACTGCCTTGCGCAACCTGTGCATGGTAACTATGCACGAAATACGCATGTGCATCATTTTTTATGCCATGAAATAGCGGGTGAGAAACAGAGAGTTTCAATTCATTCCAACCCATATGCGGCACTTTGAGGAGCTCACTGCGTGGCTTCAGCGGTACAACTTCGCCTTTCAGCCAGCCAAGCCCTGCATGCACACCGTGCTCATGCCCGCGGTCAAAAAGCATCTGCATACCCACGCAGATACCCAAGAACCATTTGTTCTTTCCGTGTACTTCATCACGCAATACATCGACCATATCAGGCAGTGCCTGTAGCCCAGCCATGCAGTCAGCAAATGCGCCAACCCCTGGCAGTATGATATGGGAAGAACGTTTCAGATCGCTTGCATTCTTAGTGATATGCACCGGAATTTTGCCATCAGCCACGCGCTCCAGTGCCTTGGCGACAGAGCGCAGATTGCCTGAACCATAATCAATAATAGCTAACATCACACTGCTGCAAAATGACGTTCGAAGAAACGCTGCTCAG
Source organism: uncultured Rickettsiales bacterium (assembly GCA_964535825.1). Lineage (GTDB taxonomy): Bacteria > Pseudomonadota > Alphaproteobacteria > Rickettsiales > SXRF01 > CAZAQK01. The sequence goes on from CAZHUC010000005.1 coordinate 14,776, forward strand.
CGCGTAGCAGGCTTTCACCCGTGGTAATATCGGCCGTGATATATCCTTTGCGCTGCAGGCGGGAACGCAACCAGTCATTGGCATGGAAACCAACCAGCAACTGGAACGCAAAATACAGAATAGCTATTGTTGCCGGAGAGAATACCGCTTCCTTATCCAGATACATCAGTCCTGCCTGCACACAGAACAATGCCACCGCATGAAACCACAGACGGTGATAAAGCGCCCACACGAACATGAACATCAATGCAAAGATATTAAATCCTTCGCGTATGAACACCGGCTTTTCATAAGCCTGTGGCAGATCGGGATCAACATGCACTGTGTATATCTTCGTGCCAAATATCATTACAGGCTGCCCCCGAGCGTACCTTTGGTAGAAGGAATGGCATCGGATTTACGCGGGTCGATAGCAGATGCCTGACGCAGACAGCGTGCCAGACCTTTGTAACAGGACTCAATGATGTGATGGTTATTCACGCCATAAAGATTCTCAACATGCAGCGTAGCACCAGCTGCAAACGCAAAAGCCTGAAACCATTCGCGGAACAGTTCGGTATCCATTTCGCCGAGCTTGGGCTTGGAGAACTCCACCTTCCAGATGAAATACGGCCTGCCGGAAAAATCGATGGCCACACGCGAAAGCGTTTCATCCATGGGGATATATGCATGTGCATAACGTGTGATACCTTTACGGTCGCCCAGTGCTTTGCTTACGGCTTCACCAATCGCAATGCCGGTATCTTCCGTAGTGTGATGGAAATCAATATGGGTATCACCCTTGGCGGTGAGTTTCAGGTCCATCAGGCTGTGGCGGGACAGCTGTTCCATCATGTGATCAAGAAAGCCGATGCCGGTTGAAACGGCATACTCGCCCGTACCATCCAGGTTGATGTCAACTTTGATGTCGGTCTCTTTGGTTTTACGTTCTATGCTGGCTTTGCGTATCATGCGGGTATCCTGATTGAGCTGGAGGACGATTTTTAACAGAATTCCCAGACTTTACAAGGTGGAAACCCTAGTTTTTAACCATCCTCAAGGTGCAAAAGACTCGCTGCACCTATCATTGCCACCACCAAGGCAGGCGAAAGCGCAGCCAGCAGCACAGGCACAGTTCCTGACGCCCCTAAGGCGAATACGATATCGGTAAAGAAATGCAGTAAAAAGCCCGTGATGATACCAGCCACTACCAGTATCCCTATCTTGCCGCGGCGCGGCAGGCGCAGCGAGAACACGGCCGCCACCAGCACCGTGCCAGCCAACAGAAAAGGAGCAGAAAGCAGGCTGTACCAGTGAAGCTTATGCCGAAGTGCCGAGAACCCGGCCTGCTCCAACATGGCAATGAATGATGGCAGATACCAGAACGACAGCGTCTCTGGAGAAGCGAAACTATCCTGTATGTAGCCAAGTGTCAGGCTGGTTGGGATCAATGTCTCCGGATATGTTTGCGGTGGCTTGCCGGGAATGGAGCGTATCACGCCATACAGATGCAGCATGCCGTCTTCCAGCACCGCACGATCAGCATCCATGCGCTCGGCAAATTTCTTTTTCTCACTGAAAGAAAATATCGCCACATTCTGAAATGACATATCATTCTGCGAGATGCGTGTGGCGTAAATGATGTGTTCGCCTTTTTCCTCGATCTGACGCAACCACAGGCCAGATGATGAAATGGCGGTGAAGCTCGAACGGCCGGTGAAATATTTACCTTCCATCTGCTCGTAGCGCAGCAGCATGACAGAGGCGAGCGGGTTGAACACGGTCGACATCAGGACACCAAGCCCGAACACAACAGCTACAGCAGGAGCAAGGAACTGCCACACCGAAACGCCAGCAGAACGCGCCACGATCAGCTCATGCGTACGGGTAAGGCGTGTGAGCGCCAGCATGCTACCGATCAGCACCGCATACGGTACAAGTTTGGAGGCAAGGTGCGGGATGCGCAGCAATACCATTTGCATCACTGTGGCAGCCGTCACCTGATCCTTCCCTGCCGTGCGGCGGATAAGCTCGACGATATCAATGAGCATGGTCACAGCGATCAGCCCCAGCCACGCGATCATGATACCGAACAGAAAATACTTACCGATGTAGAAGAATAATGTGCGCGGTAATTTCATGCAGCAGACCTTTTCAGCCTCATCGGATTTGGCAGGCTGCCACCATGTATCACCCACGCCGCCATCATGGCCGGAACAAAAAGATTAAGCCATGAGAACACCGCCATGGCTGGATTGAGTGACATCGTGCCACGCAAACCAACCGATGCGAACAGGATAACCGCAGTAACCACACAAGCGAAGACCAGCTTCTGCCAGTGCCCACGACGATTGAACTGACCAGAAAGCAGAACTGAAAGCGCAACAAGCGCAAGACAGCCGATATAGCCCGGCCATATCAGGCGCTGATTTCCTTCTGCCCAGCGCCGGTTATTCTCTGATTCTGAAACTTTACTATCCGGCGTGAATAATTCGCTTACATACATTTCCTGTGGGTCTCTATACCGTGCCCCCATCGTGCTGGTATACAGGCTGATATCCAGCGCATAGCTGGCAAAATTCAGGAAAGAAAGCCTGCCGTCTTTGATCTCCTGCCGGTTGCCATTCTTCATGAGGAAACGTGGCCCTTGCGGCGTTTCCACCAGCTCCCCCTCTTCCGCCATCATGGTCACGGAACTGCCTGCCACGCGGCTGTCATGCACCAGGATGCCGTGCAGGATATTATTCTTGTCACGCTCACGGATAAATACGGTAAGACCTGCGACCGGTGTGGAGAACACGCCTTCCTGCAGCAGGATGGAGGCGTAGTTATTGCGCAGGAATACCTGCATGTCCTTGAACTTGGCATAAGACACTGGCTGCAGGTAAAATGCGATGAAATAACAAATGGCCATCATCACCGCCGCCACTTGCAACGCCGGCCGTGCCAGCTTCCAGTTGGAAAGCCCCGCCGCCTGCATAACGACCAGCTCGCTTTCTACCTTTAACTTATTGTAAGCGAACAATACCGCGCAAAAGAACGCCGGCGGCAGGATCATGAACAACAGCGACGGCACAAGCAAGGTGGTGAGCGTAATGAACATGCTGATGGACACACCCTGATTCACGATAAAATCGATAAAGCGCAAGGCTTGCGTGAGCCAAATGATGCTGGTAAGGCTGAAGGTGATCAGCAGTGTAGAGTGGATCAGCTGCTTGCTGATATATGCGTTGTAGCGATACATGGAATAATAAATAGCCTGACCCAACCCTAAAGGAAAGACTTTATGAAGATTGCTTTTGCTGAACTTTCTGCCAAATCCGTTCCGTCTGATAGCGTAATTATCCTTCCGGTAGGCGAGGATAAAAAACTCAGCGCGCTGGGCGCGCAGCTGGATAAGCAGGCAAGTGGCGCGATCTCGAACGCGATCACCTCAGGAAAATTCGCCGGCAAATCAGGTCAGGTTACAGTGGTGGTTATGCCGGGCAAAGGAAAAGTATCGCGCGTCATTCTGGCGGGATACGGCAATGCAAAATCATTGAATGAATATGGATTTGAAAAACTCGGCGGTGGCGTTGTGCCACATGTTGAGGCGACGCGTGCAACCTCGGCTACCTTTGTATTCGAAGGCATGAAAGCTGCGCCTATTTCCACAGCTAAAGCAGCAGCGCATATCGCGCATGGTGCAAATCTTCGCAGCTGGCGGTTCGATAAATATTTCACCAAAACCAAGGCAGAAGATAAACCTGTTCTTAAATCATTCACTGTTGCTGTATCAGGCAGCAAACAGGCAAGCACCGCCTACAGCCCGCTGGCAAAAATCGCGGATGGCGTGTTCCTCACCCGTGAGGTCGTGAGTGAACCAGCCAATGTCATTTACCCGGAAACGCTGGCGCATAAATGCCTTGAACTTAAGAAGCTGGGCGTGGAAGTACAGGTGCTGGATGAGCCGGACATGTACAAGCTCGGCTTTGGCGCACTGCTTGGCGTGGGTCAGGGTTCAGCGCGTGAATCACAAGTGGTGATCATGCGTTATAACGGTGCAGGCAAAGGTAAGCAGCCGGTGGCCTTCATCGGTAAAGGTGTGACGTTCGATACCGGTGGTATCAGCATCAAACCTGCGGGCGGCATGGAAGAAATGAAATGGGATATGGGCGGTGCCGGCACGGTGATCGGCCTGATAAAAGCACTTGCTGGCCGCAAGGCAAAAGTGAATGTGGTGGGCGCAGTAGGATTGGTTGAGAATATGCCGGGCGGTAATGCACAGCGCCCGGGCGATGTGGTGACCTCCTATTCCGGCCAGACCATCGAAGTGCTCAATACCGATGCGGAAGGTCGCCTCGTGCTGGCCGATGTGCTGTGGTACACGCAGAAACATTTGAAACCAAAATGCATGGTGGATCTTGCAACACTTACGGGTGCCATCATCGTGGCACTCGGCACATCGCGCGCCGGATTATTCTCCAATGATGATAAAATGGCGCAGCAGCTTTTTGCCGCGGGTGAAAAAACAGGCGAAGAAGTATGGCGTCTGCCGCTGGGTGATGTGTATGACAAGCAGATCAATTCCGATATTGCCGACATGCAGAATATAGGGCGCGACCGCGAAGCCGGATCGATCACCGCTGCACAATTCCTGCAACGCTTTGTGAATGATGTGCCGTGGACTCACCTTGATATCGCCGGCACTGCATGGAGCAAGAAAGATTCTGAGATCTGCGCGAAAGGCGCAACGGCTTATGGCGTGCGCCTGCTCAATCAGTGGATCGCGGATAATCATGAGGGGAAATGATCGATTTCAAATATGGTAAACTGCAGATCTTCCTGAGAAAACGGTTAGCTGCAAAGCAGCCAATCTGTGCTGCCGTGCGGGATGAAGTAGGCCGCGCCAGCGAGCGACGTGAGATGTTACTTCATAATGATGATGAAGGTGATGAGTTATATATCCCGGAAAGTACCATGTATGTCGGCCTTGCTGACCATGCGTCTACAGACGGCGTGCTACGCAATATAGATATGCTGGCAGGTGGCTTGCTGCTTGCAAAAGATACGCTCTGGGAAAGCCGCGATCGCGAAGATGATATGGTCAAATTTGGATATGCCATTGATGATCTACGTAAAGCAGTTGATCTTAACACACTCCCGGAACGTACTGTATTCTCGCGTTTGCTGAATCATGTGGATAAGGCGATCCATGTGCTTAATGACAACCTTGGCAATGCAGGCCGCAAAAATATTGTGGATATCAGAACACAAGCCATACACAAACAGGCAGGACGGATCTCCAATACCATCGTAGACGGTAAAATTAATATGGCACAGGCAGCAGCCGAGAAACCGGCAAGTATGGAATATAGGCCTTATATGGATATGCTGCACAACGCGTTGGAATTATCGAGAACCGACGGCAGGGGCGCGTTCGGTATTATTAGTGAGCAACTGCAATCTTTGCCGGTCGACACGCAGTCTGTTGAATCAATTCTGGAGCAGGATCGCAAATTAGGCCATGCCATACAGGCTAATATTGACTGCCTGAAAGCAACCCGTGAATGCCTGGTTGAAGCAGCGAAGGCCTCTGGATATAATGTTACGAGATCAGCAGCAAAGGCTCGTTAGGCATGACCGATATTTCCTTTTACCATCTGACCAGCACCCCCCTGCAACGCGCATTGCCAAAATTGCTGGAAAAGATCGTGGGTAGTGGCCATCGTGCATTGGTTGTGACCAGTTCTGAAGAAGAAGCGGAGCAACTGAGCCAGTTGCTATGGACCTACGACCAGGACAGTTTCCTTCCGCACGGCACGCTAAAAGATGGCCGCGCCGAAGACCAGCCCATTTTATTTTCCATGGAAATGACACCGCACAATAACGCCAACATGGTACTGCTAACGAACGGCCATGCCATAGAACAGCCGGAACGTTTTGAGCGCGTACTGGACATGTTCGATGGGAACAACGCCGCAGCCGTCACATCCGCCCGCACCCGCTGGACAGGCTATAAAAATGCGGGCCATTCGCTCACATACCAGCAGCAGACCGCTCAGGGTAGCTGGGAACAGAAGCAATAGAATCAGGTTGTAAATTCCACATTTTTTTTCTGGACTTTTACTGCCACCGCCATTATAAAAATTAACCATTTTTAATATTTATGCAATTCTGTTGGTGTATATTAGCTGCATGACGCCCGAAGATGAACATCGTCATCCTGAAAAGAAAAAGAGGCGGCCCTCTTTATACAGGCGCGTCACCAGCACACTCGGGAACATCATAACGCCGGAAGAGTTCAGGGCGTTGTCCCCGGATGCCAAGAAAGTTATCAGGGCAGCGATGGATCATGTGGATGATCTGAAAGCTGCGGCACGCATAGACCTGCAAACAGACTTGCCAAACGATGATGATTGCCGTGAGGAACTGCAACGCATGATCAATAACCGTCAGTTTCCTGCTGAAGGTGATGAACGTGCCAGTTTTGCCTATCCCCTGCCGACCGTGGTGCTTCTGGACATGGATGGCCTGAAACGCATCAATGATAAATACTCTCATGCTGCCGGCGATGCGGCCATCAAGCATGTCGCGAGCGTCTTAAAGAAGAACAAAATACTACGTAAAAGCGATTATATTGCCCGCGGTGGCAAGAAAAGCGATGAGTTCACCATCATCATGAAAAATATAGACCCACGGGATGCAAGACCTATCATGGATATGCTGGTAGCACAAATCCGTAGCAGCCCCCTTAAATATGTAGATAATTTTGGTGCAGAGTTTAATATTCCGGTATCCGCGTCCTACGGCATGACACGCATGAATTACGGCGATAATATCGATGCCCTGCGTGAGCGCGTAAGTACTGACCTGAAAGCAGCGAAAGCATTGCATTACGGCAAAAGCCCAAGAGGCTACAAGCCATCGGATAGCTTGATCCAGCAGTTTCCTGACCATACCGACCGAACGGCGCTGCCCGGTGATGGTATGTTTCTTGGCCTCAATGATGAAACCACGTCACTACAATCCCCAGATGCCACAGACCATGTACAAGGCAAACACACGCAACGTGTAAGAAAGAAAAAACCGGGCAAGGCCAAGGACAGGCTGGCTGGCGACGAGGGCGACCCTCCGCCCCTGCCTTGAACGAATGCTGGATAATCCCTTGTTATTTAATTTATTTTTATTAATGAAATAGGTTGCAAACCACCGCAAATTTCTATATTATGTATTGCAAATCAGATGGTTATATATGGCTAACGAAAAAAATACCAACGGCAAACAGACAGTTTTCCAGACCGTCACCCAACTAACAGGACGTGTTCTTCCACCCGAACACCAGACCGCAGCAGTGCAAGAAATGCTTGAGGCACTCAGCCAGCTTATAACACAGGATGTTAAAACCGGTATCCCCAATACACGCGCCATGGATGCTGAACTTCAGAAAGAGCTCGACATAGTTAAAAGTCACCAGACGGCAGGAGATCGACGCAAGGAAAAACCAAAACCTGTATCCTATGTCGCGATCGATATGGATGGCTTCAAGATGATCAATGATACGCTGGGGCATGAAGCAGGCGATGCAGCGCTTAAATATTTCGCGAATTTCATGAGAAAACACCTACGTCCCGCAGATTCCATCGCCCGCATGGGTGGGGATGAGTTCGGTGTACTCATGCAAGCCTCCGAAAGCACTGCCAGAAGCATTGTAAGCAGGCTGCGCGATGCGCTTGATCACGAACCGTTCGAATATAACGGAAAGAAGCCTCCCCTGTCGTTTTCTTTCGGCGTACATGAAATTACCCCTGAGGATATTGATATTGCAGCTGTGAAAGATTATGCCGACCACCTAGCCATCGAGGATAAAGCCGGCAAGGCGACAAGGCTGGCTGTTGGTAATGCAACCCGCAGATTAAGTAGAAAAACCAGCCAAACTCCCCATAAGGGTGGCCGGTAACTGTCCGGTTGTCTTTTCTTGCATCACCCGCATAATCCCTATACATAGATGCCCGATTGAAAGCATACTATGAGCCAGCATTTACAACGCCGCACCTTCGCTATCATCTCGCATCCGGACGCCGGTAAAACGACGCTGACCGAAAAATTGTTGTTGTTCGGCGGCGCGATCCATCTGGCGGGTGCAGTAAAAGCAAAAAAAGGCGGCCAGTCGGCACGCTCTGACTGGATGGCGATTGAAAAGCAACGCGGTATCTCGGTGACCGCATCGGTGATGACCTTCGAATATGATGGCAAGACCATCAACCTGCTCGACACACCCGGTCACAAAGATTTCTCGGAAGATACCTACCGCACACTCACTGCGGTGGACTCTGCCGTAATGGTACTCGACGGTGCAAAGGGTATCGAGGAACAGACACTCAAACTCTTCGAAGTGTGCCGCCTGCGTGACACGCCGATCATCACCTTCATCAACAAGATGGACCGCGAAGCAAAAGAACCCTTCGCACTGCTGGATGAAATTGAACAGACCCTGCAACTCAATGTTTGTCCCATCACCTGGCCGATCGGCATGGGTGAACGCTTCCGTGGCTGTTATGACCTGCGCAACGATACACTGTTCCTCTTTGATAATAAAAGCGGCGACCGCATCACCGATGGCATACAATTCACCGGCGCGGATGACCCTAAACTTGATGAACATATCCCCGCCGCCGAACTGGCCACCTTCCGCGAAGAAGTGGCGATGGTGAAAGAGATATACCCCTCCTTTGATCGCGAGCATTATCTGGAAGGACATCTCACACCGGTATTCTTCGGCAGTGCCATCAATAATTTCGGTGTGCGCGAATTGCTGCAGGCACTGTGCGACATGGCCCCTGCACCGCGTATACAGAATGCCGACCCGCGCAGCGTGACACCGGAAGAAGGCAAGTTCACCGGCTTCGTTTTCAAGATCCAGGCGAACATGGACAAGAACCACCGCGACCGTATCGCCTTCGTGCGCATCTGCTCCGGCACATATAAACGCGGCATGAAGGTGCTACATGTGCGCAGCGGCAAAACACTCGCACTGAATAATCCGGTATTGTTCCTTGCACGTGAACGTGAGCTCGCCGAAGAAGCGCATCCGGGCGATATCATCGGCATTCCCGGACATGGGCATTTACATATCGGTGATGCGCTCACTGAAGGCGAGAATCTCTATTTCACCGGCATCCCGAACTTCGCACCGGAATTATTCCAGCGTGTAAAACTCGAAGACCCGCTGAAATCCAAACAGCTCAAAGAAGCCCTCACCCAGCTGTCTGAAGAAGGCGCATCGCAGATATTCAAACCACTGGATGGCAGCTCATGGATCATCGGCGTGGTAGGTGCACTGCAGTTCGATGTGATCGCCTCACGCCTGCAGAATGAATATGGCGTCAAAGGCAGTTTTGAATCTGTGCCCTACACCGCCGCCCGCTGGATCAAAGCCAAAGACAAAAAAATGGCCGACGAATTCACCGACAAGAACAAATACAACACCGCCGAGGATACTTCCGGTGCGATCGCTTACCTCGCACCTAACGCATGGCATCTGGACCGCATCGCCAAGGACTGGCCGGATGTGGAATTCCTGAAAACCCGCGAGAATAGATAAGTCGCTTCCGTGATTTGCTCCTGCAAGTCACATGAAGCAAGCTGAAGGCTCTGGCAGCCTGCTGGCTGCCATTACCCCCTTCCCGGTCACGCGTTCAACTGCCACACTCAACAGATGACCGCATGGACATTGCTGATAGACCCGCTTTCAAAACTGCTCGATAAACTCATCCCCGACCCTGAGGCGCGCGCCAAAGCGCAATTAGAGTTGATGAAATCCAGCCGTGAACTGGACCTTGAGGAACTGCGGCTTGCCATCAGTGCAGATAGCGCGCAGGCCGATATCAATAAAATAGAAGCTGCAAACCCCAACCTGTTCGTCTCCGGCTGGCGGCCGTTCATCGGCTGGGTGTGCGGCGTCGCATTCGCCTACCACTTCATTTTACAACCTATCCTTGCCTTTGCCATCGCCAATAATGGCGGCACAGTAGTGCTGCCCGCCTTCGAGATGCAGGAACTCTCCACCGTGCTCATGGGCATACTGGGCCTAGGCGGCCTTAGAACCATTGAAAAGATCAGAGGCCTCAATCGTAGGTAAAATATCCTTATTTCATATACACTTGCTTATTTCATATGGAATTTTTATACCCTCTGTTACTATGCTGGCTGAAACACAACTGGAGGTATTATGACCCACAACCAGAAGATCATCGCTGGCGTATCAGTAATGGCTGTGCTCGCTATAGCGGCAGGCGCGACGGCATATATCCAAAAAGACGAACCCTCAACCGAAGTAGCTGAAAAAAGCCTGCCTTGGAAAGGCTCTCAAGCTGCACCCGCCCAGCAGCAACAGCAGGTGGCACAAAGACAACCTGAATGTGATGATGGCAACGTCGTTGGCACAGTGATAGGCGGTGTGGCAGGCGGCGTGATTGGTAGCCAGGTTGGCAAGGGTAAAGGTAAAACCGCGGCCACTATCGGTGGCGCTATGGGTGGCGCATATCTGGGCAACCAGCACCTCCCGACGCGCAACACGCTCTGCAAATAAATGTGTTGAACTAGACCCGATTCACACTTAATACCTGCGTGTTCCGCGGGTGTAGTTCAATGGTAGAACGGCAGCTTCCCAAGCTGCATACGAGGGAAAACCCCTTGGATATACCCAGTTGATGTATAATACCAATTCCTGCTTATAATTCTACTTTGAATTTCCTGGTGCTACTCTGGTGCTACTTTGGGAATCCAAAGGCTGTTGGCAATTTTCATTTCATGTTAGGGGGGTATGCGGAGGCCATGTGGGGGTATCGCGGTTATCTTGTATGTACTCGATAGAAAATCTAAATTTTAGGTTTGTAAACCTCCTTAGTATTCCAATTACAATTGGTTGTGAGTTTCCCTTGTTATGAAAAGGGATAGTTGTAGGATAGCGACATAATGAGCGCAAACAGGGAGACTAAAAGCCTATGCTAAGCGCAGCACTTAAAAAATATGACGAAACCAAAAAGCTGTTGCTGTTTAAAGAGACGCAAGGCTCAAAGATAGTCTTTCTTCGCCAGCATAAAGAAAGAGATACCGAACCTGTAATTACTCACCATGTCGAAGGCAAAAAAATTACATGCTTGCTTGATGGTGAAAAAATCAAACAAGTTGTTTTTGACGGATACAAAAAGATACCCGATTTCTTTAGCGACTTCGGATATGGCTTTAGCAGCAGAGAAATAAATCGCTTCTTCCGTAATAATCTAAAGGGCAGCCATAACGCGATTGTCTTTACGAAAAAGGGCAAATCGAAAATTAAGGGCACCGCACTCTATATCAATCAAAAAGATTTTGAGGCCTTAGAAAAAAGCATTAATTCCGAGCAGAATGCTTGCAACCTTACTAAAAAGCAGCTCATATCCAATTTTCTTAATGAACACTTCCCCTCTTTACCTTTTGAACATCGAGACACCAACAGCAATAAAGACCTCGTTCTCAGAAATTTAAATGAAAAGCTTCTCCCTAAACTAACTGCTGCTGATGTAGAGCGGATAGGTAATTTTTACGTTGAGGCTTCTAAAAAATTCAAACGTCAAGACCTTGTTAAGAAGGTTGCTGCTGACCTGCAAAGAAACTCTCGCATCATCACTCTCCAGCAACTAATCAAACAGTACAAAGATTTATTGAAGAAGAACCCTCCAGAGAAGGTATGGCAAGCATTCTTTGATGAATATATTACTATTTTCGATACGCGCTATGTGCGTAAGTTAAATCAAAAGAATATTGCGGTAGGCATTACCAAGTACCCTGATTTGGTTTTGGTAGATGTTTATGGCTATATCGATTTCTATGAACTTAAAAAAAGCGGTGCCAATATTTTAGATTTCGATAAGAGCCACAACACCTTCTATTGGTCGAAGGAAATGAACATGGCTATAGCGCAAGTTTCCGACTACCTGCAAAAGGCTAAAGACAATTCGCAACAATATGCCCAATCAATAAAATTAGAAACTCAAACGGACAGTCAGCCGGGTATAGAGGTTACGATTATCAACCCCAAAGCTATTATAGTCGCTGGCTCAAAAAGTTTACTTAATACCGATAAGAAGCGTCATGTATTTAAAACGCTAAGGGAAAGCCTTAAAGATATTGAGTTCGTACTATATGACGAACTTCTTGAACGGTTAGAAAACCTCTTAAATCATATAAAGCTAGAGACTACGCAAACTTCTACTTCGCGTAAGAAGGTGGTTTCCAAAGCGAAGTCGGTTAATCAATAAACTTACGTTACTTCTGCATGGTCTATCAGGTTATTACATTTATCGGCTTGTTACTCTGCGTGGCCTGGGCTGTAACTAGCCCCGGATTTGATTCCATCACAGCTACTATTTTCGGTTTTGCCATATATTTCAGAAATGAGGTGCATGGGATAATAGGATTGAAATTTATCTCTCTAACACCGAAAACACCGTTAATTAAAAATCTTCAAGAATCAAAATTCTCATTTTTCTCACCGGAATATATACATCCCAAAATTATCGAAGATTTAGGTGGTTTACTTTCCGATACAGGCGACCAAGTAGTTGCAGTAAATCTTCTCAATTCTAATAGCAGCAATAAATACTTTGGCGCAGTTACTACCCAAGTTAGGGATAAGTTCCCTATCGTGATATGCAAAGAAAAGGATACCGAATTTAGTTATCAGTACATTGGGGGTTCTTTTAACGGTATTCATATAGTCAGAACTTGGAATTCTGGAGGTGGGACGGGAATTTTTTGTACCATCGCCTTGTTCATTATTACCGCTGATAAAACAATCGATTATGAAAATGGTAGTTTAGTACAGAGAGATAGATTTCTCTTAAAGAAAATCGGCGCTCTTCCATTAGGTGATAGATATTCGGGGGAAATTAAATATAAGTTCGGTTTTTTATATATACCTCACTGTTCATACCTAGCTACGATTAGAAAAAGTTCAGCGTTATTCTTTGTATTATAATTCTATCAGCTTTAATCACAGCTTAAGGTAACTGCGGTTTTAAAGACTTTTCTTTTGGTCGGAAGCCTAATTTGAAAACATCTTTCAGAATTTTTATTTGCAGGCAAACATTCCGAAATAACTGCCATTACTTTGTCAACTAATCGGGAGTCATATTTTTTATTATCCAGTGCTTCCCTTAGGTCAATTAATTGGCGCTCACCATTTATTCTATAGGATGTCTTTATAATGCTGGGGGCTAGCATATAATATTTTTTTGACCACAGTGATGCCAGTATAGCACCGTTCCATGCTTCAATATCATTCGGCAAACAAAGCCCTGCAAATACATAGGCTATTGTTGAGTTGTCTATATCATTCAATAAGCCGTACGTGACACCTAAATTGAACCATGCCAACGAGCATAGTGCATCGTGTTTAAAGGCCTTTTTAAAGTGGCGAATATTTTCTTTATGCGTTAGACCTTTTTGATGTTCAGTAAATTTCGAGGCTAACTCTTTATTGCGTATTTGCGAATCGAACTTGAATGATTTGCGTAAGTACCGAAGGCAATGAAGTTTCAAATGCCATTCGTCTGCTGATTTCTTGCTCTTTCCCAATGCGGCACTAAATGCTTTTTCAGCTTTTTCATATTGACCAGAGAACATTAATGCATCGGCATAGAGACATTTGTAATGTTTATTCCTATTTAATTTGAGCAATCGTTCATAGGCACGGGCTGCAAAGCGGTATCGTCCTAATAGAAAAAGGTTGGCAGCTACTTCCTGCCTAAAATAAGTACTATCATTGTATGAGGGGGTATACTTCTTCGCCTGCTTAAAATGGTACAATGCTTTGCGATGGAATCCATTATTATGCAAATAATTGGCGTAATTATAGTGAGATATACCCGCTAATTCTTTGTCTTTATTTTTGTGAGCGTGATTGATTCTTCCAAGAAAATACTCTTCAACTTCCTTACGTTTTTCCTCAGTAAACAAAGGATAGTTCTTAAAAATGTACATTGCAAAACTGATGGTAAATAAAGAATCATCAGTCATCCATTTATCTTGCAATTCTACTGCTTCTTTAAAATATCCGGCCATCAGGAGTATATTGATTATTTGTCCTGCGAACCTTTCATCATGGCCTAAAAGACATTTTTCCTTATATGAAATGATTAGTTCTGCGGCAGGCGCATAATGTCTGAATCGTGCTAATCCGAAACCTAATCCTACCATCAAATCATAAGGTAAATTGGATATTGGTTTTTTAGATTTCTTTTTCTGAAATCCATGTAAGCCAAAGCTAGTTATTCCAACAATTTTAATGATTGCGGAAGTCGAAGAGATTTCTATTTTTACCAATGGAGCATCATCGGTTTGAACTAACTTTATACGTGGCTCGTCATTGCAAACTTTTTTAAATAAAGTCTGCATTTTGGAGGCGCTGTATCCCCTGATACTATCAAAATTGTACTCGACTGATGTCCTGATAGGAAGATTAAGCGAGGGATTTTTTATTGTCTTTAATAATTCTAGGTCAGAAACTAATTCGGCAGAGGCGCTTTGCTTCCACTCATTTTTCTTGGCATAGGTAAGAGAAATTTTCTTTTTCTTTCCTAGAACTGTGAGGTCAATTGAGTGAGCCCATTGGTTATAAAATTTTTTATTCTTATTATCCCATCCTACAATTAATACTGGGAGTTCTAGCGTCCTATAATATTTGAGGCGGTCAACATCTATTGAGAAAGATGGTTTTCCACTATCAGTTGACTTCAACTGTACTAGAAACATTAGTCCTGTAGATTTCCCGTTCTTAAAAATTTCAACTTCTTGGTCAATACCGCAATCATCCTGATGCTTGTCCCGGCAAGCCCAACCAATATCATTAATTAGAGTGCTAAATCGTGCTCTAGAACTGCCTTCCAATTGGTGCTGTTTTGGACGTTGTGGCATTATGATTCCGTATGTTTAAATTTTCCCGGCTTGATGTTTTGCAGGATGCTTTCGAGCTTACGGATATTCCTTTTGCTTACTTCGAGCGGACAAATTAAAACGCAGAAAAATATAAAGTCGGCAAATTCTACATAACCCGTATATTCGTAAGGCTCTCCCCTTCGATATTGGAGTATTCTTAACCTTGTTCTACCATCCTCTCTTTGAATAGTATCCTGATATTCAAATGTTGCATCAGGAGATGACTCTAGAATCCCCTGCTCCTGAAGGTTTATTAGCTGGTCTAAATTTTTATTATCTTTTTTTCGATTCCAGAAGTTCACATACATGAACTCCCCGTGTTTCCAAATTGCATCTTTTAAATCAAATCCGCGTTGATACAGAAATGCTAAAGCCGGTATTCCAACTTCTTTGTGTTGTCCTGCATCAATAATCCAACCAAATGGGGCTTGTAAGAATACACAGTTATTTCCTGAATAAGGAAACGCCCCGAATCCCTGCCAACGCTTTAAATCGTCAAAATTGAGTATATCAACTTCTACGTCCCACTCTTCGTTATAGGCTCTTTGTAGAGCCGCTTTCGTAAAGCCTTTTTGTGATATGATTAGTCCTTTATGCGCTCCTACATCTTTGAGCATAGAAATAAAGGACTCTACATCTTTAACATCCACTTTTTTGCTACGAAATTTAGCATCAATAGCAATCCGAATCAGATTTCCGGCTATACGTTCTTCTATAAGAATATCAATCTGACGCTTTGTCTTTGAACTCTTGCCTTCTAAGGAAGCATTTTGAGTTATGTTTGCAGCAGGATAATGGGCTTTCATAAGCTCATAAATTTCCTGTTCGTATTGCTTCCAATCCATATGCTTTCATTGTTAGTTCTTGAAAACTAAACAATATAATAATACTGTCGGGAATTGAAGCGGCAAAAAAGCTGTTTTGGATGCTTAAACACATCCTACCAAAAGCGTTCAGTTCCACACGAAAGTGGACTCTAGCCCTAGGGCTGGGGTTCCGCTGTTATGCAATAGCGCCTCGGCGTAAAGGCAGTGGGCACGACCTTTTGGCGTGTGTTTAAAGCCCCAGTCACCAGTAGGGCTTACCATGAAAAAATCTGCGATATCTTTTATAATGAATATGAGCCTAGGGATTGCTTATAGTTTTCCCGTTTTGGCAGCAGGAAACCAGCCAGAAAGTACCAGTGAGATTCTAGGAAAATTAATAGTATGGGTCATATTGATTATTCTCGTTGGCGTTATAATAAGACGAAATAAAAATATCTTGTTTAATAAAGAAGCACTTAGGCCAAGGATTAAATTAGCCATTTTTCTTGTTTTAACCATTTTAGGTCTTTTTATTTTCGTATCTTTAATCCCTAATAAACCTTCAATAGAAAATACCCGAGCAACTCAGCATGATGTGAGTTTTTTACCACCAAAAAATCTTGACCAAATAAAGATAAAGAAGAAGGCCGTTACTGAATTCGATAAATTCGTAGCAGATGGTCATGATATTGATAATAAACATGATGCTGATGTCATCATTGGTTTAGCTGACAGCGGCGATGCAGATGCGGAATTCTTCATGGCAAATTTAATGATGAAAAATAACGAACCACAAAAAGCCATTTTTATGACTAGAATGGCGGCCGAAAATGGGCATCCCCTCGCTCAACATAATTTAGCTACAGCTTATGAGGATGGGATAGGTGGATTAGAGAAAAATACTAATGCAGCCAAATATTGGTATGAAAAGGCTGCACTTAATGGCTTCCCACCCTCAATGAGTAATCTAGCAAATTACTATCATGATGGAGAGGCAGTAGAGAAGGATTTAGTACAAGCTTATGTATGGCTTGAGATGGCCCTAACTTGCTTCCCTTACTATGCAAAATCATCCGAAATGATGACATCACAATTCAAAGAGATACTTATAAATAATAAAAAAGCAATTTTTCATACACTCAGTAAAGACGAAAAAGAAAAAGCCTCCAGTATGTTAAACGACTTGAAGGCTAAGATGATTATCATAACGGGATATTAATTTCTCTCTTCCGGCGATTCCTTTTTCAGCTATGCTAGATTTGTTCAAATTAAGTATAGTGTGCAAAATGCAGCAAAAATGGCGTCCCAACATTAGAGACTACAATATTATCACTCCAGAAACGGCGGATTTTATATATGATTCTGCTGAAAAATACTTATTAGATACAATAAAAGTCTCTGAAATACAGGATAATAAGGCCTTCCAGTTACTTTCTATGCTGATTGCTTTTATATCAGCTATTACAGGATATATGTTTCTAGAATGTGACTTTGTGTCTCGGCATTGTACTGCTGAGACCAATATTTTTTGGCAAGGCATAGCAATGTTCTCCGGCTTCTTAATTGCTGCCACGATGATAGTAGGCTGTATATTCCCTAAAAGATTCCACTTCAGTGGGAACGAGCCTAAGAATTTACTTGTCGAAGAAATATGTCGTCTGAATATTCACGATATTAAAACTACCAGCGCCATCGCTATGCAAGAGCGAGTTGCCGAAAATATGAGACTAGTACAGAGTAAGGCTTATTGGCTAAAATGTGCTTGTATAACAATGGTAGGAACCCCATTTTTGGTGGTTACTATCATACTAATAATGGGTAGCTAGCCCTCCCTATTTGTCCCGTGGTGGAGTTTGGGTGTTAGGTGTTTTTTGCAACGTACCAGGATTTTGAACCGGTGGCAAAGATGGCTTCGTTTGCTGAAGGTTTGTGCTTCCGCTACTTGGTGGTTTAGTCGAATTACTCATACTCAAACTCCCTCAAAATGCGCTGGTAACATTATACATTCAACATCTGCAGAGGCAAGAGTAAGAAGGTATATACACTACTTAGCGAACCTGTATTTGTGATTTTGTCAACCACCCAATAACCGTCACATCATATTACTTCTCCGGTAGTTACTGAGCAGCTGTAAACCTAGGATTAGCCATGCTCCCACAATCAACTTTCTGTCGTGTAAACTACATTATATCGAATATTGACGATTTGACACTTTGACACACAATTCTGATATAATTCTTCTTATATATAAGAAGGGGAATTAACCATTTTTCTCTGTCATTTCGTCAATACGTCAAGCTAGCTAGTTGAGTCTGATTCCCTTCCAGCATCTATTACCCTTTTTATCCCTCCCCTCTTCGATATTTTTCTTCGCAATTTGCCTACCAAAGCTATTTTGTTTGGGTGCAGCAGTATCACCCTCCCATGAACTATCATGCCAATTCGAGAAAGCTTCATAGAGAGCTGATTTTGTAATCTCTCCCTGAGGGTCAACAACAATACGTGCTTCAAAGAATGCGGATAGATAATCCATGTCCTCCCGATAGCGCTTTGTAGAAGCTAAAACTTCGGCAGGAGGGTTAAGCCCTGTAGATTGCCATTCCAAGCACCCATGTAACATCCAACTTAAGATGCCAGGTGCTTCTGCTATTAGCTTTTCTTTTAAGTCCATATCACGTTCTTCTGGCCTAAAAAACCTATCGAATGGTATGCAGTGAATCCTGCTCCAGATACCCTCGTTCCGCTCATTAATCTCAGGCAAAACGTTTGTTGAAAGCCAAATTTTGAATTGAGGGTTGTAGGAAAACCATTCTTTATTTAGGAATCGTGCGGTTATTTGTTCCCCGCCTGTCATCATTTTTATTTTAGCTTCATCAAGACGCTTGTGTTCGTTAATTTCTGATGCACATACGAAACGCCTACCTGATAAGGCAGCTAAATCATTAGGGATTCCATCATACTTCTGAGCTAAAAGGCTTTGGCTAGGTAAACTTCCAGCATAGTCCCCCATAATGTGCCGTAATACATCTACGAGGGTTGATTTACCGTTCCTGCCATTTCCGTTGAGTATGAAAAAACAATGCTCACCAGTGCTCCCTGTCATACTGTACCCTGCAGCACGCTGGAGAAAGTTTACAATATCTTTTCTGTCCATCATTATCTGATGAAGAAATTCCAGAAACTTTGGGCATTGCGCCTGAGGATCATAATCTACGGGAGATATATACGACAGCTTCAACGAAGGGTCATGCGGCAGTAATCTACCTGTTCGGAGGTCAAGTACACCGTTATTACAGTTAAAAAGCCAGAGGTTTGAATCCAACTCTTTCTTCTGCAATATCATTTTGCCTTTTGATAAATCGGCAATGCTGTGGATACGGCTGGAATGTAGGCATTTGGCAGCATATTGGATTTCATTATGACGAGCTACCGTTGTAAAATCACGTACCTTCTGCCTATTGATGCCTTCTATAAGTAAAGTTACTCCCCTTCTATCATCAATACGCCAACATTTCCCATCCCATATCATCCATTTGTTATAATCAGGGCAAAAACGAACAGTATTATTGTATTGGGAAGCAAATTCATCTGACAGCGCAGAATCTGTAAATGCTTCTTCAATTCCCGTCTCACCTAATAATGTCGGCAATTGAGGTCTAATAACGACAACCTCATTTGAGATTCCTAACCATTCCCGCACCTTGCTTACCACCTTATTATCCAGCATTTCAGCCAGTTTTGGAGTGCCAGTAATAGGCTTTCCTTCCTGCTTGTTTTGATAGGTAGTCTCAACAGCCTTCATTCTGTCTGATATATCATCGTCCCCAGCTGCAATGCAGACACTTTCAATGAAGTGCTTTGTTTCTTCTTCCGTCCACCCCGCATTCAAGAGACTACCGGCTAGCGCTAAAGCTGGCTGATGACGTTGTTTTTCATGCCAATATTTTGCCAACAAACATGCTGCTGCTAATTTTCCTACTGCTGATAGTAATGCTTCATTAGATATTGCTGACGGCTGCTCTTCAACATCAAATCTAATGTTTTCACTATCAGGATGTTGAGAGGGTGGAAAAACAGTTTGAGAGCCATTTGCCCTATACTCTACCAACGTGCCTTCATATTCGTATTTTTTAGAATTTACGCATTTTTCTACTCGATAAATCCAATGGCTTTTGGGCTTACTTGTGCGACCAAAAATCATCCTCGTATCAGGAAGAAATCTATCGGCGATAGCCAAAGCCTCTTCACAATCGAGGTCAATATCAACTAGCCCCCCAGAGGCATCGCCTAACACGATGCCAATGTTGGTTTGATTTGCATATTCGGTTTCGTCAAAATCCTCTGTCGTTCTTTCTGGCCATCCTCTTATTATTGGAGCCTTATTACCATAAGGGATAGGAATAACTGTATAGCCATCAGTGTGATATTTTAATGCGCCCATTTGTATAGGATTTGTAGAATTTAGTTTATTGTGTAACATTATTTTCCTCTTCTGTTTTATTCGTAGTTACATTGAGCTGAGCAAATGCGATTAAATCCTCCAGTTTATATCGCACCAGACTGCCGCCTATTTTGTAATAAGGCAGTTTGTAGCGTTGATTAGACCGCCACACAGACAATGTATTGGTTGAGATTTGTAGAAACTCCGCTGCTTCTTCTGGAGTAAGCATACGGACATTTGTTGCCGAAGATTTCGGCGAAATTGGAGCGTTCATAGAACCCTTCCTGTTATGATAGTTGTTTGTGAAAAAGGATGCCCATAGGCAGCCAAACGGCTCCTATTGGTCAAATAAATGAGGGCTTCCTAGGGGGAATAATCAGAGATATACATGATACATGGCAATATTCTGATTATGCTTACTATTATACCATAAAATGTTTGATTTGTCAAGTAAATATTAACCAATATTAACAAATATTTTAATATATGCTTCCCTTAGAGTACACCCGACAATCCCGACGTGGCTTTGGGGGCAGGAATGATTGATACAGAATGGCTCAATATAGGCGCGAACATTGCGGCAATAGTCACTGCCTTGCTGGGTGGATTTGCTTATGGCCTATACAGATGGGAAAAATATCAAAAGCGCATGCGCCTAGAAAATCATCTAAAGAATGATGGCAATACCAGACCAGTAGTATATCTAGCCTCCGAACTTGGCATGACTGAGTCGGAGGTAATGGACGCTGCATTTCGGAGTAAGAACATCACCCGGCAAGTAGCCCCTAATATGCATGGGGCGGATTCTGGATACTTTTGCGATACAAGAATTAGATACTACCTCCCCTTCAGCATTGTCTGAACTGCATTGCTCAGAGATTGCCTTACAGGGGTCAAATCCAGCCTTGCGTAAATGGCTGTAGCCTGTTGGCTAGTGTGCCCTAGGGACTTGCCTATAACGTAGCTATTAGCCCCTAACGCGGCCTGCCAGCTTCCCAACGTCCGGCGTAGGTCATGGATACGCAGATTGGTAATTTCTGACCGTTTCAATACGTCCTTCCAAATAGCACAAGGATTCTCTAGATGGCCGCTTTTACTCCGCTTGCTAGGGAACACCCATTGGCTATTGGTTTTCAACCTTCTCCGTTTCAGAATGTCCACCGCTTGCTCGACTAGAGGCACAATGTGCGGCTTGCCGTTCTTAGTGTGCGGTATCAGCCATTGCAGGGATTCAAAGTCTATATCCTGCCAACGCATTGCCTGTACGTTACTCCTTCTGGCACCAGTAAAAAGGCTCATATACAGGTAATCCCTTACCGATTCACATGGTTCTTTGTCCAAAGCCTCCAAAAATGCCTTCATTTCCTGTACGCTTAAAAACCGTTCTCGGCTGGTCTCTTTGAACCGTTTTACGGCATAGGCTGGATTAGACTTGTTCCATCCCCACTCGATTGCCTTGTTGAACATCAGCCGCAGCAACGCATGAACGTGATTGGCTCTTACCATGCCATTTTCACGACCTATCTTTGCATGGAGGTCTCTAATGGTTTGTGCACTGATAAATGATAGTTTCCTGTCAGACCAAGCGGAAAGGTAGAGCCTGTAGATTGCTTCATCGTTGTGCCATGAGGAACGGTGCAGTTTGGCATGGCGTTCTAGGTATATCTCCCACAACTCCCCTAGGGTGATTTCCTCCCGTATGGCACGTTTCTTTTCCTGTGGGTTGATGCCCTCTGCAATCTGGGAATGCACAGCTAGAGCCTTTTCCCGTGCTTGCTCTAGGCTAATTTCGTCAGTACGCCCTAGGACAATCCGTATAGGCTTGCCCTGTACTTTCCTATAAACAAAGAAGGTTTTGACACCATTCTTAGTGACGTATAATCCTAGCCCCCTAATGTTGGTGTCGTAATAGTAAGTTCTGGTGCTACCTTTGGCTTCCAAAACTGTTAGGTTGGCGATACTCTTGACTGTGAAATTAAAGCGTTTTTGGGTCATGGCTTGGTGCTACTCTGGTGCTACTTTTGGACAAAACTCCTAGGTATCCAAAGCTAGTTCCAAGTTCTCCACTCAACCTAACCCACTGTACTTTAGACGCGCGGGTGTAGTTCAATGGTAGAACGGCAGCTTCCCAAGCTGCATACGAGGGTTCGATTCCCTTCACCCGCTCCATTTGATTTAACCTAATATTAAGCAATCTTCGCCATATCTTGGGCTGGACAATACTGTTGTAATGCCAGATATTGGCACAGGCTAGATTGAGGAATACACATATGAAAAAATCAGGACTTATCGCTCTCGCATTGCTTGCCGGCACTGCACTTACTGCACAGACCGCACATGCGTCAGATTATCTCACCGGCTATATCGGCTGGCATGATTTCATCGATGATGAAGATGAATCAACAGAACTCGGTGTAGAGTACCGCTTTCATCCTATCAATTATGGATTCCGCCCTACCCTCGGCTTCAACGTCACTACTGACGGGTCGATGTATGGTTACGGTGGTTTCAACTGGGATGTGCCACTGATCGATAATGAACTCTACCTTATCCCGAACTTCATGGTCGGTGTGTATGGCGAAGGGGATGGCAAGGATCTTGGTGGCGCGATCGAATTCCGCTCAGGCCTCGAGATCGCATATCAGATGCCTAATGAGCACCGCATCGGTGTAGCCATCAATCATATCTCTAATGCCAGCATCTATGATAAGAACCCCGGTTCCGAGACGTTGCTGGTCAATTATTCCATACCAGTGGGCCGCCTGTTCCAGACCTACTGATCTAATACGGATCAAAACAAAAACCCGGCTGGTATACCATGCCGGGTTTTTTATTTGCGTGATCATCATTGAAACCTACACAAAAAAAGAGCCGCCCGAAGGCGGCCCTTTACATTGTACTCGCTACAGTATTAGTTGAAGCGAACGCGCATACCGCATGCAGGAGTGTTACCACCCGTGCTTGCACCACGGTTATAGGTGGTGGTCGAGGCCGTTGCTACGCCGCCGCCGGTCATACATTCTGTAGTTGGCGATGCTGCCCAGCTAGCTTGCGAGGTTGCCACCGGAGAGAACGGTGTGGTCGTGCCACGCGCCAGTACGATACCGGTGTTCGGTGCACCATCATCTAGCTTGGAATCGATGTTGTACGATTCAACCGGGGTAAGCACCGTGGTGTAGGTGGTTGCACCAGACGCAGCGGTCACTGCACTGATACCAGACACCAGATAGTAGTTCACACCAGAGTTCTGGTTCACGGTAAAGAAGTTACCACGGCCAATTTTTGCCGGCAGGAAGTAGTTCTGGGCGGTAGCAGAGGTAAGGTCAGCGTTCGCTGCACCACCTGATGCCATCTGGCCACCGAAGCTACCTTCAACCAGTGTGGTATCAGACAGATGACGCCAGAACACAATGGAATCACCAAGATTCACTGCCGCGCTGGCTGCACCTTCAACAAGACTGTCACCATCGCCAAGACCGTCACCACCGGTCATACCGGTAGAGAACAGGCCGAAGGCCGATGCGGTGGTAGCCGCAAGGTCACCCGGGATACCGTTATATTTTGAGCGGAACGTGTTCACTGCAGCGTTGAGCTTTTCAAACTGGCTCACCGTTGCACGAATTTCTGCCGCTTTGATAAGATCCTGCCCAACGAGAACACCGCCTACGATAAGGCCGATGATCACGAGCACGATCGACAACTCGATAAGTGTAAAGCCCTTCTGGCTTTTTTTATTTACTGGACGTGTCCTCTTCATGATTGGCTCCAAAATGAAAAACTATTTAAAAAAATACTTCTTGGCACATATCAGAACATGCCAGTATTGAGTTTTTGGTTAATACACAAATGACTATCGCGCAAGAAAAAAAGAGCCACCCGAAGGCGGCTCTTTGAATTTATTATCGCCACAATATTAGTTGAAGCGAACGCGGATGCCGCATGCAGGAGTGTTACCACCCGTGCTTGCACCGCGGTTATAGGTGGTGGTCGATGCTGTCGCTGCACCGCCGCCGGTCATACATTCAGCAGTTGGTGAAGCCAGCCAGCTAGCCTGGGAGGTTGCTACCGGAGAGAACGGTGTGGTCGTGCCACGCGCCAGTACGATACCGGTGTTCGGCGCACCATCATCCAGCTTGGAATCGATGTTGTACGATTCAACCGGGGTAAGCACCGTGGTGTAGGTGGTTGCGCCTGTTGCAGCGGTCACTGCACTGATACCAGACACCAGATAGTAGTTCACACCGGCGTTCTGGTTCACGGTGAAAAAGTTACCGCGGCCGATCTTTGCAGGCAGGAAGTAGTTCTGGGCGGTAGCAGAGGTAAGGTCAGCGTTCGCGGCACCACCGGATGCCATCTGGCCACCGAAGCTGCCTTCCACCAGGGTGGTGTCAGATAAATGACGCCAGAATACAATGGAATCACCAAGATTCACTGCCGCACTGGCTGCACCTTCAACAAGGCTGTCGCCATCGCCAAGACCATCGCCGCCGGTCATACCGGTTGAGAACAGACCGAATGCGGTTGCGGTGGTAGCCGCAAGGTCACCCGGGATACCGTTATATTTTGAGCGGAACGTGTTCACTGCAGCGTTGAGCTTTTCAAACTGGCTCACCGTTGCACGAATTTCTGCCGCTTTGATAAGATCCTGCCCAACGAGAACACCGCCTACGATAAGGCCGATGATCACGAGCACGATCGATAACTCGATAAGTGTAAAACCCTTCTTATTAGAAGAATTACGCTGGGTAGATTTCATATACATACTCTCCAAAAATGAAAGGATTTACCCTTCTTAAATAAAACTCGTCCCAATAAGCAACACTACATATTGCTTTTTACGAATATTAAGGAGATATGCTACAGAATAATAGTTACCAAATGGTTACCAAAACCGGAAATCCATTATAAATCAGTTAGGCAGACGCTTCTTTATCATCCACCTGCTTGAAACCTGCGGTGGCTGCATCCAGATGCGTCTGTGAGCAAAGGCCGAGCAGCACTGGATCGCGTGGCTTAATATTGCCGGAATTCCAGTGGCTTTTGGTACGAACAGCCTCAATGGTGTTCTTGGTAGTACCTATGAGCTTTACAATCTGCGCATCAGTCATGGCAGGGAAGTGCTTGATCAACCATGCGATCGCATCTGGCTTATCCTGACGGCGGGCCACCGGGGTATAGCGCGCACCCTTTGATTTGCCACTGATATACTGTTTTGCTGTACCGCTGATCTGGAGT
Source organism: uncultured Rickettsiales bacterium (assembly GCA_964535825.1). Lineage (GTDB taxonomy): Bacteria > Pseudomonadota > Alphaproteobacteria > Rickettsiales > SXRF01 > CAZAQK01. The sequence goes on from CAZHUC010000005.1 coordinate 40,195, forward strand.
TTCGCTGAAGGATCACTCTCGCAGCGTTTAATTTCATCTGCGGTCAACTGACCGTTCGCAAGCGGGTCAAGGCCACGGATGCCACCTGATACTTCACCATCAGCGATCCCCTGCACTTCAAGCGGATGCATACCGCAGAATTCTGCGATCTGGTCGAAGCCAAGAGCGGTGTTTTCAACAAGCCATACGGCGGTTGCTTTAGGCATTAGTGGCAGTGTCATGAAATTCTCCTTAACCCCCGCATTGCTGTATGTTGTTTCGGGGGGTTGAATAATTAGTGGTTTTATTGTGAGGAATCAAGTATTTTTGCGCCCTATGGCATATGAGACCGTAACCCTCACCTTCCCGCACCAGGCAATAGCCGCTATCACGCTGAACAGACCGGATAGCGCCAACGCGCTAAATGGGCAGATGGGTCTGGAACTTAAGGATATTTTCGCCACGCTCGAGAGCAAGACCACACGGGTTGTCATTATTTCTGGCGCAGGCAAACATTTTTGTGCCGGAGCAGATCTCAAGGAACGCAAAGGCATGAATGAGGCGCAGTGGCACGACCAGCATGCCGCTTTCGAGAGTGCACTACGCGCGATACTTGCTTACCCTCTGCCCATCATTGCTGCGGTTAATGGTGCAGCCATGGGTGGTGGTCTTGAGCTGGCACTGGCCTGTGATTTCATCTATGCCGCCGAATCTGCAAAATTCGGCCTCACCGAAGTAACGCTTGGTATCATGCCGGGACTTGGTGGCAGTGCACAATTGATCCGCCGCATCGGTGAGGCACGCGCCAGGGAACTTTTATATACCGGAAAAATATTCAGTGCAGAGGAAGCACACGCACTGGGTGTGATAAACCATCTGTGCAAGAATGAAACACTGATGGACGATGTTTTGCATACTGCAACACTGATCGCAGGCAACGCACCGCTTGCTGTCAAAGCCATCAAAAAAGCGGCGAAGGAATGCAGTGGTTTGTCACTGCATGATGCGCTTGCAAATGAATTGCAGCACTACAATATGCTGCTTCGCAGCAAAGATCGTCATGAAGGCATCAATGCGTTCAATGAAAAACGCAAACCCGTCTTTACGGGGGAGTAAATATCTGAGATAATCTAATCCTGCGATAGTCAGGAGGTTTGATGCCTAAAATATCTTCCACACAAAAGATCGCTTTAGCCCTGCATGGTGGTGGTGCACACACTGCTTTCAGCTGGGGAGCGATCGACCAGCTGCTACTGGACGAACGGGTTGAGATAGATGCTATCAGCGCCACCAGCGGCGGAGCAGTTCTCGCCTGTGTGCTTGCACAAGGCCTGCATGATGGTGGCAGGGACAATGCCCGCGCATTGCTTCAGGCATTCTGGAAAAAAGTAAGTGTGGCGGCAAGCATGTTGCCACTGCGTGTCAATGTGGTGGATGAATTCTTAAGCCATGCCGGCATTGATATGTCTGCCTCTTCCATGGCGCTTGATTATCTTACGAAGGTATTTTCGCCATCGCAGTTCAACCTCTTCGACATCAATCCGGTGCGCGGCATTCTGGAAGAAATGATAGACTTTGATATGTTGCGTAAAGAAAGTCCTGTGCGCCTTTATATCAACGCCACCCACGCACGCACGGGTGAGAATGTTGTGTTCGACGCCAACAATGTTTCGCTGGATGCTGTGATGGCATCGGCCTGCTTGCCATTCATTTTCAAAACAGCAGAAGTAGACGGAGAGCCATACTGGGATGGCAGTTTCTCCGGTTGTCCATCGCTTGCACCACTCATTAAAGATAAGAGCATTTCCGACATCGTGTTGGTAAAAGTGCACCAAAACCGTATCGAGGATGTGCCAACAGCAGCGACAGATATTTTAGATCGGGCCATGGAGCTGAGCTTTAGCTCTATCATGCAACTTGAGATACAAAATCTTGAACTTCACAATCGCCTGATTCAGGCAGGCAAGTCGGATCGCAAACCGATCACTCTACACACCATCGAAGCACAGGAAATGCTCTCAAGCCTTGGGCGCGCCAGCAAACTGAATGCAGAATGGAACTTCCTTGTGCATGTGCATGATATGGGCGTACAAGCCGCCACCGACTGGCTGGAACAGTTCCACAGCGATCAGACTTCCATCAAAGAAGCAGGCTAACTATTTCTGCAGATATTCGCGCATCGCATCGGCGGAGCTTTGTATCTTGTGCGCCTGCCCGGGCTTAGGCACGGTGCGCAGCGTCATACTGCATGTTGCCTGCACAAGCTGCGTATTATCGCCCGTAAAACGCACCTGCCCTTCGCAGGTCGCATCCGCGCTGGTGCGCATATCAACGGAAACCCCGCCGAAGAGCGATGCACCATCTGCCCATTGTTTTGAGGTAAATGTCACGGCTGCGGTTTGTGCATCATCAGCAAGCGTGAAGGTTTCAAGCGTCGGTGTGTAGCTGTAATCCGTGAGAGGATACAAAGTATTGTCGATGAAGTTTATGAAGGTCTCTTTGGTAAAATCCTGCGTGACGGGTTTATTCACATTGGTCTTAACCATGCTAAAGAAAGATATGTTCAGCTGGATCTTTGCATCATCGGTCAGTAACGCCCTGAGCGATTCAGTTACCTTGGTGCGGTCTTTAGTGGCAACACTTGCTGCGAACGCATCCAGCGCTTCCTGCGTACGATTTTTCAGCATATTCGGTGGGTAGTAATTCAGATAATAGAAAATACCACCCATGAATACGAGTGTTGCCGCTAACAGAATGAGTAGCGGTTTCAAATGATCGCCTTCGGCTGTTCAACCGGCTTGCCATCACGCAGGCGCATACCGCCCTTGCCTAACCTGTAGAGCATCCATCCGAACATCAACAAGCGCATCACATCGGTATGGATCAGCTGCATCCCGAACAATGTACCAAGAAGTGCGAATGCCAGACCTGCGAGGAAACCATACACAAAGGTATATATGATCCATGTGATGTGGGATTCATACACTGTCCCCTGCATGGATTTGCGTTTTATCACTGCCAATATCAATGCGAGCAGCGGTGCAAATTGTACGACCAATCCGGCCAAGAATATGCCGTAGATAGCGTACATCCATTTGAGATTCGGGTTCATAGGTTCGGTACTCATAACGTTCAGCCTCCTGAAAATGCTTGAATGCCAGTGATCGCACGCCCCAGAATAAGCGCGTGAATATCGTGCGTGCCTTCGTATGTATTCACACTTTCTAAATTCATGACATGGCGAATGACGTGGTATTCATCTGCCACGCCGTTGCCGCCATGCATATCACGCGCAGTGCGCGCGATCTTAAGTGCCTTACCAGCAGAATTGCGCTTCACGATAGAGATCATTTCGGGAACGTAATTATTGTCATCGATGAGTCGGCCAACGCGGTAACATGCCTGCACACCGAGTGCTATATCCACCATCATGTCAGCAAGTTTCTTCTGGATAAGCTGGTTGGCTGCTAGTGGCCGGCCGAATTGTTTGCGCTCCAGCGTGTAGTTGCGCGCCGCTTCATAGCAGAATTCTGCAGCACCGAGCGCGCCCCAGCCAATACCGTACCGCGCTTTATTCAGGCAACTAAATGGCCCTTTAAGCCCCCTCACCTCAGGGAAGATATTTTCTTCCGGCACAAACACATCCTGCATGGAGATCATACCGGTCTCTGATGCACGCAGTGAAAATTTTCCTTCGATCTTCGGTGCGGTCAGCCCCTTCATGCCTTTTTCCAGAATGAAGCCGCGGATCTCACCATCAAGCTTTGCCCATACCACGAACACATCGGCGATCGGAGAATTGGTGATCCAGTTCTTTGCACCGTTCAGGGTGAAACCACCTTTGGTTTTTTCGGCGCGGGTTATCATACTGCCGGGGTCAGAACCGTGGTCTGGCTCGGTCAGGCCGAAGCAGCCGATCAATTCACCGGTTGCCAGTTTCGGCAGGTATTTTTCTTTCTGCGCTTCAGAGCCCCATGTATAAATAGGATGCATGACGAGCGCGGACTGAACAGAAAGTGCCGAGCGATACCCAGAATCCACCCATTCCACTTCTTTACAGATAAGGCCATACGCCACATGCGACACGCCGGCACAGCCATAGCCTTTAATGGTTGCACCGAACAGGCCGAGCTCACCCATCTCGCGCATGATCTTCTTATCGAACTTCTCATGGCGGTTCGCTTCCAGAATGCGTGACATGAGTTTATCGCGGGCATAGGCACGAGTGGAGTCACGCACCATACGCTCTTCATCAGTCAGTTGCGTATCAAGGAGAAGTGGGTCTTCGTAATTAAGTGGCATATTGGGTCTCTAACGGTTGTTCACACGTCGTGTGTACACTATAGAGGCGAGGCTGTCGACTATGACTTAAACCAGCAAATTCAGGATACTACCCCTATCCCACGTCACCCCGCGGCGTAGGGCATCTAAAGCACTGGCAATCACCGTACGCAGGCTTTCCGGGGCTGGTATATAGTTGAGATGGGCCTTTTCTTTAGGTTTAGCCGGCGTGCCAGATGATGTCTGGGGCTGTCTGCGGGCGTTTGCTGGACGTCCCGAAGCCGGGCGAATACCGTTTGGATTGAATTCTATGGCCATAAAGTTGACTTAACTCGTGGGTTGAGTGTGACGCCTGCCTAGTATAATAAGTCTTTCGGATAAAACTACTATTTTCTAAATGACGATGAATAACGCTGAACCCACGACCTATGTGGTCGCTGCACTGTATCACTTCTTTGACTTCCCGGATTTTGAAAAACGCCGGGATGCGATCCTTGCTGAATTCATCAAACATAATATCAAGGGGTCACTCCTCATCGCCTCGGAAGGATTCAACGGCACGATCTCTGGCACGCGCGAAGATATCGACCACATACTGGATTACTTAAAGCGCGAAGTGGCGAAGAGTGATTTTGAACACAAGGAAAGTTTCTACACACGCCAGCCCTTCGGCCGTGCCAAGGTGCGCTTAAAGCGCGAGACCATTTCTATCGGCGAGAAAGTAAGCCGCGAACATGTGGGAAAATATGTTGAGCCGAAAGACTGGAACGATCTGATCTCGCAGCCGGATGTATTAGTGCTGGACACACGCAACCGTTACGAAACCCATCTTGGCACGTTCGAAGGCGCTATCGATCCGGATACCCGCGTATTCAAAGAGCTTCCTGCGTTTGTGCGCGAGAATTTTGACCCGAAGAAGTATAAGAAGGTGGCCACCTTCTGCACTGGTGGCATACGCTGCGAAAAATTTACCGCATGGATGAAGCAGGAAGGCTTCGAAGATGTGTATCATCTCAAAGGCGGCATCTTAAAATATCTGGAAGAGATACCGCCAGAGCAAAGCAAATGGCAGGGCGAGTGTTTTGTATTCGATGAGCGAGTCGCCGTCGGTCACGGGCTTGTCCCCACCACTGCTGCCGTGATGTGCCCGAACTGCGGCCTGCCCGTTACCGAAGAAGATAAAAAACACCCACTATATATAGAAGGCAGGCAGTGCCAGTTCTGTGATGATGTGGAGGAATAAGGTCAATCTTTTCTGCCCGCACCTACCTCTTACAGCAACAACCTATGGTTTTAGCCCCACAGCAGAATGGAGATGGTCATTATAATCGCGCAGTAACCGCGCCATCTCGTCTGACGCATGCCTTGAAAGGCCTACTTCCTGCAAGAGCATGGAATAATCCCGATTCGCATATTTTGAGAGCATTCTGCCTGTTCGCATACCCTCCATCAACGCGCCAAGCACATGATGACAACTAGCGTCTACTGTATCACTTGCCCCTGTAGATTTGCAAAGCGCTGACAACTTATTGTGTATCTTTACTCTACGATGCTCTTCCATGTTTTCTGCCCTTTTATTATTCTATAGTCAGGCTACTTACTTTTAACCCGTTTGGCACATTAAGGTTTCATGACAATGTGAGCGAGTATTTTACCCCCAATGTTTTACTTTTTTCTTTATAAGCCATTCAACTGGTTAGATAGTTATCCACAGGTTTCACAGGGTATCAAAATGTGACATATCCACAGCATATAGTATAAAAATGCGTGTCAAGCACAATATATAGTTGCATTACATTTTTGTAATGTTTAGATTGGGATTCATCCGTCAGAGATAAGTAACCGATTGCGGAATGCGTTAGAAAACACAAGATTTTCGGCGCAGAACCACAACTTTCCACTACAGAATGCTATAAAAAACACTATATAATAGTCTAACAGGGGGACTCCCAATGCGTATTGAAAGACATTTCACCAAAGCCAGCCAGGGCGCATACGACGCCATTACCTTCAAAAAAACCGACGTGGTCATGAAAAACCCCGACGGTTCTGCCGTATTCGAAGCCCTCGGCACGGAAGTGCCAGAGCATTGGTCACAGGTGGCAACCGACGTATTGGCGCAGAAATATTTCCGCAAAGCGGGTGTCGCTGCAAAGCTCAAAAAAGTTGAAGAGAATTCTGTTCCTTCATGGCTGTGGCGCAGCGTGCCCGATGAAGCGGCACTCGCGAAACTGCCAGAAGCCGAACGTAATGTAGGTGAAATATCTTCTAAACAAGTGTTCGATCGTCTCGCCGGTGCATGGACCTACTGGGGCTGGAAAGGTGGTTATTTCGATAAGGAAGACGACGCCAAAACCTTCTTCGATGAAATGCGCTTCATGCTCGCTTCACAGATGGCAGCACCGAATTCTCCACAATGGTTCAACACCGGCCTGCACTGGGCGTATGGCATTGATGGTCCAAGCCAGGGACATTTCTATGTAGACCCTGACACACAACAACTCACCAAATCACAAAGTGCGTATGAACGGCCGCAACCCCATGCCTGCTTCATCCAGAGTGTTAAAGATGATCTGGTGAATGAAGGCGGCATCATGAATCTGTGGGAACGTGAAGCCCGCTTGTTCAAATATGGTTCCGGCACGGGTTCGAACTTCTCTGACCTGCGCGGCAATGGCGAACGTCTTTCTGGCGGCGGCAAATCCTCTGGTCTGATGAGCTTCCTGAAGATCGGTGATCGCGCAGCTGGCGCTATCAAATCCGGTGGTACGACTCGTCGCGCAGCCAAAATGGTGGTGGTGAATATCGACCATCCGGATATTGAAGAATTCATCAACTGGAAAGTACTGGAAGAGCAGAAAGTGGCCGCGATCGTAACCGGCTCGAAAGTATGCAGCAAGCACTTAAAAGCCATCATGAAGGCTTGCCAGACGGGAGAGAGCGAATCACGCTTCAACCCTTCTGATAATCCTGTGCTCAAACAGGCAATGCGCGACGCGCACAAAGCACTCGTGCCAGACAATTATATACAGCGCGTGGTGCAGTTCGCCAAACAGGGCTACAGCAATATTGAGTTCCCTGAATACGATACAGACTGGGATTCTGAAGCTTACCTCACTGTATCTGGTCAGAACTCCAACAACTCTGTACGTATCACCAACGAGTTCCTGGAAGCTGTGGAGCATGACAAACCATGGTATCTGCTGTCGCGCAAAAGCGGCAAGGTTACCAAAGAAGTGCGCGCACGCGACCTGTGGGAAAGCATTGGCTATGCCGCATGGGCATGCGCCGATCCCGGATTGCAATATGATACCACGGTGAATGAATGGCATACCTGCCTGGCGTCTGGCCGCATCAATGCATCCAACCCATGCTCGGAATATATGTTCCTTGATGACACGGCATGTAACCTTGCCTCCATCAACCTGCTCAAATTCAAAACCGATGGCGGCAGCTTTGATATAAAGAGCTTTGAATACGCCACGCGTTTATGGACGATCGTACTTGAGATCTCTGTAGCTATGGCACAGTTCCCATCCAAGGAAATTGCAAAACTCTCTTATGAGTTCCGCACGCTGGGTCTGGGATATGCCAATATCGGTGGCCTACTCATGGCGACCGGTGTTGCTTATGACAGCGACGAAGGCCGCGCGATCGCGGGTGCGATCTCTGCGATCATGACCGGTGTATCATATGCCACCTCTGCCGAGATGGCCAAAGAACTCGGTGCGTTCTCACGCTACAGCGAGAATAAAGAGCACATGCAGCGCGTGATGCGCAACCATCGCCGTGCTGCACTGGGCGAAGATGCTGGCTATGAAGGCCTGTCTATACTGCCTGTGCCGCTGGACATTCCGAACTGCCCGGACAGTGCACTGGTGAAAGCCGCCAAGAAAGCATGGGACAATGCCCTGATGCTTGGTGAGAAATACGGTTACCGCAACGCGCAGGCGACCTGCATTGCACCGACCGGCACTATCGGCCTGGTCATGGATTGCGATACCACCGGTATCGAGCCAGATTTTGCCATGGTGAAATTCAAGAAACTTGCCGGTGGCGGTTACTTCAAGATCATCAACCAGCAAGTACCTGAAGGCCTGAAATTCCTTGGCTACACACCAAAGCAAATTAAGGAGATCACGGATTATGCCGTGGGCCGTGGCACATTGAAAGATGCACCGGGTGTGAACCATGCAGCACTTCGTGCTAAAGGCTTTGATGACGAAACATTAGCCAAGATCGAAAAGGCTCTGGCTTCTGCATTCGAGATCAAATTCGCGTTCAACAAATGGTCACTCGGTGAAGAGTTCTGCAAGAACAAACTTAAACTCACCGATGCACAGCTGAATGATTTCACCTTCGATATGCTCGCTTCTCTCGGCTTCTCCAAAGCTGATGTCGAAGCCGCGAACGAATATTGCTGTGGCACGATGACAGTAGAAGGTGCACCTCACCTCCGCGAAGAACATCTTGCAGTATTCGACTGCGCGAATCCGTGCGGCAAGAAAGGCAAGCGTTTCCTGTCTGCAAAAAGCCATATCCATATGATGGCAGCGGTACAGCCATACATCTCTGGTGCGATCTCCAAAACCATCAACATGCCAAATTCGGCAACGGTGGAAGAATGCAAAGACGCGTACCTGCTGTCGTGGAAGCTCTGCCTCAAAGCCAACGCGCTCTATCGTGATGGTTCGAAACTGAGCCAGCCGCTTAACGCTGCTATCGCTGCAGAACTTGCAGATGAAGAAGAAGATGTGAAGCACAGTGAAACGCAAGCACTGCGCCAGCCAGGTAAAGTGGCAGAGCGCATTGTAGAGCGTATCATTCGCGCCACCGAACGCGAACGCCTGCCAGAACGCCGCAAGGGTTATACCCAGAAGGCGGCTGTGGGTGGCCACAAAGTATATCTGCGTACCGGCGAATATGAAGATGGTCGCTTGGGTGAGATCTTCGTGGATATGCATAAAGAAGGTGCTGCCTTCCGTTCACTCATGAACAATTTCGCGATCGCTGTGTCCATCGGCCTGCAATATGGTGTACCGCTGGATGAGTTCGTGGATGCATTCACCTTCACACGCTTTGAACCATCCGGCATGGTGGAAGGCAACGAGACCATCAAGATGTCTACCTCCATCCTGGATTACATCTTCCGTGAGCTTGCCATCTCTTACCTCGGCCGCGATGATCTTGGTCATGTGGATCTGGGCGATATGCGTTCTGATTCCATCGGCCGTGGCGAAGGCGATTCCACCCGCGAAAGCGATGAACCAGAGCTGCCTCACCTGTTCAGCATGGCGACCAGCAACGGCTTCGTGCGCGGCAAGATGCCAAAGCTGATCGTATCTAATGCCAACTCATCTGCCATCGGCAATCTTGCACTGGCCGCTGACGAAGACGGCGTGCAGATCAAGACCGCCGCAAAAGCCTATGTGCCACACAATGAAGGTGTGACCGTGCAGGTAGGTGTTTCCGTGCAGTCGAACGAGAAGGAAGCACTGCGCGAGAAGATCCGCATGGCCAAAGCCAAAGGCTATGAAGGCGATGCCTGCACCGAGTGTGCGATGTTCACACTGGTGCGCAATGGTACGTGCATGAAGTGCGATACCTGCGGTTCAACTTCCGGCTGTAGCTAAGAACTAACAGCTTTAATGCAAAAAGGCGGGGACAAATCCCCGCCTTTTTTCATGCGCTTATTGGTATTCTTGACAGATGCGAGTGGATTGCTAGGCTGTGTCGTTAATTTTTATTAGAACTTAGGGGTTGGCATGAGAGAGACACGCAACATAGAAGTACATCAGGCAACAGCCGGTGATGTCATCGCAAGGGTTTATGTTTGTACCGCTGGCGACGAGCCACCCGTGTACCGTATCATGCTTGGTGCAAAAATGGGCGCTATGGGCGGTACATATCAAAGCCCGGTTACATTCGAACCGAGAATGCTTGATGATCTGAAAATTGTCATCGAAAATGCCAAACAGTGGGTGAGTGACCATCCCCTGCAGACCAAGCACACAGATGCACTGCAAGCACGTAGTGATACCGCACAGCGCGGACAACAGGTCTGATCACTTCTTCTTACTCAGCGGGTGTTTGTCATTCACCAGTTTGGTCAGCTGACTGTTCGCCACATGCGTATATATTTGAGTGGTAGAAATATCGGAATGTCCGAGCAACTCCTGTATCACGCGCAGGTCAGCCCCGCCGGAAAGCAGATGCGTAGCGAATGAATGACGCAGTGTATGTGGTGATATTTTCTCAGGGTTTATCCCCGCCTTCACCGCCAGCTCCTTGAGCATCACACCGAATTGCTGGCGGGTGATATAGCCTTCTGCGCGATGATATGGAAAGAGGTACAGGCTGGTCGGTGGTTTCTGAGTGGCGGCATTTTTCTTCTTTGCTACATTTTTTGATTCGGGGTCTGAGCCTCCAATAAACACATGCCGCACTTCCAGATATTTTGAGAGTGCCTGCCGTGTATTGCTATTCACCGGCACCATGCGTTCCTTATTGCCCTTGCCGCGTACGATCAGGAAATCCGCGCTCACCTGCTTGCCTCCCTCTTTGATCTGCAACGCTGAAAGTTTAAGCGACACCAGTTCTGACACGCGCAGCCCTGCCCCATACATCAGCTCAAGCATGGCAGAAAGCCGCGCTCCCTTCGGCGATGCATCAGATTTTGCTGCCTCGATGAGCGCCATGATATCCTTGGCACTCAGCGTACTGGGCAGGGATTTGGCAAGGCGCGGGGTTTCCAGCGTGGCAGTGGGGTTATCGGCGCGTATCTTCTCTGTATATAAGAACTGGTAGAACTGGCGAATGGCAGAGAGTTTCCGCGCCACGGTCTGGGGTGACATGCCATTCTTGGACATAAGAGCCATAAAATCTTCGACCACCTCACGGGAAAGCGTTGTGATGTTGTGCTTCTTTGCCGTTACATAGGTGGAAAAATCGTTTAGATCCCGCTGGTAAGCGGCCGCCGTGTTCACAGACGCCCCACGCTCTGCCAACATCATTTCAATGAATTGTTCTATCTGGCTGGTCGCTTCCTGATTACTGCTGTGCTGCGAGGAACGCTTTGGCATCAAGCTCCTTTTCAACCAGCTGCTGCGAAGGCTTCAGGTCAATGAACAGCGCAGCGCCGACGCACACAAGGGCAACGGCGACAAGAACAGCCACAAGTGGCGCGGCAATGGAACGACGTTTACTGATACGATGATGATGCATTTTTACTATTTCCTTCGTGGCTAACGTGGTTTAATCGTATATCGAACAGTTTATAAGTCAATCCATGAGCGAACAAACATCCCAAAAATCCTTACAGCTTACCAAACCTGTTGTGTTGGTAGGGCTGATGGGTGCGGGCAAAACCACCATTGGCCGCAGGCTTGCCCATGCACTTGGCCTTGAATTCGTGGATTCCGATCACGAGATCGTAGAAGCCGCTGGGTGCAGCATCGCCGATATCTTTGCCATTTACGGCGAAGAGATATTCCGCGATGTCGAAAAACGCGTGCTGCTGCGCCTGATCACCGGCGCACCACAAGTGATCGCAACAGGTGGTGGCGCGTTCATGAATCCCGAGATACGCACGGCCATTCTTGAGAATAGCTGGTCGGTCTGGCTGAAGGCTGACCTGCCTGTGTTAGTAGAGCGCGTATCAAGGCGCGATACGAGGCCACTGCTCAAGACCGGTGACAAAAGTGAAATACTCGGCAAATTAATGGATGAACGCTACCCTACCTATGCACAGGCCAACATCGTTATTGACAGCAATGACGGTGCACACGAAGCTGTAGTGCAACGCGTGCTTGCCGCACTGAAAGAAAAGATCGATGGCTGAAAAGATACATGTAGCGCTTGGCGCACATAGTTACGATATCATGGTGGGAGAGAACCTGCTCGCTAGTGCTGGCGAACTGCTTGCCCCGCACCTGTCCGCACGCCGCGCCATCATCATCAGCGACAATCAGGTGGCCCGCTTCTGGCTGCACCGCATCAGCAACGCGTTGGAAGCAGCAAAGATACAATATCGTTCGGTTATCGTGCCAGCGGGTGAACAAAGCAAAAGCATCCAGCAATTCGGTGAGTTGCTTGAAGACCTGTTGTCACAAGCACCTGACCGCAAGACCACAATCATCGCCTTAGGTGGCGGCATGGTGGGAGATCTCGCAGGATTCGCCGCCAGTGTGTTGTTGCGCGGCGTACCGTTCATACAGATTCCAACCAGCCTGTTAGCGCAAGTGGATAGCTCCGTAGGTGGCAAAACAGCCATCAACTCGCAATATGGAAAAAATTTAATTGGCAGCTTCCACCAGCCATCGCTGGTGCTGACCGATGTTGCAACTCTTAGCACCCTGCCCGCGCGTGAACTCAAAGCTGGTTACGCTGAGATGCTGAAATATGGCCTGATCGGTGACGCCGCATTCTTCGCATGGCTGGAACAGAATGGGGAAAAGATTTTAGCCGGTGATGCGAACGCGACCACACAAGGTATCGTAACGAGTTGTAAGGCAAAAGCTACCATCGTGGCAGAAGATGAAAAAGAACACAAGCGGCGTGCACTCCTGAATTTTGGCCACACCTTTGCCCACGCGCTTGAGGCGGAAACCGGCATGGGCGATGCGCTTCTGCATGGCGAGGCGGTCGCCATCGGTATGCTGTTTGCACTCCGCGCTTCTGTTATCATGAACAAATGTCCGCAGTCAGACTATGGCCGAGTGTTGGCACATTACAAGAAGACCCAGCTCCCCACGTCCCTGCCCAAAGGACATGCCTGGAACACCGAAAAGATCATGGCGCACTTTGCACATGACAAAAAGACCACGGCCGGCACGCCAACATTCATACTAAGCCTCGGAATTGGAAAGGCTTTTATTGAATCCGCCCCAGATATGGACGCCATACGCCAGACACTTGTGGAGGCGTGTGCAAACGTGTAACATGGCGCGCCTATGTTGCACCAAGCCCAACCTGCGCGAACAAGCGCACCTGTTATCCGTGATATGCAGCCTGACGATGTGGGTGCCGTAAGCAAACTGGCACAGCGCATCTGGCGCGAGCATTATGTGCCGGAGATCGTTACCGCCGAGCAGATCGAATTCATGTTGCCGCGCGTCGCCTCACCTGAGGTATTTTCCTCGCAACTTGCTGATAAAAAACGTAACCTTTGGTTGTTGCATCACGACAATGTACTCACAGGATACATGGCAGTGGAAAACCGCCCAGGGAATGTCTGTTTTATCGATAAACTCTATATAGATAATCACTTGCAGCGTGCTGGCCTGGGTTTTGCATTACTGGCCCACTGCATTACCACTCTCAAACCGAAGCAACTGATGCTGCGTGTGAACCGTAAGAATCTCAAGGCTATCAATTTTTATTTCAAACATGGGTTTACCATTGATTCCCTGGATGCACTCGATATTGGCGACGGGTTCATCATGGACGACTTTATCATGAAGAGAGCCCTATGACCGGCGAATATGAATTGCTCTATTACGGCCTGACCATCGCGTTCTTCCTGCTGCTTTCTGCGTTCTTCTCCGCGTCTGAAACCGCACTTACCGCCGTATCCCGTGCCCGTATCTACCAGCTGGTGGTGGATGGCAACAAACGCGCCCGTATCGTAAGCCGCCTGCGCCGCAACAAGGAATCACTCATCGGCACGATCCTTCTGGGCAATAACGCCGTAAATATCGCCGCCTCTGCACTTGCCACGTCCGTATCGATCCAGCTTTTTGGCAGCGAGGGCGGCCTTGTGATGGTGACCATCCTGATGACACTGATGGTGGTGGTCTTTACAGAAGTACTGCCAAAGACCTACGCCATACAAAATGCCGAACGCGTATCACTGGCGCTTTCACCCATTCTTTCCGTGCTGGTGAAACTGCTCTATCCCATCACACGCCTGATACAGCTCTTTATCCATATGGTGCTCAAATTATTCGGCGTGGATATTACGCGCAGCAACACGCTTATTTCCGCCACCGATGTTATCCGCGGCACGATCGAACTGCACCACCGCGAAGGCCAGATGATCAAACAGGATAGGGATATGCTTGGCAGTATCCTTGACCTGAATGATGTGGAAGTGGATTCCATCATGGTGCACCGCAAGCAGGTAGAGACCATCAATGCTGACCTGCCACCACAGGAACTCATCCATCAGGCGGTAAGTACCATGCATAGCCGTATTCCGCTATGGCGCGGGCAGCCGGACAACATCATCGGCCTGTTGCATGTGAAGAACCTGATCAAGGTCATCAATGAATATCAGGGCGAACTCACCAGCAACAATATCCTTACCATCTGTCACAAGCCGTGGTTCATTCCGGAAACCACATCCCTGCGTGACCAGCTGCTTGCCTTCCGTAGCAAACGTCAGCATTTCGCGTTCGTGGTGGATGAGTATGGCACATGGGAAGGTATCGTCACCCTTGAAGACATCATTGAAGAGATCGTAGGCGACATCGATGACGAACACGATGAATCCTACAATGACATTCTCCCCGCCGGTGCGGATACCTACCTGGTGGAAGGCAGCGTTACAGTGCGCGACCTGAACCGCCACCTTGACTGGGATCTTCCAGACGATGAAGCCGCAACCGTAGCCGGCCTGTTGTTGCACGAGGCAGAAGCAATACCTGCTGTCGGTGAGTCCCATGACATCGGCGATTTCCGCTTCACAGTGCTTGAGAAAGATGCCACACAAATTACCCGGTTGCGCATCCAGAGACTCGGTGGCAATGAGGCTGCTAGTGCAGAAGATTAATGAGCGATGGTAATGACAGATATATCATTGAGTACACGATCATTGGCGGCAGCATGAAGGTAACTGCTTTTGATCCGGCCACACTCACAGAAGCATCAATCATCGCTGCACCGAACACCGCGCGCGAGGAAGCAGCAAAACTTGCGGTCCGCAAATTACATTATGTTCTGCGCAATAAGGATGCCAAGGAATGAAGATCACAAAGAAACTGCGCAAACTATTTAAAGGCAAACGCCGCAAGAGAAGCAGTGGCTCGCCGCATACACGCAGAAATACACCAAAGCTCGAATCCGGCGCACGCGGTAGCGGCGAACGCAAAGCAGCACGCCCACGCCCGCGAAAAAGAAAGCTTCTCGTCAAGTTACTGCTTCATAAATACACCAGACGCACCGCCTTCGTCGGATGCTTGATTCTGTTTGGTTTCTTTATCACACTGCCAAGCATTGATGATCTGGACAAATTCACCCGCAACCAGAGCATCCTGCTTAAATCCGAGAATGGCGAAGTGATCGGAAGTTTTGGTGATATTTATGGTGATTTTACCTCATTCAACGAATTACCAGCCTCACTGGTCGATGCGGTAATCGCCACAGAAGATCGCAATTTCTTCTATCATTTTGGTATCGATCCCATCGGTCTTTTGCGCGCATCCGTCGCGAACTTCCGCGCTGGCCGCGTGGTGCAAGGTGGCAGTACCATCACACAACAAGTGGCCAAGAACGTATTCCTGACACCAGAACGCTCACTGCTTCGTAAGGTCCGTGAAATGCTGCTCGCATTCAAGCTTGAGTACCGCTTCACCAAAGAACAGATCATGAGCATTTACCTGAACCGTGTTTATCTCGGCGCGGGTAACTATGGTGTGGATGCTGCGGCGCGCCGCTACTTCAACAAAAGCGCTAAAGACATGACGTTGTCTGAGTCAGCCATTATCGCCGGCCTGCTGAAAGCCCCTTCCCGATTCGCACCCACCGCGAATATTGAACTTTCACGCAAACGCGCGGAACAGGTTCTGGTCAATATGCGTGAAGCCGATTATCTCGACAAAGAACAAACCGAGAGAGCCATTGCCGAGCTTTATAATACAACAGAGAAGAAAGCCTATACCGCGCAAAGCAATCTGTATTTTGCTGACTGGATCATGGACCAGATCCCGGAATTCATCGGGAATGTGGAAGAGGATCTGGTCGTTATCACCACGCTCGATCCGCAGATGCAGCTCGCCGGGGAGAAAGCCATCAACGATATCATGAATACGGAAAGCGAAAAATATAATGCCTCACAGGCTGCGCTTGTTGCCATGACGCCTGATGGCGCAGTACGCGCCATGATCGGTGGTCGTTCATACGCAGAAAGCCAATACAACCGTGTGTACCAGGCGTTGCGCCAGCCCGGCTCATCCTTCAAGTTATTTGTGTATCTGGCAGGACTTGAAGCGGGCTACACGCCCGATACGATTGTGGATGACCAACCCATCACCGTGCCAATTTACAAGGGCACATGGCAGCCGCAGAATTACACCCATAAATATTTAGGCACGATCCCGCTGAAGGAAGCGGTCGCGCAATCGATCAACACCGTTGCCGTGCAGGTATCCGAGAATGCCGGCCGTGGCCGAGTCATTGAAATGGCACACCGCCTTGGCATCACGTCTGAGATCGATCCTGTACCAAGTATCGCACTGGGCGCAACCGAAGTAACGCTGCTGCAACTCACCACTGCATACGCACATCTTGCTGCCAACGGAGCAGTGGTGCAACCACACGGTATCATCCAGATCACAACCACATCGGGTGCAACACTTTACCAGCATGAATCCCCCAGCGGCTTTGTTCTTAGCTCCGATGTCGTTGGCATGATGAACCAGATGCTGATGGGCGTGGTGGAATCCGGCACAGGTCGCGGTGCTGCGATCGGCCGTCCTGCCGCGGGCAAAACCGGTACAACATCGGATTATCGCGACGCATGGTTCGTAGGTTACACGCCAAATCTTGCCACTGGTGTCTGGGTAGGTAACGACAATAACACTGCCATGAAAAAAGTAACTGGCGGCACATTACCTGCCCCTATCTGGCGTAATTTTATGTCGGCTGCACTGGCCAATGAAGCTGTGCGCAGCATCCCAACCGCTGACGTCCCTTCCCGCCTGCCATGGCAACCAGATCTAAGCGGCCAACAAGATGGCGGACGTGGCCATGATGTTGAACTTGGCCCATCCTTCTGGAACAAGCTGATGGGCAATTAGCTCATCTAAGAGCCGTATAGATACAACTCTGACCCGTGTTGTTTGAGCCAACGACGTGATGCCTTCCAGTGCGGGCATAGACGCGCCACGATCTGCCAGAATGCCTTGCTGTGATTTAATTCCACAAGATGTGCAACTTCATGACACACCACATATTCCAGCACTTCTTTTGGCGCGAATGCCAGTCTCCATGAAAAAGAAAGCCTGCCGGTAGAGGTACAACTTCCCCAGTGCGATCCTGTATCACGTACGCTGATCTTTTTTATGCACACATCGATCTGCTTTGCCTTTTCATGTGCCAATTCTGAAATTGTTTCGTATGTACTGTGCTTTACCCAGTCACGCACGCGGCGCGCCATGAATTCAGCTGCTCCGTGCACATTCAATACGTTATCCTGCTGTGTCACCGTACCTCTTCCACCAACATGCCGTAACACATATTCATTTCCAAAGATCGGGATCGCCACACCTTCGCAGAAGGCTATTTTGCGTCTATGTTGCAACACTTCACCAGCAATCCACTCTTGTTTGCTTGCTAAAAAATCTAAACCTTGCCTGATCGTTGCGTATCGAGGTAGAGTGAGTCCGATTGCACCGCGCAATGGTTGATAACGTAACACTATCCTTCGTGCTGTTTTATGCCGGCGGATAAAAACTGGGAACGTTTGGTTGTGGATTGCAATTTTGTATTTATCTGTGGTCATAGGTTCTGCTAATGAGTAGTATTACGTTACCCGGCAACCATCAACCAGAAACCAGAAACTGACTATGCGCTTTCCTCCGTCCTTCATTGAACGCTTACGAGACCAGGTGCTGGTGTCTGAAGTGGTCGGTAAACGCATCACGATAAAAAAACACGGCCGCGAATTTCATGCATGCTGCCCTTTCCACAATGAAAAAACACCGTCGTTCACCGTGAATGATGAAAAAGGTTTTTATCATTGCTTCGGTTGCGGCGCGCATGGTGATGTCATTGAATTCGTCCGCCGTCACGACAAGCTCACCTATCCGGAAACCATTGAGCGCTTAGCGCGTGATGCTGGCATTGCACTGCCAGAATTATCGCACGAAGAAACCAAAAAAGTTGAACGCGAGAAAACATTGCATGATGTGCTTGAAGCTGCATGCGTATGGTTCGAACAACAACTCGCAGCAACGCACGGTGCAACGGCGCGTGAATATCTTGAACGTCGCGGCTTGCAGGCACACACCATGCGGCAATATCGCGCAGGTCTTGCACCGGATGATCGCACCGCCCTTTATAAACACCTGCTCAAAGCTGGCTTCTCTGAAGCACTGCAGGCAGAAGCTGGCCTTATCAGCATCAGCGAACAAGGCACAGTGTATGATCGCTTCCGTGGCCGCATCATTTTCCCGATCCGTAGTTCACGCGGCAACATCATCGCCTTCGGTGGTCGCCTCTTCGCTAAAGACACACAGAAGAACCTGCCAAAATATCTGAACTCACCGGAAACCCCGCTCTTCAGAAAAGGTGAGGTGCTGTTCAATTTCGACCTCGCCAAGCAACCTGCACGCAATGCCAATATGGCCGTGGTCATGGAAGGGTACATGGATGTTATTTCCTGTGCGCAGGCAGGTATCGATTATGCGGTGGCCACACTCGGCACTGCCGTTACGCCCGAACATCTGAAACTTCTCTGGCAGGTCGCAAAAGAACCGATCATCTGCCTGGATGGTGATGCCGCCGGTAAACGCGCCATGTTGCGCGCACTGGATATTTGCCTGCCGCTACTTGCCCCGGGCTTTAGTTTGCGTTTTGCCATGCTGCCTGCTGGCGATGACCCAGACAGTTACGTCAACCGTCACGGCAAGGCAGGGTTTGAGAAAGTGCTCGCTTCTTCACGCAGGCTTTCGCAGGTCATATGGGAGACACTCGCGCCGCAATATCGCCTTGATCTGCCGGAAGGCCGCGCCGCGCTGGAAGATGCCTGCCGCCAGCTGTGCGACAAGATCACAAACCAGACGGTTCGCCAGCATTACCTTGCCTATTTCCGCAAACAACTCTGGGAAAAATCAGCGCAATCGTCAAAGACAGGCGCATCCGTCGGAAGGTCCGCCCATATCGACAGGGTGGCGGCACAGGACAATACTACAGTACGAGACACACTGGTGCACACCATGTTCCAGCTGCTGATAAAATTCCCCGCTTTGCTGCATTCCGGCCAGCGGGAGGATAGCGTCGCCCACCTTGAGATCCGTGATATCCGGCTTCAGGCCGTGCGCAATACCATGCTGTCCGCACTGGCACATGGATTTGCCGATGACCGCGAGGGTTTCCTGACCCAGCTGCGCTCAGAACTGCCTGAAGAAGTGCTTGCCCCGCTGCTCAAAGCCCCACTAAAACTCCCCTATCGTGATGATCTAGCTGAAGAAACTGCCGGTCAACTATGGGATGAGACCCTCAAGGCCTACAATATCGCCCGCCTTGAGCATGAGCTGGAAGAACTCCAGCACAGCATGGCCAAAGCCATGGATGAAGTGGCCCTGGAACGCATGGTTCAGCTCCAGCATGCCATCAAGAAAGCCCAGTCTGGGCGCACTTTTGCCCCCGCTGAGGCCGATAGCCTCTAAAAATATTAATAAACCCATTGAAAAAATTAAAAAATGCCTTATTTCTACCTAGTTTAAGGCGCGTACCACTTGCGATGCGTCGGGGTGTTTAATTGGGCGTAACGTGCACTCTTATGTGTGCAACTGCCTTCATGCGAAAGGACATACACCACATGGCTTCACGAAGCAATGCAAAAAAGAAAGCCGCACCGGCAAAAAAACAAAAGCAGAAAAAGCCTGCCGGAAAAAAAGCTAAGCCTGTAAAAAAAGCAAAAGCGCCTGCGCGTAAAATGGCAAAGAAAAAACCTGCCAAGAAAACTGTGGCAAAAAAGCCCGTAAAAAAACTTGCGAAAGTACAAAAGAAACCTATTGCAAAGAAACTCTCGCCTAAACCAAAAAAGCTGCTAAAAGCTACAGCTTCCGCCAAGAAATCGGCGACCAAAATTATAACAAGTAAAGCGCCCGCCAAAGGAATAACTGGTAACATGCCAAAGAAAAAAGCTGACGATAAAAAGAAAAAACCTGCTGCAAAAGCAGCTGCTACTAAATCTGCACCCGCAACCAAAGGAAAAGTTGCTGCTAAAGCTAAAGATGCAGCGAAAACTACATCCTCTGCAAAAGAAGCTAAAGATAGCGGCAAGGCAGAACTGCAACAGGCGATCGTACGCAAGCTGCTTGCGATGGGTAAATCGCGCGGCTTCATTACCTATGACGAACTCAACTCTGTGTTGCCTGCAGAAGAATTCTCTCCGGAAGTAATCGATGCTGCCATCAGCGCACTTTCTTCTGCTGATATCAATGTGGTGGAAGAAGAAACGCCGGTTGATCCGGCTGAACGCCCGGAAGGTTTTGATGCGGCGGAAGCTGCAGAGAATGTTGGCCGCTCGGATGATCCGGTACGCATGTACCTGCGCGAAATGGGCAACGTGGAACTGCTCTCCCGCGAAGGCGAGATCGAGATTGCAAAACGTATCGAGGCAGGCCGCGAGACCGTTATCTCCGCGCTTACCGAATGCCCGCTGGTGATGAAAGAGATTCTCACATGGCGCGATGACCTTGATGCCGGCACATTATTGCTGCGTGACGTGATCGACCTTGATGCAACCTACCAGGGTGGCGAAGGCGGTGCGATGTTCGACAGCAGCAGCCTCACCTCTCCTGCCAATGACGATGACTTCGAGGATGAAGACGAAGAAGAAGATGATGATGAAGACGCAGAAGACGGCGACGATGAAGATGATGAGGAAGAAGGCGAAGAAGGCAAAGCGGAAGGCGAAGCCGCTGATAGCGATGCTGATGAAGACGCCAATGCCGTATCACTCCTTGCTATGGAAAGCGCTCTTAAGCCGCAGATCATGGAGACGCTCGATAAGTTCGCCAAGATCAGCAAGAAGATGCGCAGCCTTCAGGAAAAGCGCCTGAACAAATCCGTCGGTGAGGGCAAGTACAGCAAGGAAGATGAAAAAGCCTACCAGAAGCTGCACCATGAATTGGTGGAACTTATGCTGGGTGTGCGCTTCACCATCCAGCGCGTGGAAGGTCTTATCCTGCGCCTGTATGATTACAGCCGTAAACTGATGACGCTGGAAGGCCGCCTGCTACGCCTTGCAGAAGGCCGCAAGATCAACCGCAAGCTGTTCCTTGAGGCCTATATCGGTAGCGAACTTGATCCTACATGGATGAAAAAAGCCGCCGCACGCACCGACAAAGGCTGGAAAGAATTTGTCACCAAAGACAAGGCGGATATTGAAGCGCTCCGCAGCGAGATCGCCAAGATGGCCGAAGAAGTAGGCCTTGATATCGGCGAGTTCAAACGTATGATCATGGCGGTGCAAAAAGGTGAGCGCGAAACCAACCGCGCCAAGAAGGAAATGATCGAAGCGAACCTGCGTCTGGTAATTTCTATCGCCAAAAAATACACCAACCGCGGCCTGCAATTCCTTGACCTCATTCAGGAAGGTAATATCGGCCTCATGAAAGCGGTGGATAAGTTCGAATATCGCCGCGGTTACAAATTCTCGACCTATGCAACATGGTGGATCCGTCAGGCGATCACCCGCTCTATCGCCGATCAGGCGCGCACCATCCGTATCCCTGTGCACATGATCGAAACGATCAACAAGATCGTTCGTACGTCACGCCAGATGCTGCATGAGATCGGCCGCGAACCAACACCGGAAGAACTAGCAGAACGTCTTGTGATGCCGCTTGATAAAGTTCGCAAGGTGATGAAAATCGCTAAAGAGCCAGTATCGCTTGAAACACCAATTGGTGATGAAGAAGATTCACATCTGGGTGATTTCATCGAAGATAAGAATGCGGTGCTTCCGCTGGATGCTGCGATCCAAAGCAACCTGCGCGAAACCACCACACGCATTCTCGCTTCCCTCACCCCACGTGAGGAACGCGTGCTGCGTATGCGCTTTGGTATCGGTATGAATACCGACCACACGCTGGAAGAAGTGGGACAGCAATTCTCGGTAACGCGCGAACGTATCCGCCAGATCGAAGCAAAGGCGCTGCGCAAACTGAAGCACCCAAGCCGTAGCCGTAAGCTCAGGAGCTTTTTGGATTACTAGACCGTGGTCAGCAGCCTGAAAAACTGGAAATATGATAGCGGGATGTATATCTCCCCGCCTTTTTCGGATTTTTCCAGCTTCAACCGCGCCAAGCGTTTTTTCATCCGCTCCCGCATCACCATTGATGCCGATGATCGCAGCCGTATCATCAGGATATCCGTGGAAGGCGCACATTCCGAACAGAATGTGATACAGCTCAGGAAATTGCATCTGATCGAGAAATAAAAAAAGCACCCGGGTTGCGGGTGCTTTTTTCTCGATACTATAAAATATTAAAGTTCGTGACCTGTACCTGGACGTCCTGGCTGATTACGTTCATCTTGTGCATGAGTATCTGCTGGCTTGGCCTGCCTGTCTGCAAAATTGCGGCTTAAATGAGGAGGTTCTTCACCACCGGGGGAAACCGGGCGGGCAAACTCATGATTACCACGAAGTATGGCCATGTCTGCCCTTATTGCTGCATTTGTTTCTTCTATCTGCTGATCCGTCATTGCAGGCTTCTTGTCTCCAGATTTATTTGTATCACTCATTGTAGTTGCTCCTTCAGTTACTCTTGTTTCAAAATTATCACCATATGCTGCTGCAGATGAGCCAGGCGTTCTTTGCTTCGCTGACTGCGCTGCACCAGATATCTCAATTCTTGCCGCAGGCGGCACTGCCGCTGCAGGCAATTCAACGATTAATTCTCCATCACCTAACGGGGTTACTTGATGGAATTGGCCATGCCCATCATCTGCTACTATTTTACCTGCTGGCTTTAAAGGGGCAGCACCGGATATCTCTGCGTGCGCATGATCATTTACAATGCGCGCACCTTCTTCTGCTGGACGTTGCTTAGTCATTATATAGCCTCATATGTTTTAAATGTGAGGGTCATGCTAGCAAACTATACCTCCCGGGTGTATTAAGATTTTGTTACAAAACCGGCATGATAATTGTGCCTTGCGAAACATACAGGAAGTAGTTATAAAATAAGGGAATTACGGAGAAAATATGACCCTCACCACCCGCTTATATACCGCCATGTTCGGCGAAGTTGTAGGAAATGACCAGTTCGGCAACCGCTATTTCCGCCGCAAAGCAGCAAAGAACAAGCGGGAAAAGCGCTGGGTGTTGTATAAAGGCATGGCCGAACCCTCCAAAGTGCCGGCTGAATGGCACGGCTGGCTGCACTATACACAGGACAAGCCACCTTCCGAACGCACCGTACACCATCATGAATGGGAAAAACCGCACCTACCGAACTTAACCGGCACCACCGGTGCATATGTGCCACCCGGGCATGCACTTCGCGGCGGAAAACGTGCCGCCAGTACCTCCGATTACGAAGCGTGGAAACCTTAGAACAAGATCCACATGGTCGTGGCCAGCCATAACACAAGGTTCGCCAGCTGTAATTTATCGCGCAGTATCACGCTCTCCGGCTCACCGCCCTGCCCGTACACATGTATGGATTGCAGGTAACGGAACAGACCAAAAGCCACAAAGCCTACCGTATATATAAGCGCAACATGCCCCGTTTCTGCTGAAAGTTCGGCGGCATAGATAGCGTAGGTCATCAGCGCGGCACAACCGGAGATCGTCACCAGCCGATCCAGCAGATCGCGGCTGTAATGTTTGAGATTCGGTTTATACTCAACATATCCTGCGATACCCATCTCATGGTAGCGCTTGCCGAATCCAAGGAACAGCGCAAGGGTGAAAGTAGCAAGGATGATCCACGGCGAAACCTCTACCTCCAGCGCATACGCCCCCATCAGCACGCGCAGCACATAACAGAAGGCCACGAAAAAAATATCAATGATGGCAAAATGTTTGAGTGCGTAAGTATAGACCGCGTTGGATACGACATATAACAACGCAATGGTCGTACAGTATGCGGGTAATATATTCAGAAGCAGCATGGCAAGCCCTGCACATATCGCAGCGAACAGCATGGCCGTAACCACTCCCATCTCGCGTGCTGCCAATGGCCGGTTCTTCTTTACCGGATGCTGGCGATCCTCTTCCACATCACGAATGTCATTGATGATATAGACAAGGCTTGCGATCAGGCAGAAGCATATCGCTGCATACATAGTAGTATGCCATGATACGGCATCAGGGAACTTGCCTGAAAAGAAAAGCGGCGCAAAAACGAAGCCGTTCTTAATCCACTGCTTTGGCCGGAGTATGCGTATCGCTGCTATCATGTGAAGCCCTTATCTGTGAATCCATCTGAAAGAATGGTGTCTGTGCAAACCCTGCTGCCTGCGTAAGTGTGTGCGTTGCAAGCAACACCAACACAGGAAGCACATCAAAAAATACGCGATATTCGCCGGGATTTCCATGAAATACATAAGCGGTATATACCGCCGGTAATAACCACAGGCCGGTTTTAAGAAACGCCGGTTTCATCTTCCAGCGGTAAGTAAGCAGGAAGAATAGCATTCCGAGATTGATCATTTTGTGGAAATTGGCCTTACCCAGAATATCCTTGTTCAATACAAAGAACAGGTTCTCTTCCAGAAACCAACCGGGATTCTTATAATATATCAATGCCAGCACGCTCTTGATGCTGATGAACACCACGCATTGCGTCACCCACAGACTGACAAATGCAAGCGTGTTGTACTGCTTATACGCCCACAAGGTAAAGAATATAAAAATAAAGATCGCCGTTTCACGATTCAGGCATGCCAGCACAAAGAAGAGTATGTATGCCTTGTACTGTTTCCTGATGATAAAATAATAACACGACGCCGACAGATACAGCACAGGTATATCATAGATATACTGCCACGGCCTGCTAAACGCAGAGATGGCCAGAAGCCCGAATATCGGCGCGAACCAGCGTAACGCTGTATCATCGGGCATAAGCTCTTTCGCCAGCTTGAAGAGCATGATGATGTATCCCCACAACATGGCATATATGATGAGCGTTGTAACGATACGCGGATACGATGTTTTTTTATTAAAGGTCGGGCCTATCCAGGGCAATAATCTTCTGGTTTCCAGTGTTTTTGGATCTCGCATCCATTCCTTCACCGACTTGTTGATCGGTTGCTGCCACGTTTCCGGTGTGGCTTCCACCACGATCTGTGTCATTTTGGGGATGAGTACACGATACACGAAAGGCTTCCACGCATTGCCTTCATACATGGCATCATAGGCGGTGCGATGATACACATCTCCCAGATGCGAACTGCTCAGGAAGTGCGCCATCACAAAGATGGAAAGCGCAGCATAGATCGCACCGAAGATACAGACCTTATGCTTTGCAACAACAAACCGTTGTACGATCGCAAAGAGCGTAACAGAGATATGTCTGATGCGTTCAAGCTGTATGTTATTGTGCATCATTATCCATCGATATGTTGTGTGTTGTGAGAAGATGCACTTGCGAATAATGCAGATCGCGACAAGCCACTACTTTCAACCAGCGTATGCGTGATAAGCACGGCAAGCAACGGCATAACATCCAGGAAAACGCGATATTCATCCGGGCGGCCGAACAGGAAATATGCCCCATACATCAGCGCAAGCAACACGATACCGGGACGCGCGAATTCCGGCTTCTCCTGCCAGCGAAATGTCAGCAGGAACGCGATAAAGAACAGCGTGGCAAGCGTCTTATAGCCATACCCGTTCATCCACAGTGCCGTTTGTTGCGCCATATAGGCCGTATTGAGAAATATGCCGGAATTTTCCATAAACTGTATGTATATCACACCGCGTATCAGTGCAAATACCGTCAGCTGTAATGCCAGCAGCATGAAAAATTCCCGTCTCTCCATGCGTGAATAAAAATACAGGCCAAAGAATATGCTGGTGAAAATGGCAGTTTCCTTGTTCAGGCATGCCAGTATGAACCATACGAAGAACCAGCCCCAGCGTTTCAGCGCAAGCGCCCAGAAACACGCAGATGCCAAACCCAGCGCCGGCAGGTCATATACAAACGCTGTGGGCACAAGCAATGCAGGTATCATCAATAATCCGATAACAGGAAGGCATAGGCGCATGGCGTAACTATCCGGATACAGGCGTGCTCCAAGCTGGTATGATGACACAATAAAGAGCCACAAGAACCCATACGCCACTACCGCAGCCACACTGCGTGAAAAGAACGTATCCGTATTCTCCAGCGCTTGCTTGAACATGCGTTTACTGATGGCAAATGCCTGCGCCACATCCGAGCCTTGCGCCAGCTGCGCTGCGGTTTCCCCCAGGCCACGCTGCCACTCGGCCGGCATGATATATTTGATAAGTGCCGTCATTTCCGGCACAAGACGCCGGTATACATAGGGTCGCTCGGCCGTGCCGCTGACCATCTGCTCAATGGTCGCACCGCGCCATGTATCGCCAAGGTTAGAGGCGATCAGGTAACGCCCCATGACAAATACAGACAGCACCAGATAGGCTGCCACGAACGCCCACCATATCACGGGCCTGACCGTTTTACCTGCCTGCCACACGCGTTTTACCCTGTCCCACGGTTTTTTGTTTAAGTCAGTACTCTTTTTTGCTATTGAATCAGGCTATAAACAAGCAAAAAGGTACTCCATGCAGAAAAATATCCTTGAAACCCTGATGGGTGCAGTTGTACTGGCGGTCGCCGGCAGCTTTCTGTTCTTTGCCTATAAAGGCAGTGAGGTACAGGTGGAAGATGGCTATGCCCTGAGGGCGAATTTCAGCAACATCTCCGGCATTACCCTGGGTAGCGACGTGCGCATCGGCGGCATCAAGGTAGGCACGGTCACCGACCTTAGCCTCGATGCACAGACCTATGATGCCGTTGCCAAAATGAACATCAAGAACGGCACAGGTATCCCTAAGGATTCCACCGCTTCCATCGTCAGCAGCGGATTGCTTGGAGACAAATACATACAGATCACCCCGGGTGGTGATGATGCCATGCTCGCAAGCGGTGAAAAGATCGATTACACCCAGTCATCCGTGAACCTGGAAGAACTCATCGGTAAATTCATGTTCAGCGGCGGCGGCGTGGATAAAGAAGAAACAAAAGCAACTGCAACGCCGTAAGTATCGTGTTCAGGCATATCGGCATTACCCTCTTATGTATGATGGCGGCCAGTCCGTCATTCGCCGAGGATGCAAAGAAACCAGCCATCGCCTCGGAAGAGTTGCCCGCACCTTCCAGCGCGGAGTTGCCGCTGGAATATAATGTCGTGGTATTGCAGGGACTCAATAAGGTCACAGGGCAGATACAGAAATTCGAAAGCCCCGTAGGATCAACCACCCGTTTCGGCACACTCGAGATCGCCTTGCTGCGCTGCTGGAAATCGCTTCCGGAAGACCGTCCGGAAAATGCTGCGCTGATCGAGATATCAGAAGTGAAAACCGGTGAAGCACCACTACAGATATTTCTGGGTTGGATATTCTCTTCAAGCCCCGGACTGTCCGGACTGGAACATCCTGTGTATGATGTGACATTACTAAGCTGCGACACCACCAGCGAAGAAGCGCCGAAACCAGCCGCCGATGATAAGAAGAAAGCGCCTGCGAGCGAACCAAAGAAATAATATCAGCGGCCTGCGTCTACACCAATTGCTTCGCTGATATGCGAAAAACCATCCTGTTTCATAAGCTCCGGAAGCTCTTCACAAATACGGCGTATCAGCCCAAATCCCTGATATACCAGCGCAGAATAAAGCTGCACCAGTGTCGCACCTGCCTTTATCTTTGCATATGCATCCTCAGCGGAAGCAATGCCGCCCACACCTACGATGGGTAGCTTGCCTTCTGTCTGCTGGTAAAATGCTTTGAGCACCGATGTAGAAAGCGCGAACAGTGGCTTACCACTCAAACCACCCTGCTCTTCTTTGGATGCAGAACGTAACGAATCAGGGCGCGAAAGCGTGGTGTTCCCCACGATCAATCCATCCACCGGATGCTGCGCAATGACCGCCACCACATCTTTGATCTCGGCCGCCTGCAGGTCCGGTGCAACCTTAAGCAGCAATGGCACGGTTTTGTTATACGTCGTAGCACACGCTTTACGCACCTTGAGCAACTCCTTGAGCAATTCTGCCAACGCATCACGCTGCTGCAGATCACGGAGTCCTTTGGTATTCGGCGAGGAAATATTCACCGTAATATAGTCCGCCAGCGGATATACGGCCTTCAGGCCAGTGATATAATCCTGCACGGCATCTTGGCTGTCTTTATTTTTTCCGATATTTGCGCCAGCTATGCCTTGTGTCTGGTCATGCCTTGAGAAATTCCTCAGATAAGCATCAAGCCCATCATTATTAAAGCCAAGACGATTGATGACCGCCTCATCTTCCGACAAGCGAAAGATCCGTGGTTTGGCATTTCCTGATTGTGGCTTAGGCGTCACCGTGCCGGCTTCCACAAAGCCAAAACCTTGCGCAAGCAAGGCATCTATGGCAACGGCGTTCTTGTCAAATCCTGCTGCAAGCCCTACCGGATTTGCAAAGGAAAGTCCGAAGGCCTGTACGGCTATATCTGCTGATGTTTGCTGCTTTGATGCTTTAAGCAGGCCGCTACGGAGCAGACGAATACCTAGCTGATGTGCATGCTCAGGTGGCAGCAGGTGAACGAACGGGCGGATGAAACGGAAATTATCGGACATGCATTGCAGATTAGTCTACCGCTTCGTAAATGGAAAGCAGTTGCGAAGCATCCCCTTGTGATAATTGCTCTGGCTGTTTGACCTTGCGTGCCGATGGCTGTGCCTGCTTATCGCCCGCATGAATAGTGTTCTTTCCTGATGGCGCGAATATCAGCTTCATCGGCTTAGACTTGTTGAGGGGAAAGAATTTTGGCGCGGACTTTCCAGGCAACTGCGAAGCCTCGCGGTTAAGCGGGAAGAATTTTGCCTGCGGCGGGGTGGCCAATGCAGGCGACACAAAAGAACCTGCGATGATGGCAGTCAACCAGATGTGTTTGCTTATATGTGCACGAGTTTTCATATACTCTCTTATGCAATTTGCGTGCCTGAACTTTTGTTGCTTATATGACACAGGTTATAAATCGTGTAACATCTAGTTGTTTTGTTACCTCGTTTTATACTATATATTGTGAGTGATGGCACAGGGGTTTTTATTCAGGACTAAGTTGCTGCATAGCACGGTATTGCTTTGTGTACCGCTGTTATTGTCACTACCGCTCACCGAAGTTCACGCCGCCCCAGAATCCCAGGAATCGAACCCCAATGTTATCCCGCGCGCCAGTGGCGTAAATGCCTATCGCGCCCGCCGGATACAGGCACGCGCAGAATCATACCAACAGCGCAAGCAGTTCCCTCCCGCTGAAAAGCCTGCTGAAACCGTCGCTGAACAGCCACCGGAAATGGTGGAAACCAAGCATGCTGCGCCTCTTAAAGTGGTGATTCCTAACCTTGTGGAATCCCCTGCTCCTGCTGCAGAAACTCGCGGCACACGAATGGTTACCCGTGACTCTCCTGCCTACAAATACCTTGCTAACCAGCAGCACGATGATGTCCCAAATGCTGCGGCAGAGGCGGCATCTACGCCCATCGCCGATCAGCTGGCTGAGGCAGGAAGTGCCGTGACCTCGGCACTAAGCGATGCTGGAAGCAGCCTGCTTTCTGCCATTTTACCTGATTCACAAGAGCAAGCGTCAGATGTTGATAATATCGCCCTGCCGCAAATGCAGCTTGCCGCCACGGATGAACCACCAGCGCCAGCGCAGAACGCAGAGCCGCCTGCCGCACCACCAGCGACAGAAAATTCCGAGAATGCTGCGCAGCCACAACCTGATGCGAAGCCGATCAGGTATTTTTCCCCTGGCATTATTATAAAAAGGGAAGTGGTACGTCTGCCTATCGATCCTGAAGCATTGGCATCAGCAAGCCCTGAACAGCTTGCGCTACTTTCTCCTGCAGCAGGTGAGTCGGCCTCTACTATGGATTCGCCGCTGATACAGATCCCATCCACGAATGAATCCGCCGCAGAACCAGAACCAGAATCGCCTCCGGCTGCCCCTGAAATCACACCACTGGTAGCACCTGAAGCATCAACACCCGTGCCACCTCCGGTGACAGCCACACCAGCTACCACGAACGATACCCAGGCAACAGAACTTCCATCAACACCTGCTGCACCTGTTGAGCAATTGCCATCGATCGAGCCGACCACTGCAAGCCAACCAGATGAAAAGGCTCTGCCGGAAAGCACGCCCCCTGCTGCCGCTCTTGATGCCGAGCTGTCTAAAGAAGAACCTGAAGCTCTTTCTCCCAAGAGCAAACAGATCAT
This sequence comes from uncultured Rickettsiales bacterium, assembly GCA_964535825.1. GTDB lineage: Bacteria > Pseudomonadota > Alphaproteobacteria > Rickettsiales > SXRF01 > CAZAQK01. The sequence continues at coordinate 70,861 of CAZHUC010000005.1, forward strand.
GCAGTCCCTGCCCTCCATGGCAGATGAAAAATCGAAAGAACCCCTTGGCTTTGACATCGATCGCAGCAAGGAGACAGGCGATGTATTTGAAGCCAATGTGCAGGAAGCCGGTGAGATCCATGAAGCTGCCGGTGTAAAGCTAGAGGTCAGAACCCCGGCAATGAATATCAACTATGAATTAGAGAAAGCGTATAATGCGCTGCTGTCCGGACAAAGCAATGCCGCCATCACCATCTATAAAGAGGTCCTGAAGAATGACCCGCTCAATGAAGATGCGTTGTTCGGCCTGGCCACCACTTACCACCGCGCTGGCCAGATCGAGGCGGCGCGTCCTTTATACGGCAAGCTACTGGCACAAAACCCCAGCCATCGCTCGGCTCTCAATAACTTCCTGGTACTGGTGGCCGATGAAGCCCCGCAAGAAGCCCTGCTCCAGCTGGAGGCTCTTGAGAAGAAAAGCCCCGATTTCAGCCCGATACCAGCACAAATGGCTGTTATTTATCAGAAAAATGGAGATTTTGCCAAAGCCAGCGAGAAAATGTTCAAGGCCGTCTCCCTTGCCCCTGAGAACCTGACCTACCGCTATAACCTTGCGATCCTTATGGATAAACAGCGTAATTATGAAGAAGCAACAAAGCTTTACGGGCAGCTCGTGCAGGCCCACGCCCGGGGTGAGGTCATACCTGGAAACATTACCGCAATTCAGGAAAGATTAACCTTTCTGCGGTCTAATAAGCACTAGTAAAACCTTTATTTTTTATACAGGGGTATGATCGATGGAAATCACCGATCTGTTAGTGTTTACACAAAAAAACAACGCGTCGGATTTACACCTTTCCACCAATAATCCGCCTTACCTGCGTATCAACGGGGAAATGGTGCCTTATAAGACCCCGCCTCTTAGCACCGATGATATTAAGCTGATGCTGTACTCCATCATGACCGAGCAACAGCGTTCCGATTACGAGCGTGATATGGAGATCGACTTTGCTATCTCATTCGGACAGGACATGCGTTTCCGCGTCAATGCCTTCAATACCATGAATGGCCCTGCAGCCGTAATGCGTACCATTCCGAATAACATCCAGTCACTTGAAGAATTACATGCCCCAGAGATACTGAAAAAACTCAGCATGCTGCATAAAGGCCTCGTACTGGTGACCGGACCGACCGGTTCGGGTAAATCGACCACGCTGGCTGCCATGGTGGATTTCATTAATGCCAGTGAAGCCAAACATATCATTACGATCGAAGATCCGATCGAGTTCCTGCATGTATCCAAGAAATCACTTATCAACCAGCGCGAGGTTGGCAGAAGCACCAAATCCTTCGCCCGTGCCCTAAAGAGTGCGCTGCGTGAAGACCCGGATGTGATTCTGGTGGGCGAGTTACGCGATATCGAAACCATACAGCTGGCACTGACCGCTGCAGAAACCGGCCACTTAGTGCTTGGTACGCTGCACACCAACTCTGCGCCAAAGACCATCGATCGTATCATTGACGTATTCCCTGCCGATGACAAAGAAATGGTGCGCGCCATGCTTTCCGTTTCGCTTGAAGGTGTGGTCACGCAGGCCCTGCTCAGGCGCAAGGAAGGTGGTCGTGTGGCCGTGCATGAGATCATGCTGGGCACACCAGCCGTGCGAAATCTCATTCGCGAAGGTAAAGTACCGCAACTCTATTCTCTCATCCAGATGGGCAGCAAACTTGGCATGCGCACCATGAAAGAATCCGTATACCAGCTTCTGGAAGAAGGTGTGGTCACCGAGGCGGTGGCCCGTGCACATCTTGCCACCAGTGTGGACGAAGATGCCGAGAATAATCAGGATAATAACACGACCGAAACCAAAGCCAAACCACAGGCAGCGAAAAAGACCAGCAGCAGTGATACTGGCAGCGGTACACGCAGCGTATATACAGGGTTCTGATATATGGCCGTAGATGTTTCCGCTTTAATTGAGATCTTGCTGGAAAAAGGCGCATCGGATCTATACCTCACCGTGGGCAAACCTGCCTGCGTACGCATCACGAATACCATCCATAACATCGCCAGTGAGCCGCTGAGCCAGACAGATATAGACAGCATCATCCATGAGCTTATCAGTCCGGAGATCCTCGAGGAATTTGAATCAACCCTTGAATACAACACCGCTGTCAACTGGCAGGATAAGGCACGTTTCCGTGTGAACCTGTTTCGCCAGCGACAGAACACCGGCATCGTACTGCGCCGCATCCAGACCTTTATTCCTTCGATGGAAGAATTGCATTTACCTAAAGTATATTCCGATCTGATCATGGAACGCCGTGGACTGGTACTTATCGTGGGCCCGACCGGATCAGGCAAATCCACATCGCTGGCATCGATGCTTGAATACCGTAACCGGCATGGCAACGGGCATATTGTGACCATCGAAGACCCTATCGAATACCTCATTGAGCACAAGAACTGCATCATTACCCAGCGCGATGTGGGAATCGACACCTATTCCTTCGGGATCGGGCTGAAGAATGCCCTGCGCCAGACCCCGGATGTGATCGTGATCGGTGAGATACGCGACCGCGAGACCATGGATCATGCCATTGTGTTCGCAGAGACCGGTCATCTCTGCCTTGCCACGCTGCACGCTAATAATTCTAACCAGGCGATCGAGCGTATCATCAACTTCTTCCCCGAAGAAAAACACGCGCAGGTGCTTCTGAACCTGTCACTGAACCTGAAGGCAGTGCTCTCGCAGCGTCTTTTACCTGATACAAAAGGTACACGCAGCATCGCCATCGAGATCATGCTGAACCAGGGTCTTATCCGTAACCTGATACAGGAAGGCCGCGTGCGGGAAATCAAGGATTGCATGGAAAAGAACCGTGATATCGGCATGCAAAGTTTCGATCAGGCGCTGGTGGACATGTTCATCAATGGCCTCATCACCGAAGAGGTGGCACTGGCAGAATCCGATAACCCGGCCAACCTGCGCCTTGCCCTGAAACAGCATGCCATCAGCAGCATGAGCAGCCCGTTCCGCCATGCGGATATGGGTACACTGGGCAAGCAACAGTTTTAGCTAATATCAGGCGGCGATCTTTTCCTGGATCGACTTGAGGAATGCCTTTTCCAGCGATTGGTCATTATGCTGCGTTTTAAATGCATCCGGCTTCCCAACATAACACAACTTGCCATTATGGATCACCCCGATGCGGTCACATATCTCATCAATATCGGAAAGAATATGTGAACTGAAAAAGATGGTACGTCCCTTCTTCTTCGCATCCATCAAAAGATCCTTCAGACGTATACGGGCACTCGGATCAAGGCCACTCATCGGTTCGTCAAGGATCAGCAGCGGTACATCAAGTAACAACCCGCCCAACAGGCCGAGTTTTTGCCCCATGCCCTTGGAATATGAACCCACGCGCGATTCAAGTACATCCGGATTCAGATCAAGCGCAGCCGCCATGTCGCGTGCCTGTTGCTTATCCAGCTTTCTGCCATAATACGACACGGCCAGATCCAGATATTCCATACCTTTCAAATAGCGTGACGGCTGGAATTTCTCTGGCAGATAGGAAAGCTTCTTGCGAGCATTGATATCGGTGGCTTTAAGCCCAAAGATCTCCGCATGCCCACCATTGGCAGATGCCAGATCCAGAATGATTTTGATCAATGTGGTCTTGCCCGCGCCATTCAAGCCAATAAGCCCGAACATCTCACCTTCCGACAGAGAAAAGCTCACTTGCTCCAGCACAGTGCGCTCACCATACTTCTTATCAATAGCGTGGATACTTAAGGGTGCTGTACTCATTCTTTCTTTTGTTCTCCTGATCCATAATTACCAATGAGCTCTGCAGGATTTTCCTGCGTTGGAACAATTGGAGCTATATTGGCTTCCGGCTGTTTCTCATTATTTGTAGCATCTGAATCTGAATATATGTCCTGTATGACATCGGGGGAATTGTCCAGCACTATCGGCTTGGCCTGGAAATCTTTTTCGATCTCCTGGTTGTCCACCGTCACTGGAAGTACTTTTCCTTCAAGCACTTTCATCACATACGATGAGAATGTCTGGTTGGGTTTCAGCACGAATGATACCATCCTTGCCGCCTGATCGAGCATAACAAACTCATTGCTGTTATTTTCCCATGTTTTCCTTACTCGTTCAAAATCTGCTGGTGTCCATTGCAGCGTGACCTGGTTCTTGTCTATGCCAACCACTTTGATCTCTGAGCTGTGCTGCTTTGATTCCGGCGTGATACGCTGACCGTTAAGCCACACGGTCCAATCAGTATCCGTATGGAACACCAAAGACTCCAGGAAGAACTGCGGGTAAGTGTAATACCTGTCCTGTGAGCGCGCTTGTTTAATTTCACCCACCTGGCTGAACCACTCTTCTGCACTAAAATCCTCCCGTACAGTTGTAGTCCCACCACGATTCGTATATGACAGAACTGCCAGTCTGATCTTTTCTACTTCTTTATCACTATAAAAAATGCTTTCCAGTGGCCCGACCGGTTGCTGCACAGCCGGTTGCGGGGCGTCTGGCTGTGGGATACCTGGTTGCGGAACAGCTTGTGGTGGCATGGGCGGCTGCAGCGGATTCTGTGCAATAGCCGCAGAAATGCCGCCCCCAAGCATTGGGGCAAGCGCAATACAGATGATCACCCGCTTCTGCAAGACATTATCCTGCATTTGGCTTGCCTCCGTTAGCTTCCGGAATATCTATAGGAGAGATACCGAACCAGTTGAATTTCAACTTCACTCCCACCATGCGCATATGCCCTTTGCTGGCGATATCTATCAGAATTTCATTGGTTACTTTTTGTTCGCGCGCCAGCTCAAGACTGGTGATCTTGACCGAGCCTGTAAAGTCCTTTTGTATGGATTCGATCAGCTTATACACGTCCTCATCTGTCAGAGCATCACATGTGATCAACACTTCATGATACCGCATCATTGCGGTCTTTTTTTTGTATTGAGGATTATCAATTTCTTTAGGTGCGGATACCTCCAAAGTGATATTCTTAAGGCCGTACCTTGCCCCATATCTCCTGAGCATTCCCGATACCATGTCAGGATTTGTAGCCAGCCGTTCGGACTGGTTCTTCTGCTTCGCCTCATCGTACAATTCATGATTCTTCTGGATCTTTGTGTATTTGTCATTCAGTGATGCCAGTTCGTTGCTAAGCACAGATTCGCTGGTCTTCATGTTAAGATTTTCTGCCTGGTACTCTTCATGCATAGAGATGAGTAAGAAAAGCACTATCGAAGCAACAGCAAGCCCGCCAAGCGTTACCAGACTTTCCATGAACAGCCGTTTTCTCATGACCTGATGCTTCATCGTCTTAACATCTCCGGTGGCATTCCCGGTGGCATTCCCGGCATGCGTGTTGGCGGAGCGGCAGTTACGACTGTTTCTTTGATCGAAATCTCGGCTTCCACCGGCCCCGACTGAACAGGTGTTGAATCAGACTCATCATCGTCCACATCAATATTGGCAGAAAGCACTTTATTTTCCGAGAACGCAGCCGGAAGTGTTTTGTATACAACATCATATCCAGGCAGCCATGATTTTAAATCATCAAGTACTTTTTTGGAGGCTAACTTAAAGGCTTTCTTATCCTTGATAACGTCAAGGAATTCCACCTCGAGTTCAACCTGCTCACTCGATTTGTCAGCACCGGCCAGAAAGCCCGGGTTTGCTATCGTACTGGTCAGTTGCCAGTTTATTTCCTTTACCCACACAGGTGATTGCTTGATCGGCATGATCCTGGAGATGAATGGAGCAGGAGAGAATTTTTCTTTCTGCAACTGAATATATAGATCTAAAAGATCATTGGCTTTTTCAATATCTATGTCGGACCGGTTGATCTCCTGTTTCAGCGTTTCCACGCGTACCTGCTGCGATCTTATATTATCCTCCATATCACCAGCGTCCTGTGACATAGTAAACATATCAAACCCCAGTACAGCGGCGTATCCCACGATCCCCACAGCCAGCGTTCCCGTTACCATACGCTGCGCGGAGATGAGCATGCGATACTGATCCACATGCTTGGATAAGGTAGTGCCCAATGGCAGAACGAATTTACGGCTACAACCAATTGTTGCCGCCAGTATCACATCTCCGAACTGGTCTGTTGGCTGCGTTGCACCTTCGATACCCATCTGCTGGGCCAGCTCATACGGTGTAAATACATGCATTTCCGCTGCAGAGAATTTATTGCGGTCGATAGAGCTCTTGATGCCAGCCGATGCGACGATATATATCGCAAGCCCCTCCTGTGCATTGAAGGACAGACGCTTCATATATTCAATGGTCGATTGCATTTCCTGCTCGATATTGCCCGCGACCATTTCCGTGTTCGACTCACCGATAGGCTGTGCAAGACGAGTAAAAACGATCCTGCCATTGCGCAATATCACCTGCCTGAATCCACCTACCTTATTGTGGCTCACAAAGAATTTCCATTTGGGTTCTTTGTCGGTGTTATTAATGCCTGCTGACCTATCAATGTATTTGACGATATTTTCAGCTTCAACGGACAACAAGCGTATGCCGCGGAAATGGTTGGGCAGCGCCTCAACAAATTCCAGCCAGGCAGTAAGCTGTGGATTCTTTTCCACCGCAACCATTATGAAATTCCAGTCTTTGCGGCCTGTGGTCTCGCGCCCCAGCGTGAGCGCCCCTTTGATCTCCATACTGCCGAATTCACGATCCAGGCGTCTTTTGACCAGTTTGCTCACGGATAACGACGATACCGGAGGCAAGGTCTGCTGGAGGTAGGTCTGATCCATATTGTCCAGCACCATGAGGATGGGCGCATCCTGATCTTTGGAAAGTGTCTGGCGGAATTCGCCAAGGCTTTGCATGCTGGCATCCGGTACGAACTGGCGGCTTTGCACTGCACTACCCTTCATGTAGACAAGAATTGCACCTTCGTCGCCGATGAACAGCACATACCTATTGCCAGAGGACGGCTTGAATGACAGCCCGCCCTTCCTGGTCTTCTCGCCTGCGCCGGATTTGCGCTGCTTTATCTTTTGAATTTGTTCTTTGATCGAAAGCGCCATGTCATCCTGTAGTATTGTAACCAGCCACGAACATACCACTCTCCGGCAAAATACACATTAAAATTTCATTTTGCTGAACGATTCGTACAACGGCCCGAATACCGCCGCGATCACCCAGAAAATAATAACGCCCATCACGATGGTGAGCGCCGGTTGTATCATACCGACCATGGCCTCTACCGCGTCGTTTACCTCGCGGTTGTAGAAGAAATTGACGTTTTCCAGTGCCTCGGTCATGTTACCGCTGTCTTCCCCTACCTTGAACATGCGTATGACCAGATTGGGGAACTGGTTGGAAAGCCGAAGTGACGAGGTAAGCGAGCTGCCTTCCATGACGTTGGTCTTGACCAGATCCACCGAATCCTTGAGTACACGATTTCCTACAACCCCCTTGGCTGCTTCCAGTGATTCCAGAATATCGATACCGCTGTTGAACATCACCGAGAAGAAGTGCGTGAAACGCGCCATATCCAGCTTACGGATAACAGAACCTATCACCGGCAATCGCAGCGCAATAGAATCTACACGATAGGCAAACCCCTCCGACAAACGATACATGATTAGGAATACGATAAGGCTCAGCACTGGCAGCCCCAGTATCAGATACCAGTAATGCTGGAATCCATATGATATAGCGATAAGCGCACGCGTGTGCATCGGGATATCGAATCCCTGCGAGATAATGAAATCGACCAGTTTGGGTACAACAAAGATCATGAGTACGCTGATAACGATAGAGATCATGATAATAAGTGCGATAGGATAACGGGTTGCTTTCTTTACTTTACGGCGAATGTCTGCAGTCCATTTCAGATGCTCTGTCAGATGCATGAATGAGTCGGCAAGATTACCGGTCTTTTCACCCGCAGCTACCAGACCAACGAATACGTTGCTGAATACCTTTGGATACGCAGCGAATGCCTTGGAAAGCATGCTACCATTCTTCACCGATTCATACACACCGGTCAGAATATCGCGCAGTTTATCGGATTCCGTGGAATCGCGCACGTCGGCAAGCGCATCATGCAGTGGCACGCCCGCCCTGTCGAGTTGCTCCAGATGCATACACAGGACGATCATATCCTTGAGCTTGATACTGCCAAAGCGCGAGGTTTTCTTGATACGCGTCAGCCGTGCATCTACAAGGTCAAGCCCCAACTGCTTAAGGCGGGATTCAAGATCGAGCTCATTATCCGCAACAACCACGCCCCGCATCTTGCGGCCTGCGGGATTGATCGCGCTATAGTTGTAAATGGGCATGCTACAACCTGTCCGTCAAGTCGATGGTATTGATGAGCTCATCAATAGCAATTTCACCGGCAATTACCTTGTTGATACCATCCTGCTGCATGGTTACAAAACCGTTCTGCAGCGCGTATTCCGCCATGACCTTACGCGTCGCATTGGTGGCGATAAGCTCATCGAATGCCCTGTCTACACGCAATACTTCCACGATCGCTGTACGTCCTTTGACCCCTTTGCGACCGCATTTCTCGCAGCCAACGGCATCATAAATAGTAGGTGCTTTAGACGCCTCAACGCCAAGGATCTTGCATTCTTCAGCTGTCGCCTGACGCGCCTTACGGCAATGCACGCAAAGCTTCCTTGCAAGGCGCTGTGCCAGGCAGCCGATCAGCGAGCCGGCCAATAGATGCGAAGGAATACCAATATCGTTCAGACGCGGGATAGCGCCCAACGCATCGTTGGTGTGCAGTGTAGTGTACACCTGGTGACCGGTAAGTGCGGCACGAACGGCCATCAGGGCCGTGTCCTCATCGCGCACCTCACCGATGAAGATAATGTCAGGATCTTGACGCATCATCGATTTGATACCGTTGGTAAAATCCATACCCGTACCTTCGCGCACGTTACTCTGGCGAATGAGCGGCAGCTGATATTCCACCGGATCTTCCAGTGTCATGATGTTGGTGTCGATCGAGTTGATATAATTCAGCACCGAATAGAGCGTGGTGGTTTTACCCGAACCCGTTGGACCAGTAACGATGATGATACCTTCCGGGCGCTTGATCATGCGCTTGAGAATGGCGGTGTTATAATCAGAGAATCCAAGATTTTCCAGAGGTACGAGTGATTTTGCCTTGTCGAGCAGACGCATCACGATGTTCTCGCCATGCACGGTCGGCTGGGTTGCCACACGAAAATCGATCTCGCGGCCAAGTACCGTGTAGGTGATACGACCGTCCTGCGGGTTGCGGGTTTCTGCGATATTCATGCCCGACATAATTTTGATACGCACCGCCATCGCCGCCCAGTAATCCAGATGGAGCGAGCGCACCTGCAACATGTTCCCGTCGATACGGTAACGCAGGCGGAGGAATGAACCTTCCGGCTCAAAGTGAATATCCGATGCGCCCTGCTTGATGGCATCCACCAAGAGCGCATTCACCAGACGCACGGTCGGGTTTACATAGCCTTCCTGACGGCCATCGAGCTTGGTATGTTCGCGGATACCGGTTTCAATTTCCTTTAAAATACCATCGATCGATATTTCATAATCGTAATACTGGTCGATGAGCTCGAGTATCTCGGATTCCGTACAATAGATCGGGATGATCTTTGCATTGCGCGGCACATGGCGGCGCACCTGGTCAATCGCGAGTACGTTATAAACGTCAGCCATAGCGAGTTTGAGCGTGTCATTCTCATAGGAGACAGGCAGCACCTTATTGCGAACAGCGATCTCTTTCGGTAAGCGGCGCACCACGGTAGAATCAAGCACCGCCGATTTAGGGTCAAATTTCTGTGTGCCGGAAGATTCAGCCAGTACCTCGCCCAGCGCGGATTCCGTGATAAATCCCATTTCCACGAGGATCGCACCAAAGAGTTTTTTGGAATTCTTCTGCTCGGTAAGTACGATCTGCAATTGGTCGGGCGAGATCAGTCCAAGCGACAATAATTTTTCACCGATACGCATCGGTTTGGCGGCAGGCTTAGCACCTTCTTCTGAGCCCGAATCCATGCTCTGCGGCGCACCAGCAGGGGACTTATCTTCGCTTTTGTTCTTGTCTGATTTATCCGCCGTCATAATGTGTATGTGTTTCAGTTCGTTAAATAGTTCACACGACTCTCCATTTCACATTAGAGACCAAAAAGATTGAGAATCAGTTAACGTATTGAGATACCGAGTATTATGGTCAGGTTTAGGCGACCGCCCCACGCAGCTGCAATTTCTTGAGACAACTATCGATCCACAGCGCTGTGAGCTTTTCCTGCACGGAATTCTGTTTCAGGCGGTCATTCAAATGGTCGAACGCCACATTATCGAGCTTCTGATCTTGATTGAAGCAGGAATACACATAGGTTTCCTTGCCGGTTGCCGGATCGATATGCTTCTGCAGACATTGCGCGCAGATTTCTTTCATCATGCACTGCATCGGTGAGTTGATACTGCCGATCGCCACATGGTCAGGACGCAGGTAAGGCTTCAACACGTTATGACGCGCCGCCCCCACGGCCGCCATCATGCGGTCAGAGCCAATAGCGATCATATGGCTTGAGGTAGGAAATAGCTGCGTATCTCCCAGCTTACCCTCGGCATAGGCACGCATCGCCTCCACGATATTGCCTTTGAACGATCTGTCCTGCAGACGGTTCTTGGAGAGCTCTGCCTCATCGCAGCACCAGACGATAATATCCGCTGCCTGCTCGATTTCGTGGGTCTTGTAGCGGTCGATGGCTTTTTTGTAGCCGGCAAAATACAGCACCTTGCTGCCCTTTTCACGCATCGCTTTGCCAATGGAGAACAGCACGGCATTACCCAGACCGCCACCTACCAATATCACATCCTCATTGGCAGGAATTTCTGTTGGAGTCCCTGTCGGGCCCATCAGCACCACCGGCTCTCCCTTTTTCAGATGCGCGCACAGATCCGATGAACCGCCCATTTCCAGCGCGATTACAGAGAGTAGCCCCTTGTCCTTATCTACCCATGCTCCGGTCATGGCGAGGCCTTCCATGGCAAGCGTTGTGGCTGAAACCTTGACCGCGTTGGCTTCAAAATTCTGCAGGCGGTAAAATTGGCCGGGCTGGAACTGCTTGGCAGCAAGTGGCGCATGCATCACCACTTCAATGATGTTTGGTGTTAAGCGGTTCACTTCATGCACCGTTGCGCGCAGTTGCTGATTGATCTGTACAATAAATTGTTCGCTGGTGACTGGTGATTTATCGCGGCGTTTTTCAAGCACTGCACTCACCACAGGATAACCCTGCTTGGCGCTGCCCATGGCTTTTACAACGTTCCCCGCAAAAGACGGATGCAGGTCACCAAAGAAACTCACACTCCTGCCCTGCTCATCCACAGACATAAGCACATGCACATCTTTGGGCTTGGACACACGCTCCGGCTTCACATGGCTTCCACTGGCATCCACGGCTTTGAAATATTTGCCGTCGAGTGCGAAATGCTCAGGGTCTTCACGTTGCAATACCGTGTTCGGATTCGTACCGGCAGCGATGAGAACCGTGCGAGCCGGAATAGTGATGCTGTCTTTTTCCGTGCCAGCTTTTTTAAGCGTAATGCTGCTCGCGTAACCAAATTTATCGCAAACGATGGCTTGTGGTTCAAACAATTCAGAGAAGAAGATACCTTCTTCAAATGCCTTCTCTACCTCTTCATGATTCAGCCTGTAACTCGGCGCATCAATCAGGCGTTTGCGGTAAATGAGTTTTACCCCGCCCCAGCTATCCAGCAAGCTCCATACATCCGGAGTTTCCTTTTTCTTTTCCTCGCGAATAGCACGGCCATGCGCCAAGAATTCCTCGGCGATGATGGTATCTTCCTCGCTCCAGCTTTTACGCACGGCCTGTTCGCCACGCTCTGCTACCAACGCTTCATAACGCGTGAGGAATTTCTCCACCTGTACCGGATAATACGCCAGTGATTCTGTAGCGGTATCAATGGCAGTGAGTCCGCCACCGATCACCACCACCGGCAGGCGCACTTGCAAATTCGCGATGGAATCTTTTTTCGCTGCACCGGTAAGCTGCAGCGCCATCAGGAAATCTGATGCCGTGCGCACCCCGCGAGAAAGGCCACCCGGCATATCAATGAGTGTCGGCTTACCCGCGCCCATGCACAGCGCAATATGATCAAAGCCAAGCGAAAATGCGTTCTCATAAGTCAGCGCTGAACCAAAACGCACGCCACCGATCATGGAGAATTGTGCACGGCGCTCCAGAAGCAGGCGGAGTATTTTCAGGTAATTTTTATCCCAGCGTACGGTGATGCCATATTCAGCCACGCCACCAAAACCTGCCAGTGTGCGCTCATCCAGCGATTCATAAATGGTGCTGATATCTTTGATGGGTTCAAATGGCACGCGCGCACCCAGTGGTGTTACGCCAGAAATGTTTTGCACGACCGGTTCTATCTTCAGACCATCGATACCCACCACCGTGTGCCCATCATTCATCAAATGATGCGCAAGCGTGTATCCCGCAGGGCCAAGGCCGGATACCAGCACCTTGCGGCCAGTGTCTGCTTTAGGCAGCGGACGCTCCAGATTCAGCGGATTCCAGCGTGTGAGCAGTGAGTATATCTCAAAGCCATAGGGAAGTTTGAGCACATCTTTGAGCACATGCGTTTCCACCAGCGGAATGTTCACCGGTTCTTGCTTCTGGTAAATGCAGGATTTCATGCAATCATTACAAATGCGGTGGCCCGTGCCTGCACACATCGGGTTATCCACTGTCGTCATCGCAAGCGCACCCAGCGGCACTCCCTCTGATTTCAGCGTATTCATTTCTGAAATTTTTTCTTCCAGCGGACAACCGGCCAGTGTGATATCCAGCGGGTTCTTCTTATATTCACCGGTTTTTTCCTTCATGCCTTTAGCACAGGAATCCTTGCCCTGATTATGGCAGAAGATGCAGTAATTCGCGTGGTCAAGCGCCTGCTGCAATGTGCCTGCATCATCGGTGAGTTTGAAACCATCACGCGCACGCAAATGGTTTTTGCCGAAACGCATCACAGTGATGCCGTCACGCAGTTCGGTTTCGGTTGCCACCAGATTCTCGGCATCCAGCTTGCGCGGCTGCTTGAAGAGTATGCCATTGCCATGACGCGCACGTCCGGCTTCTGTCAGTAGTGCCCACGCAGCATAGCGTGCAGCCATTTCCAGCAGTGATTTATGCTCTTCTTCTTTTTCCATCCAACCCATGATGGTCCTGGCGAATGCCAGCTCAAAGAATTCATCTTCCACCGGCACAAGCGGCAGCATCTGCAGGATTGCATCCGCATTGAGGCGCTCTGCTTCTTCCTGCTTCAGGGATTTAGCGGCACGACGCTGTACGAACAAACGTTTACACGCATACAGTGGTGCGAGTGTGTGATGCCACTCAGCAAGTTTTTGCACTTCAGATTCAATACCGAAAAGTTTGGCAATAAAATCTTCTGCGTGCGGTGCAACATCAATGAGCAACTGCGAATGCGCCTTATCATCGAGCGATGCTCTGTCGGCGCGTGCAGCCACAAAACGGTTGAACAATTCAATGTCCGTTCTCTTCAACTCATCACAAAAAATGCCGTCGAGTTTCACCAACCCGTCGCGGTGATAGAGTTCTTCAAATGATATGTCCCATGCGAACATCATGTATGTCTTTCCTTCAGTGACGCAAGGGCGCGGTCATGTGTTTTATTAAGCATAAGCAACGCTGTCATAGCACCAAGGCCGGCAAGCACCATATCTTTTTGTGTATCCCAGACATCCCCTTGAAGACCAAGAAAAGAATCTATCGTTTTACCGCCTTCTACAATATATGCGGCGGTCATTTCAGCAATCTCATAGAGTGCGCTAAAACCAAGACAACTAAATATAATGACAATATACATTGATTTTCCAAGCTGCAGCACGCCTTGCCGTATCAGTAATTCACGCAGGATAATGGCAGGTACAACGCCCTGCACAAAATGCCCAACACGGTCAAAATGATTCCGCGAGTGTCCCAATTCATCCTTAAGCCAGTTGAATAATGGAACTTCGGAATATGTATAATGCGCTCCTATCAACATGAGTACGAAACTGAATGCGATCAGGCCATAAGTAAAATCAGTAAAGACATACATGCGATATGTAGCGATCAGCAACGTAAGTCCCAGCAAAACGGGCAACGCCTCCAGAATCCACAAAAACGGATCATGAGCATCATGAAAAGACAAAGCTATAGCCAGCAGCATGAATACCAGAAGTGATATATGTGAATAGTTCATATGCCCGTACCCGCGTAATCCTGACCACCGCTTTCATCCAATGCCAATGTCTTCACCGGCTCGACCAGATGGTGTGTTACATATTTCACCATATCATCCACGCAGGCGGAAACGCTCTGAGCTTCCGTATCCAGCACGATATCCGGATTTTCAGGCTCTTCATACGGCGCGCTGATACCAGTGAAATCTTTGATCTCTCCTGCCCGCGCTTTTTTATAAAGGCCTTTCACATCACGCTTCTCGCAGGCTTCAACAGAAGCTTTTACATACACGTTGTGGAAGAAATCCGGCGCTACTGCGCGCGCTTTCCTGCGATCTTCACGATAAGGCGAAATGAAAGATGTTATCACGATCGTGCCTGATTGCGCGAAGAGTGCTGCCACTTCTGCAACACGGCGAATATTCTCGCTGCGATCTTCTGGTGAGAAACCAAGGTCACGATTCAGGCCTTTTCGGATAGAATCCCCATCCAGCACGAATACATTATACCCCTTATCGAACAGGCGTTTCTGTAGCTGCGAGGCAATGGTGGATTTCCCAGAGCCTGAAAGCCCCGTGAACCACAACACACCGCCAAAATGCCCGTGCTGCAATGCGCGCTGGCGCGCATCCACACCAAAATCTGTTTCCGACAGATTCTTGGATTTCACCTGCGATTGTATGGCCGCACGCTGGTCATAAAATCCTTCCATGCTGATGATGCCACCGCCCGCCACATCATAATCCTGCAATATTACAAAGCGGCCAAGTTCAGGACTTGTATTGAATTCATCCAACGCGACCACGCTGCGTGTGCGTATCACTACTTCTGCCACGCTATTTCGTTCCACACGGTTGGCAGGTCGTTGTGCCAGCGTATCTGCGTCGATCACATGCTCGATGGTCTTTATCTCAGCCAGAACTGATACTGTGCCCAGCTTTATCTTATAGCGCTTTTGCTCTTCCAACGGCTTCGTTCCGAGCCAGAAAATGCGAGCGCGGAACATGTTGCTTAGCACCGGCGCATCTTTCTCGTGGCTGGCCACATGCCCGCGCTCAACGAATATCTGGTCATCCAGGGTAATGCCCACGCTCTGGCCTGCGTGTACCTCCTTTATGTTCGAACTTGCTGGCCATGTTTCAATGCTTGCCACTTTCGCCTTTGCATTGCTTGGCGAGAAGGTGAGTGTGTCACCTATCCTGAGCGTGCCGCTTTCGATACGGCCTGCAAGTATGCGCCGCTCATCGAATTTATATACGTCCTGAATAGGAAAACGCAGTGGTTTGCTCGTATCTGCCTTGGCAACATCAAAATGCTCCAGCGCATCAATGACACTATCGCCCTTGTACCATTTCAGGTGCTGCGTAATTTCTGCGATACCATCACCTTCACGCGCAGACACCGGAATAAAACAGGTAGGCTCGACACCCACTGTTTTTAAATACGCGCGATATTCTTTCTCGATGGTATCAAAGATCTTCTGGTCGTAGCCCACCATATCCATCTTGTTCACGACAACAGCGATCTGACGCACACCGAGCAAATGCAGAAGGTAGCCATGTTTTCTGCTTTGCTCACGAATGCCTTCCTTGGCATCAATGATGAGCAGCGCCGCATCAGCCTGCGCAGCACCCGTTATCATATTCTTCAGGAATTCTTTGTGGCCGGGTGCATCGATGATCACCACATCACGGTTCTTTGTGCGCAACCATATCTGTGTGGTATCCACCGTAATTCCCTGGTCGCGCTCTACCTGCAATGCATCAAGCAGGAACGACCATTCGAACGGCATGCCGCGCTTCTTGCAACTTGCCTGTATGGCTTCAAACTTACCGTCTGGCAATGAATGCGTATCATGCAACAATCTGCCCACAAGTGTGGATTTTCCATGATCGACATGGCCGACGATCACCAGCTTGAGTTGCTGGCGGGAAGAAGATTGTAGTCCGAGTAATTTTTTGAATGGGTTCATATCACATATACCCATCTGCGCGCAGGCGTTCAAAAGATGATTCGTCTTCATCAGCCCCCATCGGGCGGCCAGAACGCTCTGACACTCTGGTGGTTTTCAGTTCTGCGATGATGGCATCAATGGTTGCAGCGCTGCTGGCAATAGGCCATGTAATGCCTTTTTCACCAAGCGAGCGGAAGCGCATCAACTGCCCACCGAAACTCCGGCCTTCGAACTCATGATATTCACGGGCAAAGTACAGCGGCACGATCGGAATATTCTCGCGTTTGATGTATTGCCATATGTCCAGTTCTGTCCAGTGCAGAAGCGGATGAATACGCAAGGAAGTCCCCGGTGCGAATTCGGTTTTATATTGATCCCAGAATTCTGGCGGCTGCTCTTTTACATCCCAACCACCTTCAACGCCACGCGGTGAGAATACACGTTCTTTCGCGCGCGTTGCCTCTTCATCGCGACGGATACCTGCGATCACACCAGTGAACCCATGACCATCGAGCACTTGCTTGAGCCCCAATGTTTTACGGGATGCTACACGTGCTGCATGCGGCAGTGACGAATCGGTATCTTCCAGCGGCGGACAAACTGGTGCGATAAGATTGATATTCCATTCTTTCACATACTTATCACGGAAAGCATAGACCTCATCCATCTCCAGTTCAGTATCGCAATGGATGAGCGGGAACGGCACTTGCCCGAAGAATGCCTTACGCGCGAGGTGGATCATCACGTTGGAATCCTTGCCGAACGACCACAACATGGCGAGCTTGTCTATCGCGTGGAATGCCTCGCGGAAGATATATACGGATTGCGCTTCGAGTTTATCGAGATGATCCATCACACGCTCCAATCCGATACCGTATCCGATGAAAGGTGAATACCGCATTCGGTTTTCTTTTCATCTTCGATACCGATGGTATGCGCCCAGCGTCCTGCACGCTCATCCTGCCCTGCTTCCACTTTTGCCGTGCATGGCGCACAGCCTATGGAAAGATAGCCTTCTTTCACCAGCGGATGCTCCGGCAGGTTGCGTGCTTTTGTTTCTTTCTTCTGCTGATCTTTATCCCAAAAAGCGAGCGGATTGATACGGAATATGCCTTTATCATCCAATTCTATTGTCTGCATTTCAGCGCGTTCTGCGGTCTGATAGCGTTTGCGGCCCGTGATGAGCGCAGTGAGTTTCAACTGCTCCACCGCACGGTTCAACGGCTCAACTTTGCGCAACCAGCAGCAACGGTTAGGCTGCGTACTCCAGAGTTTTCCATCAGGGTCGATACGCCCTGTCATCTCTTTATCTGGTGTCAGCCAGTGCACATTGGTCAAGCCAAGTTGTGCTGAAAGATCCCGCGCATAGTTCAGCGTTTCAGGAAAATGTTTGTGTGTTTCTAGGAACAATACCGGCGTTGCTTTATCCACCTCAGCAACCATGGAAAGAAGCAACGCAGCATCCGCACCAAAAGAAGAGACAAGGCCAATCTTGCCCTTGAATTCCTCACGTATCATCACGCGCAGCAGTGGCAGCGCATCGAGCGAACCATAGAACATCTGCAAACGTGAAAGCGATATATCACTCATGACAGCCAGCCTTTTTCTTCTATCAAGGCTTCGCTTGCTGCCATCATCTCGCGCATGGTCTTGCCTTCTTGTTTCCATTCCAGGCGTTTTTCTGCTGCTTCTTTTACACGTCCTTCCCATGATGCGTCGAATAGTCCTGCGATATAATCGCGTATCTTTCGTGCTAAAGTCGGCGATGCACCGCTGGTGGATACTGCAATGATGAGATCACCACGGCGTACATTGGCGGTGAAATAAAAATCACAGAGGTCATTTACGTCCTCAACATTCACAAGCTTGCCTGCAGCACGCGCAAGACCTGCGATATGTGCTGATTCCTCACGCGTAAGGCCCGCCACCATCACGACAGCATGTTTTGCCACATCCTCGGCGCTTGCAGTTTCCTGCACTGTCACGTGCGTTGCACCAGCATCACGCAGCATCTGCTGGCGACGGGTAACAAGCGCGCCACTGCCTACCAGCAATACGGAAATTTTTGTGAGGTTCAGCGCAACAGGATACATATTATTTCACCCATGCTGCATCCGGAAAGGTGTTTGCCGTCGCCTGCTTCATGCCATCCACACCCATGCGGTGACAGAAATCGCCAAAGCCTTCGCCCTCCTCGCGTTTGGCATGCCACTGTGCGAACATCGGCTCGAGCGACGCTGCTATCAATTCATACGGCACTTTATCAAACACTTTGGTGTTAAGTCTCGTACCTTCAAAATCCCCGCCGATATAGAGCGCATATGTGCCCGGTGTTCTGCCGACGATGCCGATATCACCCACATACGGGCGCGAACAACCGTTCGGGCAACCGGCGATACGAATGGCGATCTTATCATCGAGCACGCCCTGGCGTTTCATCACCTCTTCCAGCGATGTGATGAGCGGGTGAGCCACACGTTCTGCTTCTGCGAGCGCCTTACCACAGGTAGGAAGCGCCACGCAGGCAAGGAAGTTCTTTGCCATCAGCGTCAGATCTTCCTTAAGCTTGATGCCGTGCGCGCGCAGTATTTGCTCTATCGCAGGTTTTTCTGACTCCTCAATATCGCACAACAACACGTTCTGGTCTGCAGTCAGGCGAATATCCATGCCATATTCCAGTATCACTGCACGCAGGCCTGTGCGTATCTGCATTGCTTCTGTATCAATGATGCGGCCACTCGGCACAGGCACACCTAAGAACCATTTGCCGTCACCCTGCGCGTGCCAACCCATATGGTCAACCACATCCCATTTCTTCATCGGGCGTGGGTCATCCATGGAGCGACCCAGATATTTTTCCAGCTCCGCCTTTATCCATGCCGCACCTTTTTCTGCCACCAGATATTTCAGGCGTGCATGCTGGCGGTTGCTACGGTCACCAAAATCACGCTGGAGTTTGATCACCGCTTCGGTTGCAGGCACGAGCATATCGGCTGGTACATACATGATGTTCTGCGCAAGATACGGATAGGTCTTTGGCGCATTATGTTTCATGCCAAGCCCGCCACCGAGTGCGAAATTATAACCGAAATGCTCATTGTGGTTTTCATCAAACAGCGAAAGTATCGCGAGATCATTGCATAGCGCATCCATGCAATTATCATCCGGCGCGCCGAGTGCAATTTTGAATTTGCGCGGCATATAGGTTTCGCCGTAAAGCGGCTCACCTTCTGCGGGTTCTGGCGCAAAAGCATAATTCGCCACGCGCTCACCATCCAGCCAGACTTCGTAATAGGAATTGGTTTTTGGCGCGCAGTGCTTGGCAAGCAGGAAGGTATCTTCTTCCAGCTTTGCATGTTCGCGGTCCTTGATGGGCGCCGGGCAGGTAATAACATTGCGCACCACATCCCCGCAGCCACCGAGCGTTGAAAGCAACAGATGATTGATGTCCGCAATAAGCGGTTTCATGCCGGTTTTCTTGATGCAGTGAAACTGGAAGGTCTCACGCGTGGTGATGCGCATCGTGCCATTGGCATATTTTTCAGCGAGCACATCAAGCGCAACATATTGCGCAGCGGTAAGCTGCCCACCGGGACATTTCATGCGCACCATGAATTCGTATTCTTTATCGAGGCCCTTTTGTTTACGCTCTGTTGCAGAATCGCGGTCATACCCAAAATAACTGCCGTGGAATTTAAGCAGTTCATAGGTGGCATCAGACACTTCAGGTGTTGAATTATCGGCAAGCTCCTCGGCGATCGAGCCTTTAAGCCAGTTGCTTGTTTTCTTGATGGTCTCTTGGCCGGAGAGCTTGATAGGATCGGTCATAACACAGCTTTTATTGTTTAATTACATATAACACATTAACATATAGTATAATTAAATATATTACATATTTGAAGTGTATATATTGACCATTTCATATATTATTCTCAATAGGTTAAATTGCTCGGAAAACACCACGCCGCAGAAAAGCGCTATGGCCAATGCCGGACCGAACGGAAAGAGCTTTCCCCTGCCCAATATACGCCAAACAATGCCGGTTACCACCCCGAACAGGCCAGAGAAGAATAAGAACGGCACAAAGTTATTGATGGTAAGCCACACGCCCGCCACTGCGAAAAATTTTACATCGCCATAACCAAGTCCTTCTTTCTTGCGAAGGAAACGATAGCCATGATGCAGGAGCAAACCCATGCCTGCGCCTGCCAGAAAGCCATAGAGCACATCCGTCCAATCCGTGCCTTGCGACCAATGAAACGCGAGCCCAAGCGGCAACAGCGCCACATGGATGCTATCCGGGATAATGTAATGCTCAAGATCCACCACGATCATGATGAGGAGCGCGACCGCAAAAAGCGCGACCATCACGCCTGAAAATGTCAGGCCGAATTTATCATATACCATCAGGAACGTGCCGAGTGTGATAAGCTCGATGACCGGGTAACGCACACCGATGGGATTCCTGCAGTGCTGACATTTACCGCCTGAGGCAAGCCATGAAAATACAGGGAACAGGTCTTTGATACCGAGTTTGGCCTTACATTGAGGACACTGCGAGGGCTTTAACACAATGTCTTCCTCGCGCGGCAAACGCCACGCGGCGAGCGTGACAAAGCTGCCAAAGGTCAGGCCAGAGAGGATTACGAAGAGGAGTTCAGCGGTCATGCGTATGGAATTTAATATATTTTTTTATAAATACCAATGACTAATGGTGACACGGCCTGTTGCAGCCACCGCATCTGCATCTGTGGCAGAAACGCCTTGTCATCAAAACATCACAAAACTTTTATTGTCGTACGGCGGTCTTTTATTAAGAATCATAAAGGCAAATATTGTTAACAGGGAGACGGCAAGATGAAACGCAACATAATGATTGGGGATGTAGGAGTTGAGTTGGTAGGCGTCGCACCCAATGCGGTCGCAGTAGATATAGTGACCTCAGATAAGGAGTCCGCTTTACGGGTAGCCAAGGCAATAATAAGTAAATTTCCTGACGCTGAACATGATCAAAACCTTAAACACAAACATGTTGAGCGCACAACAAAGGCAGGGCCTGTTAAGGAAGATGACTATCGCTTTACATTAACAGATAATAGCAACAGGGCAGGAAAAAAGCCGCTTTTTGATGACGTGCTCAGCGCATGTGCAGAACTACAAAATGGTCATCTTGGAGCAGAACTGGAAAGAACAGCTTTCACCAAAATCCCAGAAATCCGAGACCGCACATAATACAATAGCTGGAAACACCGTGGGCGGCTTAATTACAAATTCGCCGCCATCATGCTCTTGCTACCGGCCGTGAGCGAAGCAAGCAGGCCGATATTCTGCGGTAATATCTTCTGCATGTAGAAACGCGCCGTATCGATCTTTGACTGGTAGAAGTCTTTATCTTCCGTACCCGCTGCCAGTTTTTCCTGCGCGATGAGTGCCTGTTTTGCCCAGATATAAGCCAGTGCAACTTGTGCGAACATGCGCTGATATTCCACCGCTGCCCCCCCCACATCATCGAGATTGCCCATACTCTTCATAGCAAGCCAGAGGGTCGCCTGCTGGAGATACCCAATATGCACATGCAGTGGTTTAGTGAATTCCGCCATCGCCGGATTATCGCGATGACCAGCCACAAATTCCGTCGCCGGATGGAAAAATGAACGCAGGTAACGCCCCATACTGACCGGCAACTTGCGCCCCACCAGGTCGAGCGCCTGAATACCATTCGTACCTTCATAGATCATGGTGATGCGCGCATCACGCATATATTGCTCCACACCATGCTCGGTGATGAAACCCGCACCGCCATATACCTGCACCGTGTGCGAGGCCATTTCAAACCCACCATCAGTGAGGTAGGATTTTGTGACCGGTGTCATCAGTTGCACGAAATCATCGCATTCGCGCTGCACTGCTTTATCCGGGTGGCGATGCGCAAGATCGATCTTCAGCGCCATCTCCATGGCAAGCGCGCGCGAACCTTCACAGAAAGCTTTCTGCGTGAGTATCATGCGGCGCACGTCGGGATGCACGATGATCGGGTCAGCCACCTGATCAGGGAATTTAGCACCGGTGAGCGAACGCATCTGCAAACGGTCTTTCGCATAAGCCAGTGCGTTTTGATACGCCACTTCGGCAATGCCTAATCCCTGCACACCTACATACAAACGCGCAGAGTTCATCATGGTGAACATCGCGCGCATACCTTTGTGTTTCTCACCCACGAGATAGGCTTTGCAGCCATCATAATTCATCACGCAGGTGGGTGATGCGTGAATACCCATCTTATGCTCGATACCATCGCAACGTACTTTGTTGCGCTCACCGAGCGAACCATCTTCATTCACATGGAATTTGGAAGAGATGAAGAGCGAAATACCTTTGATACCGGCAGGCGCATCCGGCAGGCGCGCAAGTATCAGATGCACGATGTTCTCGCACATCTCATGCTCGCCAGAAGAAATAAATATCTTACCGCCAGTGATGTTATATGAACCATCGGCGTTTGGTTCTGCTTTAGTGCGCAGAAGCCCAAGGTCTGTTCCCGCTTGTGGTTCAGTTAAGCACATCACACCCGACCAGTGGCCGGTGACCATCTTCGGCAGGTAGCGTTGTTTGAGTTCATCGGATGCGTGCAGCATGATCGCGTTATACGCACCGTGCGACAATCCAGGTGTTAAACCAAATGACAGATTCGAAGAACATACCATTTCCATCAGCGGCATGTTGAGCACATCGGGCAGTCCCTGCCCGCCATATTTCGTATCGCAGGTGAAAGATGGCCAGCCACCTTCCACATAGGTGTCGTAAGCTTCCTTGAAACCATCCGGCATGGTGACCACACCATCTTTATATTTGAGTCCCTGCCTGTCCGCTTTCTGGTTGAGTGGGAACAGCACTTCCTCGCAATATTGTGCGGCTGCCTCCAGCACCGGATTCATCAGGTCTGGCCCTGCATCAGAAAAACCAGGCACATCTTTGTACTGGCTGACGTTCAGGTAATCATTCAGCACGAACTGGAAATCACGGATGGGGGCTTTGTAAACAGGCATAAAACCTCGGGATTGTGAGGTTTTATCCTACCAAAACGACGCTAAGAAAGCGTTAAATTCAGGCCTTTAAAAGGCCGTTTTTGCGGTTATAACGCACGGAAGACCAAAGGGATAGCAGGATAAAGCCCAGCCCGATGAGGCCAGTGATGATCTCCGATACATGGACGGTCATGGATAAAAGCATGATGGCGGCAAGCGCCCCGATACCCCAATGCGCACCATGCTCCAGATACACATACGCATCAAGCGTACCCTTACGCACCATATATACCGTAAGTGAGCGCACGAACATCGCGCCGATGCCAAGGCCAACCATGATAATAACCACATCCTTACTGATAGCGAACGCACCGATCACACCATCAAGCGAGAAAGAAGCATCCAGCAACTGCAGATACATGAACCCCATGAAGCCAGCGTAACCCACGGATTTCGTAGCGTGCTCTGCCGCCCCTTCACCACCGCCGCACAATGCTGTCAAACTTCCGATCGCCACATACAGCACCACACCGATCATGCCAGAAAGCAACGCACTGTGTTGTTCGTGTTCCGGCAGCAGGGATTGCATGACAAGCAGCAGCGTAATGGCCACTATGACCTCTGCCGATTCCAGTTTGCCGAGTTTGGCAAGTTTACTTTCTACCCAATGTATCCAGTGCATATCCTTACCGGCATCCATGACAAATTTGAGGAACACCATCAGAAGGAACATGCCGCCGAATGATGCGATCGCAATGTGTGAGGCCAGCACATGGCTGCTATATTCGTTGGGATCTTCTAACGCCAACACCCCGACATCCCACATGGAAAGGCCGGTAGCGAATGCCACAATGACCAGCGGGAATAAGAACCGCATGCCAAACACGGCGATCAGAATACCCCAGGTCAGGAATCGCCGTTGCCATTTCTCGCTCATGTGGCGAAGCACTGTGGCATTCACCACTGCGTTATCGAAGGAAAGCGATACTTCCATGATGGTAAGGAGTGTGGCGATGATGAGGCCGTTCATCCCCGCCCACATATAAGCGATGACGAGGCCGACGATCGTGACGATGAAGGAGAGTGTAAAATATTTCATTAATTCCTCAGCGGTTTGCCCGTATCCAGTATATGTTCGATACGCGCCAGGGAATCCTTGTGCTTCACCAACTCCATGAAAGATTCGAACTCAAGATCAAGCAGTTGTTGCTCGGTGAGTGCTTCCGACATATCAGTGTCACCACCGGAAAGCACGGTTGCCAGATGTTTGCACACCACCACATCATGCGGTGTTGCTTTACCAGCCGCTTTAAATCCATCCACCGCCATATTCATGGCAACCTTGGCGGATTTACCCGGCAGGTGCAGTGTGGCCTGCTCCGGTGTGGTGTAATCTTTTGCCATTTCCATGCAGCGCGCTTTGGCATCGGCCAGCACACGCACACGGTTCATGGTGATACCATCTGTTTCGCGGATGATCTTCATATCGCGCGCTTCTTCGGCTGAGAGAGCAACCTTCGCAGTTGCAATGGCTTCGAACACTTTGGTGATGGCAGGCATTGCCCCACCCGTGGCCATCAGATTGCCGATCATGCCACCGGATGAACCTTTTTTCTCACCGAGATGGCGAATGAGCATTTCCTTACAACCACCCCACGCCGGGATTAGACCAACGCCGACCTCGACAAGCCCGGCATACGATTCGATATGCGCCTGCACCGCATTGGAATGCAGCACGATCTCGCAACCACCACCCAGCGCACGTCCCGTGAGTGATGCCACCACAGGGAACGGTGCGTATTTCAGCGCCATCACCGCACGTTGGCCGGCGCGTATCACTTCACCTATTTGTGTCCACGCTGCAATGTTCGCTGCCATCAGCACGAAACCAAGATTCGCACCAACCGAGAAATTATCCGCATCGTTACCGATGACGAGCCCCTTGAAATCTTTCTTCACGATACCGATGGATTGTTCGATCATCGAAAGAATATCCGGATCGACCGAATTCATTTTTGAGGTGAGTTCGAGGCAGGCGATGCCGTCGCCTAAATCCCACAGCGATGCCGAAGCATTCTTCGCAACCGGTTTGGTGGTAAGTTTAATGTCGGATACCATGAGCGAACCACTTGGCGGAATGATCGCCTCATACTGACCACCCACAGTAAAGGCCTGACGTTTGCCGCCTTCTGCTGCGTAGAGTTTTTTGCCACGGGCTTTTTCAATGATGGCCGGAACAGTTTTACCATCGGCCTTCAACTGGTCAGCGACCCAATCTGCGCCCATGCGGTCGATCATCTCGAACGGGCCGTATTTCCAGTTGTAGCCCATCTTCATCGCATCATCGATGTCGGCGATATAGTCAGAAATTTCCGGCACGAGTGACGCCGCATAATGCAATGTGCCAAGCAGTACGCTGCGCGCATACTGCCCGCCAATATCTTTGTGCGACAGGAGTGATGTCATGCCAGATTTCGCAGCCTCGATACTGGCAAGCTCAGCTTTTTTAGGCTGGGTATAATACTCGCCCGTTTGCAGGTTGATGACCTCCTTTATCTTTTTGTCATCCACCTTGTTCACACGGTAAAAACCGCCTTTACCTTTGCGGCCGGTGTAACCATCCGCGATCATTTTGGTGACGAGCGCCGGCTCCTGATACGCCGTGTTGAATGCATCACTTGCAGGAAGTGTTGCTTTCATTTCACGCGCGATGAGCGGCATGAGATCGATACCGATAAGATCGAATAATCCGAACACACCGGTCTTAGGAATGCCAACGGGTTTGCCCATCACCGCATCGGCTTGCTCAACCGTGATGCCAAGGCGAATCGCTTCCGTCAAACCCATCATCAACCAGTACACACCAATGCGATTGGCAATGAAGCCCGGCCGATCCTTGCAATGCACCACACCTTTACCCAGATGCACATCCGCGAAATTACAAATGGCATCAAAGGCCGGTTTCTCGCATGCACCCTGTACTACTTCCAGCAAGCGCATATAGCGCGGCGGGTTGAAGAAGTGCGTGATCATGAAATGTTTTTTGAAACCGTCGGAAAAACCTTTGGTCAGTTCAGAGAGCGGAATGGTGGAGGTGTTGGAAGAAACCACCGCATCGGGCTTGCGCACGGATTCAATTTTCTTATACACATCGTGCTTCACTTCCAGCTTTTCGAGCACTACCTCGATGATCCAGTCGCAGTCGGCAAGGAGCTTCAGGTCATCTTCCATATTGCCGCAGGTGATAAGCTTCGCGCGGTCCTTATGCACAAAACCGGCTGGATTGGCCTTTAACTGTTTTTCTACAGCAGATTCAGTAAGTTGATTCCGATTCGTGGCATCTTTGGGCACGATATCAAGAAGCACCACCTTTGTGCCCGAATTGGCCACCTGGGCAGCGATGCCACTGCCCATCACCCCCGAACCCAAAACCCCAACTTTTTTGATATTTGCCATAGAGTTACATCCTAAATTAATCTGCGTGGGATAGAATTAGCAGATTTTTATTAAGGTGCATAGGGAAACTAACTTCATGAAACCTTAATACAAAACGGGTAAATTTACGTTAACATACATACCTATAACAAGCCTAAGGATTTTATATGGATCACGACAACCCAATACAAAGCACAGAAAAGATACAGATCGGCGGAGTGAATGTGCATGGTCCTGCACGTAAAGGAACGTTTTTTGAAATTGGCATCAACCAAAAAAGCACAACACATGAAGCTGCTTTTGTTGTGATCGCTGATGCTGCCAAAGAACGATTTGGTGCCAGAGTGGTGGCAAATATCGGTCGGGGCTGGAGAGGCCCTCATGATATCAGTATCAGTTATTCTGCGATGGATAAAAAAACCGGTCAAATATTACCTCCGATTTCCATGGATGATGTGAAAAACCTGCTAACAGAATTAGCCGAAAGATATCCCACTGGCCCAGACCTTGAAAAAGCGGCACGCGAGCTGGATGGTTCAAGAAAACTGGGTGGCTGAACCTGATGTTTGGTAGGCACGCCGAAGCACCTCCCCCGCCTACTCCTGATCCGGAAGATGTAGTACGCATCGGCGGCATCAAGATAACCGTTGCTGCCTCCACAAATAATGAGGTGATCATCACGCTGTACGACAAGCGCATTCACCACAACATGCTCTTCACCGTGATAAACGCCCATTTACATGACAAAGGATATGCAGTGGATGCCCTGCACAGCCAGATCAATCCGAATAGTCCAGCCCAAGGATGGGCTGATTTTCCAACAACCATTACCTTAAGCACCGCATCGCCTGAAGCATCTGCGCCGACGGCAGCACAGGTAGAAGCAGAATGTAAATCACTGGCTGCGCAGATAGGAGATACCGCTACACTTACTGCAGCATTTCATAGGGTTGAACAACAACGACGCAATGCCGCCATCGCCGAGCGTTTCAGGCAACAGGGCGGTCACAATAATCGGGGAGCATGATTATGAAATGGCTTGATAGACTGCGAGGAAAGAAAAAGACCAATGAATTCAGGCTTGATGTATCAAGTAAGAATGATGAACGCATGTTCACCGTGCGGGATATTGAGATCACCGTACAGAAAACCGCACCACACCTAGGCATCGCCAGAGTATATTTACGTGGTGGCACCGAAAATGAGCGATCTTCGCTTGCGAATCTATTTCTTTCCAAGCTGCCAACCGCAAAGGAGATGCGCTACAATTTCTCCGTGTATCATTCAACAGAGCACGAAAGCAGCGTAGTTTTTAGAGATCCCGATACAGAGTCACTTACCGGTTTGCCACCTGCAAAATCAGAACAAAAACCTGTCATACCCTTTGAAGTGCTCTGCCACGCGGCGGAAAGCCTTGAGAGACAATATAAAGGCAGAATCCTGGGCGAAAGCTAGATCTTCTCCAGTACGGTCGCCATCCCCATACCACCACCCACACACAGGCAGGAGAGTGCGTATTTCTTGCCGTTTTTGTGCAGGAGTTGCGCCGCCTTGCCGGTCACGCGCGCGCCAGATGCACCAAGCGGATGACCGATCGCCACCGCCCCACCTTCCACATTGAGTTTCGCTTCGTCAATACCAAGCTCTTTCACCACAGACATGGCCTGAACGGCAAAAGCCTCGTTAAGTTCTACAAAATCAATATCTGCCATGCTGATACCAGCACGTTTCAGTGCCTTGCGGCTGGCCTCCACCGGCCCAAGCCCCATGATCTCGGGCTCTAAGCCAGAAACCGCCATACTTTTAATGCGGGCAAGTTTTGGCAGTTTATGTTTATCGGCGTAGGCCTCACTGGCGACGATCACCACCGATGCGCCATCGGTCACCGGTGAAGAAGTCGCGGCTGTTACGGTACCTGAAGCATCAAATGCCGGTGCAAGTGTAGCCATTTTTTCGAGCGTGGTATCAGCGCGCACACACCCATCGACACTCACGGTTTCTTTCCTGTGGATGATATGGATAAGCTCGCCTGATAGATCAGCTTTTGCAGCTTTCTGGTGACTGTTCAGCGCGAATTTTTCTTGGCTCTCGCGAGCGATATTATATTTCTTGGCGAGGTTTTCGGCGGTCAGTCCCATCGATAAATAGGCATTCGGCATCACTTCATACAAATCCGGATTTGGTGATGGGTTAAATCCACCCATCGGAATGCGCGACATGGATTCCACACCAGAAGCGATGAATAATTCACCCGAGCCGGTAACCACTTTTCCTGCAGCCATATGAATGGCTTCCATGGATGACCCACACCAGCGATTGATGGTTGAACCCGCAACCGTAAGCGGCAAGCCCGCAAGTAATGCTGTCATGCGGCCGATATTAAATCCCTGCTCGCCTTCGGGGAATGCACAGCCCACGATCATATCCTCAATGTCTGCTG
>CAZHUC010000005.1:100085-175999 GCA_964535825.1 uncultured Rickettsiales bacterium
CCCTGCTCGCCTTCGGGGAATGCACAGCCCACGATCATATCCTCAATGTCTGCTGCATTGAATGATGCTTTGGCAAACACGCCTTTAACCACTTGCGCCAGCAGGTCATCGGGGCGCATTTTGGCCAGCTGGCCTTTGTTGGCAGGGGTGAATGGCGAACGCCCATAGGCGCAGATCACAGCATTGGTCATATTACCTCTCTATTTCTCCGGTTCTGCCTTCTAATAACAGGTATAAAGCCTGATGTTCCTCGTCTTTCAAGGTGATCTCCTCTGTAAAATCCGTGATACTCTGGTTTGACCTATCCGATCCTATGCCCATTTCTTTCAGTACACGCGTGAATTCCATCACTGCAGCAGGTGTGCCACAATTCTTACACCATCCATCACCTGTTTTAACCCAACCCTCCGTTACCAATGCAATCCGCCTGTCTATTTCGGCACTCACTTCGTCATAAGTAATAGTTCCCGTTTCCCTTGCAACGGCAATTAACGAGTTACCCAGAAGGCACATGGCAGCATTGTCTATCGAGGTTGCGCCAGCACGCTTGGTTAGCATCCGCTGAATATGCTCGCCTCTTACCGCATCAGCGGGAGTTGACTCTCCCAAGCCGCGACTAAGGTATTCTTTAGCAAGTTCAACGATTTTGTAGGGTTTTTTGGCCATTAGACCTATGGTGAGAGTTTAAAAGTCCATTTTGCCAAAAAACCCTTACTTTTTCGTTAGTTTTTGCTATTTATACTGCCTCCGCGATTTGCTGCTGCAAATCGCATGAGGCGAGCTCAAGGCTGGCGCGGCCTAATGCCCGCGTCTCCTAAGTCTACGAACGCAGGAGCGTGAGTCAGCCATGAGCCCGCAAAGCGGCGTTCCATCGTGAGGCCAGCAGGCCGAACGGGGAACAAACAAGGATAATTATGACCCAGTTTGAAACCGATATCGTGATCGTTGGCGCAGGCCCTGTGGGGCTTTTTGCCATTTTTGAAGCCGGCATGCTGAAAATGCGTTGCCATGTGGTAGATACGCTTGAGGCCATTGGCGGCCAGTGTGCGGCACTTTATCCCGAAAAACCGATCTATGACATTCCTGCCTACCCTTCCATCATGGCGGCAGAGCTTATCAATAAGCTGGAAGAACAGGCCGAACCCTTCGCGCCTGTCTATCATCTCGGCCAGCGTGTCGATAAAGTAGAAAAAACAGCAGAAGGATTCACGGTGGGAACATCCATTGGAAATAGTATCACCTGCAAAGCCATCATCATCGCTGCCGGTTGCGGCGCATTCGGCCCGAACCGCCCACCGCTCGATAATCTGGAAAGCTACGAAGGCAAAGGCGTGTTCTATCTGGTGAACAAGCGCGAGAATTTCCGCGGCAAAAAAGTTGTCATCGCCGGTGGCGGTGATTCTGCTGTCGATTGGGCCATATCACTTTCCGAACTCACCGAGAAACTATACGTCGTGCATCGCCGCGATAAATTCCGCTGCGCGCCTGAAAGTGCGGATAAAATGAAAGCACTTGCAGCCGCGGGCAAAATTGAAATGGTCGTACCGTACCAGCTGCATAGTCTGGAAGGCGCAAATGGGCAGCTTAGTGCAGTAAATGTGGCAACGCTGGATGGGCAGGTAAAGAAGCTCGATGCCGATACACTCCTGCCCTTCTTTGGCCTTGCGATGGAGCTTGGACCGATCGCCGATTGGGGACTCAACCTCAACATCAACCATATCACCGTAAAGCAATCCACCTGCGAAACCTCTGCGCCGGGCATCTTCGCCATCGGTGACATCGCCACCTATGAGAACAAACTGAAACTCATCCTGTCTGGTTTTTCTGAAGCCGCTTCTGCATGTCACGCTGCTTACAAACTCGTACATCCGAACGAAGCGCTACATTTTGAATATTCCACCAGCAAAGGTGTTCCCGCATGAGCGCTCGCGTCATCGATGGAAAAGCATTTGCGGCCAATCTCCGTGCGGATATTGCAACGCGCGTGGCAAAACTCAAAGCAGACAAAGGCATCACACCGGGCCTTGCTGTTGTACTCGTAGGCAGTGATCCGGCCAGTGAAGTGTATGTAAAAAGCAAAGGTAAACAGACGCTGGAAGCTGGCATGAATTCCTATGAATTCAAATTACCGGAGTCCACAACGCAGGCGCAACTCCTTGAAAAGGTGCATGAACTCAACAGTAATCCACAGGTGCATGGCATACTCGTGCAACTGCCGCTGCCGAAGCATATTAATGAAGATGCCATCATCAATGCCATCTCGCCGGATAAGGATGTGGATGGTTTCCATGTGATCAATGCTGGCCGCCTTGCTACGGGTCAGGAAGCATTCGTTCCGTGCACGCCACTGGGCTGTTTGATGCTGCTTAAAGATACGCTTGGTAACCTTGCGGGCAAACATGCCGTTGTTATCGGAAGGTCTAATATCGTGGGCAAACCCATGGCGGCACTGCTGCTCAAAGAAAGTTGCACCGTTACCATCGCCCATTCCAAAACGGCGAATCTGCCTGATGTGGTTAAACTTGCCGATATCGTGGTAGCTGCCGTTGGCCGCCCAGAGATGGTTAAAGGCGAATGGCTTAAAGCAGGTGCGGTCGTCATCGATGTGGGGATAAATCGGCTAACCATGCCAGATGGCAAGACAAAACTGGTGGGTGATGTGGATTATGCAAGCTGCCAGAAGGTGGCATCTGCCATTACCCCTGTGCCGGGTGGGGTCGGCCCCATGACCATTGCCTGCCTGCTGGAAAACACGCTAAGAGCCGCAAATAAATAGATAAATCAGTTAATTATCGTATTTCATGATACCGTAATATTTCAATAACTCTAATATGTTATGCTAGCTCATTCGCTTAAACAAACGAGGATATTATGAAAAATACCCATGTTGAGAAAAACCTCCCTAATGCTGTGATACCGATCATTACCGAATACAACAAAAAGGTTGCTGTACGGGATGCAGAGCATAGCGCGCAGACTCCAACACAAGTAGATTGGACAGATCTGGCACGCGCCGCGGTGACACTGGGCAAGGCAGGTGATGCAACAGATCAGACGCCATATCTTCAGGAAGTAATGGCAGCTAAACGCGCAATCAAGGAAACGCTGGGAATGCCAACATATATTGATGAAAGATTGCTGAACGAATTCGCTGCCGATGTTGCCACCGCAGTGGACAGCAGACTCGCAGCGACTGTTTCCACGCGTGATACAGGCCCTGCTCAGCGAGGCTAGGGTTTTGGCTCTTTCTTTTGCTCACTGAGCACTTTGCGGTATTGCTTTACGAATGCGTTGTGCTGCGCGAGTGTTTCCGAAAAATGATGGCCGCCATTGCCGGTAGCCACGAAATAGAACTCCTTCGTATCAGGCGGATTTAATACTGCGGCGATCGCTGCACGCCCCGGGTTAGCAATGGGTGCTGGCGGCAAGCCAGCCACCACATAGGTGTTATAAGGTGAATTATGTTGCAGGTCTTTCAGCGTAAGCGCTCTTTTTAACGGGCCTTTTTCTTTTTCTACACCATATGCTACCGTTGGATCTGATTGCAGCTTCATGCCTTTATTCAAACGATTGATGAACACCGCTGCCACGCGCGGGCGTTCATCTGCCACGCCAGTTTCTTTCTCCACGATTGATGCCAGTATCACCGCTTCTTCCACAGTGCGAATAGGCAGATTCGCCTTGCGCTTCGGCCAAAGCTCAGTAAGCACTGCCTGCATGGAAGCCTGCATGCGCTCAATGATGAGTTGGCGTGAATCGCCGTAAGTAAAATGGTAGGTTTCAGGCAGCAAGAAACCTTCCTTCAGCCCTTCCGGCACACCGCCTTCAAGCATTCTTTCTTTTGAGAGCAGCTCTTTTATCTGCGGCACGGTCAGGCCTTCAGGCACAGTAATTTTGTGCACCACCACGCGGCCTTCGGCGATCATATCCATCACCAGCCGCGGGCTGATACCTGCGGTGAATGCATATTCACCCGCCTTGAATTTGCGGCCATCACCGGTTGCGGCTGCGATCGCTTTAAATAACCATGGGTGGCGGATAACACCTTTTTCCGCCATGTGATCAACGATGGCGCGAAAACCCATGCCTTTTTTGAAAAAAACGTTGCTTGGCTCAGAAAGCGGCCCGGCGGCGCTGTAATAATAGCCGGTGTAGAACACAACGGATGCACCAATGATAGATAGTATAATGAAAATGCTGAAAATCTTCTTTCCAGCGATGCGCATCAGACGCGCTTGAATACTACGGAAGCGTTCGTGCCCCCGAACCCGAACGAGTTGGACAGTGCAGCATCCACTTTGCGCTGTTTCGCGGTATGCGGTACGAGGTCTATATCGCAGCCTTCGGATGGATCATCGAGATTCAGCGTTGGCGGCACGGTGTTGTGCACAATGGAAAGTACTGCAAATGCTGCCTCTACCGCACCCGCTGCACCGAGCAGATGGCCGATGGCTGATTTGGTAGAAGACATAGAAAGTTTATTCGCTGCATCACCGAACAGGCGCTTTACCGCACCAAGTTCGATCTCATCACCCAGTGGAGTGGATGTGCCGTGTGCATTCACATAATCAATATCTGATGGGTTAAGATTCGCACGTTTCAATGCTGCCTGCATGGCGCGGAAACCACCGTCGCCCCCTGGGGCTGGCGCTGTAATGTGATACGCATCACCAGAAAGACCATAACCCACGATCTCAGCATAAATTTTTGCGCCGCGTTTTTTCGCGTGTTCATATTCTTCGAGTACAAGGATACCAGCGCCCTCACCCATCACGAAACCGTCGCGGCCCTTATCCCACGGGCGGGATGCTTTTTCCGGTGTATCATTATAAGAAGTAGAAAGTGCTCGCGCCGCAGCAAATCCTGCAAGGCCGATGCGACAGATAGTTGCTTCCGCACCACCCGCCACCATGATATCGGCATCGCCGAACTGGATAAGGCGTGATGCATCACCAATGGCGTGTGCACCAGTGGAACATGCGGTCACTACCGAATGGTTCGGGCCTTTGAAGCCGTATTTGATAGAGATCTGGCCAGACGCCAGATTGATAAGGCACGCCGGAATGAAGAACGGGCTCACACGGCGCGGGCCTTTTTCTTTCATCATCAGCACAGTTTCTTCGATGGCATTCAGGCCACCGATACCAGAACCGATCATGACGCCGGTGCGCAGTTTTTCTTCATCGCTCAAGGAAGCGATACCTGCATCTTCCACTGCCTCGGTTGCAGCACCAAAAGCAAAATGGATGAAGTCATCCATCTTCTTCTGCTCTTTCACCTCAATGTAATTGTCGGCATTGAACTGGCCGGCATCAAGACCGCGCGGCACTTGCCCGGCAATACGCGCCGGAATGTCAGATACGTCGATACGGGTGATAGCAGAAAGGCCAGATTTAGAGGCGGTAAGATTATCCCAAGTGGTTTTGACACCGCAACCTAGCGGTGTAACCAAACCCATACCTGTGATAACGACACGTCTCATAAGGCGCTAAAAAAGCAGATGGCCCGGAAATCCGGGCCATGCTTGAAAATCATTACGCAGCTTTTGCGTGGCTTTGGATGTAGTTCACTGCATCCTGAAGGGTCAGGATCTTTTCAGCAGCATCATCAGGGATCTCGATGTTGAATTCTTCTTCAAACGCCATAACAAGCTCTACGGTGTCGAGACTGTCTGCGCCCAGGTCATCAATAAAGCTAGCTTCTAAAACTGCTTTGGCTTCATCAACGCCGAGATGTTCAACAACAATCTTCTTCACGCGTTCTGCAATATCACTCATGGTGTTCATCCTTGATAGTTAATAATCTCAACGAGCGGCAGACAATAACCAACCTGCTTAAAACGTCAAGTGATTGATTGGGGTTAGCATAAGCAGTTTGTTTTGGCTAGAGAAAATCTCCCTATTTTGCCTTAATATACTCTGGCCTGACCCCGATACCAACGATACGGCCGATCAGATATTGCGTAAAACCAAGGCTCTGCAACCACCTTAAAAAGGTGGGTACGCGCAGTGGCTTATTCTGAGCCAGGACATTCCTGATCACGCGTTCCTGCATATTTACCTGTATGAACTGAATCACTTTCATGGGGAATTCGCGGCGTTTCTGCACCGCCGCCAAATGCTGCACACTGAGCATATTCATCTTAAGTGGTTCAGATAAAATGTTAGCGGCAGCAACAGCATCCTGTACCGCGAGATTCACCCCTACACCGCCGAGCGGCGACATGGCATGCGCAGCATCCCCGATACATAAGAATCCTTCGCGATACCATTGTTCCAAGCGGTCTACTTTAACGGTTAGCAGCTTCACATCATCCCACGATCTGATAGCATCCATGCGATCTGCGAAAAATGGCACGGCCTTGATCATCGCCTGACGGAATACTTCCAGTCCATTCGCTTCAAGCTGCGCCCGCCCGCCTTTGGCGATGACATAACCACACTGCCAGTAATCACAGCGATCGATCAGCACCACGATCCGTCCTGCTGCAAATTTTCCGGTAAGACCCGAAGGATCGGAAGCGTGGCGTGGAATACTGAACCAGCACACATCCATCGGCGCACCCATATCTTTTACTGCAAGTTTTGCAACATTGCGCAATACCGAATGCCTGCCATCCGCAGCAACCACGAGATCAGCATTGATCGTCGTGATGCCTTCCGGTGTCTGCACGATGACACCAGCAATGCGGCCATTTTCTTCAATGATGCCGCTTGCTTCCGCCTGCATCATCAAACGGAACGATGGATAGTGTTTAGCATGGGTGGCAAGGAAATTCAGGAAATCCCACTGCGGCATGAGCGCAATATATGGGCAGCGCACAGGCAACTTGCTGAGGTTGGCTATGGTGAGAGGTTCGTCCTCTACATATCCGGTGAGTGTATAGACTTTCTGGTGCGGGCATATAAGGAA
Source organism: uncultured Rickettsiales bacterium (assembly GCA_964535825.1). Taxonomy (GTDB): domain Bacteria; phylum Pseudomonadota; class Alphaproteobacteria; order Rickettsiales; family SXRF01; genus CAZAQK01. The sequence goes on from CAZHUC010000005.1 coordinate 106,998, forward strand.
TTCCTCGAGCAGCCCAAGCTCATGCATGATCTCAAGTGTTGATGGATGAATGGTATCGCCACGAAAGTCACGGAAGAAATCGGCGTGCTTTTCCAGCACAACAACATCAACCCCGCTACGCGCCAACAAAAACCCCAACATCATTCCGGCGGGCCCGCCACCGGCTATCACGCATTGGGTTTTTATGTCGTCCCTCATGGCTACGCCATGAACATCCCGCCGTTGATGTGCAGCGTCTGACCGGTAATGTAAGCCGCTTCATCGCTCGCTAGATATAATGCACCGGCAGCAATTTCATTGGCATTGCCCATGCGGCCAAGCGGGATGTTATTATTGATCTTTGCCTTCTGGTCATCGGTGAGTATCTCGGTCATGCTGGTGGCAATGAATCCGGGTGCGATACAATTTACCGTGATGCCACGGGATGCGATTTCCTGTGCGAAGGATTTTGCCATGCCGGTTAAGCCTGCTTTGGAAGCACAATAATTCGCCTGCCCGGGGTTACCCGTCCAGCCAACTACAGAAGTAATGTAGATAATGCGGCCATGCCTGCGCTTCATCATGCCCTTCATAGCAGCACGCGTTAAACGGAAACTTGCAGTGAGATTTACGTCAATTACCTGTTGCCATTCGTCATCTTTCATGCGCATGGAAATGTTATCACGCGTCACACCGGCATTGCAGATGAGGATATCAAGACCGCCGAGTTTTTCTTCAGCTTCCTTGATGAGGTTCTCTACCGTGTCCAGCTGTGACAAATTGCAGGCGATGGGAATGCTGCCAGAAAATTTTGCTGCTGCAGCTTGCAGTTTTTCTGCATTGCTGCCGGAAATGGCGATGGCTGCGCCCGCATCATGCAGTGCCTTGGCGATCTCGCCGCCAATGCCGCCGCTTGCGCCGGTGATGAGTGCTTTTTTACCTGTGAGTGAGAACATAGATACCCCTTCTGCCATTCCTGTGAAAGCAGGAATCCAACTGAATAAACAATGTGGATTTTATGAATCAGATGCGCGCACAGGTCAAGCCCGTGCGTAAGAGGTAAGATTATCGGCTACGCGCGGCCATCACGAGAAACACCTGCGCTCGGTGCAAGGCGCGCCCTGAAACCAGGCGTATCAGGGCCACCGCGTGGATATTCCGAAGGCTCGCCAATAGCAGCAACTGCCTTCGCATGAGCTGCCTCAAAATCCTGCACGGTCTTACCCAGTGCGGTCAATACCGCTGAGCCATGCACAGCTTCTGTTGCCTCTTGAACTACAACATATGAGCCTAAATTCCCGGCAAGGACTCTAATATAACGATTAGCGTACTCAAGCGCTTCGCTTGGACGTGCGTCCAACCGCGTCAACATGTCATTAGGAAATGCTCTCACTTCCAACACATTGGTATCTTCTATAACATGGGCGTTGATCTTTAAGCCGTTATGCTCTTGGGATGCAGTATGAGCCATGCGTTGGTTCTTTCTTATTGGTTAGGTCACCAACTAATAATAGCCAAACGATAAATGCACGCTCGTTAAGATTTGATGACACATCACGCAGCTTTGATAAAGGCTTCTAAATCCTGAGGATTTCCCACATTCATGCTCACCATTTCTGGCGCGTTGCGCTTGTTGAGGCCAGAAAGAACCTTGCCCGCACCGATCTCAATGGTGCAGGTAACGCCCTGATTCCACAGATACTCAATGGATTCACGCCAGCGCACCACACCGGTCACCTGATCGACCAATAACTGGCGCAGCACTTCCGGGTTGCTTTCTGCTTTTGCCGTCACGTTCGCCACCACCGGCACGCATGGAGCAGAAAATGCTGCAGCAGCCAGCGCTTCTGCCATCACGCCAGAGGCCGGTGCCATGAGTGCACAATGAAACGGTGCGCTTACATCAAGGAGTATCGCACGCTTGATGCCTTTGGCTTTAGCAACGTCAATGGCGCGGTCGATCGCTGCTTTTGCACCACTTATCACCACCTGACCTGCGGCGTTATCATTCGCCACCGAACACACATCGCCCTGCGCTGCTTCTTTAGCCACTTCTTCTGCCTGCGAAAAATCCGCACCGATAAGCGCGGCCATCGCGCCTTGCCCTTTAGGTACGGCTTGCTGCATGGCTTTACCGCGCAGGCGCAACAAACGCGCTGTATCGGTAAGGCTTAAGCTACCCACCGCACATAATGCTGAGTATTCACCCAGTGAGTGACCGGCCACGAACGCAGCTTGCGCCTTTACATCGAACCCCTGCTCTTTTTGCAGCACACGCAGCACCGCCATGGAGGTCGCCATGATGGCCGGCTGGGCATTCTCGGTTGAAGTCAGGGTCTCTTGCGGACCTTCAAAGATAATGGCGGAGAGTTTTTCACCAAGGGCAGCATCCACCTCCTCAAACACCTCGCGGGCACTAGCGAACTGGGCGGCAAGATCCTTACCCATACCTACGATCTGTGACCCCTGCCCGGGGAAAAGCAGTGCTTTTTTCATGTGCTGTCCTTTATTAGTTGATTGATTGTCCATAAGATTCTGTTTAAGAGGCCGTTTTTGTAGCCCAGATGGCGGGTTTTGGCAACAATTCCGCTTGCAATAAGGCAGAAAATGACTATTAGTTATAGCCCTTTTTATCCACAGGCAACCGTCTGAGATAAAATATAATTATGTTTCAGGAGTTTATAACATTATGGCTTTATACGAAAGTACATTCATCACCCGTCAGGATCTGTCACGTCAGGACGTGTCTAAGATCGCTGATGCACTCGGTGCGATCATCGAGCAGGGCGGTGGCAAGATCGTAAAGAACGAGTATTGGGGTCTCAAGAACCTCGCCTACAAAATCAACAAGCACCGCAAAGGGCATTACAACATGCTCGCGATCGATGCGCCTCCAGCTGCGCTGAACGAAATGCAGCGTAACATGCGCATCAATGAAGATATCGTGCGTACGTTGACCATCCGCGTAGATGCCATTGAAGAAGGCCCGTCTGTGCAGATGCAACAGGCTCGTGGCCGTGATGATTATGCACCAGCAGAAGCAGATGTTGTTGAAGCCGTAGTAACCGATGAGGCATTGAACTGATATGAGAGAGAACACCCAAAGAACCCAGGACGCAGGCGCTGGCCGCAAAGTATTCTTCCGCCGCAAGAAAACCTGCCCGCTTACCGGCAATAACGCACCAAAGATCGACTACAAGGATGTGAAACTGCTTTCGCGCTTTGTGTCTGAGCGTGGCAAGATCCTGCCATCACGCATCACATCTGTGTGCCACAAAAAACAGCGCGCCCTTACTACCGCCATCAAACAGGCGCGTAATCTTGCACTGCTTCCCTTCGTAACGAAGTAATCAGTCGGCACAAAGACTTGTTTAAGGCCTCCGGTTTATGATACACCGGAGGCCTTATTATTTTGTGCGTATGGTATCAAAACCTAACCTCATTGCTGCGTTGTTACCTGGCCTGATATCGGCAGGCGTGTTCCTGCTTATCATTGCGATCGGCCTGGGTTTTCCGTTCCTGTTCCTGTCTTTACTGCCTATTTTCTCAGCCGGTCTTGGCAAGAGTCCTCGCCTTGCGCTGGAAGCCGCCGCGGTGGCGTCTGGCCTCATTGCCCTGCTCACCAGCGCCATACCGCTGGGCATCATGTTCTTTGTATTTTTAGGATTGCCTGCATGGCTTTTCTCAAGCCTTGCCATGCGGGCATTGCGCTTCGGTGAATATACGGCGTGGTATCCGGTTGGGAATATCATGGCCCAGCTCAGTCTCTATGCCTGCGCACTGATCTGCCTTACCGCACTCTATTACCTTCCTGAGGAAGGAGGCATCAGTAACGTTATCAATCAACATATCCGTGCAAGCTTTGCCAACATGCCCGAGTATGCGGATATGGTGGACATGCTGGCCGAACAATGGAATTTCCTGCTATTTTCCATGCTGGCATGGATGTGGGCTATCGTGCTTTATGGTCATGCATGGCTTGCCAACCGGCAACTAAAGCAAAAAGACAAAGCCGTGCGTCAAACCCTTGCCATACATGTATTCGTCATGCCCGGCTGGGTGCTGTACTTCCTGCTGGTGGCCGCACTCGCATCCATGATCGGCAGCGAATCCATGCAGTTCACCGGAAAATCCTGCTTTATCACCCTGCTTTTGCCCTATTTTTTCCTTGGTATAGCGGTGATGCACCGCACATGCGCCGACTGGCCAAATAAGAAATTTTTCTTGTTTTTCATATATTTAATGATAATAAGTCAGGTCTGGATGATGGCAATTGTCGCCGCGGTTGGGTTTGTGAACCACCTGATGCAGATCAATAAACGCTTGTCTTCCGGCCAGATTTCCCCTAAATAGGCAGTCCTTTTTCTGTTAAACCCTAACCTCTTTTTGCTATAGCAAGAGAACTGGAGAATTGTCATGGAAGTGATTTTGTTAGAACGTATCGCCCGCCTTGGTGGCATCGGTGACACTGTAAAAGTAAAGAACGGCTACGCCCGTAATTTCCTTATCCCAATGAAAAAAGCCCTGCGCGCCTCTGAAGCCAACAAAAAGGTCTTCGAAGCACGCCGTGCAGAAATCGAAAAACTGAACGCTGAGAACAAAGCAGCAGCTGAAGCGATCGCAGCAAAACTGTCCGGCAAAGCCATTAATCTGGTGCGTCAAGCGAGCCAGGAAGGCAAGCTCTACGGTTCTGTTACCGTGCGTGACATCGCAGAAGCACTGAAAGATATGGGTCAGGATATTCCTAAGAGCCAGATCGTTATGCTCACTGCTATCAAGAATACCGGTGAATACAATGTTCGCGTCAACCTGCATGCGGAAGTGATTGTAACCGTTGCAGTAAATGTGACCCGCCTCGAAGTGGAAGCGGCGTAACTTACGGTTATTGCATTCAAGATCATGGGGTGGGAGGAAACTTCCGCCCCATTTTATTTTACGCTGCTCCGCGCTTGCCCGCCCATTTAAACCCTGTTAGTTTGAGTGGATGGTACTTGCTCTTTCCACATCTCCTGATGCACTTTCTGCCGACGCAGACGATATCGTTTATCGTCAGGCACCGGGAAATATTGAAGCAGAGCAAGCACTGCTTGGCGCGCTTCTGGTAAACAACGAAGCGCTCGCCCATGTCGGCGATAAGCTGCACGCCGAACATTTCCTTGAGCCTCTGCACGCACGCATCTTTGAAGCGATCCAGAAATTCCACGACAAAGGGTTGATCGCCAATCCTGTCACGCTGAAACACTTCTTCGATCAGGATGCAGCACTTGCCGATATCGGCGGTGGTGTCTATCTGGCAAAACTTGCAGCCGCAGCGGTTACCGTGATTAACATCTCCGATTACGGCCAAATGATCTATGACCTCGCGCTCAAGCGCCAGTTGATCGCTATCGGCGAAGACGTGGTCAACAATGCCTATCTGCACCAGCTTGATGAACCGGCACAGCACCAGATCGAAGAAACCGAACAGAAGCTCTTCAATCTTTCACTGGAAGGTTCTGGTGACAAAGGATTTCGCTCTATTCGCCATTCCGTTATCGGCGCGATCAAACATGCAGAGTTCGCACAGAAACATGATGGCGTCATTGGCCTTCCCACTGGGTATATCGATCTGGATCGTATCCTTGGCGGCTTGCACCGCTCAGACCTCATCATCCTTGCGGGTCGCCCTTCCATGGGTAAAACAGCACTGGCCACCAACATTGCCTATAATGCCTGTGCAAGCCTGCAGCAAAAAGCCAAAGAAAAGAATATTCCGCCGAAAGAAGCTGGCTGCGTTGGTTTCTTCTCGCTTGAAATGTCAGCTGAGCAGCTTACTACGCGTCTGCTTTCTGCAGCGAGTGACCTGAATTCTTCCAATATTCACAATGGTCGCATCAGCAATGATGAATTCACGCATCTGGTACGCGCCAGCAATGAAATGAGCGCGATGCCATTCTTCATTGATGACACACCTGCCCTATCCATTTCAGCACTGCGCACCCGCGCACGCCGCCTGAAACGCATGAACAATTTGCAGCTGCTGGTGATCGATTATCTGCAGCTTGCGCGTGGCAGCTCTGCTATGTCCCAGAATAACCGCGTGCAGGAAGTATCCGAGATCACGCAAGGCCTCAAAGCCATCGCTAAAGAACTCGATATCCCTGTGATCGCACTGTCACAGCTTTCACGTCAGGTTGAAAATCGCGGCACGAAGGCACGGGATAAAATTCCGCAACTGGCTGACCTTCGTGAATCAGGTTCTATTGAGCAAGATGCCGACGTGGTGATGTTCATTTACCGCGAAGAATATTATCTCTCTCGCGAACAGCCGATGGAAGGCACGCCAGAGCACGCCGCTTGGCAAACAGAAATGGACCGCGCCATGAACGTGGCCGAGGTTATCATCGCCAAGCACCGTAACGGCCCGATCGATACGGCAAAGCTGCGCTTTGAAGGCAGGCTCACCAAATTTACCAATCTGGATGAGCATCACTAACACGCTATGCATAATGTCCCAACCCTTGAAGTAAGCCTTAAAGCCCTTGCTGCCAATTATGAGATCATCAGATCAAAATTAGGCGACAGGTTATGTGCTGCCGTGGTGAAAGCCAATGCCTATGGTCTGGGCATGGAAGGCGTAAGCGCGCATTTATGGGCCTTAGGCTGCAAGCAGTTCTTTGTGGCAACGCTTTCTGAAGCCATTGACCTGCGCGCAGTGCTTCCAGATGCGGTCATTTACGTATTCCAGGGTGTACTGCCTGGTGAGGAAAAAGAATTCCTGCACCGCCAGCTGATCCCTGTGCTTAACAGCATGGAACAGATCGAGCGCTGGGAGAATGTTGCCGGTGAAAAAAATGCGGTGCTGCATGTCGATACCGGCATGACGCGCCTTGGCCTCACCGAAGGTGAAGCACTGGCACTTGCGGCGGATAAAACACGCATTGAAAAATGCGGCATCCGCATGGTGATGAGCCATCTTGCCAGTGCCAATGATGGCGATATAGAAAAAAGTAATGAGCAACGCGTACGCTTTGAGAAAGCCTTCCGCGCCTTCGGGCAGCCGATGGCTGCAAGTCTTGCCAACTCCGCCGGTGTATTTCTTGGACCAGAATATCATTACGACATGGCGCGCACTGGCTGCGCACTGTACGGCATCACACCGATCACCGGCACAAACCCGATGCAGCATGTGGCAACCCTTTCTGCACCCATCCTGCAGATCCGTACGCTCGACCGCGATGAGACCGTAGGTTACGGCGCAACCTACGCCGCAAAGAAAGGCAGCCGTATCGCCATTTGCGCACTGGGCTACGCCGACGGCATGATGCGCTCGCTCAGCAACCGAGGGTTCGCGTTCGTAGCAGGCCAGAAAGTGCCTTTCGTTGGCCGCATATCCATGGATATGATCGCACTGAACGTGAGTGATATTCCCGAAAAAGAACTGGCGGGATGCCGCGCTGAGTTCATCAACGCCAGGCAGGATGTGAATATGCTCACCGCCCTGTGCGATACTATCGGTTATGAAATGTTCACCCGCATGGGCCGGCGCGTAAAGCGCATTTACATATAAAACCCTCTTCCGGGGCAGGCGTTTACTTCCTAACGTCAGGCCATGGAACGACTTTTCCCCAATGACATGCATATCAGCATTGCTGGCAGACATGTACGCCTGCGCGCAAGCATTGGCGCATTATGTGCTATTGAGCAGCGATTACTTATGCCGCTATCTGCGCTTGTGGATCAATCACTTAATACCGCGCAAGCGCGCATCATTCTGCATGAAGCGCTTTCTGCTGCCGGTCATACCGGGGCTACATTCGCTGATGACGAACCACATCTCATTGAATATGCGCAGCGTTACCTGAAACAAAACATGCAACATCTACCGGATGCCAGCTGGCAGGAGCTGTTCCTCATCTATGCAGGCGTCATGAATCGCGCCGCGCAGGAATTCTGGACCATTACACTCGCGGAATATACGCTCATCACTGAAGGCTTCTGCATGATGCACGGATTCGAGCCACAGAGTGCCCTTCCCCCTGCAACTTCCCAAGATCTCGCAGAGATGATAAAAAGGTTCGTGTGATATATGATGCTAATCAGGAAGTTAAAGTTATAGGCTAGGTGGCCCAAAAAAATAAATGCTAACAACCAACATCATATACAAGAGAGCCAAAAATACAGAACATAAGCTAATTATGACCTTGGTAAGATACATGAATACAGGGCGGGAAGAATTTTTTGTACTGCGCCAAATACTTAATAAAATTAAAAAATAACAAGGGAATAAAAGTGTTGTTGAAGCAAGTTCATAATAAAACCATTTGCCATCATGTTTGTTTAGAAACGAATCAATAATAATGGCATCAAGCCACTCAACATGAATAGTTACCATGACTACAAAATAAAACAGTGTCCATACCGTGAAACATATACTCCCAATTATAATGGCACGACCAAGCGACAAATCACCTTGCAAAAAACATACAATATTTTTTTTCATATAAGCATACCTCGAAAGGAATTATATTATGCCATACACACCGGACGCTATTAACAAAATAGCAGAGGACAACCAAATTATAAACAAAGACGAAGTTGATACGTTTCGCCATATGTACGCCGCTGCAACTTCTACAGGGATTCTTGGTGAATCAATTACGCGCATGGGGGGTGAGATTATTGAAGCTGGTGGAATGTTGAGATTTTATTATAAATCATTTCGTGGACAAACAAATGATACCTGGACAGACGCTGATAACGATCGTTACAAGGATTTTTACAATAACGAACTTGGCATTAAGATTGGGCAGACATCCTCCAGTGAAGCCGAAATAATAGCAAAGATCAAGCAAGCTATACAATCGGGCGAAGCTATTATTGATCCTAAATATTCACGCGCTCGTTTTGAGAAAGATTTTCCTGATACAGCAGAACGCATTAGCTCATCCATGAACTTCGTCGCCAGTGATGAACCCTCACGTACGGGAGGGTTCGATACCGGAAGCCTTATCCGCGCCCTAACCGGCGGGAAAAGCCAGATGTCTTCCAGACAGATATTTGCCATGTCGGCTACAGCATTTGCACAACAAGTTATTAAATCCCGCAGGCGTTCGCTGGAAAATGACCTGCTGGATATTTTCACTGGCGGGAATGGAAAGACCACCCTGCCGCAGGTAGGAAGCGGCAACCCACTGGGTTCATTTACGAACAGCTTTGGCGGATTGATCGATAATCTGGTCGGCTCGGCCATGAGTCGCAGGAAGACCCGCATTTCCACCACAGAATCCGAACGCTCAATCGAGGCCAGCCGCAACTGGAACATAAGCCGCAGCCAGCAGCAAGCCATGCTCGCACAGTGGGCCAATCAGGGGAACAGAAATCTTTAATGAAAGTTGCCGGTTGATAGTTGCGGGTGGCTGGATTAAAACTACTGGCAACAAACAACGGATAACAACCATCAATTCATGAATTTCCTTGCACCTATCGGACGCCTGACCTTTGAATTCCTCGCTGCTGTTGGCAGGCTTGCGCTCTTTATATGGGCTGCAATTTCTGGTCTGCTCCGCCCACCGTTTTACTTCAAACAGCTCGGCAGGCAGCTGGTAGAGATCGGCTATTATTCACTGCCGGTGGTCGGCCTTACCGCCATATTTACTGGCGCGGTGCTGGCACTGCAAAGCTATTCGGGTTTCTCGCGCTTTTCTGCGGAAAGCTCCATTGCTATCGTCGTGGTGCTGTCCATCACGCGCGAACTTGGCCCTGTGCTTGCCGGACTCATGGTTGCTGGCCGCATCGGCGCGGCATACGCAGCAGAAATAGGCACAATGCGCGTGACCGAGCAGATCGATGCGCTCACCACACTCTCCACCAACCCATACAAATATCTGGTGCTGCCGCGCTTGCTGGCTGGCCTTACCATGCTGCCTGTTTTAGTGCTGGTCGCTGACATCATCGGGGTGTTCGGCGGTTATCTTGTGTCTGTGCATGAACTAGGCTTTAACCCAAGCTCTTACCTGAAAAGCACCTTTGAATATTTAGAAACCAAGGACGTGGTATCCGGCCTTGTGAAAGCCTCGGTGTTCGGCTTCATCATCACGCTGATGGGCTGCTATCATGGCTTTCACTCCAAGGGTGGCGCGCAGGGCGTGGGTGCTGCCACCACGCACGCCGTAGTATCGGCATCCATCCTGATACTGCTTTCCAACTATTTCCTCACCTCCATCTTCTTTACGGACTGATATGGCAACCCCCAAAATAGAGCTCAAGGGAATTCATAAAGCCTTCGGCCCGAAAGTGGTGCTGGACGGCATTGACCTGACCGTTGAAAAAGGCCAGTCGCTAGTGGTAATTGGCGGGTCGGGCTCTGGTAAATCCGTACTTATCAAATCCATTCTTGGCATCGTAACGCCCGATAAGGGCAGCATCAAAATTGACGGGCAGGAAGTGACCAAACTTTCCTTCCGCGAGCGTCAGGAAACCATGCGTAAATTCGGCATGCTGTTTCAGGGCGGCGCGCTGTTTGATTCACTCCCTGTATGGGAAAATATCAGCTTCGCGCTGCTGCAGAACCATCAGGTGAATAAGCAGCAGGCCAAAGAGCTGGCGGTAGAAAAACTCAAGGCTGTCGGGCTGGGTGCGGATGTGGCCAACCTCTCGCCTTCTGAACTCTCCGGCGGCATGCAAAAACGCGTAGCCCTCGCCCGCGCCATTGCGGCAAACCCTGAAATCATTTTCTTTGATGAACCAACCACGGGGCTTGACCCCATCATGGCGGATGTCATCAACCATCTCATCGTGAAATGCTCCAAGGAGTTGGGGGCAACCACCATATCCATCACGCATGATATGGCGAGCGTGCGCACCATCGCCGAGCGTGTGACCATGATTTATAAAGGCAAGCTCATCTGGAATGGTGACGTGAAAAATATCGACCACAGCGGCAACGAATATGTTGACCAGTTCGTGCATGGCCGCGCCGAAGGGCCGATAACAGCTGCCGTAAGATAAAAAAACTCGCTAGGCTGAGGCGGATGCGAAGGAAATACCATCCACACTAGTAGAGTTTAAGTCAACGCCCCGTGGCAATGCTTGAATTTCTTGCCAGACCCGCACGGGCACGGCTCATTACGGCCTACCTTGTCTGAGTGTGCAGGAATGCCTCTTTCGGTTTCATCATCGCCACCGGCAGGATCTTGCCTGCTTTCGAACATCTTGCGCGGCCCGCTCATCGGCGCAAGACCTTGCGGACTTTCCACATGTATCTCCAGATGTGAGATACGGCTTATCACCAGCTCGCGCAGGTAATTAAGCATCTGCTCGAACAGCGAGAAAGCTTCCTGTTTATATTCATTGAGCGGATCGCGCTGGCCATAGCCGCGCAGGTGGATACCCTGACGCAAATGGTCAAGCGACAGCAGATGGTCTTTCCACAGCTGGTCGAGCGTCTGCAGCAGCACGCGCTTTTCCGCCATGTGCATCAGTGGCTCGCCATATTTAGCAAACTTGGCAGCAAAGTGATCTGCGGTTTCCTTGTTCAGGCGCTCAAGCACTTCCTGATCGGCGATGCCTTCTTCCTTCGCCCATTCCGCCACCGGAAGCTGCAGGCCATACACACGGAATACTTCTTTTTGCAGGTCATCCACCGACCATTGTTCAGCATAGGATCTTGCAGGAATATGCGTGCTTACATAATTACCATTAATTTCCTCGCGCATTTCATTGATGGTGTCAGAAACTTCTTCCGCTTCCATCAGCTCGATACGTTGTTCGTAGATCACCTTGCGCTGATCGTTCATCACGTCGTCATATTTCAGCAGGTTCTTACGTATCTCGTAGTTGCGCGCTTCCACTTTTTGCTGCGCACGCTCAATGGCGCGGTTCATCCATGGATGGAAGATGGCTTCATCTTCCTTCATGCCGAGTTTCTGCAGCAAACCATCAATACGCTCAGAACCGAAGATGCGCATGAGGTCGTCTTCCAGTGACAGGAAGAATTTAGACGCACCCGGATCACCCTGACGGCCGGAACGGCCGCGCAGCTGGTTGTCGATACGGCGTGATTCGTGGCGCTCTGTGCCTATCACATACAGGCCACCGGCGGTCAGTACTTGCTGCTTTGCTTCAGAAACTTCCGTGCGGATCTTCTGGATCTTCGCATCTTTATCAGCGCCTTCCGGCAATTCACCAATTTCCTGCGCTATGCGCATGTCGGGATTGCCACCGAGCATGATATCGGTACCGCGACCCGCCATGTTGGTTGCGATGGTCACCGCACCCGGACGACCCGCCTGCGCGATGATATAGGCTTCCTGCTCATGGTAGCGGGCGTTCAGCACCTGATGCTTGATCTTTTCCTTGGTGAGCAGCTTGGAGAGATATTCCGATTTCTCGATCGATACCGTACCCACCAACACCGGCTGGTTGCGCTCATTGGCTTCCTTGATCTCGCGGATCACCGCGCGGTATTTTTCCATAGCAGTGCGGTAGATCTCGTCATGGTGATCGATACGCAATACATCGACGTTGGTTGGTATCTCGATCACTTCGAGTTTGTAAATATCGTGGAACTCGCCGGCTTCGGTCATCGCCGTGCCGGTCATACCCGCAAGTTTCGGATACATGCGGAAATAATTCTGGAAAGTAATGGAGGCCAGTGTCTGGTTCTCGTTTTGTATCTTTACTTGTTCCTTGGCTTCAAGCGCCTGATGCAAGCCTTCAGAATAGCGCCTGCCTTCCATCATACGGCCGGTAAATTCATCAATGATGATAACCTTGTTATCTTTCACGATGTAATCCACATCCTTGGAGAAGATCACATGCGCTTTGAGTGCCTGATTGGCGTGATGCACCAGCGAGACATTGCCGATGTCATAGAGTGATGTGCCTTCCGGCAACAGGCCAGAGCCCTGCATCAGCGCTTCCACATGGCGCACACCGGCTTCGGTAAGTGTTACCGAGCGATGCTTTTCATCTTTCTCGTAATCCTCGGCAACCAGCTGTTTCACCAGCTTATCCACCTGATTATAAAGCTCGGAGTTATCTTCGGTAGGACCTGAAATAATCAGTGGCGTGCGCGCTTCATCGATTAAAATAGAATCTACTTCGTCCACGATCGCATAATGGAACGGGCGATGCACCATCTGCTCACGCACGAATTTCATGTTATCGCGCAGGTAATCAAAGCCCAGCTCGTTATTGGTGGCATAAGTGATGTCACAATTATACTGCGTCTGACGTTCATCATCTTCCAGACCATGCGTGATGCAGCCCACCGTGAGGCCAAGGAACGTATAGATCTTGCCCATCCATTCCGCGTCGCGCTTGGCAAGGTAGTCATTCACCGTCACTACATGCACGCCTTTGCCGGGGAGCGCATTAAGATACGCCGCCAGCGTACAAACAAGGGTTTTACCTTCACCCGTCTTCATCTCCGATATCATGCCTTTATGCAGCACCATACCGCCCACCAGCTGCACATCGAAATGGCGCATGTTGAGCACACGTTTACCGGCTTCACGCACCGTGGCGAAAGCATCCACCAGCAAACTATCCAGTGTTTCACCACCAGCCAGACGTTCACGCAGCCATGTGGTGCGACCGCGTAATTCGTCGTCGGAAAGGCGTTGCATCTGTGGCTCTAGTGCATTGATTTGCTGCACTTTTGCCTGCATGGATCTAACGATACGGTCGTTGGCAGAACCGAAGAGTTTCTTGGCGATGTTCGATAGCATAAAACACTGATGATTTAAGGTGAAAGACAGATAAGGCCTAAAAGCCTGTAAGTCAATGGCAGCCCTTGCCTATAGTAAAATTATATGCCATATATCAGCCATTCCCACATTTCCATTAACCACCTACCCCTTAAGGATAAATCTTATGAAAACGCTGTCCAAAGCCGCCCTGCTTGCTGCTACCAGTTTTTTTGCTTTCTCTGCTTCCGCGCAGGAAGCAACCGATGCCCCAGCCGAAAAACCTGCTGAAGCGGCTGCCGCTGCACCAGCCGATGCAAAACCTGCTGCACCTGCAAAAAGCGGTGACTACACGGTTATCAAAGTAGGCAGCGATGAAATTAAGAATTCTGAAGTACAGGAAGTATGGAAGAATCTTTTCACTGGCGATACCGCTCCGGATTTTTCGAGCTTTGACGAAAATATCCGCCAGAACGTACTGCGCGGCATGGTGTCTGAACGCCTGATCGCTCAGGAAGCTGCAAAAGCTGGCTATGATAAGAACGCAGAAGTGCTGAAAAAGATCGAAGCGATGAAACAGCAGGTGATCATGCAGAGCTTCATCGAAGACAAAGCAAAGAACCTTGTAGCGGAAAGAGATATCAAATCTCTCTACAACCAGAAAGCTAAAGAAGCTAAAGGCCAGGAAGAAGTAAAAGCCCGCCACATTCTGGTATCTAACGAAGATGAAGCGAAAAAGATCGCCGAAGAGATCAAAAAAGGCGGTGACTTCGATAAGATCGCCAAAGAAAAATCAACCGATAAAGGCTCAGGAGCACAAGGTGGCGATCTCGGCTGGTTCTCTAAAGAACGCATGGTACCAGAATTCGCCGACGCTGCGTTCAAGCTGAAAAAAGGTGAAATATCTGAACCCGTAAAATCTGCGTTCGGCTGGCATATCATTAAACTGGAAGATCGTCGCCCACTTGCGTTCGCAAGCTATGACGAACTGAAGGAAAGCCTGCAGGCAGAACTCACCAATAAATCTGTGCAGACCTATGTTGAAGGCCTGCTCAAAAAAGCTGACATCAAATACTACGGTGCGGATGGCAGCGAAAAACCATTCTCCCGCAGCCTTGCACCTGCAGCGGGTAGCGAAAAGCAATAAGCTTTTTGTATCAGCAAAAGAAACAGGGGATTAGTGCATAACTAATCCCCTTTCTTTCCGAGGGTCTTTATGCCAGCACTTGCGCCGTCACCTTTCACACCTTCCGAGTACCCTGCCCTGCAACCTGTTGCTGGCGTGACGCTGGCTGCAGCTGCCTGCGGCATACGTTACGAGAACCGTGTGGACGTATTGCTTGCACATTTGGAAGAAGGCACGCAAGTCGCGGGTGTGTTTACCAATTCACTCACAGCATCCGCCTCTGTGCTTGCCTGCCGTGAGTCATTGAAGTTAGGCGCGGCACGTTTGCTGGTGGTTAATTCAGGCAATTCCAATGCATTCACCGGCAAATCTGGCGATGCATCGGTTAGCCGTATCATCGAAGCGTGCGCCAAGGAATTCGGCTGCAAACCATCCGAGATATTTACTGCATCCACAGGTGTCATTGGCGAAAAATTGCCAGACAACAAGATCACCGATGCGCTTCCGGCACTAAAACAATCCCTTGCTGCTGATGATTGGGATGCGGCGGCACGCGCCATCATGACCACCGACACCTACCCGAAAATGGCAAGCGCCAGCACAGATATTGGTGGCAAGACCATTACCATCAACGGCATCGCCAAAGGCTCAGGCATGATCGCACCTGACATGGCGACCATGCTGTCATTCGTATTCACCGATGCGAATATTCCTGCCGTGATCCTTCAGGAATTACTGGCTAAAGCGAATGACTCCACCTTCAACTGCATCAGTGTGGATGGCGACACCTCCACCAGCGATACCTTGCTGGCATTCGCCACCGGCAAGGCAGGAAATGCTGCACCAAAAGCAGCAACTGACCCTGCCCTTGCGGCTTTTGCCATTGCACTGCATGGCGTGCTGCATGAGCTGGCACAACATGTGGTAAAGGATGGTGAAGGCGCAGAAAAACTGGTGACCATCACCGTATCAGGCGCAGCCACAGAACAGGCAGCAAAACGCATCGGCATGAGCATTGCCAACTCGCCGCTGGTAAAAACAGCACTCGCCGCATCAGATGCTAACTGGGGGCGTATCGTGATGGCAGTCGGCAAAGCCGGTGAACGCGCAGACCGCGATAAGCTCGCGATTAAAATTGGTGGTGTCGTGGTAGCAGAAAAAGGGGAAGCCGCCGCAAATTATAAAGAAGCGGACATCAATGCTCATATGCAGGGACGCAATATCCTGATCGAGGTTGATGTTGGTGTTGGAAACTGTAAGTCTACTGTCTGGACATGCGACCTGACGCACCGTTATATTGATATCAATGGGAGTTACAGGACTTAGAGATCAGCCCTTAGCTGCAGTGCGACTTACTGTTTGCGCTTCTTCAATAAGAGCCTGCTTCGGCTTGTCAAACTTTATGTTTGGAAAACCTTGCTCTACCGCAGCGAGCAATCTACGATATTCATCCACTGTCTTGAATCCGTACATTGTCCGTCGTGTACCATCTTTCTCGCCTGTGGTTTCCAAGTGAATAACCCGAGCTTCTTGCTGACCTATTATATTGTCTACCAAGGTAGCATATGCTTCAAAATCACGGCCTTGTGTAGGCAAAGTAAACTTCACCGTGTATTTAATAATTGAATCCGGTGGAAGTTTTTCAAGTTCTACTTTTACTAAAAATGGTTTGCTCATTTTCCACTCCAGTTTATATTGATTGGTACTTTATAGTCTAATGTGATGACAAATCAACCAATAAGTTAATTATTCTTAATGAAAACATTACTCGTAGTTGCTGCTGCCCTGATTAATGACAAGGACGAAGTCCTCCTCGCACAAAGGCCTGAGGGCAAGCGCCTGAGCGGGAAATGGGAGTTTCCCGGCGGCAAGGTCGAAGGCAGCGAATCACCAGAATTTGCGCTGGCGCGCGAGCTGCGCGAAGAGCTGGGTATTGAGGTGGAAGCACGCGATCTTGAGCCTTTCTGGTTCTTGTCGCATGATTACAGCAAGGAATTCAATTTCCACCTGCTGATGCCGGTCTATACCTGCCGTATCTGGCAGGGCGAGCCTAAACCTTTATTCCATAATGCACTGATGTGGGAACTTCCGCGTGAGATGCATCATGTGGATATGATCGAAGCTGATGCCGAGCTGGTAGAACGCTTAGCAGAATATCTGGATAATTAATCCTTCCACGCGGTCATAGTAACTAATTCCAGAGTAGCGTTAATCCGTCCTTCCTCATTAGAAAAATGCCGCATATAGTGATCTGCCATGGTCATGATAATGGAGCATGGCGTGAAATATTTCTGGCTGTGGATAAGTGCGTTCGCCTCTCCCATTGCGCGCAATTCTTTCAATAGCTTAAGTGGGTGATCATATTCCACACCCAGCACATCCGTATCGATCACCGGGTGGGAAAATCCCGCACGCGAAAGCAGTGATCCCATCTCCCTCGCATCGACAAATGGTGAAATGCGCGGGCTGATGCCATCCCTTATCCCCATCTCGGCTTTTTCAAAAGAGTGGCGCAGTTCCTTCAATGTCTCGCCACCGGGTACGATAGCAATGAAGACGCCTCCCGGTTTCAATGACCGTCTTATCTGGATCAAAGCACCCGGCAAGTCATTGACCCAATGCAAAGATCCTAAAGTTATACACAGGTCAAAACAGTTTTCGGCAAAGGGTAGGAACTCCTCATCAGCTACCAAACGGATACCGGTGATTCGCGAAGTCATATCATACGACATATCGGACTGCACCAGTGTTTTAATACCGAAACGCCCCTTCACCACACGCCCAAACGTGCCGGCATGTGCGCCCAGATCGAGCGTGCACGGAAATTCCCTATTCAGCTCTTCCAATTTCTCGCACACACGCTGCGTCATTTCCTGTTTCAGGAAATCATCCCCACCATTCTTTGCTGCCCGCTGCCGGTGCAGGCGGACGCGTTTGCGGTTGAAAATGATCGGGTCGTTGGTCATGGATATAAGGATTGGGCGATAGAAAAAATGATATTTTCCATTTATAACCTAACAGCTATAACCCACAACCCATAACCCATGCTGCTTGATCTTATCTTTCCGCCGCAATGCCTGATCTGCCGCTCACGCGTGGATGCCCATGGCACGCTCTGCCTGGAATGCTGGAAGAATGTACATTTTATTACAGAGCCTTACTGCGGATGCTGCGGCCTGCCCTTTGATTTTGACCTGGGTAATGATGCCATGTGCGGCGAATGTATCCAGAAACGCCCAGATTTTTCACGCGCAAGGGCCGCTTTTAAATATGATGACAGCAGCAGCAAGCTGGTAACAGCCCTTAAATACAATGACCAGTTGCATCTGGCATCTATCTACGGGAAATGGCTACATAAGGCAGGAAAAGAATTGCTGGCAGCAAGCGACCTGATCGTACCTGTCCCCCTGCACTGGAAGCGGTTTGCCAGCCGGCGCTACAACCAGGCCGCGTTGCTCGCTTACGCACTGGGCAAGGAGTGCGGGCTACAAGTGCTCCCTGATGCATTAAAACGCATCAAACCGACACAGCCGCAGACCGGACTCACACGCAACGAGAGAGAAAAAAATGTGCGTGGCGCATTTGCCGTCAATCCTAAACATTTTAAGCATATTAAGGGCAAATCTATATTACTGGTGGATGATGTACTAACCACTTCAGCTACCGTGGATCAATGCACAAGAATCTTGATGGGTCAGGACGCAGCAGCGGTTAGCGTGCTTACGCTTGCGCGTAAAATATGATCATAATTTAGAAGAAAATTAACGTCTCTGGATTACTGTAATAGAAACTCCATCTGACAAAAAAATAACGCACGGGAAACATCCATGACCGGATACTTCGGCAAGTCTTTATTCACTGCATTTCTAAGTATATTCATCTGTGTTGCCGCGCCTGCATTGGCGCAGGGCCAGAAAACCATTGTCATCGCTGCTGATGAATGGTGTCCGATCAACTGTGAGGCTAATGGCAAACGGCAAGGCGTTGGTATCGACCTGGCCCGCGCGATATTCGAACCTCTGGGCTACAAGGTCAATTACACGGTGATGCCGTGGGCGGAAGCACTCAAACAAGTTCGAGCAGGTAAAATATCAGCCGTGGTAGGCGCTAGCAGAACTGATAGCAAGTCTCTTATATTCCCTGATAATCCTATAAGCGAGGTCAGTGATAATTTTTATATCCGCACCGGTAGCCCCTGGCGATATCAAGGCCCGCATACGCTTAAGAACCGACGTATAGGCATCACTCAGGATTACGGATATGGCGATGTCATGACCCGTTTCATTGCCCAGAATAAATTCACTGCTGATGTGTTATATGTCGCAAAAGGTACAACCCCTCTCAAAGACAATATCGATAGACTGCTGAATGGAAAGATCGACATATTGGTAGAAAGCAAGGTCGTCATGGATTACACGATCAGAAATGAAAGACTCTCTGACAAGATCGTTTGGGCTGGAAGCGCGCCACAGGACTATGTGTATCTTGCTTTTTCTCCTGCCCTGCCACAATCCAAACAACTCGCCGCAGTCTATGATGCCGCCATACGCAGCATGAAAACCAATGGCAGACTGAAGCAGTTCTATGCTTCTTACGGCATGACACCTTAGCAGCCGCATTCTCTCGATTTATATGAGCGCAGTAGCGCGAGTCAGCCATGAGCGCGTTTCATGCGATGTTCAGCAGAACATCGCGGAAACATTTATATATTAAAATACTTCGCCTGCGGGTGATGCACCACAATGGCCGAGGTGGAGGCCTCCGGATGCAGCTGGAATTCTTCAGAAAGTTCAATGCCTATTTTATCTGCACCGAGAAGCTTGAGTAATATCTTCTGGTCTTCCAGACGCGGGCAGGCCGGATAACCGAACGAATAGCGCGAGCCGCGATAGCCCTGTTTCACCAGTTTCTTCAGGTCGCGCTCGTCCTCATGGCCAAAACCAAGCTCTGCACGGATGCGCTTGTGAATATATTCGGCCAAGCCCTCTGCCATCTCCACACCTAAACCGTGCAGATACAGATAATCCTGATACCGGTCGCCGGCGAACCACTGGCGTCCTATATCGGCCACGCGCTGCCCGGCAGTCACCACCTGCATGCCGATAACATCGCGCTCGCCGGAATCCACATCACGGAAGAAATCCGCCACGCAAACGCCGCCATCTTTTTCCTGCCGCGGCAGGTTGAATCTTCCGATCTCGTTATTTCCTGATTCATCGAACAGAATGACATCGTTGCCTTGCGACGCGCATTTGAAATAACCATACGCAGCCTTTGGCTGGATGATGTTATCCTTTTCACACTCGCCAAGCAGGCGCACAAGTATTGGCTTCACATCTGTTTCCACCCACTTCCAGTATTCTTCCAGTGACTTGCCGGATTTTTTGAAACCCCAGTGGAAGGTGTAAAGCATCTGCTCGTTGAGATACGGCACTAACGCCCGCATCGGCACGTTATCAATGATGCGCGCACCCCAGAATGGCGGAGTTGGCACTGCAGTTTGTTTTGCCAGCTCTTCGCGTTTTAGTTTTATCGCTTCAAGTTCTACCGGTCTTAATTCTGTGGCTGGTTTTGCTTCATGATTCGCCCAGCGCTGTTTTGCTTTTGCAGGTGTGGGCCGGTTATGTTTGCGTTTCTGTACTTCCTGTAGATAGGCGTCGAACTGCCCTGAAGCGATCTTGTTCATGAGATCAAGACCATCGAACGCATCCTGCGCATACGCCACACGGCCCGGACCATATGCCGACACGCAATCTTCTTCCACATAGGCGCGCGTGAGCGCTGCACCACCTAATAAGATAGGCACGTCATACCCTTGCTGTGTAAGTTCTTCTAAATTCTCACGCATGATGACAGTGGATTTCACAAGCAGGCCGGAAAGCCCTACGGCATCGGGTTTATGTTCCTGCACGGCGGTGATGATATTAGAGATCGGCACTTTAATGCCGAGATTGAGCACGCGATAACCATTGTTGGTAAGAATGATATCCACCAGATTCTTGCCGATATCGTGCACGTCGCCTTTTACCGTGGCGAGGATGATCGTCCCTTTTTGTTGCCCTTCGGTCTTTTCCATAAAAGGCTCAAGATACGCCACAGCTTTTTTCATGGTCTCGGCCGATTGCAGAACGAATGGCAGCTGCATCTTGCCTGCACCGAACAACTCACCCACCACCTTCATGCCGGAAAGCAGGATATCATTGATGATCTCAAGCGGCGGATGGGTTTTCATCGCCTCGGCCAGATCTTCTTCCAGCCCCTTCTTATCACCATCAACGATGCGGTCTTTGAGGACTTCTTCGATGGTATCGGCACGTTGTTTCTTTTCTGCGGCCGCACCTTTCCTGCCTTCGAACAAGGCAATGAAATACTGCAGCGGATCATACGGATCATCCGGCGTGCCAGCGGGTTTCTTGGGAATATGCGGATTATCGGTCATGCGTGGCCTTTACAACCCTTCATTCGGAATATCAAGTACACGTCCGCAATGCTTGCAATGCACCGCGTCACGATCATGCAACAACAACGCGCAATCCGGACATTTGTGGCGTACTTTATGTGGCCTGAATACTGTTTGTATGAGGCGTATGAAAAGCGACACACCGAATATCATGATGATGACCGCGATGAGCTTGCCGCTGTCGCCTTTGAGCGTGATATCCCCAAACCCTGTGGTGGTTAGTGTGGTAACGGTAAAATACAGTGCATCGATATAGTTCTTAACATCAGAATTACTTCCAACCTGCGATTCAAAGACCACCGCCGTCATCACAAAAATAAAAATGAGCAGGTTGGTAGCGGACAGCACCACATCTTCATATCGGCGAAAGTAAGCAAAATCTGCACGCAGATGTTTAAGCACCGTGTAAGAACGCAGCAGCCTGAGCAGGCGCGCTACACGAAGGAACGCCATATTTTCATCTACTAGCGGAGCAAGTAATGAAACGATGGTGAGTATATCTGCAACACCGTAAGGGCTCACAAAAAAAGCGGTCTTATTCGCAGCAATAGTGAACCGTGCGGATACATCGGCAGTAACCAGCACACCCACCACCATATCCAGCCATTCGATCAATGGCGAACCGTAGAAGAATGATGAGGCAAAAAGATAAAAGATGATCAGCACATCGAACGCAAGCATGCCATAACGGAAGCGCTTGGCACGCGTTTCGTCGCTTTCATAAAGGTATGTCAATTTCTCTTTTAATGTCATATCAGCCACGCACCACCGGGAATCCACGTTCATTCCAGCCGCGCCAACCACCGGCCATGGAAAGCACATTGGTATAACCCATTTTTTGCAGCGCATCTGCGGCAAGCGCCGAACGATAACCGCCACCGCAATAAAGCACCATCGGCGTCGCTTTATCCGGCACTTTGGATTCGATATAACATTCAATAATACCCTTGCTCAGGTGCACACTACCCGGAATATTTCCCGCTGCGAATTCTGATTCTTCACGCGTATCAATGAGCAAGAATGGAACGGACTTCTGCATGTTCGCCAGCACTTCTTCCGCACTGATCTCACGGATGCGCGTCTTTGCATCATCCACCAAAGTTAAGAAGGCCGAATTATGGTTCATGCTGCATTCTCCATAGGGCTGCGCCGGTCATAGATCAGGTCTTCTGCTGCCTGCACTTCATGCGCAGGAATTTTATGTAAGGGAGCAATTTTGCTCACATGGATGATCGCACCCGTCATGCCGCGCTTGCTGGCATGGTCGAGATACACCGAGTTCAGCACATGCCGTGCCGCCGGATTCAACCCGAAAGATATATTGGATAAACCAAGAATGATCTGGATATCCGGCAATTCTTTATGAATGCGCTCGATGGCTTCGAGCGTCCACAATCCGAGTTTGCGGTCATCTTCATTACCGGTGCAGATGGTAAATGTCAGCGGGTCGATCATTAGGTCTGATGGCGGCAGGCCATACCCCTCGCAACAGAATTTATACAGGCGGTGTGCGATCTCCACTTTCCTGTCCACATCCTTGGCCATGCCTTCTTCATCGATGGTAAGGGCGATCACCGCCGCGCCATATTTCTTGGCGAGCTTCATGCGTTTATGTGCAGGTTCTTCGCCATCTTCAAAGTTGATGGAGTTGATGATCGCTTTACCGCCATATAATTTGAGTGCCGATTCCAGCACGATAAGTTCGGTAGAGTCGATAACAAGCGGTGCAGTAACCGAACCACGCAGGCGAGATACCATAGCACTCATATCATGCACTTCGTCACGACCAACAAATGCCGTGCATATATCCAGCGTATGCGAGCCTTCTTTCACTTGTTCTTTGGCCATATCGATGCAGGTATCCCAATCCTCGCGGTCCTGCGCTTCACGGAATTTCTTTGAACCATTCGCATTGCAGCGTTCGCCGATGGCAAGAATGGCATTATCCTGCCGCAGTTCCGTCTGCTGGTAGAGCGATGCCACCGATGGTATCCAGTGATATTTGCGCGCAGCTGGTGTAGGCCTGCGCTTACCGCCTTCCTGCTTTGCAAGCATCGCATGAAGGGCGGCAATATGATTCTCGTTCGTACCGCAGCATCCACCGATGATGTTGATGCCATCTTCCTTGAGGAAGCGCTCCATCCAGCGTGACATTTCCTCTGGCCCAAGCGGAAAATGCACGTGCCCCTGATGCATTTCAGGCAAACCGGCATTCGGAAGCACAGAAATCTTATGCGGCCAGTTCTGCGAAAGCCAGCGCACATGATCGGCCATTTCTTGCGGGCCGGTCGCGCAGTTCAGTCCTAAGCTGAATACATCGAGCGCATGAATAATGGTGGCCGCTGCCGCAATATCGCTGCCCACCAGCATCGTGCCTGTGGTCTCCACCGTCACCTGCACCATGATGGGCAGTGTGTTGCCGGTTTTATTCATGGCACTTTTTGCACCGTTCACTGCTGCTTTAATTTGCAGCGGGTCTTGTGCGGTCTCGATTAGGAAGGCATCGGCTTTACCTTCAATAAGCCCGTGCGCCTGCAACGCGAAGGATGCTTCCAGCGCATCATAATCGATATGGCCAAGGCTTGGCAGTTTCGTGCCCGGGCCAATAGCACCCACCACAAAACGTGGCCTGCCATCATGCGCAAATTCTGCGATCGCCTCATGCGCCAGCTCGCAGGCGCGGCGATTGATCTCAACCGTTTTGTCAGTAAGATCGAACTCCCCAAGCGTGATGGACGAACCGCCAAAGGTATTAGTTTCAAGCGCATCTGCGCCGGCTGCCAGGTATTTCTTGTGCACATCACGCACAAAATCCGGCCGCGAGAGGTTCAGGATCTCCGAACAGTTCTCCTGCCCCCAGTAATCCTTCTCCACATCGAGGTTAACACCTTGTATCTGCGTGCCCATTGCGCCATCGAGCAGCATCACCTCTGATTCGATAAATTCAGCAAAACGGCTCATTTTTTATCTTCCATGGACATGACAAGTTACGAATATGTGCTATATAGTGGCTTATGGCCAAATCCACAACCCAATATACCTGCCAGTCATGCGGCGCGATCCACCCTAAATGGGCGGGTAAATGCGAAGATTGTGGTGAATGGAACACGCTGGTGGAAGAAGCCGGAAACGAGACCACCCCAAAAGGCCTAACCAGCGGAAAAGGCAAAAGAATTGAATTATCCACGCTGGATGCCAGCACCCCCGATGCCGCCCGCCAGCTCACCGGTATCGGTGAACTCGACCGCGTGCTGGGCGGTGGGCTGGTGGCAGGCAGTGCCATACTTATCGGCGGCGACCCGGGCATCGGGAAATCGACCATCTTGCTGCAAACAGTGGTGGCGGCCGCCAAGGCAGGTATCTCATGTGCCTATATTTCTGGCGAGGAATCTGTGGCGCAAATATCTTTACGCGCTAAACGCCTTGGCCTTGCCACACCACAGGTAAAACTCGCCTCGGCCACATCGGTGCGCGACATTGTATCAACACTGGACAGTGTGGATGTCCCCTCCCTTGTGGTCATTGATTCGGTGCAGACCATGTATCTTGATAACCTCGACGCCGCACCGGGCACGGTTTCCCAGGTTCGCGCAGCAAGTCATGAGCTTATCAAGCTCGCCAAGAAACGTGGCATCACTCTGTTTCTCGTGGGTCATGTCACCAAAGATGGCCAGATCGCAGGTCCACGCGTGCTGGAGCATATGGTGGATACGGTACTGTATTTCGAAGGCGAACGCGGCCACCAGTTCCGCATATTGCGCTCGGTTAAGAACCGCTTCGGTGGCACAGATGAGATCGGCGTCTTCGAAATGACCGATATGGGCCTGAAAGAGGTCACTAATCCGTCTTCGTTGTTTTTGTCCTCGCGTGAACACGCCATTAGCGGCGCGTGCGTATTCGCCGGCATGGAAGGCTCGCGCCCCCTGCTGGTTGAGGTGCAGGCACTGGTCTCTCCTTCTTATATGAGCTCACCACGCCGTGCAGTGGTCGGGTGGGATTCCAACCGGCTTGCCATGGTGCTGGCCGTGCTTGAAACCCGGGCCAATATCCGTTTTTCAGACAAAGAGGTGTATTTAAGCGTGGCAGGTGGCATTAAAGTCTCTGAGCCCGCTGCCGATATGGCCGTGGCTGCTGCACTCATCTCTGCATTATATGATGTACCGCTGCCAGAGGCCTGCGTGATGTTCGGCGAGATTGGCCTCTCGGGCGAGATACGCGCCGTAAGTCGCGCGGATGCTCGCCTTAAGGAAGCAGAAAAACTTGGGTTTCTGACCGCACATATCCCTAAATCCACTGCATTTAAGGGTTTGACCCTTGGCGTAAAACATGTAGATAGTGTATCCGCTTTGGCGCGAGAACTGTTTGGTTCTGGCGCGGTGAAGAAAAAAGCCATTCCAGCATGAGGCATGCGATATGATTGAAACCAACCTCAATGTGTTTGATATAGTTGTTCTGGCCATTATCGGGTTTTCCTGCCTGTTCGCGTTCTTCCGCGGACTGGTGCGAGAGATACTGTCATTGGTCGCATGGGTGGGCGCGGCGATCGTCACCATGCATTATTTCCCGCATGCCATGGAATTTACCAAAACCCATTTCAAGAGCGAGGCCATGGCCGTAGGCGCTGCCGTTATCGGCCTTTATATTGCGGCACTGTTTGCCTTTGGTATCGTGAACTGGCTGATCATCAAGGTTATCAAACAAGGCGGTGAAGCGGGCATGCTCGATAACATGCTTGGCCTTGGCTTTGGCGCGCTGCGTGGTGCATTTATCGTATCGCTAGGCTTTTTCATGCTCACCATCGTTATGCCAAAAGATGAAGAAGATATGCCGAAATGGCTGAAGGAATCCATCACCCGTCCGTATGTTGCCAAAGGCACTGCGATTCTGGTAAGCACTGCACCAGATTATTTACGCGATGTTTCTGCGTTGCAGAAAAACGCGGAAAAATATGTAAGAGAGCAGAAATCGTCTGCTGAAGAAGAAGAGAACGAAGCAGAACGTGAATTTGAACGCATGATGGAAAAGGGTCAGCCCGCACGATGAGCACACCGTTTGATGATGATAAGTTACGCGAAGAATGTGGTATCTTTGGTATCACCGGACATGCCGATGCCTCGGCACTCACTGCACTCGGATTGCACGCACTTCAACATCGCGGACAGGAAGCGGCCGGCATCGTAAGCTGCGATGGCGCACAGTTTTATACCCACCGTGCACTCGGCCTTGTTGGCGATAATTTCAACTCTGCCGATATTATCAATAAGCTGAAAGGCCACATGGCCATCGGCCATAATCGTTACTCCACCACAGGCGATACATTGCTGCGTAACGTGCAGCCTTTATATGGCGATTTCTCATTCGGCGGCCTTGCGGTTGCCCATAACGGCAACCTCACCAACGCCATGACGCTGCGCAAACAGCTGATCGATGTGGGCTGCCTGTTCCAATCCACCTCTGACACGGAAGTCATCGTGCATCTTATCGCACTTTCCAAACAAAGCTCGATCGAAGACAGGCTGTATGATGCACTTTCCCGCGTCGAAGGCGCATATTCGCTCGTGGTGCTTTGTAATGATCGCCTGATCGGTGTGCGTGACCCGCTGGGCGTACGTCCGCTGGTGCTTGGCAAGCTGGGTGATTCCATGCTGCTTGCTTCTGAGACCTGCGCATTCGATATCGTTGGTGCAGAATATGTGCGCGATATTGAACCTGGTGAAATGGTGGTGATCACACCGCAAGGCATAAGATCATTGAAGCCGTTTGCAAAAACACAGCGCCGCTTCTGCATTTTCGAATATGTATATTTTGCGCGCCCTGATTCCATCGCTGAAGGACAGAACGTATACGAAACGCGCCAGCGTATCGGCGCAGAACTGGCGCGTGAAGCAGGCATCCCTGCTGATGTGGTCGTGCCTGTGCCGGATTCCGGTATTCCTGCCGCACTGGGTTATGCGAAGGCATCAAAAATTCCGTTCGAGCTTGGTATCATCCGCAATCATTATGTGGGGCGTACCTTCATCGAACCGTCCGATCATGTGCGCCATCTCGGCGTGAAGCTTAAACATAATGGCAACCGTGCCGTGCTGGAAGGCAAGCGCGTTATATTAGTCGATGACTCTATCGTTCGCGGCACAACGTCGAAGAAGATCGTCAGCATGGTGCGCGAAGCAGGTGCAAAAGAAGTGCATATGCGTATCGCGAGCCCTCCCACAACCCATTCATGCTTCTACGGTGTGGATACTCCCACGCGTGACCAGCTAATGGCCGCTAAACATGATGTGCGTGAGATGGCACGCCTCATTGGCGCAGACAGCCTTGCGTTCGTATCGCTTGATGGCATGTATAAGGCCGTGTCCGGCAAAAGCCGCGATGCAAATACCCCGCAATTCTGCGATGCCTGCTTCTCAGGCGAATACCCGATCCCACTCACTGATTTTGAACAAGCCGACGCCGGTAAAAAAGATCTGTTCTCTGAAGTCTGATTCATGACCAGCTTATTACATAATCGTATCGCACTGGTTACGGGTGCATCACGTGGCATTGGCGCGGCGGTAGCCAAACGCTTTGCATCTGAAGGCGCGCATGTGATCCTTGCCGCCCGCAATGTAGCAGGGCTGGAAGAAACCGATGATGCGATACGCGCGGCCGGTGGCAATGCCACACTGGTGCAGCTGGATATCACCAAACCTGACCAGATCGAGATACTTGCAAAGCAAACGGCACAACGCTTTGGCAAGCTGGATATTCTGGTGGGCAATGCCGGTATACTGGGCGAGCTCTCCCCCATCGCGCATACCACACCGGAACATTGGGACAGGGTGATGAATACGAACCTCACCGCCAACTTCCATCTAATGCGCCATTTTGATCCATTACTGTTATGCTCGGATGCGCCACGCGTAATGTTCGTTACCTCGGGTGTTGGCTCGCATGTGCGCGCTTACTGGGGCGCATATGCCGTAAGCAAAGCAGCCCTTGAGATGATGACACGGCTCTATGCGGCCGAGAACGAAAACTCAAAACTCAAAGTGAACATCATCAATCCCGGGCAGGTGCGCACGCATATGAACGCACAGGCCTTTCCTGGCGCAGATCCGATGACACGGCCCGAGGCAGACAGCATCACAGATATATTCGTGACGCTTGCAAGCCCTGCCTGCACCGCGAATGGCGAAATGTTCAACGCGCAGTGATGCATTGTTTTTCCACAATAAACATGATAGTTATTCGTGTATGGAAACATTGATATTCGCCTTTACGCGCGCACTGCGTTCGCTATTCGCCCCTGGCATGATACGAGTGTTCGTATACTCTGTGCTGCTTACCATTGTGGTGTTGTGCGCATTCTGGATGGGCGCAAGCAAAACACTGGTGTGGATGTTCGACCGGCCAGCAACCGCACATCTGCCATTTGACATTACCGGCCTCATCATCATGGGCGCGACCGGTGTGCTAGCGTGGTTCTTATTCCCCGGCATCATGCCCATCATCGTGAATTTCTTTGATGACAAGATCGCAAACCTTATCGAACGCGCCGATTATCCGCATAGCCAGCCGATCGCCAATCCACCTTTCTGGCCAGAGTTCTGGCATGACGCCAAGTTCTCACTCACGGTCATTGGCATTAACCTGCTGGTATTGCCGCTCTATCTCATCCCGGTCATCAACGCGATTCTGTTTTACTGGCTGAACGGTTATCTGCTCGGCAAGGAATTCTTCATCATGACCGCGCGCCGGCACATCCCGCTTGTGGAAGCTAAGAAGCTATGGAACACGAAGAGCCGCCTCATCACGGTTGCCGGCATCGCGCTTACCTTCATGGCAACGCTGCCAGTGCTCAACCTGTTCGCACCCTTCTGGGGCATTGCAGTGATGACGCATATCTACCACCGCAGTAAACAGGGCGCAGAGATATTGCCGCCGTATCGGTAATTACGCCGCCTTCTTCATGCGTTCGCGCAGGCCTTCATCGAGCTTATCTAAGAACTGCGTGGTGGTAAGCCATTTTTGATCCTTGCCGATAAGTGCGGCGAGGTCTTTGGTCATGAAGCCTGCTTCCACCGTATCCACGCATACTTTCTCGAGCAACTCGGCGAAGGCTTTTACATCCGGCGTGTTGTCGAATTTTGCGCGGTAGGAAAGCCCACGCGTCCACGCAAAGATGGATGCGATCGGGTTGGTAGAGGTTTCCTTGCCTTTCTGGTGTTCGCGGTAATGGCGTGTCACTGTACCATGCGCAGCTTCCGCTTCAATCGTGTTGCCATCCGGTGTCATCAGCACGGAGGTCATAAGGCCCAGTGAACCAAACCCCTGCGCCACCGTGTCAGATTGCACGTCGCCATCGTAATTCTTACAGGCCCATACGAATCCACCCGACCACTTTAGCGCCATCGCCACCATGTCATCGATCAGGCGGTGCTCATAGGTGAGCTTTGCTTTTTCAAACTGCGTTTTGAATTCCTTGTCGTACACTTCCTGGAAGATGTCCTTGAAGCGGCCATCATAGACTTTGAGGATGGTGTTCTTGGTAGACAGGAATACCGGGTAATTGCGCATCAGCCCATAATTCAGGCAAGCGCGCGCGAACCCGCGAATGGATTCATCGAGGTTGTACATGCCCATCGCCACCCCTGCGTTCTTGAATTCAAACACATCATGGGTGATAGGCGCGCCGCCATCCTTTGGTGTAAAGGTCATGGTGAGTTTACCTGCACCCGGAATTTCGAAATCGGTGGCGCGGTATTGATCACCGAACGCATGACGGCCAATGACGATTGGCTGCGTCCAGCCCGGCACCAGGCGCGGCACGTTCTTGCAGATGATGGGTTCACGGAACACCGTGCCATCGAGAATGTTGCGGATCGTACCATTCGGTGATTTCCACATCTTCTTGAGCTTAAATTCTTCCACACGCGCTTCATCCGGCGTAATGGTCGCGCATTTCACGCCCACGCCATATTTCTTGATGGCCTCACCCGCTTCGATGGTGATCTTGTCTTCGGTTTCATCGCGCTTCTGGACAGAAAGATCATAATATTTCAGATCCACATCCAGATATGGCAAAATGAGTTTATCCTTGATGAACGCCCAGATGATGCGGGTCATTTCATCGCCGTCGATCTCGACGATGGGGGTCTTTACTTTAATTTTAGCCATAGTTTCTCCTGTTTTCTTGCACCCAACATAAAGCCTGCGGACAAAAATGCAATGCCCAGACTACCTGCCAGCGCGGCTAATGCGAACCATCAATGGATGGCGCAATTTAAGGGAAATGCCCGGCTGCATGCAGTTTCCTGCTTTATTCAGTGCGACAACATCGAACCATGGGGCAAGCTTGGCAATGATGGTGCGTGCTTCCATATCCACAAAACTATGGCCGCTGCATTTGCGCGGCCCAAGCGAGAACGGGAAATATACGCCCGGATCTATTGCTTTTTCCGCATCCCCCATAAAACGCTCGGGAATGAAACTGTTAGGATCAGACCACCATTTCGGATTACGATGCATGGCAATATGCGGAATGGTAATAACTGTTCCTGCAGGTACTTTGAGTTCACCGAAGGAATCATCTTCTATTGCTTGCCTGCCTGAAAGCCAGAATGGCGGATAGATCCGCATGGTCTCTTTTATGACCGCAGACAAGAAATTCATCTGCTGCAGCATCTCATAGGTAAGAGCCATACTATCCGGCTGAGCAAGGCATGGTGCATGACGTACCACATCCTCACGTAATTTTTGTTTGATATCTGTATGATCATCCAGCGCATACCATATCCACTGCATCATGATGGATGTGCTCTCGAATCCAGCAAATACCATGCTTACCGCATGATCGCGTATATCTTTGTCAGTAAAATATTCTGGATTTTCCTGCTGCGCTTTCATAAGCAATGCAAGAAAGTTCTTGGGATCATGCAGGCCTTGTTTCTTGTATCGGTCAACAAGTTGCAGAAGCTGTGCATCAATATAACGTACAGCATCCCGGAAGCGGAAATAAGACGGAAAACACAGATATTTGCGCAGGTCTATTTTGGGAAATACCCTTATATTTTTCAGGTAGTCGATAAGTACTGAATACGCGGCATGCAGGTCATGTACCGTTTTGTCATCAATATCCTTCCCAAAGATAGACTTAAGTATGACCTCGGTGGTTATCCGTGCCATTTCTTCGGTAATGTTGATATCTGCGCTACCATGCTCAGTGAGCTTCAGCCATTTGTTCTTGTATTTCTCGCTTACGTCATTCACCACATCGAAATAATCGTGGCTGATGCGCTCCCGGCTGAACATCGGCTGCACTTTAGGCCGATCCCTGCGCCATTTCTCGCCATTGCTGGTAAGAAGCCCAAGGCCAATGGCTGATTCAAACCGTATATAGGCATCGCTTTTCCTGTAATTTTTATGATTATCAAGCAGAACATGCCTTACCAGATCAGGATGATTTAACAGCAAGGTACGCTGCCCCATGATCTTCACCGCGATGACATCACCATCCAGCCGTGAGTGTTCCATCACTGTGCCAAGACTATCGCGGATAATAGGAATAGCCAGCCCGATAAAAGGAAGGCCATTCAACTCAACAACCTTGTAGTTCTTGTGTGGTGCTGACATAGCCAAAAAATGACTGTTACGTATCAATTAAACATGGTTATATGTTGTAATACATGTGTTTATAGCAACATGTGCAGGGGAAGTAAATGAACCAGTCGCAAGCATGCGTCGAACGCTGGAAAACAGCGCTACCCGAAGGAAGGGTGTTGCCTGCCGAAAGACTTGCCGACTATCTGGATAATTGCCTCGGCATCAGCCGTTCTATTATCGCCGCCATACAGCCAATCAATGAAGCTGAAATAATCACCATTGTAGCTATCGCCCGCGAATTCCAGATACCTCTATATACGATCAGCACCGGTCACAACTGGGGATACGGAAGCAGCTTACCTGCAGCGGATAACTGCGCGATACTGGATCTCTCACGCATGAATAAGATATTGGCGATGGATGCCGAGCTTGGCCTTATTACCCTGGAGCCCGGCGTAACACAGCAACAGCTGTTTGATTATTTCAAGCAGGAGAAGCTGGGTTATTACGTACCCACCACCGGCGCGGGCGGCACTGCAAGTATTGTGGGTAATGCACTGGAACGCGGGTTCGGTGTAGCCCCAATAGAAGATCATTTCCAAGCCATCACGTCCCTACGGGCTGTGTTACCTGATGGCACAATCTATGAATCACCGCTCGCCGCCATGGGCGCAAAACAGGCCGGTGTCTGGAAATGGGGGGTTGGCCCATATCTCGACGGTATGTTCAGCCAGTCCAATATGGGTATCGTAACATCTCTGCAGATCTCGCTGGCAAAAAAACCGGAACACACGGAATTATTTGTATTCACAATAAAAAAGAATCGCGCCGTAGAAGAGTTCATCCCTGCGGTAAGCAGCCTGCTAAGTGATGCGATCGGCGATGTTGGCAGCATCAAACTCTTCAACAGCGACTATCAGCAACTACTCCCCGACACGAGTACCCGCAATGGATTACTACAGGATGCGCATTGGAAAGGGTTTGGAATATTCCGCTCCACGAACAGCATGGCTTCTGGCATGCGCAAGGAGATCGCTCGCCGTCTAAGACCATATTGCAGCCGTATCATTTTTACGAATGAGCGCAGATTGAAATTACTCAGGCAGTGCGCGGGTATTATTCCTGGCGTAACAGGCCAGACCATTCGTACACAAATTGATCAGGGACAATATTTGCTGGACCTGGCGCACGGCATTCCACGTCCTGATGCCATGCGCATATTGTATCAACACATGCCGTTGCCTTCAGATATCGCTTCTGACCCCGTAAAGAACGGTATTGGGCTTATCTGGTATCCACCCATTATTCCATTGAAGACAGAGCATGTTAAAAATCTGGTAGATATGACGCACGATATACTTACCAAACATGGCTTTCCTGCAGCCATATTATTTACCACCGCCAATGATAAATGTGCTATCGGCGCAATACCTATCATTTATAAAAAGCCACAGGATGCGGAGAAAGCCATGCGCTGCTATGACGAGTTGGTAAAACAAGGCATCGCGATCGGATGTCCACCTTACCGGCTTAATGTGCAGGCCATGCAGCATCTTTCGTCATATGCAGGCACAGGATATTGGAAGACGGTGGCCAATATCAAAGCTGCTATCGACCAGCAGCATGTATTATCCCCCGGTCGCTACGAGGCGATCAAGCGCTGGCTGTAGAATTTATTAGAACGTTGCACCCAGTGTCAGATAAAAGCTTCTTCTGATCTCTGTTGCAGAAATATAGGTAAACGGTGTAAATTCCTGATGCCTGTCATCAAACAGATTCTGACCGACCAGACTTACTTCCAACCCATCCGTTACACGGTATGAAAGTCGCGTATCAAAGCGCTGGTATCCATTGATATTGGCGCGCCCTTTCAGGTCATCATTCAGATACAGCATATTGGTCATCTCGAAGCCATTTCCGAAGGCATAGGTCGAGGAGAGATTGAACATGTGTTTAGGCTGTTTTCCTATGACGGAATAAAAATCTGTCTCGTCCTTCTGGTCGATCGTAAGCCCAAGATAACTATAAGCACCTGTCAGCTGCCAGTTGGCGGTTACATTCCACTTGGCAGATGTTTCAAGCCCATAGGAATGACCCGTCTTGCTGTTTGCTGTGGTAAGCGGCCATAACAAGTATGTGCCCAGGTTCACAGGATCGCCGAACCGGCCGTTAAATAATTTGTCATAATCATTATAGAACGCAGCAATATCGATCGATGAGCTCTTGGTTGGCTGAATACGGTAGCCCAACTCATAGGCCGTGAGTTCCTCGGAATCAACGGCATCCGCACCTTGCGCTGCCACCAGTGTTGGGATACCCGC
The DNA here is from genome assembly GCA_964535825.1 of uncultured Rickettsiales bacterium. GTDB lineage: Bacteria > Pseudomonadota > Alphaproteobacteria > Rickettsiales > SXRF01 > CAZAQK01. The sequence goes on from CAZHUC010000005.1 coordinate 141,135, forward strand.
GAAGAATGGCGCGCTACCTGGCGGCAGGATAGCAAGGGTCAAATGACCATCTTCAGTGAAGCGACTTGGCGTATGCACTGCTCGCGATACTGACGCCCATACCGTCTGGTTATCGGTCGGCAGCCATGAAATGCGTGCACTCGGCTGAATTTCAACACCTGTGTAATCATTATGCTCGAACTTTGAACCCAGCGTCAGGAACAGTTCATCTTCATAAAGCGGCATTTTATCCTGCACGAAGGCGTTGAACAGATTATCCGTACGACGTTTTGGCGTAAGTGCATATTGTTCAGACACCGGATCATTTTCACTTAAGATCAGGCGATAGCCTGCACCCCACACCACCTCATGCCCTGCCCAGCGTGACCAGGCATGCTGGAAGTCCATATCGATGGTACTGGTCGTATCATTGAAGAATGCCGTTTTGCGTGCAGCATTATCAACATACATCTGCAAGGAGGCTTCCGAATCGGCTGCGAACCTCTCATCCCATCTGCCTAACAGGTTAAATCCGTTCGCACGCACCCCCTCAGACTGACGGGCAAAAGCGGCTGCACCTAATTCAGGAAATGCATAACTCGTATCACCATCAAGATAATACATATCGCCCTGTACAGTCATTTTGCCGGATTCAGTCATTTTGGAATCGCTGCGGAAACCAGCCTGGCTGCGCCTCCATGAATCACCCGCACCCGCACCTTGCAGTGTACTCTGGGAATCATAAGCAACTTCTTTAGCGTACATGCGTATATAACTGTCATCACCCGTTTTCATGCCATAACGGCCACCGGCAATACCATTGATCTGCGTACCGAACGACGCGGTAGCAAGGCCGCCTTGTGTATCTTTTGAATCTTTGGTGATGATATTGATCACACCGTTCACCGCGTTCGCGCCCCAGAGCGTTGCCCCCGGGCCACGGATCACTTCGATGCGCTCGATGTCTTGCAGCATTGTGTCCTGCACGTCCCAGATCACGCCTGAGAATAATGGTGAATACACGGTACGTCCGTCGATCAGCACTAAAAGCTTGTTTGAGAACTGATCATTGAAGCCACGCGATGTAACGGTCCAGTCACGCGCGCCCGCTTGTGTTACAGTGATACCAGGCACCATACGCAGCACTTCTGGTATAACGGTAGCGCCAGAACGGCGAATATCTTCTTGTGTAATTACGAAAATAGCGGCAGCTGCTTCGGTTTCTTTTTCGGCTTTCTTGGAAACGGAGGTAACTTCTACTTCTGCCAGTTCTCTCAGTGAAAGATTCAGCAGATCATCTGTATTCAGTCCTTCCGCTGCATTGGCATGTGTGCCTGCGCAAATAATTGCAACGGCCAGTGATGCTGCTTTAGCCGCATTGCGCACACCCTGTATGAACAGGTTCTCCGAAAACATACTACTCCCCACCTAAGGATTATCCACACCTAGGGCTAAAGTAATATGTTTAAAAATACATTAATAATAGAAGACGTTAGTAACGACGACTACTCTACCAGTTGCAACTGCGGCATTTTATCCACAGGCGGCAATCCGCTTTGCTGGCTGGTTTTCGTTTTATCTATATCAGAAGTTGCATCAGCGGCTCTGTTAAATATGTCGCTAAGCTGTGACACGGTGATGTACCATTTCACATCCGGATGAATAGGATTTTCCGGCACTTCGATATCGTTGCGAATCTTTGTGGTCTTCACATCAAAGCTATTAGCGATCAAGCGCCAGTTACGAGCCAGTGTCAGGGTAGATTTAGCGAACAGATAATGGATCTGTTCATTGATGACCTTGTCATACATCACCTTGCACAGACCATAGAAGATATTCTCATCACTGCCGGTATCTTCCATAATAGCAAAACGAGAGATCTCGCCATGCTTGAAGCTGTTAAGAGGCAACTCTGGAAATACGTTGCGCAGAACAAAGCCGTTGGTCTCCATTGGCATATCCCACATTTCATCAGCTTCCCTGATGGTAAGGCGGCAACCGCCAAGACATAACTTGCCACGACGTGCGATCAACACATGACCGATCTTGTCGTGCACGTCTTCCTGACCGTTGAATTCATCAGTGTGGAAGATCTTGCGATACATGGTTTCACGCAGGCGGTAATACTGGTGCAGCATGCCGCGATCATTGGTGAACTCATACACAATAGGATCATTGCCACCGAATGGCTTAGCCAGACGATTCGCCATGATGGCTTGCATCGTCTCGAAAAAATTATTCGACTTAGAGTTGTCTTTATAGAGCGTAGGCTTTGTCATAAATAGTTAACCGTTGTTAATCGAATTAACTGAATATTAGCAATTTATCCACAATTCAATAGGTAATTTTTGCCTATATATCGACTATTCTACCACCACACCCCTGTGTATGTCTCCTCCAACTTCCTTAATATTATCGAATTTCTGCTATTTGTGGCTTTTATGTTACTCACAGATATTTAGATGTAACCTGTGGATATATATAATTTATCCACAGATTATTCTATTCCGGTAGCATCCATATGGATCATTTTGCTTCTGAAATACCCTTCAGATTAGAAAGCCCCTTCTCGAACTGCTCGCCTACCATCTTCTCGCAATTAAAGATTAACCCGACCGCCTTGCCCATAAAATTATTTTTGCCGTGCATGCTCCATGTAACCTGTGTCTGACCGCCAATTTCCTTGAAAGCAAATTCAGCTGTGCTCTGGCTGGCCATGGGTTCTTTGAAATCCATATCGAACCGCACAAGTTCATTGTCATGGCTTTCCGCGATGGTCATGCTGCCAACACCTACGTCCATATTACCTGCCCAGCTCATCTTCGCGCCAACACCTGCATCGGGTCCTTCAAAATTGCTGGTGGCATTCGGATCTAATTTTTCCCAGGGCGACCATGCTTTCCACTCATGCAGGTTATTCACATGCGCAAAAATATCGCTCGCGGGTGCGTCTATCACAGTGGTGCGGGAGACACGGAATTCATCCGGCTGCTGATAAGCAACAATGGCAAACGCGGCTATAAGAAATACCACACCGGTCAAAAGTTTTTTGAACATATATTTTCTCCATTTTTTAAATTCACAATATTTCACCCATTAGCAGGCTATCTTATTCATTACAAACAACTAGCCATCCCCTGTAACGAACTATTAGCCCTACAATGGGCGCAGTAATCTCTACGTTGAAATGAAAATTGCCTGATTCTTCGGACTCATAAGAATATCCTCCAGGCGCAAGAAACAGGGGAAGCGGTATACCCATAATGTTCCAGCGACGAATAATCAGCTGCAATTTGCCATCGGCAACGACTACAGCCAATCCAAAAGCAAACATACCAAAACGCTCGCAAACCAGACGTTCATAGGACTTTTCCCCTTCCGACTGGATACTTAAGAAAGATTTCCCCGCAAAGGTTCGACGCCAATATTCTTTACCATCTCTCAGGCTAAAATCTACACATACCGGCACGCTCTCACCCTCAAGAGGAAAACCAAATAGAGTTGCGATAAAACAAGCTATCTTGCCTTTTCCGCGCTCAACTTTGGCTTCACCAAGAGCCCGCTTGAATCCTGTTAGATCATGCATCTCTCGTATGGTCTCAGGCAGTTGCTGCCATACATCGCCCAATATACGACTATACAGTGGTGATGTTTTATTTATCATCTCCCTGTAGCCTGTATAAATGGTACGCCGCTTAAAAAGCTCCTCGTAATCAGCAAGCATTACATCATGTGTCGCGGGTCTTGCACCTGGTGTGGGTAGCTTCTCCATAAGCATATGCCTAATGATTGCCTCTATCGCCATCGAGGGTATTAATGGACCATCATTGCCTTCAGCCAGCAGATGCCATGAACGTGTAATTTTCTTATCGCTTTCATCAACACCTTCCACCTCAACAAACATACCGCCGCGATGCTCACCCCAACGAATAATATTGATGACGTGGTAAAATAGTTTGCTGAAAGGCAATAACGATGGAACGACTTTCCAACGCACCAGCCATGCTAGACCATTCAAGGCACGATGCAAAATTTCAGGCACAGGCCCTGCTCCCATCCAAATGGAGTCCAATGTTGGCCAAGATTCCGGGATCACTTGCAGATCGGGTACATCTACCAGTGAAAATCGAATATTATGTAGTGGTAATCTGCCTGGCACTGCGATGGTATAACGTATGGTTTCTGTAAGAGCATGACCTATTGATGGCCTGCCGCCGCGAGTCAGCTTCACCGGTTGACCGGCGTAACCAGCAATCGCACGAATGACATTTTCTCCTACACCAGCGTAAGGTGATGGCGCGATACCGCCTTTGATAGAGCTAAGCCTGAGGCCTTGTGCTAGCTCCCGAACCACAGCCGCAGTCAGAACAGGAAAACTACTTACGCCAGATAATAAGAATATATTTTGGGCTTTTGCATCAGCATCAAACTTGCTCACACCTTTTACAAAATCTGAACCATCTGCCAGATCAAGATAATGTATACCGAGTACAATACATGCCTTAATTACATGGTAAGGCTCATGTCCATAATTCTGAAAAGGACCTGTGGCATCCACCACTACATCAGGGGCAATCTCCTTGATCTGTTTTTCGAGGTCACCATTACGATCGAAGCTGCGAGGAATTAATGTAGCCTCACCACGCAGTGTACGACAAAAAAACTCTGCCTTTTTCAGTGATCTTCCAGCGATAACCATCGTGAGGCGCGGTTCATCAGCCAGAAGCTGCACCAATCTGCCACCAAATATACCGTATCCGCCAATAATAAGTAATTTAAGATTTTGCATGATGCAAATCGTAGTCTGGGTGGATATCGCCCGGGTTCATGTGCGTGAACAGGCTGGTTTTAATGCCTGAGAGCGTCCGCACCATTTCGGTTCTGATAAAAGGAAGTTTGCACATAAAACCAAAGGTCATATCTCGCAACATGGGGCGCAGTGTGGCATCAGACTGGAAGAACGGTGTCAGCCAATGACTGGCGATCTGGTAAAAACGCACATGTTTTTTGCGGCGCTTTGCATAACTTTTAAGCGCAGCGTTCACGTCTTGGGTTTTATTCAGACAATCCTCCAGCACCATCGCATCCATAAGCCCCATATTCGCTCCCTGCCCCAGCTGCGGACTGGTCGCGTGTGCAGCATCGCCGATAAATACCAATCGATGGCTAAAACAATTCTTCAGCACCACGTCCCCATAGGTCGCGAAATTCAAATCATCCACGGTTTGAAATTGCATAACGAGCGGCTCTACTTCAGGCCATAGCGATATTACATAATCCTGCCATGCTTTTAAACCTTGCTCGCGCCATTGCTCGTATTCATGCGCACGCAGACTCCAAAAAAAAGCAACGCTTTCGCACGTATCGCCATTCAGTTTTCCCATCGGCATGACACCGATCATGTGATGTGCTTTTTGATAGCGCTGATACAGCGCGTTCTTGAACATGCCTGCATTATCTTTGCATACGCCCCAGACCGCTGCATATGGATACGGCTTATCTTTCTTTACGCTAGCGAACTTACGGCGCAGAGGAGAGCGTGCACCTTGCGCATTCACCACCAGATCGAATGGACCATATTGATCCGTTCCGTCAGTGATGAATGGCTTGCTCTGCGCATCATAGCGTACATCTTCGATGCATGCTGATGTAACGATCGGTATGTGCAGACGCTGCACTTCTTCATATAGCAATGAAAATAATGTGCCACGATAGACACCCAACCCGAAGATATGCGGAGCAAGATTATGATAAGAAACATTGAAGATGGTTTTTCCCGTGTGCACTACATGGCCTTGAATCCCATGAATGATACTCGAGGCATCAATAGCCGCTTTATCCAACCCAAGCCGCGCAAGCACGGCAAGACCTGTGGGTTGTAGCATCAAACCCGCACCGATAGGACGTGGTGCGTCGAATCTCTCATAGATGGTTACATCATGGCCGCTCCGTTTAAGGAACGCGGCGGTAGATAAACCGGCTGTACCAGCACCTATGACCGCAATTTTCATGTAGTCATGACTACACGAATTACCTACCAACTACAATATAAGGGAGAAATGGTGGGCCCGGGAGGAGTTGAACCTCCGACCTCACGCTTATCAGGCGTGCGCTCTAACCACCTGAGCTACGAGCCCTTTGCTTGAGAAAAAGCAACAAGGAGGCACGGTTTTAGGGGGCATTGGCCTAAAAGTCAAATCATTTGCCGTAATAAATACCATAACGGCAAATTATGGGATTTCAGGTAGTTAACCCATCCTTAATCGGCCGCAGAGCGCGTCACGCAGTTGCGGCCTTTATGCTTGGAAACATAAAGCGCATCATCGGCGCGCTTCATCAGGGTCGGGAGCGTATCGCTTTCATGGCGGAATTTTGATACGCCCATGGAAACCGTGATCGTACCGAAATTCTCGCCGGTGTCTTTGCGTTTAAGTTCTTTGCTGGCAAGCGTCGTGCGGATCATATCGGCCACTTTCATTGCCCCTTCAACCGGTGTCTCGGGTAATATCACCACAAATTCTTCACCACCGAAACGCGCCACCACGTCGCGGCCTTTGAGCACTTCGGTGAGCGTGCGCGCTACGGTCTTCAGCACTTCATCACCCAACAAGTGCCCGTACTTGTCGTTGAACTTCTTGAAATGATCGATGTCGATCATGATCAGGCAAAGCTCGGTCTGCTTTTCTTTGGCAGCCATTGAAAGCTCATCGTACATCTTCTCGAATGTTTTGCGATTGAACACGCCAGTCAGGAAGTCGCGCTGGGCCTCGATCGTCACTTGTTGCAAATTCTTGCGCAGGCTGGTGATCTCTTTTTTGGATTCTTCCAGTTTTTCTGTGATCTTCTCGCCGCTCTGGCGCAGTGTGGTGGTAGCAGATACCAATTCTTTCAGTGTGCTTTTGATATTCTCATCTTCAAAATCGACACTGATCTTTTCGATATACTGGTCAACGTCCTTGTTATAACTCTTCTGCTCGCCGGAAAAATCCGTGACGACACGCAGCACATCCTGCAACAACCTCTGTGCGGCAAGCGACGCATCATCGAGCACTTTCTGGTTACGATTGCCGATGATGTATTTGTTGTAGAGATATTTGTTGGTATCGAGCGTGAAGGGCAGTTTGTTCTTGTTGATATTGTCGATCTCGGCGACGAGGTCTTTATTCTTGCCTTCAGCGTAGATGAACCACACCGCATAATTCTCCGGTGTTGGCCGTATTTTGTGCACATCCATCAGCGACATGGCCTTTTGTGCCAGTTCGTGATCATTATTCTCAGTAGATGCAGATTGCGGGGTGGTCATTGCACCAAGATTAGCGGTTTATAGTAAAAAAAGCATTTATTTCACAGGTTTGCCATCGCCCGGCAGCCCCATATTTTGCCACATGTTGGTTATCTTATCAACAACCTCCTGATTCATAACGATCTTCTTGCCCCATTCGCGACTGGTCTCGGGGGGGATTTTATCCGTAGCGTCTAAACCAGCCTTGCCACCCATGCCTGATTCGGGGGAAGCGAAGTCGAGATAATCGATGGGTGTCGCATCAATCAACGTAATATCCCGAATCGGGTCCATACGCGTGGAAACCGCCCACATCACCTGCTTCCAGTCCCGTACATTAATGTCATCATCCACCACAATTATCCATTTTGTATAAATAAACTGGCGCAAGTAAGACCATATCCCCATCATGATGCGCTTGGCATGCCCCGGATAGGCTTTTTTGATGGATACCACCGCGATACGATATGAACACCCCTCAGGCGGCAAATAAAAATCCACGATCTCGGGGAATTGCTGCTGCAAGAGCGGAATGAATACCTCATTCAGTGCCTCCCCCAGCACCGATGGTTCATCCGGCGGATGGCCGGTATGCGTGCTTAAATAAATAGGGTTCTTGCGCATGGTGATGGCGGTGATGGTAAAGACCGGAAACTTCTCCACCGAATTATAAAATCCCGTATGGTCACCGAATGGTCCTTCATCGCCGTACTCATCGAGCGATACATAGCCCTCCAGCACAATTTCCGCCTCGGCAGGCACTTTGAGCGGCACGGTCTTGCAATCTACCAGCTCCACCTTCTCGCCGCGCAACAGGCCGGCATATTGATATTCACTCATGGTATCCGGCACAGGTGTTACCGCTGCCAGAATGGTTGCAGGGTCACAGCCTATTACAGCTGCTGCCGGTAGCGGCTCGCGCTTTTCCTTGCCCCAGCGTGCGTAATGCTGCGCCCCGCCGCGATGCTTCAGCCAGCGCATGAGCGTTGTATTTTTACCCGTCACCTGCAGACGGTATATGCCCAAATTAAAATTATCTTCGGCTTTATCACTTGGACCTTTGGTTACAATGAGAGGCCATGTAATGAGCGGCGAAGCATCATCCGGCCAGCATGTCTGGATAGGGAATTTACTAAGATCGATATCATCACCCGTAAGCACCACTTCCTGACATGGTGCAGCCTTTACAGTTTTAGGCTTCATCGCCATGGCGGTTTTTACCAGCGGCAATAATTCGAGCGCCTCTTTCCAGCCGCCTGGGGGCTCAGGTTGGCGCAGGAATGCAAGTTTTTCACCCAACTCACGCAGCTCGTGTGGCTCACGCCCCATACCCCACGCCACACGCTCTATTGTGCCAAATAAATTGATGAGCACGGGCATGCTGCTTTGTTTACCTCCGGAATTTTCTGCTGAAAATTCCATGAGGCGCGGCTCATGGCTGGTACGGCCTGCTGGCCGCACATTCTGTATTACATTCTCGAAGAGCACCGCAGGTCCGCCCTCTGCGATGAGTCTCCTGCCGATCTCCGTCATCTCCAGATGGGTAGATACAGGCTCACTCACCCGCACCAAACGGCCGTTCTTTTCAAGATGAGCAATGAAATCGCGCAGGGAGTTATAGGTCATACTTACCTTTGTAGCGCATGAATGCAGGCATATATCGCCAACCAGAAGCATAGCACCAGTTGCAAGACTTGCATTATGCGGACTACTTTCGAGTTTTTAATCCATCGGCTAATTAACGCTAAAATGCATGCTGCAATAAAAAGCATTCCAGCATATGCGGAACCTAAAAATAAGGCAAAGCCAGCTCTTTCACCACCCACAGACAAATTAAAAAATAGAATAATACCCCAAGAAATCCAAGGGAAAATCATGGTCATGACCATGAGATACGATGAATGCAGAAATTTCATATTTCTACGCAACATATTATTTGATCACCTTTGCCATCAACACATCATCCACATAACTACCATCGGCACGTTTCATGAGCTGCTTTTCTACGCCGTAAGGCTCGAAACCCAAATGCTGATACATGCGTTGTGTCTCTGGGTGCTCCGCATTGGCTGAAAGTAATATACGTTCAAGACCAGCTGTTTTTGCTGCTTCCAAAAGTAATTCTATCATCCCGCGAGCAAATCCCTTGCCGCGCGCTTGCGGTATCACGTACACACCCCAAATACTCCCCCGATGCTGTAATTTTTTGCCCTTGTTGCGATAAAGCCCTGCAATGCCAACCAATTCTCCATCGGTAAAACCACCTGCGATCCAGCCATTCTCAAAATATGTTTCTGCTGGTTTGGCTGCAACTTCATCATCTGTTTCAAGAAACGAATCAGCTTCTTCCTTCACCGCGCGCATGCGTAATGCGTAAAACATCTGCGCATCATCTTTTGTAAGTAACCGAACCTCAACCATTGTCATCCCCGCCTTGGGCGGGGATCTAGGGACTCTTGTCCTGACACCGCGTGTGGCTCTAGACCCCCGATTAAATCGGGGGTGACACCAAATTTCTCTTTCACTTCCTGCATCTGGCTGTCGGCAGAAAAATATTCCCATGTAATACCGTTTGCATCTTTTTCTTCGCGGAAAGTTTTTTCAGCTGCATCTTCGAAGCCGATATGACGCACCACACCTGAAGCCTGCCCCTCTTTGCAGGAAATGGTGAAGTTCAAAAGCTCCGTTCTCCACAGCGCATAACGCCCCTCCACGCTTACACTGGGCGTGCAGCCGAGCCGCTTGCTGTAATCAGCGACCGAGGCAGAAAAATCAGATACGGCAATGGAAATGTGGAAGCGTGTCATGCCGCGCATCCTAGCGGGTGCGGAAAATTTCGTAAAGCGCCACGGCGGCAGCGTTGGATACGTTAAGGCTTTCCATTTTATCCGACATGGGTAATTTTACCAGATAATCGCAGTGCTCTGCGGTCAAGCGGCGCAGCCCCTTGCCTTCTGCCCCCAGCACCAAAGCTGTTTTATTATCCAGTTTGGCTTCAGCAATGGTTTGTTTCGCATCACCATCCAGCCCCGCCACCCAATATTCATGTTTTTTGAGGATCTCGATGGCCTGAGAAAGGTTGGAGACCGAAATAAGCGGTACGATCTCCAGCGCGCTGCTGGCCGTTTTAGCCATGATGCCGGATTCTGAGGGTGCGTTGCGGTCGGTCACGATCACACAGCCCGCATCGAACGCCGCCGCCGAGCGCATGATCGCGCCTACATTGTGCGGGTCAGACACCTGATCAAGCAGCACCACCGGCTTTTTGATGCCCTCGGAAAGCCAGTCATGCAGTGAAGGCTGTTGCAACGGCTCACATTCCACCGCGATGCCCTGATGCACTGCATCCTTAGGCAGCATGACGTCTATCTTACCACCATCCACCACCGATACGGTCTTGAGGCCGGAAAACACCCCTTCCCCTATTTCCTTGCGTGTGTTTGTGGTTACCAGTACGCGCTTGATCTTGCGCATGGGATTCGACAATGCGGCAAGGGCAGCATGCCTGCCATAAAGTATGTGGGGACTTTTGCTCATAATTTTCTTAAGATAAACCGCATGTTAGTAAAAAGCTGATAAATAACCAAATTTGTCATATATCTGTAACAGATAACGGCTAATATGGAAGGACTTAAGCGAGGAAAAATGCCGGAAAATAACAATAAAAAGAAGCTGCTGGTTTTCATCGTGGCCTATAACGCCTCCAAGCATATCGAGGGCGTATTCAACAGGATACCTGCCTCCGTATGGAATAAGTCCCTTGCCGATGCCGACATCCTCATGATCGATGACTGCTCGCCTGATAACACATTTGATGTGGCCAAGGCCTATGCCGCGCGCACCGGCAAGACCATAGATATTCAGCGCAACGCCACCAACAAGGGTTATGGTGGTAATCAGAAGATCGGGTATCAATATGCCATCGACCGAGGCTATGACGCCGTAGTGCTGCTGCATGGCGACGGGCAATACGCCCCCGAACTCATCCCGAAACTTGCCGCCCCTGCACTGGATAATGAGGCTGATGTGGTGATCGGCTCACGCATGATGGATAAAAAGTCTGCCTTAAAAGGCGGCATGCCGAAATATAAATTCATTGGCAATATCGTGGTGACTACCATGCAGAATATTATGCTTGGAGTAAATCTGTCGGAGTTTCATAGCGGCTACCGCGTGTATCGTACTGCGGCCTTGCGCGCTGTACCATTTCAGGCGAATGCTGATTATTTTGATTTCGATACCGATATTCTTATTCAGATGATCGATACCAGGCAGCGTTTTCTGGAGATATCCATTCCAACCTTCTACGGCAGCGAGATATGCCATGTGAACGGGCTTAAATATGTCAGCAAGATACTCATCACCACCCTGCTCTCACGCTTGCAGCGCTTGGGTGTGTGCTATTTCAGGAAGTTCGATTATAAGAGCCGCTAGTTGTTGCGAAGTTCGCGCCGGGCTTTTTTCAGGAACGCCTCGGGGTTCTGATAATCAGGTGCATTGATAAATTTCTCATGAATGACCTTTACAGGAAATTTGAATATCGCCGTATTCATGACGCATGGATGCTCCTTGCCTGCCTGCACGGGCTCAGGATCATCACAGGCAAAGGCAAAGCCAATCTTCTTGAACTGCGCCGCCGCATAGAGTTCATTCGCGAGTTTTTCCTGAACATCAATGATATTCTTCATGTCTTCCGGATAAAGTGCACGCACCGATGCCGGGATAATGATGTTCAGGTAATTGCGATAGGTAGGGTCGATCACGATGGTCTTTACGTTGGTATGCTGAAGCCCCATGATCCATACATTCTCAACACCGTTTAACATGCCAATGGTTTTCATTTCACGAAACATATTCTGCACTTCATGCGGATCCATCAGGAACGCTTTCATGCGCAGGTCGCTCGGGCTGATGATGATTTGCGGCTTATAGCCAGGGAGGGTCGCAAGGTTCTTAGTGAGTTGCTTGTATTTGGTCTGTCCGCTTCGTACCCATAGATGATACGCCGATGACAGATCGGTCACCACCAGGTCATTATCGCTCACTTCATTCTCCAGAATACCCAGCATCTCTTTTGTCTGCGCTTTTGTTTGTTGGAATTCCGTAAGGCGCAAGCGACGCCAATGCTCGCCTTGCATATAATATCCCCATGACAACATGAGCGTGCATACGCTTAACACCACTATTACGGAAAGATTGCCGAAGCGCGGATATTTACTGAGGAATACGGCGCAGTGCCTGAGGCCATAATAGAAAAGCACCATGAATACCAGCACCATAGCGATATTCCGGCGCGGCGAAGAAAGCGGCACTACCCTGAACCAGAAGAAGCCAATGGTCACGGTCACGATGATCGCAAGCAGCACCATCATATCCACAGCACGCAGGCGCGCCATAACCACACCTCCCGCAATGCTAATAAGCAGGAATGCAAGAAGTGGCAGCACGACCAGCATCTCGGATTGCATCGCCCCGCCGATGAACCAGAAGAACCCCGCAACATTGATGTATTCAAGGAAGAACGTAACTATCTTAGCAAGCGTATAAGCGAACGGCTCGGTATCGCGGTTAAAGAAAATATGTGACTGGGTAAAATCGATGCCGCCAATGGATTTAAGCAAACCAGTGAATTGCCACAGGTAAAAGAGCCAAAACAGATGCATGATGCACCACAACACGAACGGCAACATCTTTGCAGGTGTAATGCGGTAAATGGTGTACAGCAGGTGTAATGCCGTGAAGGCAACTACAGGTGCAGCTGCAAACTCGGACAGCAGCGACAGGCTGGTGAATATAAAATACAGGAGAATATAAAATAGCTTGGGATCGGCCTTGTAGCGATAGGTGCTCCAGATCGCCATGATACTAAAAAGCATCATCAGCGTATAGCCACGCACCACATCGGATTGTTCGATCATCAGGCAGGAAAACGCCATGTAGAAGGCTGCAAATGCCCCGCCATTCCTGCTGCCAAATATCTCCTTACCCAGAAGGTAGCCTGCGGGGATACACAAAGTACCGGCAACCAGCGATGGCAGGCGCGCCATCCATGGGTCGTTCCAGATATTCAAGCACCAGTGCCACAGATAATAGCCGAGTATGGGATGCCCATCCTCTGCCAGATTCACATAAAAAATATCGAAAAGTGTTGGCTGGCGTGACACATAAATGTGCCAGATCTCATCGTGGTAGTAATCCCACTCGCCAAGCCCGAATACCCGTGCGAATACTCCGGCTAACGTAATAAAACACAGGAATAATGTCGTCTGGTAGTGCTGCAGGAAATTCTGAGGTGTTTCAGATTTCATGCGGCACTACCACAACATCGATTATGAACCGGTCGGTGCGAGCAGATCAGGATTGTCGTTCGTCACCTGAGCTTCCACCTCTTTCTCGCGGGTATGAGCAACTTTGCGCATGCGCATTACGGTTGCACCCGTACCAGCCGGGATGAGGCGACCAACGATCACGTTCTCTTTCAGGCCGGAGAGCTGGTCAACTTTACCAGATACTGCCGCCTCGGTGAGTACGCGTGTGGTTTCCTGGAACGACGCAGCAGAGATAAAGCTGTGCGTCTGTAGGCTTGCTTTGGTGATACCCTGAAGTACCGGTGAAGCGGTAGCTGGCTTATAGTTCTCAGCCAGTGCTTTGGAATTCACCTGTTCGAATTCGGTGAAGTCTACCTGTTCACCAGAGAGGAATGTGGTTTCGCCTGGAGCATCGATCTCAACTTTCTGCAACATCTGACGAACGATCACCTCAATGTGCTTGTCGTTGATGGTCACACCCTGCAGACGGTAAACCTGCTGTACTTCCTTCACCATGTAACGGGCCAGTGCTTCCACGCCCATGACCTTCAGAATGTCATGCGGCACAGGGTTACCATCCATCAGGAGGTCACCTTTCTGCACATAATCGCCTTCCTGAACGGTGATGTGCTTACCTTTAGGGATCATGTATTCAACGCCTTCAGAATCAGCTTCTTTCGGACGTACGATAACACGGCGTTTGTTCTTATAGTCTTTGCCGAACTCGATAACACCTTCGATCTCACTGATGATCGCATGGTCTTTCGGTTTGCGTGCTTCGAAGAGTTCCGCAACACGTGGCAGACCACCGGTAATATCGTGGGTCTTGCTGGATTCACGAGGGATACGTGCCAACACGTCACCCGCGTGTACTTCCTGACCATCGGTCACAGAAAGGATCGCACCCACTGGCAGGAAGTAACGGGCTTCAAGGCCGTTCGCCAGAGTGATGATCTCGCCTTTCTTGTCACGCAGCGCGATACGCGGCTTCAGATCCGCACCGCGGGTCTGTTGACGCCAGTCGGTCACTGCCTTGCTGGAGATACCGGTTGATTCATCCAGTACTTCACGCAGTGATACGCCTTCCACGAGATCGCGATAATGCGCGAAACCGTTACGCTCGGTAATGATCGGCAAGGTGAACGGATCCCAGTCAGCCAGCTTCTGGCCTTTTTTGACCTTCTCGTTTTCCTTGGCAAGCAGACGTGCGCCATATGGCACTTTAAAACGAGCGCGTTCGCGGTTGTTCTCATCACGCAGAACGATCTCACAGGTGCGCGACATAACAACAAGGCGGCCTTTAGAATCGGTCACGATGTTCTTGTTGGAAAGCGTAAGCGTCGCATCATGCGATGATTCAACACTGGACGTTTCCGCGCCACGCTGTGCCGCACCACCGATGTGGAACGTACGCATGGTCAGCTGTGTACCCGGCTCACCGATGGACTGAGCAGCGATAACACCCACTGCTTCACCCAAATTCACTTCGGTACCGCGTGCAAGGTCGCGGCCATAGCAATGCGCGCATACGCCGCCCTTGCTTTCGCAAGTAAGAACAGAACGCACCATTACTGCTTCGATACCCGCCTCGTCGATCTTATCAACGATCACTTCATCGATCAGCTGGCCAGCAGCAACAATAACACTATCGCCCACCGGATGATGTACATCGCGTGAAGACACACGGCCGAGAATCTGGTCAGCCAGCGCTACGATGATGTCACCACCTTCGATAACCGCTTTAACCACCACACCACGGGTCGTGCCGCAATCACGCTCAACGACGATACAATCCTGCGCCACGTCCACGAGACGACGGGTCAGGTATCCTGAGTTAGCTGTCTTAAGCGCGGTATCGGCAAGACCTTTACGCGCACCGTGCGAGCTGTTGAAGTACTCGAGTACGGACAGGCCTTCTTTGAAGTTCGAAATGATCGGGGTTTCGATAATTTCGCCCGATGGTTTCGCCATCAGGCCGCGCATACCGGCCAGCTGCTTGATCTGTGCCGTTGAACCGCGCGCGCCGGAGTGTGCCATCATGTAAATGGAGTTGATGGCCTTGGCTTTTTTCTTGCCGTCTTTAGACGTACCAACGGATGAAATTTCTTTCATCATGTCATCAGCAACCACTTCAGAACATTTTGACCAGGCGTCGATCACCTTGTTGTATTTTTCACCAAGGGTGATGAGACCATCAGCATACTGGCGTTCGAACTGCTTCACTTCGCCGAAGGTATGAGAGATATGTTTCTCTTTGGTCGCAGGAACGATCATGTCGTCCTTACCGAACGAGATGCCCGCTTTCGCCGCCTGACCGAAACCAAGCGCCATCAGACGATCCGCGAAGATCACGGTCTCTTTCTGGCCACAGTGGCGGTATACTTCATAGATCAGATTAGAAACTTCTTTCTTCGTCATGAGCTTGTTCACAACGGAGAATGGCAGTTTCACATGCTTAGGAAGGATCTCGGAGATCAGCATGCGGCCTGGGGTAGAAGATACGACCTGCATAATTTTCTGGCCATTTTCATCTACAGCTTCGTAGCGGCATTTGATCTTGGAGTGCAGGGTTACCTGTTTGGTTTCCAATGCGTGCAGCATTTCCGGAATACCGGTGAATACCATGCCCTCACCCACTTCACCATCAGACTCTAATGAAATGTAGTACAGACCAAGTACGATATCTTGTGATGGTACGATGATCGGCTTGCCGTTCGCAGGCGACAGGATGTTGTTGGTAGACATCATGAGTACGCGTGCTTCAAGCTGTGCTTCAATAGAAAGCGGCACGTGTACGGCCATCTGGTCACCGTCGAAGTCGGCGTTGAACGCCGTACAAACAAGCGGGTGCAGCTGGATGGCTTTGCCTTCCACCAGTACCGGTTCGAACGCCTGAATACCAAGGCGGTGCAGCGTTGGTGCACGGTTCAGAAGCACTGGATGTTCACGGATCACTTCTTCAAGGATATCCCAAACTTCAGGACGCTCAGCTTCCACCATGCGCTTTGCCGCTTTGATGGTAGTTGCGATCGCATAGAGTTCAAGTTTCGCGTAGATGAATGGCTTGAACAGTTCGAGTGCCATTTTTTTTGGCAGGCCGCACTGGTGCAGTTTCAGTTCCGGACCAACTACGATCACCGAACGGCCAGAGTAGTCAACGCGTTTGCCGAGAAGGTTCTGACGGAAACGCCCCTGCTTACCTTTGAGCATATCAGACAGTGATTTCAGCGGACGCTTGTTAGCACCGGTGATCACACGGCCACGGCGGCCATTGTCGAACAGCGCATCCACCGCTTCCTGCAACATACGTTTTTCGTTACGCACGATGATATCAGGCGCGCGCAATTCAAGCAGGCGCTTCAGGCGGTTGTTACGGTTAATAACGCGACGATAGAGATCGTTCAGGTCAGAGGTCGCAAAACGGCCACCATCCAGTGGAACGAGCGGACGCAGTTCAGGCGGGATCACCGGAACAACATCCAGGATCATCCATTCTGGCTTGTTGTTCGATTCAACGAACGCTTCAACCAGCTTCAGGCGTTTTACCAGTTTCTTGCGCTTCGCTTCAGAAGTGGTTTCACCCAGCTCCACGCGCAGTGTTTCTTTAAGTTTTCCGATATCGAGCGCATTAAGCAATGTCTTAATGGCTTCTGCACCGATCTGGGCAGTGAACGTACCATCGCCATACTTATCCTGCGCATCGTAATATTGTTCTTCAGAGAGAAGTTCACCCAGCGAGAACGGGGTAAGACCCGGCTCAACCACGCAGTATGATTCGAAATAAAGGATCTTTTCCAGATCTTTCAGCGTCATATCAAGCAGTGTGCCGATACGGCTTGGTAGCGACTTCAAGAACCAGATATGCGCCACAGGAGAAGCGAGTTCAATGTGGCCCATGCGTTCACGGCGAACTTTAGAGGTGGTTACTTCCACACCGCATTTTTCGCACACGATACCGCGATATTTCATGCGTTTGTATTTACCGCAAAGACATTCGTAATCCTTGATAGGGCCAAAGATGCGCGCGCAGAACAGACCATCGCGTTCTGGTTTGAACGTACGATAGTTGATGGTTTCTGGCTTCTTCACTTCGCCGAAAGACCAGCTGCGGATCTTTTCAGGTGAGGCAATCGAGATTTTGATCTCATCGAATTGCTTGGTAGCGGCCGCCTGATTACCAAAGAAACTCATTACTTCATTTGCCATTTTTCTTCTCCATAATGCCCTGTTTATGCAGGGATCTTTATTATCTGTTGCACTAGATCCCCGCACGAGGCGGGGATCAGTACTATGCCTCTTTCTCGATCAGCTCAACGTTCAAGCCCAGTGAACGAAGCTCTTTCACCATAACGTGGAAGGACTCCGGAATACCGGATTCGAAGCTGTTGTCACCGCGCACGATAGATTCATAGATCTTGCTGCGGCCTGCCACGTCGTCCGATTTAACGGTGAGTATCTCTTGCAGAGAGTATGCAGCGCCGTAAGCCTGTAATGCCCAGCACTCCATTTCCCCGAAGCGCTGACCACCGAACTGCGACTTACCACCAAGCGGCTGCTGGGTGACAAGCGAGTAAGGTCCGATAGAGCGCGCATGGATCTTATCGTCAACGAGATGGTGGAGCTTCAACATGTAAATGTAACCAACGGTTACTTTGCGATCGAACGGTTCACCCGTGCGACCATCATGCAGCTGCACCTGACCGGAAGAATCACAACCAGCTTTTTTCAGCCAGCCTTCAATGTCTGCTTCTTTTGCACCATCAAATACCGGAGTTGCGAACGGCACACCTTTTTTCAGGTTGCCTGCAAGCTCAAGTGTTTCACCATCAGACATGGATGAGATCGCCTTGCGGTTATCCTTGTCGTCATAGATATCACCAAGGAAGTCACGCAGCTTTTTCACCGATGCAGATTTCGCATTTTCTTCCTGAACTTCTTCAAGAACCTTGCGGATCTGGCCACCGATATTGGCGGATGCCCAACCAAGGTGGGTCTCAAGAATCTGTCCCACGTTCATACGCGATGGTACACCCAGAGGGTTCAGCACGATATCAACATGCGTGCCGTCTTCGAGATATGGCATATCTTCGATAGGCACGATCTTGGAGATAACCCCTTTGTTACCATGACGGCCGGCCATTTTATCGCCCGGCTGCAGCTTGCGCTTCACAGCAACGAATACCTTCACCATTTTGAGTACGCCTGGCATCAGGTCGTCACCGGCCTGAACCTTGCCTACTTTTTCTTCGAACTTGTGGTTGATGCGAGATACCGCAGAATCCAGCTGCTTCTTGAGCTGCTCGATCTGTGACATCGCTTTGTCATCTTTCACAGCGAACTGCCACCACTGGCCTTTGCCATACTGCTCGAATACCTCATCAGAGATCTCAGCACCCGGCTTGAAGCCTTTCGGACCAGCCGATGCTTTTTTGCCGAGGAGCAATTCTTTCATGCGGCCATATACGAAACGTTCGATGATACCGCGTTCGTCGTCACGGTCTTTCGCGAGACGTTCGATCTCAGCTTTCTCGATAGAAAGAGCACGTTCGTCTTTTTCGATACCGCGACGGCTGAAGATACGCACGCCAACGATAGTACCCGTTGTTCCCGGAGGAAGACGGAGTGAAGAGTCACGAACATCAGATGCTTTTTCACCGAAGATCGCACGGAGGAGTTTTTCTTCCGGTGTCATCGGGCTTTCTGATTTCGGTGTTACTTTACCAACAAGAATATCGCCGGCTTTCACTTCTGCACCGATATGCACCACACCGATTTCGTCGAGGTTGCGGAGCGCTTCTTCACCAACGTTCGGGATATCGCGGGTGATTTCTTCCGCGCCGAGTTTGGTATCACGCGCCATCACTTCGAATTCTTCGATATGGATGGAGGTAAATACGTCTTCAGATACGATACGCTCAGAGATGAGGATCGAATCTTCGAAGTTATAACCATTCCATGGCATGAAGGCCACGAGTACGTTGCGGCCGAGCGCCAATTCACCGAGATCCGTTGATGGACCATCAGCAAGAATGTCGCCAGCTTTCACTATGTCACCTACTTTGATCAGCGGACGCTGGTTGAGGCAGGTTGATTGGTTAGAACGAGTGAATTTAATAAGGTTGTAGATATCAACACCTGGCGAACCGTCTTCGGTCGCATCCAGGCAACGAACTACGATACGGGTAGCATCTACCTGATCTACCACACCGGCACGTTTTGCCACGGTGGTCACACCAGAATCTTTTGCCACCACTTCTTCCATACCTGTACCAACCAGCGGCGCTTCAGAACGCAGCAGTGGCACAGCCTGACGTTGCATGTTCGAGCCCATCAGCGCGCGGTTCGCGTCGTCGTTCTCGAGGAATGGAATAAGCGCAGCCGCTACAGATACGAGCTGTTTCGGTGCTACGTCGATATACTCGATAGCATCGGGCGGAGAGAGCAGGAAATCACCGTTGCGGCGGCTTGAAACCAGCTCACCGGTGAATTTACCTTTTTCGTCCATTTCAGAATTCGCCTGTGCGATGGTGTATTTGCCTTCTTCGATAGCCGAGAGATAAATCACCTCATCGGTAACGCGGCTGTTCACCACTTTGCGATATGGGCTTTCGATGAAGCCATATTTGTTCACGCGCGCATAGGTCGCCATGGAGTTGATCAGACCAATGTTCGGACCTTCCGGTGTTTCGATTGGGCAGATACGGCCGTAATGGGTCGGATGTACGTCGCGCACTTCGAAACCGGCGCGTTCACGGGTAAGCCCTCCGGGCCCAAGGGCAGAAAGACGACGCTTGTGCGTGATCTCTGACAGCGGGTTAGTTTGATCCATGAACTGTGACAGCTGGCTTGAGCCGAAGAATTCGCGGATCGCAGCAGCCACTGGCTTAGCGTTCACGAGATCATGCGGCATCACGGTGTCGATATCAACAGAGCTCATACGTTCGATGATAGAGCGTTCCATGCGAAGCAGGCCGATACGGAACTGGTTCTCCATGAGTTCACCTACAGAACGTACGCGACGGTTACCGAGATGATCGATATCGTCGATCTCGCCAACGCCGTCTTTCAGGCCAACGAGCAATTTCACTACATTGATGATATCATCTTTGGTCAGCACACCCATATCCTCTGGGAAGTTCAGGCCAAGGCGAGCATTCATCTTCACGCGACCGACGGCAGAAAGATCATAACGTTCTGCATCAAAGAAGAGTGATTTGAACAAGGCATCCGCCGCTTCTGGAGTGGTCGGTTCACCTGGGCGCATCACACGGTAAATTTCGATGAGCGCTTCATCACGGGTCACGTTCTTGTCCGCGATCAGTGAATTGCGGATATACGCGCCAACGTTCACATGGTCGATATCGAGCACCTGTACTTCCTTAGCACCGGTCTCTTCGAGTTTCGCAACAGCAGCAGCAGTGAGTTCTTCACCCGCTTCGATGTATATTTCGCCGGTCTGGTCGTTCACTACGTCAACCGCGATGTATTTGCCAGCAAGCTGCTCATCGGTGAGCAAGTATTCTTTCAGGCCATCTTCCGCGAGTTTCTTGGCAAGACGGGTATTGAGTTTTTTGCCTTCTTCGGCAACTTTCTTACCGGTTTTCGCATCTACGAGATCGTAAGCGAGCTTTATGCCTCTCCATTGTTCAGCATTGAATTTCGCTGACCAGCCGTTCTTCTGTTTCTTGAAGGTGGTTTTGGTGTAGAAGGTAGAAAGGATCTCTTCGTTGTCCATGCCCAGTGCACGCAGCAGCGTAGACACAAGCACCTTGCGGCGGCGGTCGATACGCGCATTCACGAGATCTTTGGCATCGAATTCGAAATCAAGCCATGAACCACGGTAAGGAATGATACGGGCAGAATAGAGGAATTTGCCTGAAGAGTGTGTCTTGCCTTTATCATGGTCGAAGAACACGCCAGGTGAACGGTGCATCTGCGATACGATAACACGTTCCGTACCGTTGATGATGAACGTACCGTTATCGGTCATGAGCGGCACATCACCCATATACACGTCTTGTTCTTTGATGTCTTTGATCTCGCGAGCGCCGGTTTCTTCATCGACGATCCATACGATCAGGCGCAGGGTAACGCGCAGTGGCGCAGAGAAATTGATACCACGGCTGCGGCATTCATCCACGTCGTATTTAGGCGCATCAAAATTGAAACGCACGAATTCAAGGGTTGAGGTTTCCGCGAAATCCTTGATCGGGAATACTGATTTGAACACGGTCTGAAGACCGGTGTTGGTACGCTTTTCCGCAGGGATGTTGATCTGCAGGAAGTGATCGTATGAGTTCTTCTGCACCTCGATCAGGTTCGGCATGGAGGTGATGGTCTCGATACGGCCAAAACTCTTGCGAATACGCTTACGGGCGGTGAATGACAAACGGGATTTTTCTGCTGCGTGTACCATAAGAACCTTTAGGTCTCTGTGACCAGCAGCCAGTGGCCGCATGGTCGGTTATTCTTATTATTTACGGACACCGGCTACACCCGCTGACCGCATATTTACAAACGCCAAAACCGGAGCACCGCACGCGGTACTCCGGTATTATGACTATGCTGAGTGGCTACTTAATTTCAACGGTAGCGCCAGCTTCCACGAGAGATTTCTTGATTTTCTCAGCGGTTTCCTTGTTGACGCCTTCTTTAACAGCTTTAGGTGCGCCTTCAACGAGGTCTTTGGCTTCTTTCAAGCCAAGGCCGGTCGCTTCGCGAACAACTTTAATTACACCGATCTTCTTATCAGCAGGTGCGCTGGCAAGAATCACGTTGAATTCAGTTTTTTCTTCAGCAGGTGCAGCACCGGCAGCAGCGCCACCAGCAGCAGCTACAGCTACGGGAGCAGCAGCAGACACACCCCATTTTTCTTCAAGCATCTTAGAAAGCTCAGCAGCTTCCAAAACAGTCAACGCTGACAGCTGGTCAACGATTTGAGCAAGATTAGCAGACATTGTACAACTCCTAATTATTAATCAAAAAAATTTACTTATTACCCGAGAACCCTGCCTTGCATCGGGGCAGTGCTCCTACCCCTTCTCATCCTTCTTTTGAAGCCTTGGCAGCTACCACACGGGCGACTTGACCTCCCGGTGCCTGCAGCACGCAAGCGATGCGCGTAGCAGGAGTTTTCAACATGCCAACGATCTTGGCACGCAGCTCGTTGAGTGAAGGCAGTTTAGCCAGCGACTCAATAGCTTTAACATCAAGTTTCTGTTCGCCGTATGCGCCACCGATGATCACCAAGCGATCATTCTTCTTGGCAAAATCAACGAGGCCTTTAGCTACAGAGACAGGATCTTTAGATGTTGCGATCGCAGAAGGACCTTTGAAGAGATCAGAGATAGCTTCAAACGTAGTGTCCTTAGCGGCAATTTTTGTCAGGCGGTTCTTGGTTACTTTGAACTCTGCACCTGCTTCACGCATTGTTCTGCGTAAATCAGACATTTCAGCAACCGTAAGGCCTTTATTGTGAACGACCAGCGCAATGCCTGCATCTTTGAAGCGAGCATTGGTGGTTTCGATCTGAGCTTGTTTTTCTGCGCGGTTCATGACGTTCTCCTTACGCTGCCATCAGATCATTGACGTCAACTTTAACGCCCAGACCCATGGTGGACGACAAGCCCACTTTTTTAATGTAGTTACCTTTTGATGCAGAAGGCTTCGCCTTCACTACTGCGTCAACGAATGCTTTCACGTTCGCAAGCAATGCATCTTCAGTGAAGCTGGCTTTGCCGATACCGGCGTGAATGATGCCCGCTTTATCGATACGGAATTCAACCTGGCCAGCCTTCGCTGCTTTTACAGCATCAGCCACGTTCGGGGTCACCGTGCCAAGCTTTGGATTTGGCATCAGGCCTTTTGGACCAAGCACCTTACCGAGCTTACCAACGATACCCATCATGTCAGGTGATGCGATCAGACGATCGAAATCGGTGAAGCCACCGTTGATCTTTTCATACAGATCTTCAGCACCTACGAAATCAGCGCCAGCCTTCTGCGCATCAGCCGCTTTATCGCCACGGGCGAATACTGCAACCTTAATGCTCTTGCCTGTGCCGTTCGGCATAGATACCATGCCGCGAACGGCCTGATCTGACTGTGCTGCATCAACACCGAGATTCATTACGATATCGATGGTTTCATCGAATTTCTTTACGGCTGTACCCTTAACCAGCTTTACTGCTTCCTTGAGCGGGTAACGCTTGGTGGTATCAACCTTAGCAAGAATTGCTTTTCTCTTTTTTGCGATACGTGGCATTATGCTGCATCCTCTATAACTTCAAGGCCCATTGACTGAGCAGAACCACGGATCATGCGTGCCGCTGCCTCAACATCGTGAGCGTTTAAATCCTGCATTTTCAGCTTAGCGATCTCACGAATCTGGTTCATGGTGATCTTACCAGCCTTCGCACCTTTGCCCGGGGTCTGTGAACCAGACTGGATCTTAGCTGCCTTCTTCAGGAAGAAAGAAACCGGCGGGGTTTTGGTGATAAAAGTGAATGTGCGATCCTGATACGCGGTGATAATCACAGGAATTGGAGCGCCTGGCTCCATTTTCTGGGTCGCTGCGTTGAACGCTTTGCAGAATTCCATAATATTCAGGCCGCGCTGACCGAGAGCAGGACCTACTGGTGGAGATGGGTTCGCTTTACCAGCTGGAATTTCCAGCTTAACGTAACCGACAATTTTCTTTGCCATTGTATAACTCTTTCGTAAGTGGTGTTAACGCCCGCATCACGCCAGTTTCCCAGCGGCACGAACTCCCATAAACTTCGCCCCTTTATGCAAGGGAGGCGGATTTATAGGCGGTAATTTCAGTGATTGCAAGGATAAAAAACGCTTACGCGACTTTTTCTACCTGGCTGTATTCGAGATCCACAGGTGTTGGGCGGCCGAAGATCGATACAGATACCTTAACACGTTGTTTTTCCTCATCAACACCCTCGATAAGGCCGGTAAAGGTATCGAATGGACCGTCGATGATCTTAACATTTTCACCCACTTCGAAGTGAATGGTCGATTTTGGATGATCGATACCCTCACGCACCTGGGCAAAAATGGATTCTGCTTCTTTTTCTGTGATGGGAACGGGTTTGCCTTTGCCGCCGCCACCAAGGAAACCTGTTACTTTTGCAGTATTCTTCACCATATGCCATGTGGCATCGGTAAGTGCCATCTTCACCATGACATAGCCCGGGAAGAACTTGCGTTCTGCCTGTACTTTCTTGCCACGGCGCACTTCGGTCACCTCTTCAACAGGCACGACCACTTCCTCGATGAGGGTGGTGAGGTTCTTCTGCACAGCCTGCTCTTTAATGGATTGCGCTACTTTTTTCTCAAAGCCTGAATGTGCCTGAACAATATACCAACGGGCGTTCATCTTATAACTCCTTAAATACCAATTATCATCCGCACCAGCGTGCCGATGAACCAATCCACAAACACAAAGAACGTTGCGGCTACAGCAACCAGCGCCAGCACCATAAGCGTGGAAACCGTAGTTTCCTTGCGTGTTGGCCAGGTCACTTTATTCATTTCCTGCCGCACTTCGCGGATAAATTTCGCCGGGTTCAAACTTGCCATATGTCTCACATTCTTTGGGGGGAAGCCAGTGCTTATAGCGCAAAAAACGGCGAATGCAAGGGGATTCGCAACTTTATGAAATGGCAGGGGCGACAGGGTTCGAACCTGCGACCTGCGGTTTTGGAGACCGCCGCTCTACCAGCTGAGCTACACCCCTATATATTTGAATAATAACAATCTGCCCGATGGCTAATATCCAAAATCCTTCACTTGCTATCGAAATTGCTACCGAATTTCAGGAATGTCAGTAGCGGTGGCGTTTATAGCAGAACGGAATACGTTGTCTAGTTTAGATGCCGCATCGTTCTGCATATTTTCCGTGACGTGACTGTAAATGTCCAGCGTAACCGTGACGCTACTATGCCCCAGCCGCTCCTGTGCCACCTTTGGATGCACACCAGACAGTAAAAGCTGCGTAGCGTGAGAATGGCGCAGATCGTGGAAGCGTATCCGGGGAAACCCCTTCATATTTTTAATGAACCTGACAAACCCAAAGGTCAGGCTATCGGGCATCATGGGTTTCCCGTCCTGACGGGCACATATCAAAGTATCACCGGACTGTGCAACGCCGAGTTTCAATAATTCCTCCGCCTGCTGCGCCTTAAGCCGCCGTAATTCCTCTATGGCAAAGGTCGGCAGGGTAATAACCCGCGTCTTATCTGTCTTGGGGGCTTTGAATCGTATACCTTTTTTTGTCTGTTCGATGCTTTCAACAACACGCGCACTGGCTTTATCCAAATCAAGATTCTTCCAGCGCAAAGCTAAAATCTCCCCTCGCCGCATCCCTGTGGCAAGCGCCATCAACACCGGCCAATAAAGACGGCTGGTTTTTATGGCGGCTAATAGCTTTGCCGATTCTTCCGCCGTCAGCGTTTTCATTTCAACCCGCGCAGGCTTAGGTGATTTTACACCGTCAGCTGGATTGCGGACAAGCAGTTGAAGCTGCACGGCACATTTAAGTGCTGATTTAAGAATACGGTGAATGTGTAGGCGTGAACGCGGCGACAATCCGCCTTCTTTTTTATCGCGCCGTCCACCAGATTCCCAATCAATATAAGCCTTTTGGATATGAATAGGCATAAGTTTGGCAAGTTTATGATTACCCAGCGCCGGATTGATAAAGCCGGTAACGATTTCTTCGTAACGCTCATGTGACTTCGGGGTAACGCGCCCTTTCACCGAATCCAACCATTGTTGCATATATCCGCGCACAGTGATGTTACTAGGCTCAACATAGTCGCCTGTGTCTAATCCGCGCAAATGTTTCCGCAGCTCTTTTTCTGCATCCTTCCGGCTGCCGCGCACAGTCATTGTCTCAGTACGGCGCTTGCCCGTTGTCGGATCGGGCGACAATGTATAGCGGATTTCAAAAGAACCGGGAGAGCGTTCACGGATACATCCGGTGCGGCGCATGGCTATTTTCTCCTTTTAATTTGGGCGGGTTCTTTTTGGGTTTGCCTCTGACTATTAAAGGCAATGCGGTGTTGATCAGAGCAGAATTTTGCGTCCAATCTGCGACCCGTGCCGGGGCCAGTCTCAAACAATGTATGACACAAACCACACTCCTGCACGGATGTACGGCCATCCGCTAAGAAATTTCCTAGCTGAAGCCATAAACCATTAAGCAGTGATTTGGGAGAAAGTATTAGGGTAGGGTTACCATCAAAATCGAAGGATAGTTTTGAATCCAGCCGAATTGACTGAATGTCCATGTTCCTGATGTTATTGCCCTTCAGTAGATGATTCATATCGCTGGCTGCCTGTAACATTTCTGAAACAGCGTCATAGCCAGCAGAGCCTATGAGAAGCCCATACTTGTCTATAAAATCCAACAAACCTTTGGGCGTTTTTTTTATATCTGCAAATTCTCTAAAAATAGGGCGGCCTTCATCGAGCGGGTGGTAGGGAATTAACTCTCCCCCATTGCCTTGGATACGTTCTGGCCGACCTGCTTCTCTACAAAGAATAGATGTGACACCTTTTTTAGAAAGCATTTCCGGGAGCAGGGTGTAGCCCTTGCTATCGCGATACCATATGAGTTCAATACGATGTTTCATGTCTTCTATAACGGATAATTATGGATAATATGGATAATAAATTTATCCGTTATAAGCTAGGATTGCAAGTGATATATTGAGCCTACCAATTTTTAGAGGGTCAAAATGGAAACAACTCAACAGAAACTAACGCTTTCAGTGCCGGAAGCAGGACGCATTTATTACAACGCAGGGAAAAACGCCAGCTACGCGGCTGCCGCCCGGGGGGAAATCCCGGTAATTCGCATCGGGAAAAGACTACGTGTTCCTATCGCAGCAATGGAACGCATCCTTGAAAACGCCGGTAAGCAAGTGTTGGGAGAATAGGCCATGGCTGCTGCCTCCCTAATAAGCGGAAACAATATTACTGCTGGTACAGGCCACACCGTGAGGCATGGGCTAACTTCCCTTTCCGACCTGATGCAGATGACATTCCCTGAACCAAAGTGGATAGTCCCTAATGTCGTGCCGGAAGGTGGATGTGCCATACTTGCAGGGCCGCCTAAAGTAGGGAAATCATGGTGGGTACTTGATCTTGCTTTGGCATCCGCTACCGGCGGCAATGTGTTAGGGAAAATTCCTGTCGAAAAAGGAGGGGTAATTTATTATGCGCTTGAGGATACGTTGCGGCGATTACAAGGCCGCCTCAAGTTGATGAAAACCCCGATTACACAATGTGCGCTTCATTTTGAAACCCGGGTAGCTACCCTTGACGATGGCGGACTGGAAATGATCCACGCCGACTTAAAGGAAAATCGTGAAATACGGCTTGTCATATTGGATACACTGCAAAAGGTGCGAGGACCGACTCACGGCAATGGTAAAACATACGAACTTGATTACGCATTGGTTTCTAAACTCAAACAACTTGCCGACGAAAGCGGCGTCACGATCCTTGTAGTACACCACGTCAAAAAGGCAGAAGAGCCGGATTTTATTGCAACAGTCTCCGGTAGTTTTGGACTGACCGGGGCGGCTGATACGATCCTTGTGCTTGCGCGCAAACGGGGCGAAGCTGACGGAGTACTGCAAGTGACTGGGCGTGATGTAGAAGAACGCTCCCTCGCACTAAGATTCGATAAGGCCGCAATGCGCTGGGTACTGCTGGGCAATGCCGAAGAATATGCCCTGTCCAAGCAACGGCAGGACATTTTAAGAGTATTAAGTGCAGATAAAATGCCGCTGGCCCCAAAGCATATTGCAGAGAAACTCAAGCGGAATAAGGATAATGTACGGCAGCTCTTGTTCAAGATGCTTGAAAAGGGTGAGGTCCATAAGGATGCCGACGGCAATTATTCTCTCCCCGATAACGCCGGTAACGGTGACAATACTTCTGATACAAGCTACGGAAATAATGATGATTTTGAGAAAGGAGAACTGGGTTAAAGCCCCAATAACATTCGGTAACGGCGATAACGATTATACTCACCAACCGTTACCGCGTTACTGGTGTTATTTGGAGCGGAATAACGGATTAGAAGATAAAAACATAATAATAAACAATATATTATGTGAAGCGTTATCAGCGTTATTGATGTTGCAGAGTGCAGAGAAAAAGAAGTGGACATACAGCCTATTATTGATGAGCTTGCCGGACGTGGCGTAATACTAACGCTAGAGGATGATCGTCTCCTCTATCACGCACCACGTGGTGCGCTGACGCCGGACATTAAGGAAACTATCAGGCTATGCAAGCCGTGGATTATGCGCCAGCTTCATGCAGGGCTGGGGCGTGTCGGCCTGCACCTTGCTACTAGCAGGAATATAAATGTACGCTGTCAGATAACCGCATGGAACGCCGACGACTGGCGGGAGTATTTCGATGAACGGGCAGGCATAGCTGAATACGATGGGGGTATGAAACGTAAGAAGGCTGAACGTGTGGCTTTTGATAGCTGTGTCATACACTGGTTAAAATTAAACCCTGACCGCCATGCCGATCCTAATACTTGCCCACATTGCCGTAAGCCTAGCGGAATCATGGAAGATACACCATCCATCTTCTATGCAAATCCTCACGGCTTGACGCTACAGGTGCATGATGATTGCTTCCAATCTTGGCTTGCCAACAGACAGAAGCAGGCGGTAGAAACGCTAACTGGAATGAGACCATTAGCAGACAATAATAGGTATACTGATGGCATTTGAAGCGCAAATTACAGATAAAATACAGTCTAAGGCAAAATCTTGGCAATTCCAGCCCGGCAAATCCGGCAACCCTGCCGGTCGTCCAAAGGGAAGCCGGAATAAATCAAAACTGGCTGCACTACCTCTTACTGATGCTGATTTGGAAAAGATAGAGGCTATGGAAAAGCCAGATCTTATAGCCCTTATAAAAAGAGCATCGGCCGCCAATTGGGGGTTATTAGTGCAAACAGAAGATCAAAAATACCAGGCACTATTGGATAAATTGGCAATCTTTGCGTTTACCGTCAAAAATACCAGAACCATGCTGAGGGCAATGAGTATGTACCTTAACCGTACGCAAGGTAAGCCTGTGCGATCGGTTCAAAAACGCGTGTAAATTATCTAGAAAGTTTGCATTTCTAAAAATGGGGGTGGTGGAGGTGGTGGGGTATGGCCGCCTATTACGCAGGCCACCCGCCTCACTCTATGGTAATCTCCACAACCTGCATTACTTTTGTCACTTGTCTCTGATAGGCAGCTATGTCCTAGTAATATATCAAGACTTATGTAGGCTGCTTTTTACTTTATCGAGGATATTCAGTTTTATGCCGAGAGCATGCAACCAATCGTCTAGCTCAAGCACATCAAGCCTTCTTTGCCCTAATTCTATCTTTGAAATATTTTGACGAGAAATTGCCAGCTTAACAGCAAGTTCGTACTGTGTAATGGCTCTGCCCTTCCTAGCTTTAACTAAAAGCTGGATTAACTCGCTATAACGGTGATCGTAAACACTGGGCTTTCTCTTTTTCATTAAAGAGATATTGCGCGATAATCGAGAATGCGCCAAAATCGCGCATTATTCCGCCCTTACTTCATGTAAGTATAGTGCGCCAGAGTTATCAGAAGCTGAAAATTTTGGATAATTTTTAGCAGATCAAGAAGGGTAAATTTTTATGAAAAAATCTTTGTATTTTTTTTCTCTAATCATACTTAGTGCCTGCTCGGCTGGAATGCCATTAACAAACTTAAATCAAGTGTCTCCAGAAATAATGAAACGAGGAGTTAATATTAAAATATTCAGAGCGGAGGAAGAACATCCTAGTAATTTTGATTTCAAGGCAATGGTTGAAGGCCATAGTTGTAAGCATCTAACTACTGATTTGCCTCCCTCACGAGGCGAAGCCATCATGAGAATGAAAGTAGATGCGGCAGAAAAAGGTGCGAATGCGATTTTAGATTATACATGTGAACCTTTTGGGACGGATGCTTGGGGAACAGATTGTTGGGCATCGATTACCTGTAGAGGCACAGGAGTACTGCTTCCCTTAAAAGCCTCTAAATGAAGCACCAGCAACATCAATCTGGCTACAGTGCCAACACTGGTAACAGGTAATGATATGATAAGAAAAAAATGGCTTAAGAAACCACTTCTAGTTGTTATCGTAATAGCCATATTTTTCTACTACATCCATGACAAACAATCTGAGCATGCCGCTTCTATGCAGGTGGCTCATGATGAGCAGGAACTTGAGAAAGCGAAAGCAATTAATGTGCTTCCTCCCGGCACTAAAGAGGCATGGGATGCCTATGTAGATCGCCGGATTTCTTCAATGTTACAACGTAGTGGTAGTACAATTCAACTTGTCGATTTTGAAAGCAAAATCTTGAACAAAACAACCTTTGTGTCGGTTACATCACCTTACATAATAACCTGCGACATGGTTGCAGGAAGTATAAAGTTTCCTCAGACTGCAACTAAGTATGGGGACGATATAGAAACAGTTACACTGTATATTTATCTGTTGGGGCAGGATTCCAGATTACTACGGGATCATTCAGCACTGAATACATCACATATGGAATCCGTATCCGAAAAATCAATTTACATTAATCCTGACGTTTCTGAGGAACAACCTCCGCCGCTAGGTGTTGATGTAGAAAGCGTTGCGGCTGAGGAACTTCGGCAGCACCTTTGCCAGCGAATTACCGACAAGGTACAGTCCATTTTTGCGCAACAACCACAGGCTGATGTGAGTGTGAAATGATTAAGCCAGAATATAATCCTCCTCCGCCTCTAGGTTTTTCAAAAAATGAGCCATTTTGGGGGGAGACAATGAGAGCATTTCTAAAATGGTGTTGGAGCGAAATAGCAAAGACACGGCTAATTTCTTGGCTTTGGCTAGCATTAGCGATCATTGCACTAATCATCGTGGCTAATATGTTCCGGTATGAACCACTTGGTGAACATATCGCACTTCGTTATGATAAATGGACAAATAAAATATGTGCTTCATCGCTCAAATACGTTCGTACCCCTGAAATTATTTTCTGTGAATAAAAAAGTTTATCTGGTTAGCATATAAAGCAAGAAAATTAAGCGGGAGATAAAAATGATGAACACTTCTACACTAGACATTAAACCCAATAGCCCCCATAAGGGCGTTCACGAACAGTTTTATGCTGCTGTTGCGGCTATAGAAGCATACGAAGCCTTGCGTTTTGATAGCAATCAATTTCTCGCAAACTCATTGCGGTCTCACCATAAGAAAATCATCAAATCCGTGATTAAAGATTACTTGGCGGCACACGGGCAGAAATCGGGCTTCTTGGCTACAGGATTAGCTTATTATGCCTATGAATTCTGGGAGGTGATTATTGAGAATTACCTAGGAAATAGCCCAAACCATGAACAGGTGATTAATTTTTCTAATAAAAAAATTCAAGATTTGGCTGAGACTCTTGATA
The DNA here is from genome assembly GCA_964535825.1 of uncultured Rickettsiales bacterium. Lineage (GTDB taxonomy): Bacteria > Pseudomonadota > Alphaproteobacteria > Rickettsiales > SXRF01 > CAZAQK01. The sequence goes on from CAZHUC010000005.1 coordinate 173,201, forward strand.
GTCAATTTTCTAAAGAAGGTATGGCGGATTCAATAGGCTTCCTAAAAAACCTTCTGTGATTACCATGCGCTACATAGTCAGCTTATTTCTCTGCGCTGCTCTACACTTGACATCACCGCCGCGCCAGCAACGATGAATTATTATGATTGCAACTAGTGCCGCGTTACAACACCCGATGTCGCGCGATCGGAAGGGTTATTGGCATCGCCAATTATTAAAAAATATTAATAAAAAAAATATCGATGCTTTCTTGTTAATGCTTATCATCAATTACATTTGATGCTATATTTAGCGGGTCACAAAAAAGCGGCACACTAAATAGTGTAACCGCTCAATTTGTGAAGCGCATTCAAACTTGGCGGAATGTTGCGCTTCGAGGTGTAGTTATCATCTTATATAGCTTCCCCTAGTTGTCAACCGTCTTGTCAGTACACAGCACACAGTGCCGTGGTTATTGAATGCGTATTTGTAACTTTTTTGATGGAGGCCTATCAAAAACAACTAGAGCGAACGAATCCTGAGACCCGTCCGCTCCAAGCAGTCAATAACCTGTGAGAAGGTTCTCTCCTTTATAAGGAGAGATACTTTGGCTGCAAGGAAAAGGTACGGGATATTTCTTAAAAATGCCATAACGAAGGGAAATATCCTATGGCTAAGACGCTTAAGCCCGGTAGCAATACCGGCAATAATGGCGGCATCTTCCGTGAGGTTGGGCCGCGTGGTGGTGAACGCGATAATTGGGCAGCTGTGCCTGATAACCGTCCTTTACCGCCTACGACTACACCCGGCTCTACTTGGGAACGCACTACGCGTACGCCTAATAGTAACCGGTAATTGAGAGAGGGGAGGCTTGATTTCGGTCGGGCCTCCTATCTCATATTTTCCTGCTATATCCCCTGTCCCGGAAGAGGAAATTTGGCACAGCATCACATTTTTCTGCCGAGCGTGTTGTTCATGTGCCTGTGTTTGGCATGGGCGCACACGATTCAAAACATAGCAAAGCCACTATTGGAGCCGCTTGGTTTTTGTTTGACCGGCTGCAAAAAAAGAAACATAGTCTTTGTATTATCAGAAGAAAATATATTTATACGAACAAAAAATGGATATTCATTTTAGGTTAGCCAGCGAAATTGATCCGATAGCCGTAGTGGCTTTGTTCTTTTCTTTGGTAAGCGGACTATTCACCTTAATTGTGTGGTGGAAGTCGGGTGCCAGAATTCGCTTTGTCGTCCTACCAGACATGGAAATTTATGGAATGCCGGGCACAAAGGGCAACATATACATATCATTCCGAGTAACAAATATTGGAGGACAACCAGTTACAGTGAAGGGTATTTATGCAAAACATTGGAAATCCGAATGGCAGAGGTTTTTGCGTCGACGGGCAATTTGTTTGTTTTTCCCGTTCTCAGATGCAATCAATAGCCAAGTTCCTCCCCTAAAATTAGACACAGGGGATGAATGGAATGGAGTGGCTTTACAAGAGCCAAAGCTGGAGAAGATGTTGAACGGATGCATTGTGTTTGAAGTCGCACACAGTATGTCTCAAAAGCCTGTAAGAGCCAGAATTAAACACCGTCTTTCAGACAAACTCAAAGAATTGACCTGGGAAAAACTTGAACAGACCACGCAAAGCGAGTGAGGAATATTAGATGCAGCCGCACCCCGTTTCTTTTGATCGCGCCTTAGAATTTCTGGTGACACATCTTAAGGGAAGGCTTCGTAATCCACCCAAAAGCCCTATTGGCAATCACGCATCTTTTGGGTTTGAGATTTGGATTCCTGATATAGCGTATGATTTTCATCGACAGTTTCCTGAGCTACTGCACAGTAAGAGCGATGATAGAAATGTGACCCATATGTGGCACACCCCGATCTTTTTGGATGCTGCCTGGTATCTGGCGAGCCAAGGAATATTACGTGCCAGCCAATATACGTATGTCGGTGGTAATATGGGAGGGGGCGGGCTAGGATTCTCTGTAACCGTGCGGGGGAGAGAGTGGTTACAACAGGATGATACTCATTTTTTTATTTTTACCCACCCCGGCGCTTATGGAAAATACCTTAAGCGCTATACAGAGCTTTTCGGACAAGGATACGAACAACGAGCCAGTCAGGCGTTGCAATGTTTTTCTGTTGGGGCCTACTTGGCTACCTGTGTAATGGCCGGAGCTGCGACTGAATCCATTATTCTAGCGGCTGCAATAAAAAAAGTAGGTGATGAAAAGAAGGTTTTGGAGATTTACAGGCGAGGAAGCGGTACAAAGGACATCACTAAAAAAATTACACAAGGTACAGATGACAGGTTGATAAGGGATTTTCAGCCCCTTACTGACACTATAAAACATTGGCGTGATCCCGCTTCGCATGGTGAATATGTAGATACTGATGAAGTGGATGCGATGACTGCTCTTACCACTCTGGTCCGCTTCGCCCAGTTCATGGGCAAGCACTGGGCAGAATTTACAGCGGAGAACCAAACTGCTAATGCAGCACAATCATGATAATTACTGCTACCGAGCTTGCTACCGAACAATAAGGTATATCTAAAGATAGTAGGTGACTATCCAATATACAATGGTGCCTATTGCCAGATGGACAGGGACTAAGAGGTAGAGGCAGATATAAGGAAAAACGCTAGTTTAAGAATTTGGAGACCGCCGCTCTACCAGCTGAGCTACACCCCTACATAGTAAGGGCAGGACCGGAAAGGAAAAACCCTCCCCGATGCCTGCCCCAAAAAAAACTACTCAACGATCTTAGCTACGACGCCGGCGCCGACGGTACGGCCACCTTCGC
>CAZHUC010000006.1:0-72727 GCA_964535825.1 uncultured Rickettsiales bacterium
GTACTTAGGCTTGGAGAGTGGTCTCCCCATGTTCAGACAGGATTTCACGTGTCCCGCCCTACTCGAAGAACTGCAAACATTTTACCGGTACGGGGCTATCACCCACTATGGCCGCTTTTTCCAAAGCGTTCTCGTTGTTTTTTGCAATCCATTGGCCTAGTCCGCGTTCGCTCGTCACTACTAACGGAGTCTCTGTGATTTCCTTTCCTCCAGGTACTTAGATATTTCAGTTCCCTGGGTTCGCTTTCCGTAACTATGTATTCATTACGGAATCCTACATACGTAGGGGGTTTCCCCATTCGGACATCGTCGGATCAAAGTTTCTTCGCAACTCCCCGACGCTTTTCGCAGCGTAGCACGTCCTTCATCGCCTCTTACTGCCAAGGCATCCATCAAATGCTCTTGTCATATTTATTAAACTTAGTTCTCAATTTAACATTAATTAATTTAAGAGATACGACGCCTGAACCATGAACGTACAGAGCAAAACATTGCTGTTCAACTCAGCGCGTTCGGCAATTCAGTCATCAACTCATCAAAATTTCATCGTCAGGTAGAATTGGCCCATTGTTCTTGCGAACCGTGCGTGCCTTTTCCCGCGCCTGACAATGTAATATGATGCCAGAAAAACCTATTCACAATATCAAACCGCAGCAGGATTTTAAGGTGACTTATTGGCCTGCAATTTCTTTCCTATATGTCGGAAGGAGGCAGATGTATACAACCGGTTTTTGGGTATGTCAACAGGCATTATAATGTTTTTTTTATCCCCCAAAAGCTGTAGGTTTCTGCGGGTTACAAGACATAGCGAGAACATACCATGCAAATTAGCAGACGTACGTTTATTCTTTCCGGGGTGGCCGCTGCGATATCAGCGTATGGCGTTTCATTTCTGTTAAAAAATAATGCTCTCGATAAGAGCAACTGCCTGCTGGATAAGCTGATTCCAAAAAGCATGCGTAACTCGTACGCAGGAAAAGAAATATACATAAATAACAAAGAACTACAAGATTCCCACTTGGTCGCCAAAAGCCTGCTGGAGCATGTGTCCTTACCGCAAATAACCAGCAAAAAACAGGCGGAAAAAGCCCTAAAAAAGGCGGCGATCGACGAATTCCAGGCGCAGAATATTGTAGATGTCAATGGCTGGATAATCCCTAAAACTGCGGCTTTCACGGCATTATGGTCATACTCAACCGCACGCGATAAACTATGCTCATAGACGGCAGAACCTTAGATAAGCAAGAGTTTGAGGCTGATCTTTGTATTATCGGTGCAGGCGCAGCAGGACTTGCACTTGCATCGGAATTTTTTGACAGTTCAAAAAAGATCATCGTCATTGAAAGCGGCGATAAGGAATATAGCGAGAAAACCCAGCAATTATATAGCGGAAAGTCCACGCGATCGCCTTATGATGTAACGAATTCAAGGCTGCGATTTCTTGGCGGATCGACCAATCACTGGGAAGGTATGTGCTGCCCTCTTGATGCATCGGATTTCAAGAAAAAAGAATGGCTGGAAGGAAGCGGTTGGCCGATTACCTATGAACAGATCACACCGTATTACACGCGTGCTGCACGTTTTCTGAATTTGAGCGGCACGAGTAATTCTGATTTTTCCAGCCCCAAAGATCTGTTACCCAACCCGCATGGATTCAAATATGGCGCATGGCGTTACGCGCATGCAATGATGCCAGACTCTGCACTTCCGCAAGGAATATACACAAAAAAGAACATCCGGGTAATTCTCAACAGCAACCTTGTCGACGTCAAAAAAGATAATACATCGATACGTTCTGTTACGCTGAAAACACTGGAAGGACAGAGCTTCCTCGTAAAAGCAAAACAGTATGTGCTGGCGTGCGGTGGCATTGAAAATGCCAGATTAATTCTGGCATTGGATGCGCTTAAAGATCTATCGGATGTTACCGGAAAATATTTTATGGAACATCCAAGGTTTGAAGTTGGCCAACTTTTTACCTATGCGAAACCCAATGAATTGAAGCCTTTTGAACAGGATCTCGACAAAGTCGATCAACCAGAGGTGATATACAATATCACTCCTGATGATGAGCTGATGAAAAAATTCTCCCTGCTGAATTGCTGTTCTGTAGTGCGCGACATCAGCAAGGTAAAGAATGCTCCGCTGATCGCAGCATATATGGCGAGATTTTTCAGAAAGAATCCGGAGCTGATGTGGCAATCGACACTATTCATGCGCACGGAGCATGCACCATCACAGGACAATTATGTTTCGTTGGACGATCAGAAAGACGCGCTGGGAATGCCGCGTACAAAGCTTAGTTTCTCATTAGGCGAGAAGGAATGGGAAAGCGCCAGGCAGTTCACATTATTGCTTGCGGAATACTTTGGGTATCACTCTATGGGGGTTATAAAGATAGCACCATGGCTCAGGGAATATAAGGGCTGGCCAAAATACACCCTATGGAGTCAGCACCATATGGGTACAACACGCATGGGCAATACACGCGCAGACAGTGTTGTAAACGCCGATTGCAAAATGCACGGGCTGGATAATTTCTACATTGCCGGCAGTTCCGTGTTCCCCACATCGGGCTGGGCGAACCCCACCTACACTATCGTTGCACTGGCTATCAAACTGGCCGACCACCTGAAAACAAAGCTGGCTTAAATAGCCTATCTTTCTTGCTTTCGATCAGCTTTACGGGCAGCACGCTCCGCATGGTTGGTTTCTTTTTGTTCACTCAGGAATTGCCAGGCAGGCTCAGCTGCTTCCACAGCACGGCGGAAACGGTTTGCTGCTTTGTTGAATTCCTTATCGCTCTCATCTACGGACTGGCTCATCACGTTGATCAGCATTTCCACTTCAGATGCACTGAATGCCTCAGAAGGTGTGCTTCCGCGATGCCCAGCACGACGCGATAGTCCCGCACGAGTCAGTTTCATGCCTTTTCTTTTTTCGAGATGTATCGGCAGTGCATGGTCAATATGAGAAACTCGCGCTTTGCCATCATCTGTTATGCCGCGCGACTCGGAAGGTAATTTTGGCGTGAGCTTCAGCAGCTCACTAAATGCATCCGCAGAGGCTTTCACAAGCTCCTTTGCTTTTTCTTCCGTCATTGCATCCAACGCGGCAGGCTGTGCAGCAGCGTCTTGCTGCACAGGTTCACGATGGTCGAACGCAGCATCCACACCAAACATGGGAATACGGCTGCGCCATCTTTTTACTTGTGCATCAATCGTTTCGGAAGCGGAATGTTCCTGTGGCGCAGCGGCAGCTTCTTGCTGCTGTCCAAAATTCTTTACTGCCTGACGCAGATCGTAGGTCTGGTCACCATTCAGTTCCAGTGCGCCTTTAATACCAGGGATCAATGTTGCTGGAATAGCTTCCTTGTTCATGAGCCAGCGGTTGACACGTTTCCTGTCTACATTTTCTAACACTGCTTGCGCTGCTTCTTGCAGTTTCTCCGCAAGTGCATCTGCAGACATGCTCTTCGCATCCATGTATTCTTGTAGTAGATCGCCCTGTGTTTTTGTATTGTCAGTCATGTTCAGCTCCCGTTCAGCCAGTTAATATTTCTTTACCATGGTTTTAGACGATAAAACTTAAAAGTAATGTGAAATATTTATGACGTACCAGATTTACAAAAATTCCGCAGTTTTACTGGTTTTTATACAGAACATGCAGACTCACCACCTCTTCTATTCCCAAGCAGATAAAAATGGGTTATAACTCTACAATACGGTTAATCAATGGGTTACGCTGTTTTTTTAGACTTTATTCACGAAAAACACTGAAAAACCCGCCGTTTTTAATAGTTTTGCAAGGTTCACTTAACGTATTGTTCAGCGTTTATGGCGATAATGATGGAAGATAACACGATGTCTGGCCCTGATGGTAATACTGAAGGGGAAGTACAGGAGATCAAGTCTGATGGCCTGTTACTGGCGGAACCGAAGGCTAAAACCAAACGCCCGCCGTACTTCAAGGTTGTGTTGTTGAACGATGATTATACGCCTATGGACTTTGTGATCTTTATACTAAAGGACATATTCCATAAGGGGCATGAAGAAGCGGTCAACATCATGATGGAAGTACACCAGAAAGGTGCTGGAAATTGTGGTGTCTACACACGCGATGTAGCGGAAACAAAGGCGGAAATGGTAATTACACTAGCCCGCCGGAATGAGTATCCCCTGCAATGTTGTGTGGAAAAAGAGTGATAGCCTGATTTATTAGCGTAGATCCGGTTGTCATAGAAAAAAAACGCAACGGAGTGCCGCCATGCTGTCTAAGAACCTTGAGATTACGCTTCACCGCGCTTTGGCTCTGGCTAAAAAATATCGCCATGAATATGCCACACTCGAGCATTTGCTTTATGCGCTCACCGATGATGCGGATGCACTCGCTGTATTGCGTGGCTGCGGCATTGAAGTTGCCGATGTAAAAAAATCCCTCACCCAGTTCCTGGACCAGGAACTCACCTCGCTTGTGGTTGAGGATCTCGAAGAATCACGCCCTACTGCAGGTTTCCAGCGCGTTATCCATCGCGCGGCGATCCACGTGCAGTCTGCTGGCAAAAATGAAGTAACCGGAGCGAACGTGCTGGTTGCACTCTTTTCAGAACGCGATTCACACGCCGTATATTTCCTGCAGGAACAGGAATTGTCACGCCTTGACGTGGTGAATTATATTTCGCACGGCATTGTAAAATATGCTGGCAACCAGAAGATCGCTGAATGGCGCACCGATGTGGATTCTGATGATGCAGCAGCATCTGCAGAATCTCTTGAGCGTCCACAGGCTGCAAAAGACAAAGATAAAGCCGATGCGCTTTCTCTGTACTGTGTGAACCTGAATAAAAAAGCAGAATCCGGCAAAACCGATATTCTGGTGGGTCGTGAAGAAGAAGTGGACAGAACCGTTCAGATCCTTGCACGCCGCAACAAAAACAATCCGCTGTATGTGGGTGAAGCAGGTGTGGGTAAAACCGCTATTGCTGAAGGTTTAGCGCTGCGTATCGTACGCGGTGAAGTGCCTACCGTACTGCGTAATGCTGTGATTTATTCACTCGATATGGGTGCGCTGCTTGCCGGCACACGTTATCGCGGTGACTTTGAAGAACGCATGAAGAACGTTATCAAAGATATTGAAAAAGTACCGGGTGCGATCCTGTTCATCGATGAAATTCATACCATCATTGGTGCAGGCTCAACCTCTGGCGGTGCGCTGGATGCATGTAATTTGCTGAAGCCTGCTCTCGCCCGTGGTGGTTTCCGTTGTATCGGCAGCACCACTTACAAGGAATATAAGAACTCCATAGAGAAGGATCGTGCGCTGGCTCGCCGCTTCCAGAAGATCGATGTGGTTGAACCTTCTATCGAGAATTCTATCAAGATCCTGCGTGGTCTGAAGCCTTACTACGAAGAGCATCATACCGTGCGTTACACGTCATCTGCGATCAAAGCAGCTGTGGAACTTTCTGCGCGTTACCTGCCAGACCGCAAACTGCCGGATAAAGCGATCGACGTACTCGACGAAGCGGGTGCTGCACAGATGCTTGTGCCAGAAAACAAACGCAAAAAAACCATCACCAACAAGGAAGTGGAAGAGATCGTGGCAAAAATGGCGCGTATGCCAGCCAAGAGTGTTTCCACCGATGATGCCGAGTCACTCAAGAACCTCGAGCAGAACCTGAAACTTGTAGTGTTTGGCCAGAACAATGCCATCGAAGCACTCAGCTCTGCTGTTAAAATGTCGCGTGCTGGTCTGCGTGAAGAAGAAAAACCCATTGGTAATTACCTGTTCACTGGCCCTACCGGTGTGGGTAAGACCGAAGTGGCGCAGCAGCTTGCCACCCTCATGGGTATGGAGCTTGCACGCTTCGATATGTCTGAATACATGGAAAAACATGCGGTATCACGCATGGTGGGTGCCCCTCCAGGCTATGTTGGCTTTGACCAAGGCGGTCTGCTCACCGATGCGGTGGATAAGAACCCGTACTGCGTGATCCTGCTCGACGAGATCGAAAAAGCACACCCGGATGTATACAACATCCTGCTGCAAGTGATGGATTATGGCCGCCTGACCGATTCGAACGGCAAAACGGTGAACTTCCGCAACGCTATCATCATCATGACCTCAAACGCCGGTGCTGCCGACGTGGCGCGTGCGCCTGTAGGCTTTACCAAAGTCGACCGTCATGGTGAAGACAAAGAAGCTATCAACCGCATGTTCGCGCCAGAATTCCGCAACAGGCTTGATGCGATCATTTCCTTCGACCACTTAACGCCAGATGTTGTGGCGCATGTGGTGAACAAGTTCGTGTTCCGCCTGGAATCACAGCTTGCTGACCGCAACGTAACCATCCAGCTGGATGATTCTGCCCGCAAATGGCTGGTGGATCGTGGTTATGACCGCGCGAATGGTGCTCGTCCAATGGCTCGCCTCATCGCCGAAAAGATCAAGAAACCGCTGGCTGACGAAGTGCTCTTTGGCAAACTCTCCAAAGGCGGCACGGTAAAGGTAACGGTGGAGGATGGTGAACTTGCGTTCCACTTCTCCAAAGCAACCGGCACGCCTAAGCATGCCTCTGAGGAAGATGGCGAACTGGTGAACTAACAATAATCATCAAGACAAAGGGAAACCAATAATATTGGTTTCCCTTTTTTATTATCTAACTTCTGTCTTATAAGAACAACGCACATTCACCACAAAGCGCTCTGCGATATCCGTGACCCTGTCTGCCGACAGGTCGTTGCTGGAATCTTCCTCGCGATAATAGACGCTATAACTATCCAGAAACTGCTTAAGCGTGCTCAAACTGATGGCAATACCGGAGTTACGCGTTACGCCATCATGGGGCTTATCGCTCTCATAGGTATAGATCGTGGCCTTTGCCGTCACTACGCCTACCACATTACCCGACGCATCCAGTAACGGCCCACCACTGTTTCCCTGCTGGATCACATCGCTTATCTCAACCCACTGCCCCTCGCCTTTTGGGCCTGTAGGGCTTAGTATTTCCGCCTCACGCGTGACTGTATTGCCTGCCCTTGCTGCCTCGCCCGGATACCCCACGATCACCACACGCTCGCCTGCCTGTATAGGCTGTGATTCTGACCGGAAGAATGCCGTGTAAGGCGGTGTACCATCTATTTTAAGCAGCGCCAGATCCTGATCGTAATCACGGCCTATGATCTTTGCCGGCTGTTCCTTCCCACCGACCGACACCGCTACCTTCTGGCAATTATTCACCACATGCTTGTTGGTGACCACATGCCCTGCCTGACTCACAAAGAACCCCGTGCCGGAGGTCATGAATACTTTAACGGTCCGCGCTTCACTGCTGGCAGATGCAGCTAATGATACGAGTGTGACGGCTACGAATCTCTTCATGGTTTCGGCTTAGCTGCAGGTGATGGAGCTTTGGAAGGCGCAGGTTTCGCATCCGGCACAGACAGGATGTTGCGTGACGTTGGCGCAACCTGCGGATCACGGAAATACGAACCGCGCATAAGCAGAATGGTAATGCGGCGATTGCGTGGATTATTCGGTTCGTCCGGAATGAGCAACTCACGATCAGCATAGCCAATTACTTTGGAGATACGGTCCTGCTGGAGCTGTGTGGATGCCAGGAAGCGACGCGCTGCATTAGAGCGATCCGCTGATAATTCCCAGTTGGTGTAAAGCGGATTAACCACTGCACCACCTGAATCCGTATGGCCATTGATGCTGATGTTGTTTGGTGTTTTGATGATGATGTTCACCATTGAATCCAGCACTTTCTTGCCCATTTCGGTAAGCACTGCACGCCCCGGCAGGAACATGGGTTTATGGCGATCATCGATCAGGTCGATTTTCATGCCTTCTGGTGTCTCTTCCACGATGATGTTGTTCTTATATTCCTTGAGGTCCGGATCCTGCTCAATTAGCTGCTTTACCTCCTGTGTTGCTTCGCTGAAAGCTTCCGCATCTTCCTGTCCGCCGCCCGTATCATCGGTAACGTCTGCTTCTGCCTCTTGCTGCCTGCCTTTGATCTCTTTGTATGCATCATCGGCATTATCTTCAGGTTCGGTTATCTCTTTATTCGGTGTTTGCGGAGCAGTACCCTGCTGTACCTGCCCTACCACCAAGCCAGGCGCTGACAATGTTTGCCTTGATTTACCCTTGGTGGTATCAGAACTCTGCCCGCCGTCGAAACCAATGCCCATCGCATCCTTAAGACCGATCGTAGGTGTAAAATGTTCAGCGATACCTGCTTTTTGTTCGCTGCTCGTGGCATTAAGCAGCCACAACAAAAGGAAGAACGCCATCATCGCCGTTACGAAGTCGGCATACGCAACCTTCCACGCGCCACCATGATGCCCGTGGCCGCCTTTCTTGATCTTTTTGATGATAATGGGTCGTTCTGCGCCGTCTGCCATACGTTACTGATTATGGCAGGCGGTGGTTAACGAGTGGTTACAGTGATTTATGGTATACCCACACATAGGCTGGCGGTACGTTGGCAATAACTGTTTTGACCTTGCATCCTTCCAAACCATTCGCTTCCATTGAATAACGGCTAATGGGTGAGCCGGGACCATAGGTGAACTGCACGATCTTACCATCTGCACCAGCAGCAGCGGCCATTTGCTCTACGATGGTACGGCGAATTTCCTTGGGAATACTGAGTAGTGGCAAGCTGGAGACCACAGCGTTCACTTTGGTGACACCGCGTTCGGCAAGCACAGAGACCAGATCGCATGCATCCGCACACACGATATTCAATGTAGGGTAATGCGCTTTCAAAAGCGCATAAAGCCGCGGCTCACGCTCAACGACCAGCAGGTTCTTCAGATCGATACCGGTCTGTAGCAGTTCGTGCGTCAGCACCCCCGTACCTGCACCAAGCTCGATCACCATACCTTCTTTTGATACATCCACCTGCGCTACCATGGCACGCGCCAGATAACGCGAGCTTGGCACGACAGCGCCCATTTTCATCGGCGAACGAATCCACGCTTTAATAAAATGCGATTGGCGTCTTTTTCGCTTTGGGAGTAAGACCATCTCAATATCTGCCGCGCTATCTTGCACGATATACTCCTGAATCTATCTGCCGCACTGCTGCTTCTATCTTGAGGCTTAAGAAGCGCCTACCGTGTTCGGCCGATGCTGCGGTAGAATCACCGGTCGCCCCGGTCATTTTGAAATCATTATCCGTGCGTTTGCCAAGCTGGCTGCTGCGCACACTCACCGCGTCAATCGCCAAAAGCTCAGACGTATCTATAATGCCGGCATGTGCGCCCGGATTTGGCGTTTTTGTGCCGATACGTTCTGCCCATTGTTCCTGCCCGTTATTTTCATAATAATCGGACACATGCATCACGCGTACACCGCTGCTCTGCCATTTGCTGGTCAGGCGGTTTGCCACATGCCGCTGCACGACCTGTGAACCGCCATGATCGCCGATGAAACAGATGGTGCGGAAACCATGCTGTTTGAGGCTTGCTGCCACATCTTCCAGCAAGCGTGTGAATGTATCTTCTGATAACGATATCGTTCCAGGGAACTGCATATGCCCTTCCGGCGGATCAATGCGTCCTGATGGCGAGAATGGCACTAACGGCGCAACCAGCGTTTGCCTGACGCGCTCTGCGATCTCACCGGCGGCATAGCGCGCAATGATGTTATGTTTGCTGATGGTCATATGCGGGCCGTTCTGCTCAACGCCGCCGATCGGTACGATAACGGTGGTCGCACCGCCCTGGATACGATCACGGATCTCCATCCATGTCATATCGTCCATATATACCTGCCGCTGCTCTGCATAGGCGGGAGTTATGAAAGCAGATGCAAGAATGGCCAGCCATACAATGATGGATTTTCTCGCTCGAGCGAAAGAAGTGTCTTTCATCATGTAACTGCGCATCGTATGATTCCCCAACTAATTTTCTGTCACTGATCTTTTTATGAACCGCGCGAACATCGATACCATATTCAGCCGCTTTGCAAAAGCTGAACCTGAGCCCAGAACAGAGCTTTATTACACCAATGATTTCACGCTTTTGGTGGCTATTGTGCTGTCTGCACAGGCGACCGATGCCGGAGTGAATAAAGCCACTCCTGCCCTGTTCAAGGCAGCAGATACCCCCAGGAAGATGGCGGTACTCGGCGAAGCAAAGCTAAAAAATTATATAAAAACCATAGGGTTATTTAATTCCAAGGCTAAAAATATTCTTGCCCTTAGTGCGAGGCTTATAGAGGTATATGGTGGAAAAGTACCCGAAGACCGTGACGCGCTCATGACCCTTCCTGGTGTTGGCCGCAAGACCGCCAATGTCTGGCTGAATTGCGCCCATGGGCAGCACACTATTGCGGTGGATACGCATGTATTCCGTGTGGCAAACCGTATCGGCCTGTGTAAGACCACCACGCCGGATGCCACCGAATTCGCGCTGGAAAAGGCCATCCCTGCCAAATGGAAGCAGCATGCGCATCACTGGCTTATCCTGCATGGCCGCTATATCTGTAAAGCCCGCAAGCCGGAATGTGGCAAGTGCCTCATTGAAGATCTATGTGAGTTTAAGGGTAAGAATATTTAGTATTCTTGTGATATGAGCGCAGTAGCGCGAGTCAGCCCTGAGCTCGACCCATGCGAAAATCAGAAGATTTTCGCGGGGTCACTAGAATTTATTCGTCAGCGGGTAGCGCCTGTCTTTGCCAAATAGCATGGAAGAAAGCCGCACGCCGGGGCAGGATTGCCGGCGTTTATATTCGGAATTTCGCACCATGCGCACCACTTTTTCTACCACATCACTGTCGAATCCAAGCATGATGATCTCTGCAGCAGAACGATGCTCCTCAATGTGATGGTATAATATCTTATCCAGAACATCATAAGGCGGCAGCTGGTCGGAATCTTTTTGTCCGTGCGCAAGCTCTGCCGATGGCGCTTTGGTGATGCTGTGTTTTGGGATGACCGCACCTTGCGCATTCCGCCAGTTCGCGACCTGATACACCTGTGTTTTGTACAGATCTTTGATGACGTTGTAACTGCCACACGAATCGCCATACAGCGTGGAATATCCCACTGCGATCTCTGACTTATTGCCGGTAGAAAGCAGCATCCAGCCATATTTGTTTGAAAGTGCCATGAGCGTGATGCCGCGCAGCCGTGATTGCAAATTACCACCCACCGAGATCTCATCGATCCACCCGGTATCATGGAACACGGGATTGAGCACTTCCTCGAATGTTTCCATTTGCGGCGTGATCGGTATCGTCAGCGTCTGGATACCAAGATTCTTTGCAAGCTCAAGCGCATCTTCCGTACTTTCTTTGGATGTGAAAGGTGAAGGCAGGAGCACGCCTTTTACATTGTCAGCGCCCAGTGCATCCACGGCAAGCGTTGCCGTTACCGCAGAATCAATACCACCAGAAAGGCCGAGCACTACGGTAGAAAAACCATTCTTCTGCACATAATCAGTAAGCGCCAGTTTCATGGCTTCCCAAAGCCGCCAGTTATCATCGTGGCTGTTTGCCGGGCCTGATCTTATCACACGCACACATTCTTCAAATTCAGGCAGTGATTCGATCATCTGGCCATCTGCCGCAAGCGCAAACGAGCCTCCATCGAACACAATGTCATCCTGTCCGCCTACCTTGTTCACATAGTAAACCGGCAGTTCTGTTTCTGTTGCAACGATACTGGCCACCTGCAACCGTGACTCATACTTGCCTGCTTCGAACGGTGACGCATTGATAATAAGCAGTATCTCAGCACCCTCTTCTTTCAGGTGCATGGGTGCATTGGCTGACCACATATCCTCGCAGATCAGAATACCAAGATTCACACCGCGCCACTTGAACACACTGCCTGTGCCTGCATCGAACACGCGTTTCTCATCGAACACGCTGTAATTCGGCAGCATGGTCTTGGGCTGTACATGAACTATCTTGCCATCGTCTAAAAATACTGCGGCGTTATAAATGGCGTTCTCGAATTCCCATGGAGAACCTACAATGAGTGCCGTACCATTTTTGGTGATGGCTGCAAGTTCTTCCACCGCCTGCATGGCAGCCGCGCGGAACGCTGGCATAAGCACCAGATCTTCCGGTGCGTAGCTCACCACAGAAAGTTCCGGTGTCAGCACAATATCAGCACCGTCGGCACTTGCCTTTGCATGCGCAGCGCGGATCTTTTCCACGTTGCCAGCAATATCACCAACGGTGGTGTTTATCTGCGCAAGAGCAATACTGAGTGGTTTTTTTGGCATTACTTTGAAAGCAGAGCCACAAGCTCCGGCACAGCCTGATTCCAGTCAGCGACCAACCCGTAATCGGCCACTTCAAAGATCGGCGCATTCTCATCTTTGTTGATGGCAACGATCACCTTGCTGTCTTTCATACCAGCCAGATGCTGAATCGCGCCGGAAATACCTATAGCGATATAAAGGTCTGGCGCTACCACTTTACCGGTCTGCCCCACCTGCCAGTCATTCGGTACAAAGCCGGCATCCACCGCAGCGCGTGATGCACCCATCGCTGCACCGAGCTTATCAGCCAGCACTTCAAGATGTTTGAAGTTCTCAGCAGAACCCACACCACGACCACCAGAAACGACCACGCGTGCAGCCGTAAGTTCTGGCCGTTCGGATTTGCTTTCCTGCACAGAAACAAATTGTGCCTTGTTGCTTGCAGGCTGCGCAGCCAGTGTTTCTACGCTTGCACTGCCGCCATCGGCAGCAGCGGCAAATGCCGTCTGACGCACGGTGATAACTTTGATGGCTTCATCGGTCTTTACCGTTTCGATCGCGTTACCGGCATAGAACGGACGGCGGAATGTATCCGGCGCTTTCACTTCCATGATGTCTGATACTTGTGACACATCGAGCAATGCAGCGGCACGCGGCATAATGTCTTTGCCAGTGGTGGTGGCAGTCGCAAGAATGTGCGAATAGTTTTTGCCGATGCTAGCAACCAGCGGTGCGATATTTTCTGCCAGTGGGTATGCATAAGCGGCATCATCGGCATGAAGCACTTTGGAAACACCTGCAATGCCTGCGGCCTGTTTTGCTGCACCCGCTGCATCCTTACCAGCCACCAGCACATGAATGTCGCCGCCGATCTGCGTCGCTGCCGTTACCGCATGGCGGGTGGATGGATGCAGCGCGTTGTGGTGCAATTCAGCTAAAACTAATATGGTCATATGTTTTTCCTTATAGCCCCGCCGCATGGCGGGGTCTGGTACAACACTGCACCGGACCCCGCAATAAATGCGGGGCTTGTCAAATTACTTTTGCTTCAGTCTTAAGTTTACTTACCAGTTCCTCAACCGTTTTCACTTTGCCGCCACCGGTGCGCTTCTTAGGCTCTTCGGTTTTCAGGCGTGTAACTTTTGATGCCAGATCAACACCCAGTTCCGCCGCTGTCATTTTTGCCAGCGGTTTGCTGCGGGCTTTCATGATGTTCGGCAGTGCCACATAGCGCGGCTCATTCAGGCGCAGGTCTGTGGTGACGATAGCTGGCATCGCAAGTTTTACTGTCATGAGACCACCATCAACCTCGCGTGTTACCGTGGCATGACTGCCTTCAATGTCCAGCTTGGAAGCAAATGTACCCTGCCCCCAGCCAAGCAGGCCTGCAAGCATCTGACCGGTCTGGTTGGCGTCATCATCGATCGCCTGTTTCCCCATGATCACAAGGCCGGGCTGTTCTTTATCAATCACCGCTTTGAGCAGTTTTGCTGCAACAAGTGAGTTTATCTCTGCATCCAACGGAATGAGGATTCCTCTGTCTGCACCCATCGCCATGGCCGTGCGCATCACTTCCTGCGCGGCATCCGGCCCCATGCTCACCACCACGATCTCGGTGGCCACGCCTTTTTCCTTCAGGCGGATAGCTTCTTCGACCGCAATTTCGTCGAACGGGTTCATGGACATTTTCACGCCCGATGTTTCAACACCTGAACCATCGGATTTCACGCGTACGCGCACGTTGTAATCAATCACGCGTTTCACTGCGACCAGTATCTTCATCGATTCACTCCCGGTTGCCACAATACATCTTTTTCACCATTTCCATTCGCCGCGCGAGACAGCACGAACAGGAAATCAGAAAGACGATTGAGGTATTTAACTGCTAATGGATTTACTTTCTCTTTTGCTGCCGCTGCACATGCCACACGCTCGGCGCGGCGCACGACAGTACGCGCAAGGTGTAGATTCGCAGAAAGCTCTGTGCCACCTGGTAATACAAAAGAATTCAGCGGCGCAAGCTGCTCGTTCAGCGTATCGATCTCTTTCTCCAGCCTGTCTATCTGCGACTGGATGATACGCAGTGCTTTATCCTCTCCCGGCGCATAAGACGTGGAAAGATCCGCACCCAGATCAAACAGATCATGCTGTATGCGCATCAGCATATCATCATGCACGCCTTGCGAATACATACGAGCCATGCCGATACAGGCATTCGCTTCATCGACATCGCCGTAAGCTTCAATGCGTACATCATATTTATGACGGCGTTCACCTCCGGTTAAACCGGTAGTGCCTTCGTCGCCTGTGCGTGTGTAGATCTTATTGAGTTTGACCATGCGGCCTATTTATTGCCCATGAGAAACAGAAGTGCAAGTACCAAGAGTGCAAGCCCCTGCAGGGAAACACGCGCCATCATCAGCTTATTGCCGTATTTTTTATTGGCTGCACCGCCTGCGCCCATCAACACCACACCCGCCAGCAACACGCCTACAACGGCCAGCATCAGTGCAAAAAGTATGGTATATCCTATCGGCATGTGGGCATTATGGTACTTATTGTAGTGCGAATCAACGGTAATACGTCTCGCAGGCGCAGCAATTATCCGTGTTTACGAATATGGTTCTTACGCAAGATATAGGTGCGGCTGCAATAGGGGCACATTATCTCACCCACTTCACGGTCGATATGGAGGTACACGCGTGGATGGCCAAGCGCACCGCCGCTGCCATCGCAGGCGACCTCAAGGGATGTGGATTCGATCATTTCAAACGGTTTCATAGGCACAGCTAAATTGTGTGCCTATTCATATACGATAGTTCGGGGAAATTCTCAATTACTAAAAATGAAGTTCGGGCCAGACTTTTTGCTATCTGCGCTCTGGTCGCGTATTGGCGCAGCAGCGGCTGTACGTTCAACAACTGGTGTTGGCTCAGCTTTAGCAAAGGTAAGGATCTTAGGTGTATCCACCACGGTGATCTTAGGACGAACCACTTTTGTATTCTTGTCGTTGCTTGAAATGGTCTTCGCATTCTTTTTGCTGATCTCGATCACCTTCATGCGAGGTGCTTTATACTCAGCAGTTTTCTTGCTTTTGGTTTCAGTGCGCGCCGCGGTCTTTGACTGAGTGCTTACAGGCACTTGCTTAGCCTTGGCTACAGTGACCGTAGCACCCTGCTGTGCAGGCTGCATCTTGGCAAGACGGAGCTTTTCAATGATCTGATACCAGCTGTTATATACGTTACCTACATACTTACCACCACGGCTTGGTGTTTTTGAGTGGTAGTCAGCAGCTGCTTTCTTCCATGATTTGCCACCCTGATAAAGGCTGCGCAGGAAGCTAGCGGCATATTCAACGTTATGTTCCGGCTCAAACGCTTTTTCGAGCGAAGCAAAGGCTTGGCCATGATGGATGAGGTTCACCTGCATACAGCCTACGTCGATGCTCTTAGCACCACGCGCACGATGCTGTTTTACAGCGGCGATGGCTTCCTGTTTGCTGTCAAAATAATAGCCTTTACCCTCAACGTTGATGGTCCAAGGCCAAGGAATGCTGATCTTGAGGCCTTTATGGTAACGGCCTGATTCGGTAGTAGAGATAGCCGCGAGCAGATGGGTTGGGATACCATACTGGCGCTCATAGCGGGAAATATACTTGGTGCAGAGCTTAGCACCCTCAATAAGGGGATCGGTAGATGCTGCTTGTACGGCAGGGGCAGCAGAGCACATCACCAGCACCGCCAGTGTCATTTTTGCTATCTGTTTTACCTGTATCGTCACAATTTGCCTCAAATGTTATCTATCTGTTCCTTACGGTACATAACTGTACCCTATACAAGAATTGTACCAGTACCTTACACGAGGACAAGTTAACGTTTGATTACAATTCACTATATCATTTAAAAACAATTACTTATAGATGCATTTTTTGCTTTTTTGCCTATCCAAAGGTTAATATTTTGGAGTCTTTCAGCTCCATCCAGGTCGCGAAGCAGCATATGATAGCCCTCTGGGTAGCGTATACAATGGAGTGGAGCGGTGAAGCGCGGCAGGGCATTCTGCATGGCAGGGGGTGGTATCACCTGATCCTTATCCCCAAACAGGAATAGTACCGGCACTTTGACCGCCGGTATGGATTCATAGGCGCTGTCCATAAGGTTCACCAGTCCATAAATAGCGTCTATTCGGGTAGATTTGATGATAAGGGGGTCTTTGCCCATGGCTATCAGCATCTCTATATTATCTGAGGCCTGTATCTTAAGCCCCCGCCCGGTCAGCTCGTACCATGGCATGGTATGGGCAGAAAAGACCACGCTCAAGCGGTATAGCGGGTTCATCGTATCCCCTCCCCATAAGGCAGGGGCTATTAATATGATCCCGGCCACATCCGGGAAGTCGGGCTGGCTGGTGGCTGCCACCACGACCGCTCCCCCCATACTTTCACCCATTATATATATAGGGGTGTTCTTATGGCGATTGGCCAGCACCCGTACCCATTGCGCCAGATCCGCCGTGTAGTTATTCGCCCCCGCCCATATGCCGATATGACCGGTCTTGCCAAATCCTCGTTGGTCATACGCATAAACAGCAATGTGCTTCCGGGAAAAAAATTCCCCCGCACCTTCGAATGCCTTGCTGTAATCGTTGAACCCGTGCAACGCGATGATGACGGCTTTGGGTTTACCCGCAGGTATCCATTTGCGGTAAGGAAGCATCGCGCCGTCAGATGTGAGGAAAACATCCGCCTGCATTTTCACTTCATGTGAGGCCGTATCATCGTATGGCTGCACAGTGGGTGCACAGGCAGCAAGTGACAGGAATCCTGTCAGCAGAAAGTTTGCCGGATGAAATATCCGCCGCATATTATTTACGAAACCCCATGGCCACTACATACATCTCTGATGAATCGGAACGGCTGGCTTGCGGCTTGGCGTGTTTCACTGTTTCAAAATCCTTGCGCATGCGGGCAAGCAATTCCCTCTCTGTACCGCCTTGAAAAACTTTGGCCGCAAATACACCGCCGGGCTTTAGCATCTCCAGCGCGAATTCATACGCAGTTTCCAAAAGCCCCATGATGCGCAAATGATCGGTTGCAGCATGACCTGTGGTGTTTGGTGCCATGTCGGAAAGTATCACGTCGGCTTTACCGCCCAGCAGGTCCTTCAGCTTCTGCGGAGCAGAATCATCCATGAAATCACACTGGATGAATAGCGCACCCGCAACGCGCGGCATATCCAGAAGATCGATGGCCACCACCTGTGGTGATTTTTCGCTCGACTTGCAGCGCGCTACTGACACCTGCGTCCAGCCGCCGGGCGCAGCACCCAGATCCAGAATTTTTTTTCCGGGCTTCAGGAAGCGGAATTTATCATCCAGCTCAATCAGCTTATAAGCAGCCCGCGAGCGATAGCCTTCCTTCTTCGCCATGATAACATAGGGATCGTTCAACTGGCGTTGCAGCCAGAGCGTTGATGATGTCTTGCGTTTCTTCGCTGTTTTCACGCGCGTCTTTTTCATGCGCATGCCCGACAGCGAAGGCGTTTTCTTGGTCATGGATTTTGCTCGATGAGTGACAGGATGATACCTTCACGCACACCGCGATCTGCGATGCGTATCTGGTCAGCCGGCCATAAACTTCCAATGGCTTCAAAGATCGCGCAGCCAGACATGATGAAATCGGCACGATCCGGACCAATGCATGGATGGTTGAAACGCTCCGATGGCCGCATATTTTGTAGGCGTTCTATGGTGTTCCTTATATCTGATACCTTTAAGCGTATACCATCAATGCGCGTGCGGTCATAACGCGGGAGATCAAAATGAATGGCAGCAAGCGTGGTCACCGTGCCGGATGTGGAAAGCAGCTGCACTTTTCCCTGCGCCACTGCCTC
The DNA here is from genome assembly GCA_964535825.1 of uncultured Rickettsiales bacterium. Lineage (GTDB taxonomy): Bacteria > Pseudomonadota > Alphaproteobacteria > Rickettsiales > SXRF01 > CAZAQK01. The sequence continues at coordinate 18,116 of CAZHUC010000006.1, forward strand.
GCTGATATTATTTTTCGCATCGAACGGCTGCATCTTTTCTGTAAGCAGCGACACCATGTCGGTGAACACCATATCGGCAAAGTTCGATCCGCCGAACGTATCGGAAAGATTCATCACGCCGTAACCGATAGAAAGCCAATCTAATATGCGGTGTTTACCACCCTCTTCGATATCAACCCACATCAATTCGGTACTACCGCCGCCAATATCGAACACCAAGGCACGCGAAACAGTGGATTCAAGTAATGACGAACAACCAAGAAATGCAAGACGCGCCTCTTCCTCGCTTGAGATGATATCAATATGCAGGCCAAGCTCGTTTCGCACCTGTTCGATGAATGCCGCACCGTTGGTGGCACGCCGGCAGGCTTCCGTTGCCACGAAACGTTTGTTGGCGAGCTTATAACGACTCAGCTTCTTCTGGCAGGCACGCAGTGCAACCATGGTACGTTCCATGGCTTCAGGCGACAGAACACCGGTCTGGTTCACACCTTCGCCTAACCGGACGATACGAGAGAAACTATCAAGTACTTTGAAGCTATTCGCGCCATGCTGTCCACCTGCGGCAGCGACCAGCAACCTGCAGTTATTTGTGCCAAGATCGAGCGCGGCATAAATATGCTCGTTCGCATAGGCGCTCTTATGCGCGCCTTCATGCACGTCACGGTGTGTACGCGGCATACTATTCTTTCGTGCAGCCTGTAAGCAGGCGCAAATCCTTTTAGGTTAATCCAATGAACCCACATTAATGGGGAATCAGCGCAAATACAAGCCTTTAGAGCTTGGGTGTCATGCGAGTAGGCGTCTGGTCTCGGTGGACATAGGCATTAAGGAGCAACCCCACCCCAAGCATGGTGGAAAGCATGATACTACCACCATAGGACATGAGCGGCAGCGGCAGCCCCACCACTGGCATCATCCCCATCACCATGCCGCAATTAATGAGGATATGCAGGAAGATCATGGTAACCACTCCTGCCGATATCATTGCCCCGAAGGTACTGCGAGAACGCGATGCCACCAGCATCCCCATCGCAAGCAACATGGCATAGAGTACCAGCACGAACATACTGCCAGCAAAGCCGAACTCTTCCGCCAGCATAGTGAAGATGAAATCCGTATGTTTCTCTGGCAGGAAATTCAGCTGGTTCTGGGAGCCCTGCAGAAAACCTTTTCCGAACAATCCACCAGACCCGATCGCGATCATGGATTGCAGAATATTATATCCTGCACCGAGCGGGTCTTGCTCGGGGTCTAAGAATGTCATGACACGTCGCTTCTGGTAATCATGCAGGAACTGCCAGGCAATGGGTGCGGCCGCAAGCGCAGCACACGCTGCTCCGATGATGTAGCGCCAGCGCAGCCCAGCAAGGAAACATAAGGTAAGTCCTACCAATGCCGTAATAGTCGCTGTGCCAAGGTTCGGCTGTCGTAGGATAAGAATAGCGGGCATAATGATCAACGCTAGCGGTATCACGGCAAAACTGAGCCGCCCGATATCTTCCGAGTGCATGTTGTGAAAGTAACGCGCGAGTGCAAGTATCAATGCCAGCTTCATGAACTCAGAAGGCTGCAGGTTCACACCCCCTACCCTTAACCAGCGCTGCGCACCCATACCGATATGGCCGATGATATCCACGGCTACCAACACCAGCACGCCGAGGAAGTAAATGACATAGGCATAATCCAGCAGCAGGCGCATAGGAACAAGTGCCACTACCAACATCAGAACGAACGCCAATGCAAAACGCACGATCTGCTGCGATGCCAAGGGATGGAAATCACCACCGCCTGCCGACAGCATCATTACAAACCCTATCACCGAAAGCAGGGATACAATCCCTACGATCAGCCAGTTGACCTCATGAAGCCTTATGACAAAATTCTGGATAGCAGCGCGCATGGGGGACTATATAAAATGTCGCTTAAATTGCAGGAATCTTTGCCATTCAATAGCAAATAGTTATCTGGCTGTCACCTTTATATTTGTATTAACTTTCAATCAATTACCTTTAAATATTAATACTTGCTTAAGGGTGTCTGGATTACACTGATGTGTCCTGATTCTGTACACTCTCAATCGCTCTTGTAATCTCTGGATCACACAACATATGACACAATCTGACGCACAGCTACCAAGCAAAGCGTTCGCATTAATGAGTGATGAATCTGGCTCAATCATGACGATGTGGGCTTTGCTGCTGCCTATTGTCGGTGGTATCCTTGGACTCGCTGTTGATGCCAGTATGTGGTATCTGAAAAAACGTGATCTGCAATCAACAGCTGATGCCGCTGCCATAGCAGGTGCATATGAAACAACCTTTGCGAACCGTATATCAAAGGCGAACGCGGAAGTATTACGAAACGGATATGATGCAAGCTCACAAGTGGTGAGCAGCGTATACAACCCTCCACAAAGCGGAAGCTACACCAGTGATAGCGATGCCGTTGAAGTGCAGCTGGTGCAAACGCAGCAACTTGCTTTCAGCAGGCTTTTTATAACTGAAAATCCTGACGTTGCTGTGCGCGCAGTTGCTATTCGCCTTCCGGCAGGTGAGGCCTGCGTGCTCGCCCTTGACGGCAGTGTGCAATATGCACTGCAATTCCAAGGCAATTCGACCGTAGATATGCCAAACTGCATCGCTGCATCAAATTCTAATGCTGATATTTCCGCAATCGTGTCAGGTAGTTCCGTTCTTAATTCTGAAAGTCTCTATACAGTGGGTGGATACGACGTCCGCGGCAATGCGCAGCTCAATACATCAGAAACCCCGATCACGGGGGGCACTGCGATCCAAGATCCTTACAGCAGCCTTACGATGCCAACCGCTCCTTTCGGTAGTTATTACACACCTGCCCATCCCAACTGCGATTACAACAATTACAGTACAAGCAGTAATGCTGTTTTAAGCCCCGGTGTATATTGTAATGGTTTGACACTTACATCGCACGCCAGTGTAACCCTTAACTCCGGCGTATACATCATTGATCGCGGCAGCTTTGATATTGGCGCACAAGCCACTATCACCAGTGCCACAGGTGGTGTGACCATTTTGCTCACAAGTAGCACAGGTTCAAACTACGCGACCATTAAAGTGAATGGCGGAGCAACGGTCAATCTGTCTGCGCAGACATCGGGCGCGTATAGCGGCATATTATTCTTCCAGGACAGGAATGCGGCCGCCAGCGGCAACGGCAACTGCGGTAACAAGGTGAACTGCCTGAATGGTGGCGCCAACATGAATCTCACCGGTGTTATTTATATTCCGAACCAGACGCTAAGTTACATTGGCGGTTCTGACATTGGCGGCAGTACCTGCACACAGCTTGTAGGACGCGTGGTACAATTCAACGGCAATAGTGACTCGTATGTAGACAATTCCGGCTGCGCCGCTGCAGGTGTAACAAATATTGAAGTTCCTGGCGTAGTGAAACTGGTGGAGTAATATATGAAAAAACGCACAAAGTTTTTTCTGAAAGACTGTAGTGGTGCACTCACCATCGAGATGGCATTGATTGCCACACTAACATTCTTTTTGATTCCCGCACTTATTGATATTGCCACGATCATCAGTAGTAATATGACTATAAGGTCTAGCCTAAGAGCTGGAACTCAGGTTGCTCTGGTTCAACCGAGCAACACGGCTGCCATCCGCGAAGCTGTTGTTGTCTCCAGCGGATATCCGGAAGAGACAGTGGATGTTGATACAGCCATCTTCTGCGAGTGCGATGGCATTACCGTGTCGTGCAGCACACCCTCATGTTCTGAAGGCATCACCCCTTCAACATTCATGACGATCACCGCTAATTATGTCCCTGATACGCTACTGTCTTATCCTGATCCTAATCCGTTCGCTGTCACCAAAACAACAACCGTTCGCGTAAGGTAACGATCGCGTTATGAGACATAGCACCAACCTATTACAAAACAGATCCGGCAGTGTTGTTGTTGAGGCTGCCTTCGTCATACCATTATTCATATTCTTTATTGTAGGTATCGTTGAACTGGGACGGTTGTATTGGGTAAGAACCTCTATGCAACTGGCCGTCACGGAAGCAGGCCGTCATGCTATGGTTCATACTGATGCAAATGATGATACACTGACGGAGGTGCTACGCGGTTCTCTGTATGCACTTGATACAGATCTTTTTAATGTGAGCATCATTAGCGAGAACAATAATGGCATCAATTACAAGGTGATAAATGCAACCTATAATTATGTTTTCCTGACCGAGGATCTGCTGAATCTAGACCCGCTTAGCATCAGCACAACCAGCAAATTCCCCATATTGCAGTAAAATTTGCTAAAAATATCAATAAACTGCCACATATTGTTTACCACACCTTAAGGGATTAAGGCGCATACTTAATGTGTCTAAAACAGCTGTGGAAGCTATATGTCCACTTTAAACAACCATATCCGCGTATTGCGTGACAATGGAGGGGTGACCTCCATTGAATTTGCGTTTATTGCGCCGGTCGTAGTTCTAATGATGATGGGAGTCATTGAGTTCTCAATGATCCTGTTCACCACTGCCGTCATGGAAAGTGCGACAAGCTACACCGCACGGCTGGGTAAAACTGGCTACACAGAAAACGGTAGCAGCCGGTCTGAGCAGATCGTTGCAAATATAAAATCTCTCACCGCAGGTCTTTTAGATCCTGACTCGATAGAGATCACTGCAAAAGTATATGACGCCTTTGATGATGTTGGTGACCCAGAACCCTATGTCGACGCTAACAATAACCTGCAATACGATGAAGGAGAAACATTCTCCGATATAAACGGCAATAGCGAGTGGGACGCAGATATGGGTAGCGCAGGATTTGGTAATGCCAACGATGTTGTGGTATACACAGTTTCCTATCCTTGGGCTATCAATACACCTATTATCAACACTATCATCGGCGATATCTATAACATCAGCGTTCGCACTGTCGTAAAGAACGAACCATATAATGTCACTGAGCTGTAAACATATGATGCACCGCATACACAGTTTAATAAAACAACAGGGAGGCGTTGCGGCCACAGAGTTCGCATTGATCGCGCCTATCCTGATGTTACTGTTTATGGGTTCGGTTGAAATAACCCGTTATGTTATCATCGCCCAGAAGACCGAGAAAGCCGCTCTGACCATGTCGGATCTGGTGGCACAATCTGAAGATGTAAGCACCGATGACCTGGATGTGCTGATACAAGCGGTTGGTGAGATCATGAAACCAATGGAATTTGGAGCTTCCGGATTTGTGATCGTATCTTCGGTAAGCCGTGTGGGCAGCAATGCTGCCTCAATCAACTGGCAATATACAGGCGGTGGCACATGGACACACGCTAGTCAGGTCGGCTTTCAGGGTGGAAGCGCTACACTTCCGGCAGACATAGAACTGGATCCGAATGAGGGTGTTATCGTCGCCGAAGTATATTATAACTTCTCCCCACTGATGATCCCATCGATCCTACCCGCAAGCACTATTTACCGGGTTGGAGTCTTCAAACCGCGCCTAGGTGAATTAACCAGCCTTGGCGCTTAAGGAAAGGAGCGTTCTATGAAACGTCTCTTTAGAACAAAACAATACAGAACGTCAGCACTGGCTCTGTTCAGGTCCAATGAAGGTGCGGTATTGCCGCTGGTTGGTTTTGCCGTTATGGCTTTGTTCGGTGCAACAGGCCTTGCGATCGACATGAGCCGTGCACAGATCGTGCAAACGCGCCTTTCCAATTCACTTGATGCCGCTGGCCTTGCCGCGGGTAGCGTTGCCAATTCCGGCGATATATCAGCAACTGCAAATAAGTATTTCGCTGCCAACTTCCCTACGGGTTATATGGGCAGCACCATAGGCGATATATCTATCACTCCTAATGAAGATAATACCATGCTGGTGCTAGATGTCAGTGGCACAGTGGATACCACCATCATGCAGCTGTTCGGTGTCGAAACAGTAGCCGTGGCAGCACATACAGAGATCACACGCGCTAGTCGTGGGCTGGAACTTGTCATGGTGCTTGATAATACCGGTTCTATGGCAGGCTCACGCCTAGTAAATTTGAAGGATGCGGCAACAACGCTGGTCAATATCCTTTACGGTGAGGATGAAAGCATCGACAACCTGTGGATAGGCCTTGTGCCATTCTCACAGGCAGTGAATATAGGTACATCGCGTGCCAGCTGGACATCCAACCCGTCCATGCCATCACCCGGTTGGGGTCCAACAAGCTGGGGTGGCTGCGTGGATGCACGCCAGGCCAGCAACCGTGATGTAACTGATGATCCGCCATCCGTAGCACTTTTCCCCAAATATTACTGGGCATGCCACAGCAGCAACAATAACTGGTACGGGAACAATTCCGGTAAGAACGACTGTGACACCACCGGTGGAGGATTTGGCTATAACACTCCGCTTTCTGTCACTCGCGGGCCTAATAAGAGCTGCCCGCAGGAACTGACCGCCATGACCAAATATAAAACCACCATCCTGAATGGTATCAATTCCATGCAGGCACGCGGCAATACGCACATCGTGCTGGGTGCATCATGGGGATGGCGTATGCTGAGTCCACGCTGGAGAGGCCTGTGGGGCGGAGAAATGAACGATGATGAACTACCGCTTGAATATGATACACCACTTATGGATAAGGTACTGCTCATCATGACTGACGGTGCGAACACCATCGATACCAGCAACCGCGGTGCATATGGCTATCTCAGCAATGGATATCTGGGCACGACCACACAAAGCACTGCGGTAAACCAGCTCAACAGCCGTCTCACCACCGTGTGTAATTCTGCCAAAGCCAATGACATTCTGGTATATACCATTGCCTTTGGTAACCCCGGTTCGACCATTGAGAACCTGCTTGAAGGTTGTGCAAGCAAACCAGAATATTACTTTAACTCAAGCAACGGCGATGAATTGCAGAGCGCATTCCAGCAGATCGGTGATTCACTTGCGAACTTGCGCATAAGCAAGTAAACTCTCCCCCAGCTAGCGTACCACCCCTGATTTGGGTGGTACGCAGTTCTTTTATATCTTGTCGCAGGTGGAATTATGCCAGTTACTATGCGCCTATTATCTTCGTGTGCAGCATGTGCATTAACAACAATGTTCTTCACACATGTTGCCCTTGCTGAAGAGAGTTCGTTCTTTTCCAGGCTTGTTCCGGCAGGTACAGAGCAAAAACCAGATCGCGCGCCTTTATCTTCAATGAATGACAAGATCCGCAGCGGCAAAGCCTCTGCAGAGGACTATCTGGAATTCGCAGCGAATCTGCGCAGAACCGGCAATGCCGAAGAAGCCGCCAATGTGCTACACAAGGCGCAATCCAAATACCCGGATAACACAACGATCCTCAAACAGCTAGGTATCGCCATGGTAGATGCAAAGCATCCGATAGAGGCTATTGAGGTCTTTGACGTACTGGCTGCCATTGAGCCTGACAATGCCCTTGCGTATAACGGCAAAGCCGTGGCGTTCGATACCGCCGGTAATCACACCGCAGCGCTTGAGCTTTATGAGAAAGCGCTCTCACTTGCCCCCTTCTCGGTTGCGATCAACAACAATATGGCAATGTCGATGATATTGAATGATCAGCTGGACAGCGCGCAAACCATACTGGAAACACTGTATAAACAAAACCCTGATGTACCAAAGATACGTTACAATCTTGCACTGGTGTATGGGTTAAAAGGCGACAAGAAACGCGCCATGGAACTCAATCTGGAAAGCCTTTCACAAAAGCAGGCGGAGGAAAACCTGAAATTCTATCAACACTACTCCTCAAAGAAAGGCGATCATAAACCTGTGGAACTGATGAAATCAGATGGCCGACCGATCGATGACCTCTTTACGGAAGCACCCGCTGCTGAGCCAGAGAAAGCCCCGGCTGAAAAGATCGCTGTTGTTCCCGCAGCAGAGCCTGTTATCGAGGCATCGCCTTCTGCCGGCGAGAATATCGCCATAGTCCCTTCAGAACCCGTCATCCAGGAAGCATCGCCTTCTGCAGGTATGCCAGCGGGAGATAAGAACTATAGCGAGATACCCGGACAATCACAGCCTTCCATCACGACATTATTTGGTGATGATGCAGTCTACGAATTCCCGACAGGCCGCAGGAACTAATTGGTATTATTGAGGATCTTCACCACCGCCGGTGCAATGATCACAATGAACAGCGTGGGCAATATAAAACAGATCATCGGCACGGTCATGATGGCAGGCAGCCTTGCAGCCTTCTGCTCAGCCCTGAGCATGCGCGCCTGACGAAACTCCGATGATAATACGCGCAGTGCCTGTGCTATCGGCGTTCCGTATTTCTCGGTCTGTATGAGAACGCTGGTGATACCACGCACTTCCGGCAACTGACATCGTTCTGCCAAGTTTGTCAGCGCTTTGTTCCTGTCCGGCAAGAAGCCGATCTCCATCGAAGTCAGCGCAAGCTCTTCTGACATCTCCGGATAGGTAAAGGTAAGTTCGCGTGATACGCGCTCAAGCGATGCCGTAAGGCTCAAGCCTGCCTCGGCGCAGATGGTCATCAGATCAAGTACGTCTGACAGTGCGCGCTGTATCTTGATATAGCGCTTCTTGCGGGCGCGCTTCACATACATCCATGGCAATTTGAACCCCATATACGCGCCGAACAACGGCCACGCATAATTCATGATCTTCATCCTTGCGGATACGTCATCGTTGAGTTTCATAACGATGAGGCCTGCAACACCCAATACGATAGGCAACACCATGACAAAGAATGCCATAATGAACATAGCATCCTTGGAACGGAATCCCGCCTCGATCAGGATGCTTTCTGCCTTGCCGAGCTGAAGTTTTTTGACCAGTTCAAGTTTCATGGCAACCGTACGCATGAAATTCACCGATGCTTCCGGCTTCCTTTTACGGCGTTTTGCACCCACCAGTTCACCACGCAGTTCCTGCCTGCGTTCCTGAATATTTTTTATCTTGGCCTGGGTTTTACCGCGTGGGCCAAAATTGCTATAGAGCGCCCACGCCACCACCATAAAAGTGGCACATGCCAACCCCACATAGATCTCCTCCACCCGCAACCACGCGGGTAAGAAGGCTTTAAGGCTGAGTGGCTGGTTAGGATACATAGGACTATATCTCGAACTTGGTCATACGGTTCATCACGAACATACCGGTGATCATCATGCCCGCCGCGATCGCTGCTGCAATGTTACCACGATAATCATTGATAAGCGGTTGCATATATTTTGGTGACAACACAGCAAGTGCGCCGATAACAAGGAATGGCAGTGCGCCAATGATCATGGCAGATGCGCGCGCTTCCGAAGAGAGGGCCTTGATCTTCATCTGCATGATGAAGCGGCCACGCAGCACTTCCGAGAGATTGTTGAGAATCTCTGACAAGTTACCACCGGTCTCACGTTGCAGTACGATACTGGTCGTGAAGAAGTTGAATTCCGTCATATCCAGTTTCTTCGCCATTTCATGCAGGGCCTTCTCCATTGGAACACCCAGCTTCATGGTGTTTGAGATCGTAGCGAATACATTGCCCACAGGATCTGCGATCTCCGTTGAGACCACCACCAGCGAGTCAGATACCGGAAGCCCTGATCTCAGACCGCGCACAATAAGATCGATCGCATCAGGGAATAGCCGTAAGAAAGCTTTCTTGCGCTTCTCGATCACCATACTCAGTGCCTTGAAAGGAATCCACACCCCAACGATCAACCCGGCGATCACCGCAAGAGCAATGTTCACCTTGAGCACGGCAAGCACAATGGTGATGCCCAAGAACCCAACGATACGGCGGAAAATAAAACGCTTGGGAGAAATGGTCCTGCCGGCACGCTCCAGCTTGTCGCCCAGATGCTTGAAGTCAGGAAGCGGCTTAAGTAACCAGTATATGATGCCACGGGTTTCTTCACCCTTGCGCCTCAGGCTCATATCCGCGGTGGCTTTCACTGCTACTTTGCGATTCCTGATGCGCTCGATGCGCTTGCGATCCTGCTTTCGCTTAGCACCGCCCAGCATATACCATATAAGGAAGGCAAGCCCTACTAGAACGATCAGGCCACCTCCACCTATCATCAGCAGCTTCATACTATTCCCCAGATGACATGGTCATGGCTTCGATAAGCGCCTGATCCAATCCGAAATAGGCTGCCTGGTGGGTAAAGTTCGGACGAATACCAGTCGAGCGAAACTCACCGATCAGCTTGCCGTTCTCATCTTCACCCTTAAATTCGAATGTGAACAGATCCTGCGTGATGATCACATCACCTTCCATGCCCACCACTTCGGTAACGTGCGTCACACGACGGCCACCGTCACGCATACGTTGCACCTGCACGATAAGGTTCACAGCACTGGTGATCTGCGTGCGTAAGGCTTTGGATGGTAAGGTCGTGGCCGCCATACCGATCAGGTTCTCAAGACGTGTCAGCGCCTCACGCGGATTATTGGCGTGGAGCGTACCCATAGAGCCATCGTGGCCCGTGTTCATGGCTTGCAGCAGGTCGAATGCCTCGCCACCGCGCACCTCACCAAGGATAATGCGGTCAGGACGCATACGCAGCGCGTTCTTCACAAGATCGCGCATGGTGATCTCACCCTCGCCTTCAAGGTTCGCATGGCGTGTTTCAAGTGGTACAACGTGCGGCTGCTGAAGCTGTAATTCCGCCGCGTCCTCAATGGTCACGATACGTTCGCCGTGCGAGATCATGCGAGAGATCGCGTTAAGCATGGTGGTCTTACCTGAACCCGTACCACCAGAAATGATGATGTTCAGGCGGATAGCACCGCATATTTTAAGTAATTTACACAAAGGCTCGGATAAGCTTTTGGTAGTTAACATACTATCGAGCGTAATTTTCTTCTGGGAGAACTTACGAATGGAGATAGATGTACCGCGAATTGCGCATGGTTGCGCGATCACGTTCACACGAGAACCATCCGGCAAACGCGCGTCGCAGATAGGTTGTGATTCGTCAACACGGCGGCCAACGCCGGTTACGATACGCGTTGCGATCGCCATTACATGGTCATTATCGCGGAATTTTACATCCGATAGTTCCAGCTTACCCTTGCGCTCGATATATACCTGATACGGACCGTTCACCATGATATCGGTAATGAGTTCGTCACGCAGGAGTGGTTCAAGTGGGCCAAAACCAAGCATGTCATCAACGATCTGGTTGGCAAGTAACTGTTGCTCAGACTGCGACAGCAGCAATTTCTGCTCAATAACGATCTCGCCGATCAGTTCAATGATCTGACGTTTCAGTTCATCACGAGGCAGGCGCGACGATGTAGTAATATCGATCTGCGCCATAAGCAGATCATAGATCTTCTCTTTCGTTTGCGTCAGCTGATTGGGTGCAGCAGCGGTTGCCTTGCTTTCAACGCTACTGTCAGAAGGGTTTTCCAGCAGGCTTTCGCCGCTTTTTTTGGCAGATGAAGAATGGCCGTTAACTTCTGGTTTCTTCTGTTCTGTAGTTTCAGATGCAGCAGGTGTAGCGGCCGGAGTACCGGCTGATGCTGGCGTTGATTCTGCTATACCCTTGCGTCCGAACATGTATCCTCAATCCCTTTTGTGTTTGCACACGTCAGGCTTCTTTTTTGTCCTTCTTAGACATAAAACCTGATTTCTTAGCAGGTTTCTGTTCTGCACTGTCCTTTAACTCCGGCACTAATTCCTCTGCCAATTTATAGATCGGCTTCACGGAGGCATGACTCTTTGATTTCACTGCCGGTATGTCCGCACCGATCGGCATGTATACATCCGGTGCAAAAGGAACGCTGTACAATATCTTACTATTGATGCCCTTTTCGAAATCGGCGACCACAACCTGGTGTTTAGGTGATAATCCTATACGCATCGCCACAACGATCGGCGTGCGCATTTTGAGAGACTCACGCATCAGATCCTGCAAACGAAGCGCATCACGCAATGAAAGTAAGCTTAGCTCTGTTGCAAGCACTGTATGGTCTGCGACCGCGAGGCATTTCTTGCTGAACGCATCAAGATAGCGCGGAATGTCCAGAACGACCACATCATACGCCTCTTTCAGCTCTTTGATGAGCGATTCCGCGGCATTATCATGGATCTTTATTTGCTCCTGAAGTGACTCTTCGGCGCTGAGGATACTCAGGTTCTTGCTGGGTTTTACCATCACGCGTTCAATGAACAACGAATCGATACGATCCGGTTTTTCCAATGCTTCCCTGAAGCCCCGGCTTGGTTCGAGATCCAATGAAAGCGCTATCGAGCCCTCGCGTGAGTCAATGTCGATAAGCGCAACTTTTTTCTTGGCTTGTTCGGCAATGACACCGGCCAGATTGATAGCAAGTGTTGTCGTACCCACGCCACCGCGTGTACCCATCACCGCGATCACCTTACCAAGCTGTTTCTGTGCCGTGCCATTCGTTGCAGGCGTTTCAGTGAGCTTTGCCATCATGCCGGAAAGCATAGGCTCTGATAGCGGTTTCAGCAGGTAGCTGAAGATACCGAGTTCCATCAGCCAGCAATAAAAACTATACTCATTGACCGTGCCGGTGATGACAACTTTGGTCTTAGGATCGCACACCTCGGCGAGCACATCAAGCTGTGCAGGCGCATCCTTCGCCGATGAGACCTCAACCAATAACAATGTGGGTGCAGCGTTGGTCTTTAAGTACTCTGCCGCGTTCAGTATCGTACCCTGATGGATGCAGTTATCCGGCCATCCCTGAGCCGCAGCGAATTGCTTGAGTGTCGCTACATCTCTCTCATCAGATACGAATGCCAGAAATGATATATTTGAACTCATGACATACCATACTTACTGGCCAGATGCGGATGAACCCGAAGTTCCTCCACCATCTGAGGCTGTTGACGCTTCAGTAGCTCCTTCGCGGTACTGCTGTATTGCCTTTGTTGTACCCTGCGTGTCAGGTGTATTATCACCACTGCCTTGCACCAGATCGCGCGGATCTGCTACCATCAGGCCCAGATTAGTTCTGGTTGCGCAGCTGATATTACCCGAGTAGCGCATGTTGCTGTATGATGTAACTGAGCCTGAACGCCAGTCCGGACAACGTGGTGATACCACTGCAGCATACGCAATCTGAACATTCGCTTCGGTAAACGGAACATCTTCTGCCGCCACATAATGTATCAGGCTCTTGCCGATACCTGCTTTGGTGATAGACCTTCTGACCTGCTCTTTGCGTGCTTCATTATGCATCTGTGATGGGTGCAACTGCACTTCTACTGATTCTATCGCCATCGTTGATATCTGTGCTATCTGGCCATGCAGCGCGCGCCTTGAAGCTGTATCAACCATTGATGATGAATCGAAACGCATTACCTGGGTGATGTAGCGAGTCTCGACCTTATTTTCTATGGGGTGCTCTGCGTAATATTCTTTCGGATTATGCCCTTGCATATCCCAATGCGGTACGCAGGCAGCAAGTGTACTGGCGCTCGCGATCAAGGCTATCAAATATTTTTTCTTCATAAACACCTGTTATTCAAGGATAAATCCACCATCGCCATTCAGCTTTGGTCTGGATTCATCACCGTTCATGGGTTCTTGTTCGTACAGACTGCCGAACAATAATTGCTCAAAGTCGGACGGGGCTTGGAAACCATCCAGCGGCGTTTGCATCGCATGATTAGATACGGGACGAACGATATAAGGCGTAACCAGAATGACCAGCTCTGTCTGATTGTTCTGGAAACCGGTTGACCTGAAGAGTGAACCAAGCACCGGCACATCACCAAGACCTGGATATTTGTCCACACTATTGCTGTGTTCATTACGCAGCAACCCTGCAAGGGCAAAGGTCTGGCCACTGCCAAGCTCCACGGTAGCCTGTGCACGGCGTGTCAGGATGATCGGATTGTTAATGCTATTGGTTGCAACCGGGTTATCGAAGCTGATCGTGCTCACCTCAGGCGCAACATTGATGCTGATCTTCTCCTTAGACAATACGGTCGGAGTAAAATTCAGACTCACACCGAATGGACGATACGATACACTTACCTCGCCATCGCCAGTGCTTACAGTAATTGGGAATTCACCACCTGCCAGAAAGCTTGCTGGCTTACCAGACGTTGTGGTCAGGTTAGGCTCGGCCAGTACATTTGCGATGCCTTCCTCTTCCAATGCTTCAACAAAGCCTGAAATACTGGTGCGACCACGGTTCGACCATGAACCAAACAATGCCGTATCATTACCATCGCGGTTAAGCACGTTGCTGGCCAACGCAATGTCCTGCCCCTGCAGCACTTGCAGCGCCATACCGCCCGCGCCGAACAGCGCCTGCATGTTGATACCAAAACGTTTTACATCCGTACGCGCCATTTCAACGATCTTCACTTCAAGCGTTACCTGATCCGAACCGCCTGTGCTCATCATATTGACCATTTTGTCGTTCTGGCCAAGGAAGGCTTCTGCCATGCTGCGAATATTCTCTGATTCGATCGAAGAACTAGCGTTGCCATCCAGAACAAGGCCGCCGTCCACCGTGTTGAATTCCACATCCGCATCCGGCGCAACCTGTTTTACCATGCGCTGCAACTTGCTGATGTTATGTGTCACTTCAACGGTCGCATCCAGAACGGTCTCGTCATTAGCGCTTACGGCATACAGGCTGGTTTCACCTACTTTCTTACCGCGAACAAAGAGCAATTTTGGCGACACCACCTGGACGTCAGCAGTTTCCGGGTCAGCAACAACTACTGATACGATCGGAGACTCCAGCCTTATCATCGAGCCTTTGCTGAGTTCAACTTTCACAAGCTGGCTGGCGTTAGCAGAAAGCGCACACAGCATACCTGCCGTAAATACCAGAACCGCCCTGAATGTTGTTCTTTTAATTACCATACATTACCGCATCTCAACATTTTCGATCGAATCGCCACGGATCACGCGGATACGCGGCGCCATAGAGCCACTATCATTGAGGTCATCACTTGTTGTTGCATTTTCCTGCAATGTGGCATCAATGATATCCATAGTATCAGCATCTTCGCCTGAAGCTTGCTCTTGCTCTGGCTTTGCATCACTTATAGCACTGCGCAGCGCGAGCGAGATCTTGCCAAGCTCACCAGCTACAGCAACACGCTCTGCCTGTGCAGGTGTCACTTGCACCGTTACTGTTTTTGCAAGGATTGCTTTGTTCTCAGGATTATTCAACTGCTGGTCAACAGCCAGCACACGCACATCTTCAATGAATGTTTCGCTGATGACCTGCGCTTCACCACTATCACCACTATTTTTTACCTTGCGGGTAACGATCATATCAACCCTGTCACCTGGCGAAATGAATCCGGCATTGCCTGAAGTAGGATTCACCGCAACAGAAACGGCACGGTAACCCGACTCGAGTACGGCAGACATGAATCCACCCTCACGCGAGGTCATCAGGCCATCTTTTGGAATAGGTTCGCCGGCACGCATCTTACGACGCACCACTGCACCATTGAATGCGCCAAGCTGCATCGTACCTTCACGCACATGTTCTTCAGTGATAAGATTTGGCGGCAGTTCTGCCCAGTCAGCATCCTGCGGCACTTGTACGAATGTACCGGGAGACAGGTTCTTGCGAGCCACAAGTGCACGGTTCTTCACCGTCTCTTTCTCTACAATTTCGACCTCACGAGAGCCTACTACACTATTGTAGATAGAGATCGCGCCAAAAGCGACGACGACACCTGCCACTGATAAGATTATCAATTTGCCTTTTGATTCCATGCTAACTCTTTTATACGCAAAATTCACCCAGATGATAGCGTTTTTATACTTAACAAAGCGTTAAGCAGTGTGTCAAAAAAACCTCAATTTCTCAAACAGTTATTGTGACTAATTGTAAATAAAATTTAACTAACTTTTGCTTAATATTTTTCGGGTTTCTTTTGTGCAAAACCCGTATCGCAAGATATGATTGAACATGTTACACTGTAAACGAATTATTTAATGAAGGATTAACAAGAACGCTATGATCCGCCAATACGAGCTGATCGAGAAGGTCAAATCATACGACGAAGATGCGGATGAAGACCTGATAAATCGTGCCTATGTGTTCGCCATGAAGGCACATGGCGCGCAGAAACGCGCCTCAGGAGACCCCTACTTCTCTCACCCGGTGGAGGTGGCCTATAAGCTCACACAGTTCAAACTGGATACGGCCTCCATCGTCACTGCACTCCTGCACGATACGGTCGAAGATACAAATGTAACACTGGAAGAGATCGAAAAATCCTTCGGCAAAGAGATCAGTACGCTGGTAGATGGTGTCACCAAACTGTCACGACTTGAAGGAAAATCAGAGAACCTCAAGCAGGCTGAGAATTTCCGCAAACTACTGGTGGCCATGTCGCAGGACCTGCGCGTGCTGCTGGTCAAGTTGGCCGACCGCCTGCATAATATGGAAACACTCTCCCATATTAAAAACCCTGAAAAGCGCCAGCGCATCGCGCGTGAGACGGTCGAGATCTATGCCTCACTGGCAGAACGCATTGGCATGCGTCATCTGAAGGAAGAATTGCAGGATCTTGCATTTACAGAACTTTATCCAGAAGCACGCGAATCCATTTCCGCACGTCTCAACTTCCTGCGTGAACAAGGACAAGGAGAAGTTGAAAAGACCGCCGCCGCCATCAAACTAAAACTGACCGAGGCAGGCCTCGGGCACGCTGAGATCAATGGCCGCGAGAAAAAACCTTTTTCCATTTGGAAAAAAATGGAAAGCAAGAATGTCAGCTTCGAGCAGCTTTCAGATATTGTCGCATTCCGCATTGTAGTGAACGATGTCTCTGAATGCTATCACGCGCTCGGTGTTATCCATGCCGAATGGCACACCATTCCCGGCCACTTCAAGGATTATATCTCAACACCAAAATCAAACGGATACCAGTCGCTGCACACTGCTATCTTAGGTCCGGGCCGCCACCGCGTAGAGATCCAGATACGCACGCGCGAAATGCACGAAATCGCTGAATACGGTCTTGCAGCACACTGGGCGTATAAACAAAATTCTCAAACCAAGGACGGAAAGCAATTCCGCTGGATTCGCGAATTACTGGAGATCCTCGAGAAGTCAGAGAACCCGGAAGAGTTTCTGGCCGATACCAAACTGGAAATGTATCAGGATCAGGTGTTCTGCTTTACACCCAAAGGTGACATTCTCGCCTTCCCGCGCGGTGCAACACCAGTAGATTTTGCTTATGCGGTACATTCTGGTGTGGGTGATACATGCGTGGGCGCAAAGATCAATGGACGCATCGTGCCGCTGCGTACACAGCTTAAAAATGGCGACCAGGTCGATATCATCACCAGCAAAACACAAACCCCTTCTCCAAGCTGGGAACGTTTTGTTGTCACCGGCAAAGCACGCGCAGAGATCCGTAAATTCATCCGCACACAGCAACGCAATGAATACATCAATCTTGGCAGAGCGGTACTGACAAAAACCTTCAAGCAGGAAGGCCAGGAATTCAACGAGAAGATGCTCGAACCGCACCTGCCCCACTTCGGCAAAAAAGAAACTGATGACCTGCTCAGTGACGTAGGCGAAGGCCTGCTCTCGCGCCAGCAGGTCCTGGAAATCGTCCTTGGTGAAAAGAAACCGGTCGGCACGCCGAAATCATCGATGCTTTCCAGCCTCTCCAATCCATTCCGCAAGAAAAAGACGAACGGCACAGCGCCCATGCCCATCAAGGGCCTCATGCCCGGCATGGCAATACATTTCGCTGGTTGCTGCCATCCTATCCCGGGCGACAGGATCGTGGGTATCGTGACCACCGGCAAAGGCATCACCGTACACACGATGGACTGCGAAACGCTGGAGAATTACTCCGATGCACCGGAACGCTGGATCGATGTGGCATGGGATCGTGAAGCCACCGATATACGCCATATCGGCCGCCTGCGCGCCCATGTCAGTCATGAACCATCGGCACTTGCGACCGTGACGAACATCATCGCCAAGGAAAACGGCAATATCAGCAATCTGAAGATCACCAACCGCTCCACCGATTTCTTCGAGATATTGCTGGATATTGAAGTGACAGACCTCAAACACCTTAATAACATCATCGCTGGCCTACGCTCTAAAGAAGTCGTACAGGTAGTAGAGCGGTATCAAACGTAAATTCCATGTCTAATATTCGTCTCGGCATCAATATCGATCATGTGGCCACGCTGCGCAATGCACGCGGGGGTGAGCATCCGTGCCCTGTGCGCGCTGCCTTGATCGCTATGGAAGCAGGTGCAGATGGCATCACCGCGCATCTGCGCGAAGATCGCCGGCACATACGCGACCATGATATGGAACGGCTAAAGAACGAAGTACCACTACCACTCAACATGGAAATGGCTGCCACCGATGAAATGCTCGCCATTGCGCTAAAGATCGCGCCGAACGCGGTATGTATCGTACCGGAGAAACGGCAGGAGATAACCACAGAAGGCGGCCTGAATGCACACGGTATGAGCAAACAACTCGCACCACTCATCGCAAAGCTGCATGACGCAGGCATCCGTGTATCACTATTCATCGCGCCGGAAAAAAAACAGATAGATGCCGCAAAGGCTGTGCAGGCAGATATTGTTGAATTGCATACCGGCACATACGCCGAATTATTCCCAAAGCGGAATATTCAGGAAAAAATATGGCAGGAACAACTGGCCAGCCTGTATTTCAGCGCAGATCATGCGCATCAATGCGGACTGGAAGTGCATGCCGGCCATGGCCTCAACTTTGAGAATGTGGCTGCTATCGCTGCCCTGCCCTATATGCGTGAACTCAATATTGGCCACTTCCTGATGGGCGAAGCCATGTTCACAGGCCTGAGTGATGCCATCAAAAAAATGCGGGCTGAGATCAATGCAGGTCTGCTGCTCGCTGACCACAACCATTCTGCGCAGAGTGGCTTATGATCTTGGGTATAGGCATAGATCTCACGGATATACGCCGTATCGAGGAAACCCTCCAGAATTCCGGCGAGAAATTCGAGCGCCGCGTGTTCACTGATGCGGAACGCGCCAAAGCAGCAAGCCGCGCCAGTGGTGGCGCACAGGCCGTTGCTGCGACCTATGCCAAGCGTTTTGCCGCTAAGGAAGCCTGCATCAAGGCACTGGCCACACGCACCATTACCTGGCTGGATATGGAGATCACCAACGATGAGCAAGGCGTCCCGCTGCTTACATTGCACGGCGAGGCCAAAAAACTCCTTGAACGCATGACGCCGGAAGGGCATACAAGCCGCATATTCCTAACCATGACCGACGCCTACCCGTTTGCACAGGCGCAGGTCGTTATCACAGCTGAGCCTGAATGAGCAAGACCGTCCTGATCACCCGCGCTCGCGGCGATGAAGAAACCCTCACCGATGCCCTGCATGACATTGGCCTGCACGTCATCCATGAACCACTCACAGAGATCATATTGCTGCATACAGCCCGCGCACCGCTGGAGTTTGCCTTACAATCAGAACCAGACGCCATACTCATCACCAGCAGACATGGTGCACGCGCACTCGCCTCCCTTACTACCCTTAGGGATCTGCCACTTCTGTGCGTAGGCAACGCCACGCTGGAAGCTGCATTATCGCTGGGATTCCACCGTTCTGTTGCCACCGGTGAAACTGCAGACGATATGATCGAATATGTGCGCGCTGCTTATGACGATGATGCAACATTCATCTATCCCTCCGCAGAGCATGTGAATACTGATTTGGTGGATGCGCTGGCACAACATGGCATGCGCGTTGAACGCATCGTGGTTTATGAAGCGCAGGCAGTTGAGGCACTGTCTGATATCTTACAACAGCATCTGAAGAACAACCAGATCGATGCCATCACCTTCCTCTCACAACGCGCCGCCTCCATCTTTACGGATCTCGCAGAAAAAGCTGAACTGGCAGAGCTGTGCAAGGATGTCCATGCCTGCTGCATGAGCGGCAATGTGGCTCTGGGCCTTAAAAAACCAGCCTGGAAGGCCATTGCCGTATCTACGAAGCCAACACTTGCATCTGTTGCCGAGTGCGTGGATAATGCATTACGATGACGGAACAACCTGAACCACAACAACCTATTACGTTTGCACGCCGGGTGCGTGCGATAGTGAAGTTATTTTGTGTGATCGCCCTGTTATGCGCCGGCTGGGTTTTTATCACCCAGCTTGTGCCGCGATTCTTCCTGCCCGAGCAAAATAAAAAAGAAATAATCAGCCACAACGATTCTCAGGAATTGCTCGCGCAGAAGGATGCCGAGATCACGGCCCTGACCAGCCGCATGGAACAGCTGGAAGCAAAACTCAAAACCTTTGAAGAGGTCATTACCACTTCGCAAAGTGGATCTGGTGATACTGATCAGCGTTTCGCCGACCTTCAGGATAAGATCACCCAGCTGGAATCCGCTAACCAACAGGAAAATACCAAGACGAGCGGCGAGATCAAATCTACGCTTACAAGCCAGCAGGCGGATATCTCGGTCATGAAAGCAGAGATGGAAAAGCTGAGATCTGAAAATGCAGCGCGTGTTGCGGCACTCACCGCGTTCACCGGATTGCAGGATGCAGTGATACAGGGAAAATCATTTACACATCACCTCACATTGTTAAATGAACTGCTTGCCACGCGCGCAGACACTAAAGAGCTGCTCGAAAGCCTTGCCAAATATGCCGATAAGGGCGTTGTTACCAAAGTCGCTTTACAGGAAAAATTTGAAAAATCAGTTGAAGCGGCCTTATCACCGAACGCAAAACCGGATTCCGTATTTGGCAACCTGAAGACACTGGTACGCATACGCAAGGTCGGTACGCCGGAAGGCAATGATGATGAATCCATCATCGCACGCGCAGAAACGTCTCTCGCAAACGGTAACCATGATGAAACGATGGTTACACTTCGCGAGCTTTCGCCACCAGCTGCAAGCGCATTTTCTGCATGGGTATTATTGGCGCAGGATTACATAAACGTGCATAAAATGCTGGGCTCGCTTGGTGTGTTCGTCATGCAACCAGTAGCTGCACCCGCTCCAGCACCAACTGCAGAAATAAAATCCGAACCGGTGGCTGCAACTCCCGTAACTGAACCGGTAGATGAACTTGCCCCCGATGAGCAGGCAGACATACCGCAAGACACTCCCACCCCAGACGCTGCCGATGCCGATGCCGAAGAACCGGCCACACAAACTGAAGACGTACAATGATGAACCTGTTGCTTTTTCTCGTTGCACTCATCCTGTTTGGCATGGTGGCGGCGTGGGTTGCCGAGCATCCCGGCCATGTCACGATGTTCTGGGATAGCTGGCGCGTCGACACCAGCCTTGCATTCCTGTTACTTGTAACCCTGTTGTTCGCGCTTGGTATTGCTGTTGTGTTCACCATCATCCGTGCCATACTGAAAGCACCGGAAGAATGGTCCACTCGCCGTCAACTGAAATATCACCGCCAAGGCCTTGCTGAACTTACTTATAGTGTGGCGTCGCTTGCTGCATCCGATGTTCGCAGCGCCGAAATCCATACACGAAAAGCAGAAAAACTTTTAGGCAGAACACCGCTTACCCTGCTACTCTCGGCGCAGATATCCAAATCTCAGGGCAATGAAGACAAGACCAAGCACCTGCTTGAACAATTGCTGGAACATAAAGAAACTGAATATCTTGCCGCACGCTCCTTAAGTGATGCCGCAAGCAAGCAGAATCTTCTGACGCAAGCGCTGGATCTTGCCAAACGCGCGCATCGCGTAAATCCCGGGGACATATCGTCCGTAACATCCGTTGTAGGCCTGCATATCCGCCTCAAACAATGGCAGGAAGCGCTGCGTGCTGTTGAGCAAAATGGCAGGCGTGGGTTCATGCCGCGCGCAGAATATAAAAGGCTGCAAGGCCTTACGCACCTGATGCATGCGGATTCATTGCTCTCAGAAAGCCGTGTAGAAGAAGCGTTCAGGCAGGCAGCGCGGGCCAGTAAATTACTGGGTGATTTCGTGCCTGCCACCTTACTGCTGGCACGCACACATGCAGCATCCGGCCGCCCGGATAAAGCCATCCAGCTTTTGTTCAAGGCATGGCGCAGCTCTAAGCATGCACAACTCGCCTCCACCATCCAAAGCCTTGCAGGCAGCGCGCGCAAGAAACACGCCAAGATATTACAGACCGTTGCAGCCCACACGGATGATCTGGCCACATTATGGACCTGTAGTGCCTGTGGTCACAGCCAGACAGAGTGGGCCATCCACTGCCCAAGCTGCGATGGCTTCGATACAATGAGATAATGATGGCAGATGATATTGAAGCTATCGATTGGATGCGCGCCAAACGAAAATTTGGCTCTCTATTCCCGCACAGTAAAGAGCGCTATGTCAGTTTTGACAAGATGATAATACAGGATGTCCCTGCAGCAGATACTGACAGCACTGCGATCACCATATCGTTTCCATCAGATAAGATATTCTCGAAAGTTGAACGGGTAGAAGCCATCGCTAAACTTGCTGAACTAAACATCACCGCGATCGACACACACGCTGATCAGGCCGATGCTCCTATCGCATTCACGCTTACTGCCAGGAAAGCATTAGGACATCCCATCAAGATACTGGCAACGGCCTTGCTTGCAAAGCAAGGTCCAAAAAAAGATGACAGCCTAGAGCCAACATTTGAAACGGCTGCCGAAGATATGCCAAAGCCTCCTGCCCAACCCAAGGTAAAAAAAGTTGTAAAGCCACGCGCTCATGCAGCGCCGCTAGCACGCAAAGCCCAGCCCGCAGAAGCTGATGATACGATGCAGGCAAAACGAAATCTGGCCAGATTGGTCTATGAGATCAGTAAAATAATGATACGGCCTGAGCAGATCATATTTGAGGAGAAGCAGTACGAAGGCAACGAAGCCAGCTATCTCGCTGTAACACTTCAAGGTAGCGAAGCGCTGACCAAAGAACAACGTGATGACATCGAAGCAAGCATCACCTTTGGTTGCAAGCTGCCTACCACCAGTGCCCATGTAGAAGAAACCGCTAATGGATATTCGCTGGCGTTCGACATTCGTGACAACACAGAGCCGCTGGATGCAAAGAATGTCCTAAAAAAGCTCGCCGCAGCCCCTATACAGGCCTATGAGTGGAGTGAAGCGACAATGGCACACACACCCAGACAAAATGGCCTACGAATGGGCTAAAGCTGCGGTGCGCTTGTGGGGTCGGGCAGGATCTCCTGCGCTGCATCGGTCACCGGCATGGTAAACCCATCGGTCTCTTTCTTTTCTTTTTCCAGATCGGCAGGTATCTTCTCAAATACCGGCTTTGTACTTAGCAGGCGGTTCTCAGGCAGCTTTGCTGAATTCTGCGCCAAGGTTGGTAGTGGCTTGGTCGTCGCCACCGGCGGCGGCTCTGCCCCCGTGCCCTGATAACCTACAAGACGGGTTTCCCAGCCCGGCATCGGCTGGCGATAACATACAATATCCTGCATGACCGCGTAACAATATGACACGGGAATGGCGCGGGCATGCTTTCTATCCTTCTCAGGATCGTAGAACCACCATTCCTTCAATTTCTTAGTGTTATGGCGGACATTGTCGCGCACGTTGGTGGCCACTTGCTTGGCACTACTTTTTGCCTGTGGTGGCACGGCATCGGTGTAGGTTTTGGGATCTTTGAGGTCTTCTTGTTTGATCTCTTCGATCTCATCACCGAACAGTGCATAACTTACCGCCCCACCAATCGCAATGTCGCTAGGTGGAATACCGCAACCGGTAAGCATCAGAAATGGCAAAATATAATAAACGCGCACGGGCCAACCTCATGTGTTAATACACTATCATGAGCAAAGTTTATGCCAAGTTAACTTAAGATAATTTCTTCTTCAGTAACTCATTCACCGCAGCAGGGTTGGCCTTGCCGCCGGAAGCCTTGAGTGTCTGGCCTACGAAGAATCCGAACAGCTTATCTTTACCGCTGCGATACTCGGCAACTTTGTCTGGGTTTGCGGCCATTACCTCGTCGATGACCTTTTCAATGGCACCGAGGTCGGTTACCTGCTTCAAGCCTTTTTCTTCGACGATAGTGGCTGCGTCCTTACCGGTTTCTACCATGAAGTCCAGCACGTCTTTGGCAATTTTGCCGGAGATGGTGTTGTCTTCAATAAGTGCAAGCAGGCCCGAGAATTTTGCCGTATCGATCGGTGAATTCTCAATATCCACACCGAGTTTGTTCAGGCGGCCAAAGAGTTCTGCCGTCATCCAGTTTGCGGCAATTTTCGGGTTATGCTTGGCGGCGAGTGCCTCATAATACTCGGTGTAATTCTGCTCGGATACGATGACCTCCGCATCATACGCAGACAAGCCATACTCGCTCATGTAGCGCGCTTTTTTTTCATCCGGAAGTTCCGGCAATGTCGCCTTGATGGCATCTACATATTCCTGCGAAAATTCCAGCGGCAGCAGATCCGGGTCTGGGAAGTAGCGATAATCCATCGCGTCTTCCTTGCTGCGCATGGTGCGGGTTTCACCTTTGCTGGAATCGAACAGGCGTGTTTCCTGATCGATCGTACCGCCGGATTCAATGATCTCTACCTGGCGCATTGCTTCGAATTCAATGGCTTTGTGCAGGAAGCGCACGGAGTTCACGTTCTTGATCTCGCAGCGTGTGCCATAAGGCTGGCCGGGTTTGCGCACAGATACGTTGGCATCGCAGCGCAGATTGCCCTTTTCCATGTCACCATCGCATGAGCCAATATAGCGCACAATGGAGCGCAGTTTTTTAATGTATGCGGCCGCTTCATCGGCAGAGCGCATGTCTGGCTCGGAGACAATTTCCATCAGCGCAACACCTGCGCGGTTTAAGTCGATATATGAGTTCTTGGGATTATATTCATGCAGGCTTTTACCGGCATCCTGCTCGATATGAATGCGCGTCACGCCTACTTTTTTGACAACGCCATCCGGCATATCCAGCAGTATCTCACCCTTGCCCACGATAGGATCAAGGAACTGCGAAATCTGGTAGCCTTGCGGAAGGTCGGCGTAGAAATAATTTTTGCGGTCGAACACGCTTTTCAAATTGATCTGCGCCTTGATGGCAAGGCCGGTACGCACCGCCTGCTCCACTGCCTTTTCATTGATGACAGGCAGCATACCCGGCATACCGGCGTCAATAAATGCCACGTTAGCATTAGGTTCTGCACCGTATGCGGTGGAAGCACCGGAGAATAGTTTTGAGTTTGTGGTTATCTGGGCGTGTACTTCCAGACCGATAACGATCTCCCAATCACCTGTGTTACCTTTGATCATCTGGCTCATGCGGCCTCCTGCATTTGTGGCTTAGCATTAAAGCCAATGGCTTGTTCCAGCGCGTAAGCGGTATTCAATACGCACTCTTCATCGAATGGTTTGCCAATAAGTTGCAAGCCAAGGGGCAGGCCATCCTTGTTCAGGCCGCCTGGAATGGAAATGCCCGGCAAGCCAGCCATAGAGGTTGGCACGGTGAATACGTCATTCAAATACATCTCCACCGGATCACTTGGTTTATAATCAAACCCGAATGCAGCGGAAGGTGCAGTTGGTGTTAAAATCGTATCCACTTTTTCGAATGCCTTGCGGAAATCTTCTGCAATGAGATGACGCACTTTCTGCGCTTTTTTGTAATACGCATCATAATATCCAGCTGAGAGTACATACGTGCCGATCATGATGCGGCGTTTTACTTCATTGCCGAATCCTGCCGCGCGTGTGGCTTCATACAGATCATTAAGTCCGCCGCCTTCTGGCAGCACACGCAGGCCATAACGTACACCATCATAACGAGCGAGGTTTGATGATGCTTCTGCCGGCGCGATAACATAATAGGTCGCCAGCGCATATTTGGTATGTGGCAGTGAAATATCAACGATCTCGGCACCTGCTTCTTTCAGCAGTTTAATGCCGTTATCCCACATGGCTGCGATCTCTTCATTCAATCCATCAGGGCGATATTCTTTCGGGATACCGATGCGCTTGCCTTTGATGTTGCCGGTAAGTGCCGCTTCAAAATCTGGCACTGGCATGTTCACCGAGGTGGAATCCTTGGCATCATACCCGCACATCACTTTGAGCATAATGGCAGAATCACGCACGTTGCGTGTGATTGGCCCTGCCTGATCGAGAGAACTTGCGAACGCCACAATACCCCAGCGCGAGCAGCGGCCATAGGTCGGTTTGATACCCACGATACCGCAGAACGCTGCAGGCTGGCGGATAGAACCACCCGTGTCTGTGCCTAATGCTATTGGGCAGAGATCTGCCGCAACCGCAGCTGCTGATCCACCAGAAGAACCACCCGGAACAAGTGGTGCATCGCTGCCTTTTTTCTTCCATGGATTTTGTACATTGCCGTAATAGCTGGTGATATTGCCTGATCCCATCGCAAATTCATCAAGGTTCAGCTTGCCCAACATCACACCACCCTGATTCCAGATATTGGTGGTGACGGTAGATTCATATTGTGGCTTGAAGCCATCGAGAATGTGTGAGGCCGCGGTTGTCAGCACATCTTTGGTGCAGAACAAATCCTTCACACCAACAGGTATACCTTCAATAAGACCGCCTGCGCCTTTCGCCAGTTTTGCATCTGATGCTTTGGCCATTTCCATCGCCTTGTCACGCGTGATGGTGATGAAGGCGTTATATTGCGCATTGGTCTTTTCAACTTCTTTTAAGTGCGCATCCGCAAGCTCTACAGCCGAGAACTGTTTGGATTTCAGGCCATCACGCATGTCTGCGAGTGTTAGTTTATTGAGGGAGTTTTTCATCCAGTTTTATATCCTCTTCTAGATCTTCTATCGAAATCTGGGACAGTGCGCTTTGCAACCGTGCCAGTGTTGTCTCTATGTCTTTTATCACCGCATCACGCTCTTCATCGGTGGGCTGCGTATCAGATTGCACCATCTTCTTCAGGCGCTCATTGATACGTTCCGCCTCGCTGGCCACATAGGATGCAATGAAGGTTTTATCGTCCATAATTTACTCGATAACCTTCGGCACAGAGAAACAGCCATACTCAGCACCGTGTGCGTTCTTGAGCACGGCCTCTTGCTGGTTACCATCGGTCACCACGTCTTTCCGCCAAGGCAGCGCCATGTTGGCCACTGAGGTCATCTGCGGCACGCCATCGGTTTTCACTTCGGCAAGCTGCTCTATCCAGTTCAGGATGCCTGATATTTCTTTGGCGTAATGATCCTTCTCGCTGTCTTCCAGTTTGATGCGAGCGAGCTTGGCAATTTTGGTCACAGTTGCTTTGTCTAAAGACATAAAAATTCCTTAGTTTTAGGGATAGAGCTGGTTTTAATGGCATTATCGTGTAATGACAAGTATATATTGTGCCAAACATGCTCTTAAAAACCCCTGCTGAACTCTCTGCTGCCCTGCCTTCTCACACCCGCCTTTTGGGACTGGATGTGGGCGATAAGACCATCGGCCTTGCCCTATCTGATGCTTTGCGCACCATCGCCACCCCCTATGACACCATCCGCCGAAGCAAATTCACCAAAGATGCCGCCACACTTGCCGCCATTATCGCAGAGCAAAAAGTTGGCGGATTGGTCATCGGGTACCCTGTGAATATGGATGGCTCGGAAGGCCCGCGCTGCCAGTCCACACGCACGTTCGTTTCCAACCTGGAAAAGACCATTACACTGCCCATGCTGCTGTGGGATGAACGCATGAGCACCATGGCAGTGCAGCGCATGATGACCGACGAAGCCGACATGTCACGCGCACGCCGCGCCGAACTGGTTGATAAGTTGGCGGCAAGCTATATGCTGCAGGGATTGTTGGATACAATGTCATAAATAATGCTTATGGAATTTCTTGCACTCATCACCGCGTACCTCCTTGGCTCGATCCCATTCGGCCTACTGCTCACGCGCGCCGCAGGCCTTGGTGATGTCCGCAATATCGGGTCCGGTAATATCGGTGCTACCAATGTCATGCGTACCGGCAATAAAAAACTCGGCATTGCAACGTTATTGCTGGATGCAGGCAAAGGATTCCTTGCCGTAACCATCGCCAAGCATTTTGATATTGCTGGTGGCTGGCTTTGCGCTATTGCTTTTACAGCTGTGCTCGGACATGTATTTTCTGCATGGCTGAAATTCAAGGGCGGCAAAGGCGTGGCCACGGCCTTTGGTGTCATCTTCGCACTGGATGTTGGCCTTGGTATAACATTGTGTATCTTCTGGCTGATCGAGTTGTTGGCGATGCGTATGGTATCCGCCGCTTCCATCGGTGCATTATGGTTTCTTGCCATCCCTCCTCTCATGAAGGACAACATGGAATTACTGGTATTTGTGCTGCTGCTCGCCATGCTGATCACCTGGACACATCGTGCGAATATCAAACGCATGCGCGAAGGCACAGAGCCAAAGATCGGGAAGAAGAAAACATGATCCTTCCTGCATTCACCATGCACCACAGAAGCCTTGCAGGCGATAAGCTATCTGATGTGCTGCGTTTGATACGCACGCTGAATGTCGGCCCTGTGACTTTCTTTCAACTCATTCGTCGTTTTGGTACAGCGGAAAAAGCATTGGCTGCTTTGCCAGAAATGTCTGTTCGTGGAGGCAGAAAAAATCCGCTGACCGCTTATGATAAGGACGCTGCTGAAAAGGAAATAACCCTCACACAGAAATTTGGCGCACGCCTTATCATGTATGGTGAAGCAGATTATCCTGCGATATTACATTCCATACCGGATGCACCGCCTGTGATCGCGATGCTAGGACATTCACAACTGTGGAAAAAAGATTGTGTCGGCATGGTAGGCGCGCGCAATGCATCGGCTGCCGGCTGCCAGTTCGCTGCAAAACTTGCAAAGGATCTGGGAGATGCTGGCATCACTGTGGTTTCCGGCTTAGCACGCGGCATTGATACCTTTGCCCATAAAGGCTCGCTGGCATCTGGCACAGTGGGTGTGATTGCCGGCGGTATTGATAATATTTATCCACCAGAGAATGCATCGCTCTATGCGCAGATCCGTGAGAGTGGCGCTATCATCAGTGAACAGCCTTTCGGCCTTGCGCCATTTGCAGGAAGCTTCCCGGGACGGAATCGTATCATCGCAGGTATGAGCCTTGGCAGCGTTGTGGTTGAAGCATCGCCAAAATCCGGCTCGCTCATTACAGCACGCCTCGCTCTCGAATATAACCGTGAAGTATTTGCCGTGCCCGGCTCACCACTCGACCCGCGCAGCAAAGGCTGCAACCAGCTACTCAAGCAAGGTGCGATCATGGTGGAAGCTGCTGGAGATATTTTGCAAGGCATCGGCCATTTGCGCGGAACGACACTGGGCGAAACACCCAAAACACTGTTTGACCTCGCACCGCCGTCTTCCATTGATGATGAATCAGAGCTGCAGAAAGCTCGCTCATTGATCGCTGAAAAATTAAGCCTCACACCCGTTTCCATGGATGAGTTGGTGACGCAGTGTCAGATCACACCTTCTGCCGCACTCACAGTGCTTCTGGAGCTGGAGCTGGCAGGCAAGCTACGCCGCAGCGCTGGCGGAAAAGTTTCTATAGGAAATAATATAGATATAACAACAGATTAATTGTTGTGGTTGCAAATATTCCACATAATCTTTAAGATAAATGACCAAAAAATGTGCGCCAAAACAGGGAATTGAATGGCAATCAATCCGATAAAACCAACACCAAGAAAATTGACTGAAGCGGAAGCTGCGAAACTAGCACGCGATGAAGCTTTAAGGATTCAGCGGTTTAATATGAATAAGCAATGGTTCAAGCTCATTGCTGCAGGTGTTGGTAGCATTGGCCTGTTGAATACACTTCAGAATAGACCTACACCACACACGGAGCACACGGTAAGTAGCCCGGCAACGCCTGATGACCTGAACCCATCTGGCCGTGAGGATGTCCGTAACAACCTGACATTCGTCGATCGTGTGCAGTCGGAACGCCCTGAGCGTGTAGAAGTTGCTGCGCCCCCAGAAAAGATCGGCACGCTGATCGATGTGAAGGCTGAGGATCTTGCTAAATGGCGATTGGATATGCACAGAGAAGGCGATAACCTGATCGTATCGGGGTTGCCTATGCACGCCCAAGATAGTACGCGACTGACAGAATATAGAATGGGTGAGGTCGACCCGCTGCAATGCCTGCCCGCTGATGCCAATCCCAAAATCGTTGAAGAGGCGCTCGACAGATGGAAAAAAGTGTATAGATCACAAGGCCATGTCGATTCTACTGATATTGCCCCGGATACAGGCTACAGGAATCTGGATATGGAAGTTCCCAACTATCAAGCCAATAATGCGGCTCGGCAAGCTGCCAGATTAGCCCAGATCACTAAAGATCAAAAAGTTGTTCTGAGGATTGATCTAGGTAGCATATCAGGCCCGATGTACGCGATGTTAAAAGAACTCCTCACTGCGAAAGAAAAACTTTCTAAAGACATAGAAAGCAAATTGTTTCCTGGCACACCATATCTCAGGTTTCTTACCGATGCCGTTACCTCCCCTAAAACAGGGGAGTTTGATATTAACGGTTTTCAATCTTTGCAGAGCCTTTTTTCGCTCTCTGATCCAGATCGCAAGATATTCTTTGATGCCATTTCAAATAACGATCTTTTCAGAGCACGCGAAATTTTGCTTTTCCGCTCGGCTGATACACCTTTTACAGAAGATTTAATCTACTCACTCAACGATTATATCAGAAGGTTAAAAGATTCTACTGTCGAAAAAGGAAAGGTCGCACCAAAAACACGAAAGGCCCTGGAAAAGAGTTATTATAACCTCAAAATCAACTCTGAGAGGCCAGTCCACGATCCTGTGGACTCTGCCTTGGTAGAAGCATTTACCGCAGAGCAGATGGATAGTTTAAGGCGTATTCCTGATTATGTACTTGATGCCGTTATTGCGGATTCATTATCTTCAGATCAAACAGTCAATTTGGCAAAGTTACGACCTCTACTGGATGATGTCATGTCCTCGTCCGGTAAATACGCCATTCATACCACCGGGTTTGATATACTTCCTTTGCACACAGTGCAGGCGATACAAAATAATCTGTCGAAACTATCTGGTAGAAATGGTGTAAGCAGCTGGTTAGACGATACCGACAGAGAAAATAACTTTGTAAGCATGCTGAATCTCTTCAAGCTACGTGCAGAAATGAAAGCAGATACGCCGGACAAAAAAAATAAAGACACACTGTTAGACCACATCGCATGCACGGAAGACGGCAAAGCTTACATGTTGCTAGAATTCTCAGCAGAATCTCCTGATCTGCAATTGAACCGCGGGCGGATTTTCCATGCCCTCAGCATTCTTTTCCAATCCCTAAGCCACCCACATCCATTACTCGTTAGAAATATTGGCCAAGAAAGATATACACTGCCGCTCAGAGAAAGAATCATAGGCCATTTCGCACATGATAGCTTTGATCCAGCACTGATCTTGGAAACAGTAATCAGCCCTTTTCAAATAGAATCTTTACTAGGTGTTGTACCACCGCCGTCGCATGATCTTATAGATGCCCTTACTACTCGTGATGAAAAAAAACCCAGTATAGTGCTGGCTTCACCACAAACTCCTGCTGAGAATTTTACCGTCTGCGATATTGAGCGCATGCGTGGTCAAGATAAAGGTCAAGGTTCTCGCGGAACTTCGATCGGCGCAGAAGTACATTTGCCATCGCAAGGTGCTTCGGCTGCGAACGCGCGCTAGCTTTATTGTTTCTTTTTTACCTGCCCTGGCGGGAACACCTCTTCGATATTATGCATATTCTTTAATATGCTTGATAGAAGGCTTAGTGCTACAACAGGTACACTCTGCATCTCCTTCGCATCCCAAGGTTTAGTTTCATCCAGCTTACGCTGCATCAGCGCATTAGCAGCACGGAGATAAAAGCGCGCCACTTTTTTAAACCATTCTTCCGTTGCCATCGTCATGTCTTCTCCAGACATGCGCTCAAGACCTGCGAATGCATCATCCCTCGAGCGACTGATCCCCACATCACGAATATCCAGAAAGTCGTGGGCAAATAACACCTCTTGTTCGCGTGTCAGGTGTTCGTAAAGTTGCTGCGCTATTTCGGGTAGGTCTCTCGCTGCCTTACGAATTCTTTGAAATTCCTGTTCCGAAAGCGGTGCTCTGCCACTGCGCTGTGTCCATGAATCTCTGTTTTTGCTGGTCATTACGCCCTGACATTATTAATTTGTGGACTTTCGCGCCCACATGGTTACATTAGCGGGCGGTTAGATTTATTACCATATATTAACTACTGTCAACGGTTTATCAGGTTTCATGCACGTCGTCATTGTCGAATCCCCCGCCAAAGCTAAAACCATCAATAAATATTTAGGCAAGGATTATCAAGTATTTGCATCGTTCGGCCATGTGCGCGACCTGCCCTCGAAAGATGGCTCGGTTCGCCCCGATGAAGATTTTGCCATGACCTATGAGGTAGATGCGGATGCAAAAAAGAACCTCTCCGCCATCGCCAAGGCCGTAAAAGAAGCAGACAGTCTTTATCTCGCAAGCGATCCTGACCGCGAGGGGGAAGCGATTTCGTGGCATGTGTTGGAAGCACTGAAACAATCTAAGGCTATACATAAAGGCCTTTCTGTTCATCGCGTAACGTTTGATGAAATCACCAAAAAAGCCGTAACCGCCGCGTTTGAAAACCCGCGTGATATTGATATGGCGCTGGTCAATGCACAGCAGGCGCGCCGCGCGCTAGATTATCTGGTGGGCTTTACCTTGTCGCCTGTGTTGTGGCGCAAACTGCCGGGTAGTAAATCGGCTGGCCGCGTACAGTCTGTGGCACTGCGCCTGATTTGCGAACGCGATGAGGAAATTGAAAAATTCATCAGCCGTGAATACTGGGACATCAAAGCTGAAATGCTCACGCATATGAACGTGCCGTTTAATGCGCGGCTTACCTATTACAACGGTGAGAAATTAGAAAAATTCTCAGTCGTAAATGAAGCAGAAGCAAACACCATTGTTTCAGCGCTTAAAACAAAAGAATATAAGGTTGCGAGTGTCGAAGCCAAAGAAGTACGCCGCCACCCTGCCCCACCATTCACCACCTCTACCTTGCAGCAGGAAGCAGCACGCAAGCTTGGTTTCGGTGCAAAACGCACCATGCAGGTCGCACAGAAGCTGTATGAAGATGGATCGATCACTTACATGCGTACCGACGGTGTTACCGTATCACAGGATGCCCTGAATGCTACGCGTGATTATATCAAAACCTTGGGTAGCGATTACCTGCCAACTGCGGCGCGGGCATATAAAACCAAATCAAAGAATGCACAGGAAGCACATGAAGCCATCCGCCCGACCGATGTAACGCGTACAGCTGAGAAATCAGGATTGTCAGGTGACCAGCGTGATCTTTACGAGCTTATCTGGAAGCGCATGGTAGCAAGCCAAATGGAAAGTGCTGTGTTTGACCAGACCACCGTTGACATCAATGCCACCGATAGCCAGGCAGTGTTCCGCGCCACAGGTTCAGTGATTAAGTTCGAAGGATTCCTTAAACTGTATCGTGAAGGCCGTGACGATGAGGAAGACGAAAACGATACCCGCCTGCCTACACTCTCTCAGAACGAAATGCTGACAGCGAAAGAAATAACCCCGGAGCAGCATTTTACCGAACCACCGCCACGTTATTCGGAAGCAAGCCTTGTAAAAAAACTGGAAGAGCTTGGCATTGGCCGCCCTTCAACCTATGCAGCGATCATCTCCGTGTTACAGGATCGCGGGTATGTGAAGCTGGATAAGAAACGCTTCATCGCGGAATCACTGGGTCGCCTGGTGAACGCATTCCTGGTCAGCTTCTTTGAACGTTATGTAGAATATGGATTCACTGCCGATCTCGAAGGCAAGCTGGATGATATTTCCGCCGGTGATCGTGACTGGAAAGAAGTACTGCGTGAATTCTGGAAAGATTTTATCACTAAGATAGAAGAAAGCCGTGAGCTGAAAATTTCTGATGTGCTTGCTGCCCTCGACCAACTGCTAGCTGCCTACGCATTCGGCGCAAGCAAAGATGGTAAAGACCCGCGCAAATGCCCAGCATGTGCAAGTGGCACGCTCGGTATTAAAATTGGCCGCTACGGTCCATATATTGCGTGCGACGCCTACCCTGAATGTAATTATAAAGCGCAGTTCGGCGAAAGCGGCACACCGAACGAAGGCGATGAATCAGGCGGCATGGCACTTCCTAAAGTTCTGGGTAAAAATGGAAACGGTGAAGATATCTCGCTGCGCAAAGGGCCGTATGGTTTTTATGTGCAGATCGGTGAAGAGAAGAAGCCAAAGCGTGCCAGCCTGCTTAAAACCATGAAGCCAGATGAAGTTACGCTCGAAATCGCGCTTAATTTGCTGGCACTGCCGCGTGAACTTGGCGCACATCCGGATACCGGCAAACCGATCATCGTGAATAATGGCCGCTTTGGTCCTTACCTTCTGCATGATGGTAAATTCACCACCCTGCCCGCGTCGGAAGATATGCTCACCATCGGTATCAACCGTGCTGTTGAAGTGATCGCCACCGCGCCGAAAAAAGGTGAACGCGTCGGGGCAAAACCGCTGCGCGTACTTGGTAAACATCCGGATGATGATGCAGATGTAGCACTCTATAAAGGCCAGTATGGTCCATATGTGAAGCATGGAAAGATCAATGCTACCTTGCCTAAGGATGCATCCATCGACAGCTTTACATTAGAGGAAGCACTGCCGCTGCTGGCAGCTAAAGCTGAAAAAGGCGGCAAAAAAAAGAAGCCCGCCAAAAAGGCCTCTGCAAAAAGCAAGAAAAAAGCGTAAATAATCATTATAAAACAGCATTATAATTGCTGTTCGTAATTTACATTTGCAGCTTGTAATATGCCCAAGACCGTGCGAAACATAATAGTATATGCAAATGATGTATAGGATAGTGTTTCATGGTTGAATTGACCGAGATATCCCAATCGGAAATTAACAGGCTTGTACCAGGCACATACGAAAAAGTTGTGAAGGTAACCGATGCGGAAACCGGCCTTGTCGGTTTCATTTCAGTACACAACTCATCTATTGGTCATGCAAAAGATGGTCTTGGTGTTTCACTTGGTGGCCTGCGGATGTATACCTATGCCGATGAAGCTGCAAGCAGCGGCAAACCAGCCGAAACGTTAGCGCTGGAAGATGTGTTACGTCTTTCTGCTGGTATGACCTATAAGTCTGCCGCAGCTGACGATGGGCTGGGTGGCGGCAAAGCCGTTATCATAGGAGATGCAACCCAATACCCCATCGGCAGCCCGCAGCGCGAAAAGTTGATGCGCGCCATGGGTCAGGCCATCGAAAAATTCGCACAGCAATATCCACAACATGCATATGTTACCGCAGAGGATGTCGGCACCAAAGTAGAGGACATGAAGATCATCGCGCAGGAAACAAACCATGTGTCCGGCGTTGGCCATGACCAGTTCAGCGGCAATCCCTCGCCCTTTACAGCACAAGGCATTCTTGCTGCCATCAAACAAACGCTTGGTGTTGAGAATCTGCTGCATAGAAAATTCGCCATCTCGGGTCTTGGCAATGTGGGTGGCAAGCTGGCAGAACTTCTGATTGATGAAGGTGCGCAGATCATCGTTGCCGATATCAACGACAAACCTGAGCAACTAAAACGTAGATACTCTGCACATGTGCAGGTTGTTCCGCCTGCTGACATCCACAGACAAAATGTCGATGTGTATGTACCGTGTGCAATGGGCAAGTGCCTTGATGACACTACCATCCCGCAGATAAAAGCGAAATACATCATTGGCGCAGCGAACAACCAGCTGGCCGAGCCGCGTCATGGGCAAATGCTGCATGATTTGGGTAAAATATATATCCCTGATTTTATCACCAATGCCGGCGGCGTTATCGCTGTAGGCATGGAAGTAAAACATAAACGCGCAGGCCTTCCACTCAGCATAAAAGACATTGCAGATGTTGTGGATCAGAAGATACGCGCTAACACTAAACGTGTTATAGATATTGCAAATACGCAGAATATTCCGCTAAGCGAGGCAGGTATGGCGCTGGCAAATGAACGCCTTGCTGCCGCGAAGCAACAGCGCAACTGGACAGACCGCACGGATGATCGTGGCGCTAGCGGCAAAGGCTGGGCACACGGCAGCTAATCTGCTTGTGAGAAAATGATTACTCTGGCATGATAGGGATACATGCCAAAGAAGCCTTCACGCCCACGCAAAAAAGATAAGCACCGCGGCAAACACAAGCAGCAGCACGGCGGCAAGCATGACTCTTCCCCTAACCTGCCGAACGTTTGTGTGCTTACTGTCATTGGTATTTCAGAAGATGGCGAGCTCATCGCCCAGCCGCTGAAGTGGAGTCCACGCCATAAACCGCCACATATCGTAGTGACCGAATCTGGTCGGGGACGCGCCGCTGCGATCGGGGACAAGATCCTTTCACGCCTGCGCCGTATCAAACCGCACCTGTATCATGCCATGGTGATACGCGTCATGCCTGCCGAAGAAGCCAAGCAGGTGATCGGTGTATTCGTAAAAACATCAGATGGCGGCATTATCGAGCCGGTCTCGCGCAAGAATAAAGAAAGTTACATAGTGTCGCTGGCGGATGCCAACGGCGCACAGCATGGCGAGCTGGTAAGCGGCATCACCATACCAGGCATGCCTTCCATGAGCATGACCTATGCAAAGATCACTGAACGTTTAGGCAGAATGGATTCTCCGCGGGCAGCAAGTCTGATTGCTGCTAACATGCACAACCTGCCTTCCATCTTTCCGCAGGAAGCTGTGGACGAATCAGAGAAAGCAGAAACACCTGTACTTTCCGACGACCGGGAAGATCTGCGTGAATACCCGCTGGTTACCATTGACGGAGAGGATGCAAAAGACTTCGACGATGCGGTGTATGCCAAGCCAGACAAAGACGGTTTCCACCTGCTCATCGCTATTGCTGATGTGGCGCATTATGTTACGGAAGACAGCGCCCTTGACCGCTCCGCATTCGAACGCGGCAATTCGGTCTATTTCCCAGACCGCGTGATACCTATGTTACCGGAACGTTTATCGAACGGCTTGTGCTCGCTGAATCCGAATGAGGATAGATACTGTCTTGCCGTGCATGTATGGATAGATCATCACGGCAACATGAAGCGTTACAAATTCGTGCGCGGATTGATGCGCTCACGCTACCGCTTCACATATAATGAATTGCAGGCCGTGCACGATACAGGCAGTGAGCATCCGCTGCGTACTACCATCATCGAGCCGTTGTTTGCAG
The DNA here is from genome assembly GCA_964535825.1 of uncultured Rickettsiales bacterium. Lineage (GTDB taxonomy): Bacteria > Pseudomonadota > Alphaproteobacteria > Rickettsiales > SXRF01 > CAZAQK01. Next base: position 55,381 of record CAZHUC010000006.1, read on the forward strand.
CATACAAGGCTCTTGCCGCAGAACGCGATAAGCGCGGCGCTCTGGCACTTTCGTTGCCTGAGTATAAAATAGTGTTCGATGCCGCGGGCAACGTAGAAAATATTGCACCACGTGTACAACTTGAGAGCCATCGTTTGATTGAATCTTTCATGATCGCAGCGAATGTGGCAGCAGCCGATTACCTGCTTAAGAACAAAGCACCCGGTATTTACCGTGTTCATGAACACCCAGCAGAAGAGCGGCTTGATGATTTGCGTAATTTCCTGAAACTGGCAGGATACTCATTGCAAAACGGTGCTATCACCGCCACACACTTAAACCGTGTTTTAAAAGCCAGCGCAGATGATCCCGGTGCATTCATGATCCATACCGCCGTGCTGCGCTCTCAGATGCAAGCCTACTACAGCAACGAAAATCTTGGTCATTTCGGCTTGGCGCTGCAGAAATACTGTCACTTCACCTCACCGATACGGCGCTATTCCGATCTGGTAGTGCACCGCTCACTCATTAAGGTCATAAGCGGCGATAAGAAAAGAAACGTGATGCACAATCTGAATACGGTAGCACTTCACATCTCTGAGACCGAGCGCAAAGCGATGATGGCAGAGCGCGATGCCTCCGACCGCTACAAAGTCTCATTCATGAGCAAACATATCGGCAATACATTTTCCGGTACGATCGTATCACTCAATGAATATGGATTATTCGTATCGCTTGCAGATTGCGGCGTGACAGGCTTTATACCTGTGCGCAATTTACAAGGTGATTTCTTTGTATTCGATAAACAACACGCACGTTTTAAAGGCCAGCGCACGAAAATGTTCTTCACTATTGGCCAGCCTATCATCATCCGCGTGCAGGAAGCCAACACCATCACCGGCAGCCTGATCTTCTTACCGGAACTAGGAACACCTGAAACACATCGACCCACGAGAAGCACGGAGAACAAGCACCACAGACGAAACAAGAGGCAACATCGTCACAACAGGCGATAATATAGGCCGTGACCTGAACGCACCATTGCGCTACAAATCATTAATTGCCATTTATATATTGTACAATTTTGAGATATGTGTATAGCTTAGTCCATTCCGTCACTAGGCAAGTTTTTTTGTGAATATAAATTACAACGCACTTAAAAACCTCAGCTCCAATGCTGTCATTAGAGTTAAGACCGTTAACATCCTGATCATTAATAACAGCGAGCAAGTAACGGCCCTTGTAAGCAAGATGCTTGCTGAATTCGGCTTCACAAGCACATATGTGGCACATACACCATCCAGCGCCGTACAGATATTGCGTGATATTCGAATCAATCTGGTGATTGCTGATGCAGAATTAAAAGCCCTCGCAACCAGTACAGAGAACGAAGTAAAAGCTCTCTCCGGTGAAGAAATGCTAAAACTCTCAGGGTTTGATTTTGTTTCAAGACTCAGACATTCACCGCATTCACCAAACCCTTATATTCCTGTTATCATGATGGCTGATGTACTCGAAGCAGAACAACTACAGAAAGCGCGTGATGCCGGTGTAAATGAGGTTTTGCCTAAGCCACTTAACGCACCAGATTTATGTGAACGCCTCACGGCTGTGATCGATTCTCCGCGTATGTTCATTACAGCAGATACCTACAAAGGCCCATGTCGCCGTAAAGAGCGTAAGGAAATGCCGCCTGAACAAGACCGCCGCAAAACAGAAGTGCGTGTGATCAGACATAACGAATCAACATAAGTAACCGAGCATGGACTCACCAAAACAAAATCAACCCGTGGCGTATGAAGCTGATCAATCGATCCGCAAAATGTTGGGAGACTCGACTCCGCTGAATCAGATATTCACGCCAGAAAAAATTGCTGCCTGCGAAAATCATATCAAAGAAGCACAACTAAATTTCTTTGATATCACGAAAAATGATATGGATATTATCGCGCAGAAGATCAACGCGACCAAACTGGAAGGTAACCTCAAAACACTTTACGCAGATATTTTCAAGCCGCTTTCTAATATCAAAGGGCAGGCAGAGGTATTTGCGTTCCCATTGATCAAGACCATTTGCAAATACTTGATGGATTACTGCGAACAAAGCCGCTCCGGAAAGTCCCTCACCCCGACCGAATCATTTGTTGTGGAGAAATTATTCCAGGCGCTGGATCATTGCCTGAAGCAACATATCACCGACCACGACGGCGCACTGGAAAAGGAACTGGAGAGCATCATTGCTGCGTCTAAAAAATAACCATCAGTCCCTATTGCATTCTTTTAGAGAATATCGGATATTGCCTGCATGATCAAAGCACGCATATACCAGCCTGACAAGAACGCCATGCAATCCGGCAAAGCCAAGGATAAATGGCTGCTGGAATTCACCCCTCAAAAGCCATATTTCATTGAAAATTTAATGGGTTGGACAGGAATGACCGATATGCCGCAGGAGATCAGGCTGTCATTCGATTCCTCGGCGGCCGCCACCGCCTACGCAAAACGCCATAACATACCGTATGAGCTACATAATCCGAACCCCCGCCGCTTTGTGATGAAGGCCTATGCCGACAATTTCCGCTTCGATAAGCGGGAAGGTTGAAAGTACTTTATCTTTCTTCATCGTATTGTCATAATCAAGGTGGAAATTTGTGTTAGAATATAAAAGGTTGGAGAGGTTCGCCAATGAAGCGTTTTACCGTGCCCTGTGACTTTAACGGAACAAAATATCCGTTCCATGTGTATGTGGGAGAGCCACATCCGCAGCGTCATCCGCTGCAGCATCAGGCATGGTGGCTTTCGACCATCCGCGGGGGCACGATCCCGCAGGAGGTGATGGATAGCTTCGAGCGGCTGCATAAGATCGCACTGGAGAACAATGTTTCGTTCGAAGAATTATGCGTATACGCACTGGGAACTGCAGCCAACGAAGGTAAGGACAGCCAAATTAAAGCTAGTTAGGGCAGCGTAATGGCCAGAAGTGATAGCGGTAAAGACGGCATACATAATGATTTCGACGGCAGGCCAGGCAACGCCACCGATAGCGCCTCCTATTCGCGCATCTATGACCCGGCCGGACAAACAGAGATCTCTAACCTTCCCGAGCCGCAGAACTACCGTGAAGCCGAGCGCATCATCCAGTCACTGCGTGATTACCAGCGTAATGCAGCAGGCCATGCCCGCGATGCCAGAAGTGATGTACACTTCTTCCCAAGCGTCGGTAAGTTCATTGTACCAAAACAAAATACCTGGGCGGCGCATGCCGAGATGGTAAAAGACCCGGCCTACGCGCTGGCATTCAACCCTGAGAAGTTCGTATATTTTGATAAGATCATTGCTGAAGAATATAAGAACGAAGCACTGATCAACCCCGATCATCCTGATTATCATAAATATGACGGCCTGCGCACCAACCTCGCTGTACTGCGCAACGATATCATCGGCATGTATCTCGATGATGGATCGTTCGATCCGGGTGATGAAAAATATATTCCACATTTCGTAACCATTGCCTCTGCTATCGGCCAGTCACTGGCCAATGATACATGGCTCAAACGCCCGTTCACTACGCATATGAGCGTGGATGTTGCCAATGTAGAAGCTGTTGGCGCGCGCGAAATGTATAAACATTTACTGGACATGCAATCATCACCCGGTTCATTGCGCGGTATGTTAAGCCAGGTTGATTTCCTCGATATACCGAACCGCACATGGATGTTGCGTGAGCTGGAAGAAACGCCTTACAGCGATGCCAATCTTTCTGCACCACTACCCGAGGCACGCACCTGCCTGACCACCGACGAATTAGCAAAATTCTGCGCCGAGAAGAATATGCCGGCAGAAGACCAGATCGCCCTGTTCGGCGAGGCCGCACTTACCAACACGGTCGCCATCAATGCACTCGACAGGCTGGAAGAGCCTGCGCGCCAGGAAGCACTTGAAGAAGCACGCAACATACTTCGCTGGCTCAAGAACCTGAGCTTTGGTGATATGGATGTGGAAGAATGGCTGGATCAGGGCACTCCTGCCGAGAAGGCAGCGAAAGCGGAAGCAGTATCGCGCCTTGTTGAGCTCTATGAGTTGCAGTTGGCAACTGTACAAACCCATATCCCTGGCATTGAACATAACCATACCGTGGAAGATGCGACCGGTGCTTCCGGCATGATGGCCATCGCACTGGCAGAGCAAGGCCTGCGTGGTCTGCCTGCTAATCACCCACGCATAGATAAATTTGCAGCGCTTGCACAGAGGCTGGATGATAACTGGCGCGATTTTGAAGGCCAGTCCGCGCTTCGCCTGCTTGATACACTTGAGGATGGGCTTGAGCATATGGATGCAAAGATTAAGGGGCGTCACAATGCCATCGACCGCCTACTTGAGATCAGCACACAAATTGAACATACGGCGCATCGCCTGCAATCCGTTGACACACTGCAACCCCCTGCACGCGAAGAATCAATCGAACTGGCTCGCGAGATCCTGCGCTGGTTCAAGAACCTGAAATTCAGCGACAAGCCAATAGAAGAAATGCTCGGTAATACTGCGCCGGATGATCGCGTATTTGTTACGCGTAAAATGGCTGAGATGGTGGATATGTACCATAACCTCCTGCAGGAAGCTGCACACCAGAATCCTGATATCCTGCTTGATCCACGCATCAAGGAAGCCAACGATGCTGTCGGCAGTTTTGCCCATTCACTGAAACTGATGGCAGCGAAGGAAATCCCAAGCAGTGTCGCGGCGGCACAGCAGATCTCTGCCGATGTGACACAGATGCCGGAAGAATGGAAAAGCCTGCATGACCGTGCGGTAAGCCGTCTGGTCGCCAGCATGGAGGGCGGACTCGAGAAAGCTGTTGATGAATTAGGCACGGCACAACAGGAAGCTCAGGATAAGGACGAAGAACTGGCACAGCAGATCGTTGAATCAACCCTTGTCAGTCATCATCATGGTCGCAAGCGCCGTCGTCGCCGTCGCGCGTCACAGTCTACTGGTGGGCTTACCAAGGCTGCTAAACGCCGTAATGCGAACGACCTGAACGGTGACGGTGTGGCCGACCGCCTGCAAGGCCTGAACCTGCGTGGTGAAGATATGATCGCCATCAAGCAGCTAGGCGGAAACCTGCGTGAACTTAATGCAGAAGCAGCATCGCTAAACCCTGCTATCACTAATGTGCATCCCGGTGAAACGCTATCACCGGACGACCGCAACTTTGTGACACGCGAACGTGATGACCAGCAGCGCGGGCCACGCGGCAATGGTCAACGCCCTCGCAATTAAATTTAATCAAGCCTCAGACGCAGGATACAGGCAGGCGAATTACCTGGCAACCCGTTCCGCACATAGGTATTGGTCGTATCCGTTGCGGTTGATCCAGTGGTTATACAATCGCCGACAGCAACACTGGAAGGTGTCGCAGTAGACCAGGTGGCTGCGGTCGTAGCAGTGATCGGGCCATAGGCATCGCTGATATCAATACCTGTGCCCCTCGCCTGCACGTTGCCGATATTTGGCCTGCCATCATCTATCTTGGAATCTATGGTGTAAGCCTCTTCAGGTGTGATCACGCGCTCGAATGTCAATCCTGCGCCTATCCCACTCAGCATATAATAATTCTGCCCGCTGTTGGAATGTACTTTCCAATATGTGCTGCGTCCGAGCTTGGAGGGTGGTACATATCTGGAAAGCATTGCCTGATTCAGGCCTGCATTTGGGGTCGCAGAGGTCGTGAGGTCTGAGCCGTAATATCCGTCTACCAGATTAGCAACAGAGAGCTGTTGCCAGAACAATAGTGGCTCGCCTTCCGAGAATGACGGATCAACCAATATGGAATGTTCGATGACACCGTTGCCATCGCCAAGGCCTTGCGCGCCTGATGTGCAGCCCGCTGCCGGACATAGCCTATTATCATATACCGCGCCTTTACTGATACCGTTCTTCAGATCGCCCGGCAGACCGCCATACTTATTGACGAAGGTATTCACCGCCGCAGTATATTTCTCATATTGCGCAACCGTTGCGCGCACAGATGCGGCGTTGATGATAGTCACCCCGACAAGTATGCCAGCGACCAATAGCCCGATAAAGACCATCACGATCGTTATCTCGATAATAGTAAAGGCGTTAATGCCTGATCTTATCGAAGGCGCAGGGTCGGGAGACAAGCTATACGTCCATATTATCGTAAAGCTTCTGGTCGAACGTACCTTCAGATTTATCCACGATCACAGTGATCACAGAATCACCCGTGATGTTCACCGTGGTACGCAGCATATCAAGGATACGGTCTACACCAGCGATCAGCGCAATACCTTCAAGCGGCAGGCCGACCGATGTCAGTACCATTCCCATCATGATGAGCGAGCCGCCCGGAATACCAGCAGCACCGATAGAGCCCAGTGTTGCGGTGAGGATCAGCACGAAATACTGGTGAGAATCCAGCGGTATCTGATAGAGCTGCGAGAAGAAGAGCGCGCAGATACCCAGATAAATGGCCGTGCCATCCATATTGATGGAAGCGCCAAGCGGTAACACGAACGAGGTATTGCTCTTGGAAACGCCAATCTTTTCATTCACCACGCGCATTGCGGTTGATAGGGTTGCTTTGCTAGAGCTGGTAGAGAATGCCAGCGCCTGTGGTTCAAGCATCTTCTTGTAGAACGGCATAGGCGACATGCGGCAGAACACCACGATCATGATGCCGAATAATAAATATTGCGTAAGCAGTGCACCAAACACAACGATCACCAGTTTAATAAGTAGCAGGACGATACCAAGTCCTTGCGTACCCACCACCCATGAGATCAGTGCGAACACACCGTATGGCGAGAACTGCACGATCATCTCGATGAGTTTGAACATGGCAAACGCAGCTGCATGGCAGATCTCTGTGAGCTTTGCCGTTTGTGCGCGTGTTTTGTTGAGAGTAATGCCGAGGAATATCGCGAATACCACGACCTGCAAGACATGGTCATCTGCCATGGCCTTCACGATATTGGTGGGAACAATATCCACCAGCATCTTGATGATGCTCACGTCAGAAGGCGGTTTGACCGCTGACGTTACAGCTCCCGTAGTGGCCTGCAATTCTTCCAAGCTTAGTCCGATACCAGGCTGGAATAGATGCCCGAATGTAAGGCCGATCACTACAGCGAACGCACCCGTCATCAGGTATGCCGCAACCGATTTAACACCAACACGTTTGAAGGCGCTTTCATCGGTCATATTGGTGATACCAAAGACCAGCGCGAAGAAAATAAGAGGGATCACCACCATCTTGATGAGGTTGATGAACACCGTGCCTACTGGTTTGACATAATCGGTCAGGATGGTCTTGCCATCGACACCAAGGAAATTGTCGGCACTAATAGGGCCTACGATGAAACCAAACACGATACCCAGCACTAAACCAAGTATCACACGAAACCATAATTTTCCCAGCAGGGACTTAAGTGTTGCGGTCATTATCCCTCTTACTTATTTTTATAGTGGAGTTTCGGTGTACTATAAAAAGCTAGGCTTAGTCAATCAGGCCTTTTTCCTTGAAATATTTGATAGCGCCAGGATGCATCGGAGCAAGTCCGTTATCCATTACCATGTGGCTTGCATCGAGCGTTGCAAATACCGGATGGAGTGTTTTGAAATTATCCAGATTATCAAACATCGCTTTTACGATCTGATACACCACATCATCATCGAGGTCTTTGGAAGCAACAAGCACAGCCTTCACGCCGAAAGTGCGTACATCCTGCATGTTACCCTTATACATGTTGGCAGGAATGATAGCACGCGTATAAAAAGGATTTTCACTGATCATCGCATCAATCACCGGTCCGGTCACATCCACGATCTTTGTTTCGCATGCAGATGTTACCTGCTGTACAGCTCCGTTCGGATGGCCACCGGCATATACCATCGCATCGATCGTGCCGTTGCAGAGCGCTTCTGACTGATCGTTAGATTTCAGATCCACCACACCGGAGAAGGTTTTATTGCTCCAGCCTTTGCGATGCATCAACTCTTCCATGGTGGCACGCATGCCTGAACCGGGCGCACCAAGATCTACTTTCTTACCTTTGAGATCATCAAAATCTTTGATCTTTGCATCTTTACGCGTGATCACAGTGAACGGCTCAGAATGCAGGGAGAATATGACGCGGAGATCTTCGTCAGCGCCTACGTCAGAAAATATCTCATCACCTTTATAGGCGTGATAAAGCAAATCGGACTGCACAACGCCGAGTGTCAGGTCGCGTTTGCGGATCAGTTCAAGGTTATTGATAGAGCCACCCGTTGATTCTACGCCACAACGTATGCCATGTTCCTTGCGGCCACGATTCACCAGACGACAGATCGCACCACCCGCCGGGTAATATACGCCGGTGACGCCCGCCGTACCAATGGTAATGATCTTGTCAGCTGCCTGAGCCGAAGGTACTGTGCCCACGCAGAATACCGCTAAAACCGCTGCCAGTGCTGTTGTGCCGAGTGTAATGCGTGTCATATACCGCCCCCGAAAAATTGCAAGAGCGCAACTCTACCAAAAGGAGAAGTTGTGTACAACTAAATCTATACAAATTAGGCGGTTTGGGTTTTTGTGCGCTTCTTATCCACATACATGGACATGTCAGCAGCGGCCAGAGCCGATTCTGAATTATCACCATTACGCAGAGAATAGCAGCCCTGTGCACATGACACGCTGATCTGTCTGCCAGCGAATGTGAACGGGCTGTTCTTGATACGCTGCGAGATCAATATGCCACGCTTGCGGGCAGAATCTTCCTCTGCATGGTACATGATAACAGCGAACTCATCCCCACCGATACGCGCAAGAAAATCCGATTCGCGCATGGCAGAAGCAAGAAGATCAGCGATGTGGCGGATGGCCAGATCCCCTGCCGCATGCCCATGCAAATCATTGATTTTCTTGAAATCATTGACGTCAAAATACAGAATGGTCGAAGGATGGCCATAGCGTTCATGCATGGTGATCGCCCAGCTCAGGCGGCGCATAAAGGCACGACGATTGGGAATAGGAGCAACACAGTCCACATCCACCAGCCGTTCCATTTCGGCCAGACTCTCTTTGGTACGGGCTAGGTCTGAGCCCATATCTTCAAGCTTCTCAAGGAGTGCAGATACGGCAAGCCTTACTGTCGGCGTCATTTCCTCATCGGGGATACCGAGCATCGCCACGCGGTCTGAAAGCCTTCCTTTACGGAATGCCTCAGAATCAGCCCCTTTTAATTGTTTTACCAAATCCAGCTTCATTGCGCTCAAGATCCCCGTGTAAGCCAGAATATCTGTGTAACATTAATTAACAAGATCACATAGTGAAAGTGGGTTCGGGCACTGATTTTAGTGGTTTTACAATGGTTAATGTGTTTTTGACGCAACAGTATCATGCACATTAAATTTTTTGACTTTATGAGCAATTCCTGTATGTTGCGCCCTCTTTTTAAGGAGCACATCACATGGCTGCAAAAAAACCGGAAATTGCCATCATCATGGGTAGTACCTCTGACTGGGATACCATGAAACATGCTGCCGATATGCTAGATGAACTCAAAGTCTCTTATGACAAACGTGTAGTTTCCGCCCATCGTACACCGGAGCGTTTATATAGCTTCGCCAAAGGTGCAAAAGCAGCCGGCTTCAAAGTGATCATTGCCGGTGCCGGCGGCGCGGCTCACCTGCCCGGTATGGCAGCCAGCATGACCAGCCTGCCTGTGCTCGGTGTGCCCGTTGAAAGCAAAACACTGAAGGGACTGGACAGTTTGCTCTCTATTGCGCAGATGCCGGGTGGTGTACCAGTGGGCACTCTGGCTGTTGGTAAAGCCGGTGCGAAGAATGCTGGTTTGCTCGCCGCATCCATTCTTGCTATCACCGACAAGGAACTTTCAAAACGTCTGGAAAAATGGCGCGATAAGCAGACCAAAAGCGTTGCGAAGAAACCGTAAATTATGCCTGCGCTGTCCCCCCCCTCCACCATCGGCATTTTAGGCGGCGGGCAACTCGGCCGTATGATGGCCATGAAAGCCACCGAGATGGGGTATAAAACGCATATCTATTGCCCGGATAAAGATTCTCCCGCCTTTGAAAAAGCCAGCACCCACAGCATCGCCGCTTATGATGATGAAGCGGCACTGAAGAAATTCTCTGCGAGTGTCGACATCATCACTTATGAATTCGAAAATATCCCGACCGCGCCACTGAAGGTCATTGCGGATAAATTATATCCAAGCATCAACGTGCTGGAAATTTGTCAGCATCGCATTAAAGAAAAAGAAACGCTGAACAAACTCGGCATTAAAACCGCGCCATTTGTTGCGGTATATAACGAAACAGACCTGCGCAGTGCTGTGCAGCAGATCAGCACACCTGTCGTGCTGAAAACAGCCACCATGGGGTATGACGGCAAAGGCCAGTGGAAGATCACAGATGCTAACTTACCTAGCATTAAAGCAGGCGAATATGTCCTCGAAGGTTTTGTGAATTTCTCGATGGAAATTTCAGTTATTGTCGCGCGTAATGCCGGTGGCGAGGTGAAATGTTACCCGCCTGTGCACAACACACATAAAGATCATATATTGCATGAAACCATTGCCCCTGCTCCTATTCCTGATGCACTCGCACGGAAGGCAGAAACCATGGCACACACCATTGCAGAAGGCTTGCAGCTGGTTGGTATATTAGCGGTTGAGATGTTCGTATGCGGTGATGAACTGCTGGTGAATGAATTAGCCCCGCGCCCGCACAATTCCGGCCACTGGACGATGGATGCCTGCAAGACCTCACAGTTCGAGCAGGTCGTGCGCGCCATCTGCGGCCTGCCGCTGGGCAGCACAGAGATTTTGTATCCCGCAAGAATGTTGAACATTATTGGTGATGATATTAATGATATTGAGAAATATCGCGCTATGCAAAACGCCCATGTGCATCTATATGGTAAGAAAGAATCCCGCCCCGGCCGCAAAATGGGGCATGTGAATTTTCTGGAGAAATAATATGACCGCAGCCGCTAAAGCACCTGCTTCCTTCCGCAGCGAATCCGATTCCTTCGGCAATATCGATGTCGATGCTTCCAAGTATTGGGGCGCGCAGACGCAGCGCAGCTTGCAGAACTTCAAAATCGGTGGCGAGACCATGCCAAAGCCGCTCATTACCGCATTCGGCATCCTCAAAATGTCTGCTGCCAAAGTGAATATGCAGATCGCCGGGCTTGATCGCAAGATCGGCGATGCGATCGTGGAAGCTGCATCTGAAGTCATCGATGGCAAGCTCGATGGCAACTTCCCGCTCGTGGTGTGGCAGACCGGCTCCGGCACACAAACCAACATGAACGTGAACGAGGTCATCTCCAACCGTGCGATTGAAATTCTGGGTGGTCAGATGGGCAGTAAAAAACCTGTGCACCCGAATGACCATGTGAATATGGGGCAGTCATCCAATGACTCCTTCCCTACTGCCATGCACATCGCCGCTGCGTATGAAATTCATTACTCACTCATTCCGGCACTGAAACATTTGCACAAGGCACTTGCTGCAAAAGCCAAAGCCTTCGACAAGATCATCAAGATCGGCCGCACACATTTGATGGATGCAACGCCTCTCACACTCGGCCAGGAATTTTCCGGTTATGCAAAGCAGATGGAAAATGCTATTCGCCGAGCAGAAAGCACTCTGCCTGCGCTTTATGAACTCGCGCAAGGTGGCACCGCTGTTGGCACAGGCCTTAACTCCAAAAAAGGTTTTGATGTAGCGTTTGCTAAAGAGGTAGCAAGCATCACCAAGCTGCCATTTGTTACTGCACCTAACAAATTCGAAGCACTCGCCACGCATGACGCGCTGGTGGAATGCTCTGGCGTGCTGAACACCATTGCTACATCACTGATGAAAATCGCTAACGACATCCGCCTGCTGGGCTCTGGCCCGCGTTGCGGTTTGGGCGAACTTTCACTGCCTGAAAATGAACCCGGTTCATCCATCATGCCTGGTAAAGTAAACCCAACACAATCTGAAGCAATGACGATGCTGTGCGCGCAGGTGATGGGCAATCATGTAGCGGTAACCGTAGGTGGCGCAACGGGGCACTTTGAGCTGAACGTATTCAAGCCTGTGATCATTTATAACGTGCTGCAATCTATCCGCCTCATCGCTGATGGCTGTGTGAGCTTCACGGATAATTGCGTGGCGGGTATTGAAGCGAACGAAGCGCGCATCACCAAACTCATGAATGAATCACTCATGCTGGTGACCGCGCTGAACCCACATATCGGCTATGACAACGCTGCGAAAATTGCCAAGAAAGCGCACAAGGAACACACCACGCTGAAAGAAGCAGGCATCGCGCTTGGCTTGCTTACTGCCGAGCAGTTTGATGAGTGGGTAAAACCTGAGACAATGATAAGCCCGAAATAACGGGCTAATTGATACTATTCGTTGGTGGCTGCATGTCTTTTAGAGCTTCGCGCATCTCTTCGCGCTCTGCATGACCTTTCGGGTTGTTCGCACCTATTTCTGGTTTTTCACCCTGCACCACACGTTCGCGCCAGTTCGGTAATTCTGTTTTCTTTTTCAGATGCTTTGGCACCGGCTTTTCAACATGTGGTTTCAGTATGTAATCGCAGCTACCGCCGGCATTCGGATTCACATCAAAGCTGTTATCGGATGGCGAGGTATCGGTCGCTTCCACACATTGTGCATATTGTTCGCGCACAGGATCTTTCAGCGGCTGTTGTTTCACTGCCTGCCATACCTCACCAACACCTGCACTAAATTCACTTGGGTTTAATGTGGCAGCACCGGCAAGTGCCCTGTCTACCGCAACATCCATGCGGCCATAATCGAGTTTAGCTGCCAGCCAGTCCGATTTCGCCCAGAAATACGGTGTATAGGCGATAGAGGCATTGATGAATGAATCTGCTGCATCCAGCGTGTTCATGTGTTCGAACGTCTTTGTTTTCTTGAGCGTTGCATCATAGATCTTGCTGACCGGCTTACGCAATACGCCTCGCACTTTATCGTTCGCTTTTGCGATCGGGTTCATCAGGCGGTCGAACAAACCCCATGTTTTTTCATTCGGATTGATAACGCCACCCGCCAGCGGATTTGGCGCGGCCTCACCCGTAACACTGTAGAACAAACGTGTGCCCGGCTTGATCTGATCCGGATGCATATTAGCACGCAGCACGCTTCCCAGCCCTTCGCCGAACATCACAGAACCTTTTTCCGGATGGATGAACGCGCCCTGGAATTTGTTCTGCGGCACGCGTGTGATCCAGAAGAATGGTACGGCTGGTATCATATACATCACACCCTTGACGACGCTGCGTGCGAACCAGTTAGCAAATTGCTTCGTGCCATCGATCGCGACCTCAGCCATCGACTCATGCTTATGGCCAGGCACAGATTCCACCAGCGGCGGCATTTCATGATGCTTGCGAATGTGATCGATATTATGCCCTGCCCATGCGTACGCCTCGCGGAATATCAGCGTGCCGACGTTATAGGTGGTAAAGCGTTCCCATAGATTGAGTACACCGGGCAGTGTTACGTTGCCTTTGATCTTGCCGTGATCATCAATGAGCAGACCACCACCGTTACCGCCGCGATCATAATCATGTTTGAAACCGGGGAACATTTTGTTCATCGCAGGCGTGCCTACATGGTGCATGGAAAGCACATACGGAACTGCCACCGCCCAGTCCTCACCCGCAGAATATGTCAGTGCTGTCCACCAGTTCTTGCCGAAGGTCTTTGTTGCATCGGCCCAGTCGATGCTGCCATCTTCGCGCTTCCATGTTGGCCTTTCCGCTTTAGGATCGATCGTGTGGGCGAATTTGCGTCCCCAGAAATCGCCGATACTCATCGAAGCAAAGTCGAATGTTACACCCACCACTTCATGGCCAAGGGTGCGTCCTGTTTTTCCACCATATCCAGCGAATTTTGCTTCTGAGCGGAAGTTATTTACAAATCGCTCACCATCTTTACCGAAAGCATTTACGGCCGCTTTGATACCTTTCCCAAAGGTAACGTCATAGGTACGGGCAATGCCCTCCACCCAATTTTCTACCGGCTTGGTGAGATTATAATTCTGCATCTTGCGCGTGGCATACCAACCACCTAGTGCAAATGCCGTTGTACCCAACACACCGCGTGAGAACATACGGATGATACCGCGTCCCGCGACGGAATCTTTAAGTGCTACTTCATTCCATGATTTTTCAGTGAGCGCAGGATTGTAGGTTGCAGAAGTTGAATAGCCACCAACCTGATTACCTGAAATATCATTTGCAGTTTTTTTGCCCACAGCATCCCGTGCCGCATGTGTGTTATCCACAGCGGTCTTTTCATTTTCAGCAGTAGGTTCGGACATTTTTTTGTCCATAATACCTGCCCGTTCTCAGCACCGAAGGCGCGGCAAAACTCCGCATTTCCGGCTATTATAAATATATCACGGTTTTTCAACCTCTTTCCATGAACATTTTGTGACAGTCCATATTAACCATTTTTAACAACCATGGCGTGTATATAGCCGAGAAAATAGCTAAGAAAATCGTTAAAAAACAAATGTTACAGTTCGATGAATCTTATAAAACCATGTGTTTGATACCTTGAGGGGGGTATAGCCGCATGATATTCTTACCATGGATTATTATGCAACCCGAGCAGTAAGGGATTACCTGCACGCAATGAGTAGCGCCCCTAACATACCTAAAAAAGGCCTGATAAACGGCCCGGTTTACGAGGTCGCGCGCTTTGGCACGGAATATCTCAACGTGCCCCCGAATAAGCACCGCCTGTATAATGCCGTTGGGCTAATGGCCGGCCTCTATATGGGGCGCAAGATCATGAACATCCTGGTGGGCCAGACCCCCGACGGCAAAGAGATCCCTGCAGAAGATATTATCGCACCTATCAAACCGCTGCGCGGCATACTGGCCTATGACCATTTTTCTGATAATCCGCATGACCGCTGGATGAAAGTGTTGGACCTGATGGCCCCTGCAGTGATCGGTGGTGTAGGTGCTGTCGGTGGAAGCTATATGTTCTTCCGCGAGCCTATTTTGAGAACGCGCAAAGCCACCACTGCAGTCCCGCTTGGAAAATTCGGCCTTGAACAGGCAGAGCAAGTGTCACTGCTTGGACAATATGACACGCTGTCAAAGATAGCAGGTGCTGCCGCCCTTCCCGGCTCTGCCGCAGGCCTTAGTTTCATTCCTTCTACCGCCAATTACAGTACGGCGCTTGGCATGGCCTTTACCACCGGCGCGGAGCGTACGGTAGGCGCTCCCGGACTCAGGGCATTCTTCAACTCACATTCCTCATTCCCGTGGCGCTGGCATGTACTGGTCGGCAAGATGACACAATATCTTGCTCATAATCCATCTGCCTCGCCAGAACGTATCGATGCGTATATGCAGGGCATTATCAAACCGCTGTTCAATGGTGTGACCAAGGAACAGCTGCATAAACTCACAGATATGGTGCTTGCCAAGCGCAATGCGTTTGTACGCAATGGCAAGCTCGTTGCACATTCAGAAGAAGCGATCGCAAAATCGGTCAAAGACCTTTTTGCTGATATGGGTTTTGAGAAAATGCTCATGGATGTAGGGCTTGACCCGCGTGAAGCTGCTGTTGGTGATGTCGGTATCGTCACCACCCTCTCGCGCTGGATCGGCGATGGCCTGGGCATGAAGACCAGTAAAAAAATGGATGATGCCCGCAAGGCAATGATCGAAAGCATTGAACAGCGTTTCCCCGAGCTCAAAGGCAAGCCATTCGATGCGATGGCGCATAAACATGCACAGTCCGATACTATCAAGGCAGGAGCGCTGGGGCTGCTTGGTGTCAGCACCGTAAGCGTAGGTGCTGTCGCTCTCGCCAAGGATGTCGGCATGGCCGATATGAACCCGGCAAAAACAAAAGATGAGAGCACTGACAAAACAACCAATCCTGCCAATACCGCACGCAATCCCAAACACCACCAGGTGCATTCCAAACACCGTCATGGATTTGTAGACGGCAAGTTACTGGACATGTCTGAAGGTGTTACCGGTATGTTGAGCGCAGCTATCGGTGCACACCGCGTGCACTGCGCTGTTGGCCTTACCCTCGGAAGCTGGCTCGGTGATAAATTCATGGATTCACTGACCGGTGTTAAATTCAGCGGCACAAAAGTTTCTAAAGAAGAAGTGTGGAAACCGCTACAGAAGATATATAAGAAAATGGCCTTCAACCCGCATAGCGATCATATGAACGATCGCTGGATGCAGGTGCTGCGCTGGGGATTGCCGGGAGTACTTGGAGCGTTTGGCGCGGTACAGGGTAGCCGCCTCTTTTTCGAAGAACGCAGCAATGAAGTAAAAAAGAGCGATTTTCTTGACGAAGCGGAAGACAAGGCCACCTTCCAGCAGGCCAGGCCATGGACATATACGGCAGCACTCACTTCATTGCTTGGTTTCCCATCGGGTGCTTCCATGATCCCATTCACAAATTACGGCACGCATCTTGGAACGCGCTTTTCCATGGCCTCAGGGCGTAAAGTATCCATGCCCGTCATTGGGAAGATCTGGTCTAATAACCCTACCCTGTTCCCGTTCGCGCCGCCGGGCATGATCGATCTCATGATCAAGGAAGCTGTGCATAACAAAAGCTTTGATCCGGAATTGCTGGAAACCTATGCGGTCGGCGTTCTCAAGCCATGGTTCGACAATGTCACGCCACAACAGATAGAGGCATTCGTGCTGGAGGTGCATAAGATCCGTGACAAGTTCTTCAAAGAGGGCGGCGTGCCGGAAACTTTCAAAGCCACGCTGGAAAAAGAGCTGAAAGAGCATCTCAAAGGTGCAGGCCTTGAACATACGCTGGAAGAGATCGGATTAGACCCGATGAAAGCGCATATCGCAAATAACGGGCTTTCTGGCAAGATCGCAAATCTGCTTGGTGCAGAGAGCGATGTGAATAAAACCAGCAGGTCATTCGTTGAGAAATACAAGAAACGGCATGAAGCCGAATTAAAACCTGCGGCTACTCATGCCGAGACAGCAGAACGCAGCACCCCATCGAATGAAGTGCTGCGTTAAGATCATTGTCAGAATATTTAATTAGTAGGTATTGCTTACCACTTTATAGGTGTGACCGTTCCTGCGGTATACTTTCCTCATCACGCAATCAAGATCCTGACGAGATTTACAATACGCAATGATACGCTCCCATTTGGTTTTTGGTCCTGAAGCACTGCCACCACCTGTTTGTGTAGGACGTGTACCCACTGAAGTAGTGGTTGAACCAGTACTCGTTACAATCGGCGGCCTTACGATCCCCGTACTAATACCCGTATTGGTGTTGGTAAGCACCGGATCTT
>CAZHUC010000006.1:72827-153766 GCA_964535825.1 uncultured Rickettsiales bacterium
GTGCGACCGTGCCGGTATTAGTGTTGGTAAGCACCGGATCTTGTGCGACCGTGCCGGTATTAGTGTTGGTAAGCACCGGATCTTGTGCGACCGTGCCAGTGTCAGACACCAGTGGTGGCCGCACGATCGTTGTACCGGTATCAGAGGTCTCTCCTGAGGTCACGACCGGTGAACCGTCATCGTCAACTGATGTGCCATCCTCGATCAACACATCATCATTCACTCTTTGCGCAGAGGCCATCATAGGCGATGCCAGCAAGAATACTGTTAAAGCTGATGTGATATATAGTGTTTTCATGGAACGAGCCATAGTCCACTCCTGTATGTTGCTTGTTATTTTTTTATTGATTACCCCTATTCTAGCACGCTTTTTACTAAAATTTAATATAAAATGAGCCTTTTGGTCGTTTTAGGGCTATTTTTGCCAAAAAGGGCTTGATAAACCAGCCGGTTTCAGGTATCCACCAGCTCCCTTCTGATGTTCAGGAGGGTATTTCACACGCGAAATGACGGTTTTTCCAGCGGTGCTGGGCTAAACCATCCGGTGTCCTGATGGTCAGGATCACAGACGTTTCGCGGAGGTTTAACCGGAAAAGGATAGTTTATGGCAGTACCTGCATTCTCAATGCGCGAGCTTATTGAAGCTGGCGTTCACTTTGGACACAAAACCAAGCGCTGGAATCCACGCATGGCCCCGTATATCTACGGTGTCCGTAACGATATTCACATCATCGACCTCGGCAAGACCGTTCCAATGCTGCACCAGGCATTGAACTCTGTGCGCGAGATCGCGGCTCAGAACGGCCGTATTCTCTTTGTTGGCACGAAGCGCCAGGCCACCGAGCCTGTAGCAGAAGCAGCAAAACGCTGCGGCCAATATTACATCAACCAGCGCTGGCTGGGTGGATTGCTCACCAACTGGGCGACCATTCAGGCTTCGATCAAACGTCTTCGTAAACTCGAAGAGAACCTGAGCACCCCGAACATTGGTTTCACCAAGAAAGAATTGCTCTCCATGACCCGCGAACGCGATAAACTGGAAGCATCTCTCGGTGGTATCAAAGACATGGGTGGCCGCCCTGACCTGCTCTTCATCATCGACACCGGCAAGGAAGACCTCGCGGTGAAAGAAGCGCAGAAACTCGGTATACCTATCGTTGCGATCATCGACAGCAACTGCTCGGTAGATGGCATCAATTTCCCGATCCCGGGCAATGATGACTCTTCCCGCGCAATCAACCTCTATTGCCGCCTCATCTCTGATGCGGTACTCGGTGGTTTGCAGGAAAGCCTGACCAAGAGTAGTGCAGACCTCGGTGAACGCGAAGACGTAAGCGAAGTGATCGATGTAGCAGCTGCTGCAAACGATTCAAAACCAGAAGCGTCTGAAGAAGACTCGGACAAGAAAAAAGGCCGTGGTCGTAAAACTGCTGCGAAAAAAGCACCAGTGGTTACTGTTAAGAAAACACCTGGTAAGAAATAGTTTTAGTCCACAACAAATTACTGACCGGCTACTAGTTTGCTCTAGTGGCTGGTCGTAAGTTGCTGACAATTGGAAAGGAAAGAAACATGACACAAGTATCTGCTGAACAAATCAAAACACTGCGTGAATCTACCGGCGCAGGTATGCTCGACTGCCGTAAGGCACTGGTTGAAAATGGTGGCAACATGGACGCGGCTGTTGACTGGCTGCGCAAAAAAGGCCTCTCTGCTGCTGCCAAAAAATCTGGCCGCGTTGCCGCTGAAGGCGTTGCCGCTGTTTCTGTTGAAGGCACAAAAGGTGCGATCATCGAGCTGAACTCAGAGACCGACTTCGTTGCGAAGAACGACCAGTTCCAGAAACTGGCCGCTTCTATCGCTGAACTCGCTGTGCGTCACAGCATCGGTGATGTTGAAGAACTGAAGAACACCAAAGATGGTCATGGTAAAACTGTGGCCGACAATATCACGGCTGGTATCGCTACCATCGGTGAGAACCTCACGCTGCGTCGCGCTGATATCATCGGCGTTACCAAAGGTGTTGTAGCCAGCTATGTTCATAGCGCTGCTGCTCCTGGTATGGGTAAGATCGGTGTACTGGTTGCTGTTGAATCTGAAGGTGATACCGGCAAGATCGAGCAGCTTGGCAAACAGATCGCCATGCACATCGCCGCTTCACGTCCTGAAGCAGTGACCACCGCTGAAGTGGATGCTGCAAAACTGGAACGTGAACGTGCCGTATACCGTGAACAGGCTGCTAACTCTGGCAAACCTGCTGAAGTAGTAGAAAAGATGGTTGAAGGCCGTGTACGCAAATATTACGAAGAGGTGGTGCTCATGGAGCAGCTCTTCGTTGTAGATGGCAAAACCAAAGTGTCACAAGTTGTTGAAGCTGCGGCTAAAGAACTAGGCAAGCCAGTTAAGATCACTGGTTTCATCTGCTATAAAGTAGGTGAAGGCATCGAAAAACAACAAGGTGACTTTGCTGCTGAAGTGGCTGCTGCTGCGAACGCATAATCGTTGCTTAGACCAACAAATAAAAAGCCGTCCTCACCGGGCGGCTTTTTTTATCTATCTTTATTATTCTCTTTTGGTTTTGTTTGCGGCGTCGCAGGTGGTGTCAGCGGTTTATCTACACTCAATTCTTCCGGGGTATAGACACGGTTCATGTCTGTCATTACTTCTTCATTATACTTCTCAGCATACATTTTTAAACCGACGCCCGCTGCCTTAGCCGCCACTGCCGCTGCCGGTGACATGGGCAAAGCGATCAATGCATCGCCTGCATATCCAAGTTTCTCAGCTTTAAGATCCTTCTTGGTATCAATATAATCCACACCACCGGGAAGCAGGAAATCCGGGTCAGACGGCGTATTGGTCTTTTCAAATGCCACCTCAGAGTTCTTTGCACCTTTGGTAAAACCAACCACGGGAATACCAAGCAGTTCGTCTACTTTACCATCTATGGTAAAGTGTCCACGACCGCCGACCACTACATATTTACCAGGGTCTTCACCGGTCACCAGCCCCTGCACATGCATCATGGCCCGGTGATTCTTGATATTATCGGTCCATATTGCGTTAGTAATGCCAATACGCCTCCACTCAGGCATTGCTTCGTCTGAGAATGGCGGCTCTCTCTCGTCTATCCCCACGATCTTGATGCCGTTCTCCTTGGCGGCTGCGTACATATTGATGATCGCCGCTTGAAAATGATCGGATTTCTTGACACCATAATTTAGTGCGTTCTCATCGGGCGATGTTATTTCCATATCGATGTATTCTTCAGGTTTTTCGATATACCCCTTCTTGACAAAGGTGCGTAATTCTTCTGCGCTCAGCCTGTCATAAAGCTGCTTATAGATTTCATGATTTTCCTCAACATAAATGGTTTTAACACCTGCTTCTTTGAGCTGCTTCATATTATTGCCTACGAAGTCGTAAGACTCATCGAACACATGTACATCCGCGATCGCGATACCATCATTTTTAGCCAGCAGTTCTTTTACCAGCCCCTGAGCGTCTTTCGTATCTGGGCTTATATCTGTGTTCTTTGCCGGCTTCCCGTCTTTTACATGTTGCTGCATCAGCGCAGCATTCAGAGCCTCTCCGTTCAAGCCTCGCAGGGCTTCCTTATTTTCATCATCCCATTCTTTGCTGCGTGCTTCATAGGCATCATAGAAATCATCCCGCACTTTTTCCGTATTGGAGATGAATCGCATGACATTCATGCCTGCACTACCTATCCCGCCAGCTATGGTAGCGAGTGTAGATCTTTCCTGACCATTTTCAGCTGCAGCAGCATCCTTTGCGCTCTCTGCCTTGGTGCGTTCATAAGCCGCACGATAAACCATTTTTTCAACATCATCGCTGAATGATGATTTCTCAGCGTCATCAAACTTTTCCTGAAGTTTATTCAGGCGTTCTCCGATGATCGGTTTGCCACTCTCTGCACCATCAATGGCGGCTTTGTATCCGAGCATTAATTCTGCCCGTGCCTCGACATTTCCATCAACAACCTGTCTGAGCTCTGGCGTAAGTCGGTCATACGCGCCTTCCTTCTGGGCACGATCATTTTTCGGCTTATTTTTCTTAGGATCTTGTGTAAGTGCTACCATATCCCCTATTTTAGGGTTTTTTTTGCGTTCTTTGTGTGACAATCCAGTTAAGATTTACATTCGCCTATTGCATTAATGCGCTGAAATGGCTACAGAAGTAGGCAAAAGTAGGTATCTCATGAGCAAAGCATTGAAAAAGACCTCTCTTAAATCTTCAGCAAAGCCACAATATAAACGTGTCCTCTTGAAAATATCAGGCGAAGCCCTGATGGGTGAGCGCGGCTATGGGCAAGACCCCAAGGTCATCGACCGCATCTGCAAAGACATTAAAGCCACCATCAGTATGGGCGTGGAACTCTGCCTTGTGGTGGGTGGTGGAAATATCTTCCGCGGTATCGACGGCGAAGCCACCGGTATGGAACGCGCCAGTGCCGATTATATGGGCATGATCGCAACAGTACTGAACGCCCTTGCCATACAGAATTGCCTCGAGCGTATGGGCGTGGATACGCGCGTACTTTCTGCCATCAGCATGATGCAGGTGTGTGAGCCATACATTCGCCGCCGTGCTGAACGCCATATGGAACGTGGCCGTGTGGTGATTTTTGCTGCAGGTACTGGCAATCCCTTCTTCACCACCGATACGGCAGCGGCACTGCGCGCCAATGAAATGGGCTGCGATGTATTGATGAAAGGCACTCAGGTGGACGGCGTCTATTCAGCCGACCCGAAGAAGGATAAGAAAGCAAAACTATTCTCCCGCCTCTCTTACCATGAAGTGCTGGTGCGCGATTTGAAAGTGATGGATGCATCCGCCATTGCACTCTCGCGCGAGAACCAGATCCCGATCCTCGTATTTTCCATCCATAATAAAGATGGTGTGGCGCAAGCTGTATGCGGCAAAGGTAAATTCACACTGATCACAGATAAGAAATAGGAGCAGTTATGACCGCTGATATCAACGAACTTCGCCGCCGCATGGATGGCGCGATCAAATCACTCCACAACGAATTTGGCAGCTTGCGTACTGGCCGTGCCAATGCGGCAATGCTTGACAGTATCGTGGTCGATGCTTACGGCGCGATGATGCCCCTCAACCAGGTATCCACTGTTAGCGTTCCGGAGGCGCGCATGCTTTCCGTGCAAGTATGGGATAAGGGTGTCGTGAAATCTGTAGAGAAAGCCATCAACGCCGCAGGGCTTGGTGTGAACGCTATCGCCGATGGCCAACTGGTGCGCGTGCCTATCCCTGATCTTTCACAGGAACGCCGCACAGAACTTACCAAAGTGGCAGGTAAATACGCGGAGAACGGCAAAGTGTCTGTTCGCAACGTGCGTCGCGATGGCATGGATGCCCTGAAAAAAATGCAGAAGGATGGCGAGATATCTGAAGACGAACAGAAAAAACGCGAAGGCGACATCCAGAAACTGACCGATGAATTCATCAAGAAGATCGATGAAGCGTTGGGCGTAAAGGAAAAAGAGATCCTTGGAAACTAGTTGCCGGTTGTAAGCAGCTAGCCATTGAATTGTTTTGTATATGAACATTGCAAACGCATCCCAACAGCAACCAGAGGCAAGCAGCCGGAGGCTGCCCGTTCACGTTGCGATCATCATGGATGGCAATGGCCGCTGGGCTAAAGCCCGCAATCTCCCGCGTACCGCTGGTCACAAAAAAGGCGCAGAAAGTCTGCGTCGTGCCATGGATGCCTGCAAGAAAAATGGTATCAAGTATCTAACGGTCTATGCATTTTCTTCCGAGAACTGGAAGCGCCCGGAACAGGAGATCAATGACCTGATGCAGCTCTTGCAACATTACCTGCGTAATGAAATGCAGACCATGCACGATAATAATGTGCGCCTGCGTTTTATCGGCGACCTGAGCCATCTTGATGAACATATTCGCGGTCAGGTAGAAGATGCGGCTGAACAAACCAGGAATAATAACCTGTTCAACCTGACGATCGCACTTTCCTACGGTGGCAGGCAGGAGATCGCCCGCGCCGCACAGAAACTGGCTGATATGGTAGCCGCCGGAAAGATCCGCAGTGCCGATATTACAGAAGATACCGTTACAAACATGCTCGACACCGCAGGACTTCCAGAACCGGACCTGCTCATCCGCACCGGTGGCGAGCAGCGCATTTCCAATTTCCTGCTGTGGCAATCGGCATACACGGAATTTTATTTCTGTGATACACTCTGGCCGGATTTTGATGATAAATCATTGGACGCAGCACTCACCGATTTCAGCACGCGCAACCGCAGGTTCGGCACAACGGGGGAATAATGGAAGAGACCATTGAACAGATACAGGATGAAACACCCTCCAAATGGTCAGGGCTTGCCATACGTTCGGCCTCTGCTGCCATCCTTGCACTGGTATTTGCCATCGTGCTGTGGAAAGGCGGCTGGATCTTCACATGGTTCGTTGTACTGGCCGCGCTCATGATGATACGCGAATGGAACACCATCACTGAACACGGCGGTGCATTATGGCGCTTCGCAGGATTATTCTACGTTTCCATTCCGTGCGCTTCCATTATCTGGCTGCGCAGTGTGAATTTTATCGAAGGTATGTATACAGGCGTTTACCTCGTGCTCTATCCTATCTTGCTTGTGGTAGCGACCGATATCGGCGCATATTTCGCCGGCAGACAAATTGGCGGGCCAAAACTTGCGCCAGCCGTAAGCCCTAATAAAACATGGGCAGGCCTCGGTGGCGGCGTGGTTGCTGCAGGTGCGGTGGGTGGACTTGCGATGCTTTTTGTACCGTATCCTACCTCTGCCATTGGCAGCATCATTCTTGGTATGGTGATCGCAGTGATCGCGCAAAGCGGTGACCTATTCGAATCATGGCTGAAGCGCAAAGCAGGCGTTAAGGACAGCGGCACATTGATACCTGGTCATGGTGGATTGCTCGACCGCATCGATGGGCTGATCCCCACCCTGCCAATCTTTGCCATACTGGTCGCGTTGTCCGGGAGAGTGGTGTGAAATCAGTCGCCAGTCGTCAGTCGCCAGTCGCCAATACAGCAAAGAAATCCATTACAATCCTCGGGTCAACCGGCACGATCGGACAGAACACACTGAAGATCATTGATGCGCATCGTGATCGGTTTGATCTGGTATGCCTTACTGCGGGTGACAATGTTGACCTGCTCATTACGCAGGCGAAATCATTTAAGCCGAAGCGTGCGGTCATCACCAATGAAGCGCATTATAATACATTAAAACAGGCACTCTCTGGCACAGGTATTGAAGCAGCTGCAGGGACAGATGCCGTTGCAGAAGCAGCGCAGATGCCTGCGGATATTGTTATGTCTGCGATTGTTGGCGCGGCGGGGCTTGCACCAACGCTTGCCGCCATTCGCAGCGGTAAGGCCGTGGCACTTGCCAACAAAGAATCGTTGGTATGCGCCGGCGAACTGATGATGAAAGAAGCAGCAAAACATCACGCGACGCTGCTGCCGGTTGATTCCGAACATAATGCTGTGTTCCAACTGGCCTGTAATTTTGAATTCGTTGAAACCGTGACACTTACGGCATCCGGCGGGCCTTTCCGTACATGGACACGTGAGCAGATGGAAAAAGCCACCCCTGAACAAGCGGTAAAACACCCTAACTGGAACATGGGGGCGAAAATTTCGGTGGACTCTGCCACGCTGATGAACAAAGGGCTGGAAATGATCGAAGCCTATCACCTCTTCCCGCTCAAGCCTGAGCAGATCGATGTGCTTATTCATCCTGAATCTATTGTGCATTGCCTGGTGCAGATGCATGACGGTTCAACACTGGCACAGATGAGTCATCCTGATATGTGCACGCCTATCGCTTGTGCACTTGCATGGCCGGAACGCATCGAAGCACCAGTAAAGAAGCTCAATTTTGCAGAGGTTGGTGCGCTGCATTTTGAAGCGCCGGACGACAAACGCTTCCCTGCCCTGCGCCTTGCGCGCGAAACACTGATAGCGGCAGGCAATGCCGCCTGCGTGCTCAATGCCGCCAATGAAATTGCTGTGCACCGTTTCTTAAATAAAGAAATAGGATTTTTGGATATCGCCAAAATTGTTGAAGACACGTTGGAAAAAGTGGACAATACGAACCTCACATCGATCGATGATGTGTTAGCGTGTGATGCGCTGGCACGCTCACTTGCAAAGGAATTATGATGGATAGCCTGCTCAACATACTGCACACGCTCGGTTCATTTGTGATCGTTATCAGCGTGATCGTGTTCATCCACGAATTCGGTCATTATTTCATTGCCAAATTATGCGGTGTGAAGATCGAAGCATTCTCCATCGGCTTCGGCAGGGAAATTTTTGGCTATACGGATAAATCCGGCACACGCTGGAAAATAGCCCTTCTCCCTCTGGGTGGTTATGTACGCATGTATGGCGATGCATCAGAGGCCAGCACTACTGATGCGGAAGCCATCGAGCAGATGAGCGAGGAAGAAAAGAAGCTCACCTTCCATCACAAACCACTTTATAAAAAAGCAGCGATCGTATCAGCCGGGCCGTTCGCCAATTTCATTCTTACCATTTGCGTATTCTGCTATTTCATCATGACCAACGGCCTGCCTTCCACAGAACCGGTGGTGGGTGAGATCATGGCGGATTCGCCGGCGCAGGCAGCAGGGCTTAAGACCGGCGACCATATCTATCAGATCAATGACGTGAAGGTGAACCGCTTCAATGATATTCCGTTTTTGATCTCCACCAATCTTGGTACGCCGGTCACGCTATATATCGAGCGCGGCAGCGAACGCATGCAGGTCACACTGACGCCTAAGGAATTCGAGGATGATGACGGGCTTGGCAACAAGATCAAACGCCCGCTCATTGGCATCAAAAGCCCGGAAATAAAATATGAGGATGTGGGGCTTGGTAAAGCGTTGCAGGAATCCGTCTATCGCACCTATCTCATCTGCGAAACCACACTCAAAGTGATCGGCCAGATGATCACCGGCCAGCGCAGCGCGGCCGATCTTAAAGGCCCGGTAGGTATCGCCCAACTTTCCGGCCAGGCGGCAGAAAAGGATTTCCATACGGTGCTTTGGCTTATCGCCATGCTCTCTGCCAACCTTGGATTGGTTAACCTGTTGCCCATCCCGATGCTGGATGGCGGCCACCTCGCCTATTATGCCGCCGAGGCCGCACGCGGAAAGCCACTCGCGCAGAAAGTACAGGAATACGGCTTCCGCACCGGGTTTGTGGTGCTGATGACGCTCATGGCATTTACCATCTTTAATGATTTAAGGAAGCTATTTTAGGCATTTATCGTAAAATATGTTATTTATCAATGGTATAGTTACATGCCATCGAGAGTGACTTGTAACAGAATCTTCATGTTTTTTAGGCCGATATTGGCCTATAATTCATGGAAATCACTGTTCTGGAACATACCATGCCGAAGAAGAAACCGTTTACGCCTAAAATAGTACGCAGCCCTTCACAGAAAGCGCAGGAACGGGAGCTCCTCAAAGCTGGTCGCGCGGCAGCAAAAAAGGAGCTTGCCCACTGCGAGCGTGAATTATCCGATTTTCTCGATACCTGTGCTCCTGACAAAAGAGCCCAACTAAGGGAAGCCGCCGAAAGAATAAATAAAAATTATGCGAGGCTATCTGAACTGGATAATGATCTTCTGGATCGTGAAGGTAAGAGTCGTTACTTTCAACAGCAGGTAGGCGCATTGGTAAATGAAGGGCTGTTGGATGAAGACAAACTGCAACCTTTTATCAAACATATTATTTATCTTGAAACTGCACAATATGTCTGCAAGGCTCTGCGCGGCAATGGTCAAGAGGCATTAGAAATGGCGATGGAATGCACACGGACCATTATTGAAAATGTCGAGTCCATCGAAGCTAATGCACAACATAGCTACATATCGTTCGCACAGGCTCTTGATCCTGCTCACAGAGCAGTGGTGTTAAAAAAATTTAATGATGCTTACGAGCGATTCGATAGCATCCCTGCAATACAAGCCATTACTGATTACAACGCCTACATTGCTGAATGGCAAAAGTTCTGCTTAGCAACCGCACAAGGTATGGCCGCACAAGGCATGCTGGATCACAGCATGGTAACCACTGCCGTAAATGCCATAACTGATTTCGTAGTCGCAAAGTTGTACCGTGCAAATTCAGAAAAAGTGAATGAGGGTTATGATGGAAAACTGCGCTTGCTATCCCGTGATCCACATAAGGATGAGCGCGGACGCTGAGCGTTCAGTACCCTGAGAAATCCCCGGAAATACATTTTTATAAATTAGATAATAATTACATTTAGAAATCAGGCCTTTCACCGTTGCAGCCGCAATATCCCGGAGAAGGCAGACAGCAAGTTCTGCACGCCAGGCAAGGAAAGAAAAAGCACTTGATTTAGTGCAATTTTTGCCGCATGACTACTGGTTAGTTATTCATGTAATCGGGTGTGTGTTTCATGCTTCCACGTTCTATCCTGTCTGCTGCTGTCTGGGGTGTATTGCTCGCAGCTGCGCCTGCCTCCGTTGCCATCGCACAAAGCGCTGCGGTTTCCGGCACGAATAATGACCTTATCAGGAATGTCCGCGTCGAAGGCAACCAGCGTATCGAAGGCCGCACCATCATGTCATACCTGAGCCTGAAGGCAGGTGACCGCTTCAATCAGGAAGATATTGACGGCGGGCTTAAAGCACTGTTCGCCACGGGTTTCTTCTCGGATGTGAAGCTCATGCGTTCCGGCAGCACCCTGATCGTGCGCGTAGAAGAAAATCCGGTTATCAGCAAAGTGGCCTTTGAGGGCAATGACCGCATCGAGACCGAATCACTGGAAAAGGAAGTGGATCTAAAGCCACGCTCCATTTACTCGCGCGATAAGGTGCAAGGAGATGTAAAGCGTATCCTAGATATTTACCGCCGCAGTGGCCGTTACAATGCCACCGTTGAACCTAAGGTCATCCAGCAAGACCAAAACCGTGTGGATCTGGTGTATGAGATCACCGAAGGTCAGGTTGCCTACATCCAGAAGATCAATTTCATCGGCAACAAGGAATTCAGCAACAAAGCCCTGCGCGAAGCGATCCGCACCGAAGAAACGCGCTGGTACAAATTCCTGACCGATAATGACGTGTTCGATCAGGACAGGCTGCAGTTCGACCAGGAATTACTCCGCCGCTTCTACATGAACGAAGGCTATGCGGATTTTCAGGTTAAATCAGCCCATGCTGAACTTTCTCCGGAAAAAGATGCATTCTATGTGACATTCGTAGTAGAAGAAGGCGAGCAGTATGAATTTGGTGACGTGCGTGTCGCCAATGAACTCAAAGAAAAAGATCCTATCAACTTTACCGATGAGATCACAACGGTTGCCGGCGATACCTATAATGCCAGCGCCGTGGAATCAACCATCGACGGCATGACAAAGAAGCTGGGCGACCTCGGTTATGCCTTCGTGGATATCCAACCTAAACTGGAAAAAGACAAACAGAAAAAATTAGCCAATCTCGTATATGTCATTAAGCCCGGCCCTCGCGTATATGTTGAACGCATCAATATCTCCGGCAACGTACGCACACTCGATGAAGTGGTGCGCCGCGAGTTCCGCCTCAGCGAAGGTGATCCTTATAACAGCTCCAAGCTGCAACGCTCGGAACAGCGCCTGAACAACCTTGGCTTCTTCGAAAAAGTAGAAGTGAAGAACAAAGAAGGCAGTGCACCGGATAAAACGGTCGTGGATGTTGAGGTGCAGGAAAAATCCACCGGCGAGATCAACATGGGTGCTGGTTTCTCCACCACCGACGGTGTGCTGGGTGATTTCGGCATCAAAGAGAGAAATCTACTCGGCCGCGGTCAGGAACTTCGTACGCGTGTCACTTATGCGGCACGTCGTAAACAGGTGGAGCTTGGCTTTACCGAACCTTACTTCCTGAACCGCGACGTATCAGCCGGCTTCGATATTTACCGTACCAAACAGGATTTCATCCGTGAGAGTTCTTACAACAGCGACGTCCGCGGAATAAGGCTGCGCAGCGGGTATAGCCTGCTTGAGAAGCTGAATCATAGTGTCAATTACTCACTCCGTGACACCGACATCACTGATGTGAAGGATGATGCCTCGAACTTCATCAGACAGCAGGCAGGCAAGAATGTTTCCTCATCAGTGGGTCACAGCCTGACCTATGATGACCGGAACAACAAATTTGATCCAACCGATGGGTATTATTTGCAGGTTGGTCAGGAAGTGGCCGGCTTAGGCGGTGATTCGCGCTACCTCAAGCACGAGGTAAAGGCCAGCTATTACTATCCTATCGCTTCGCAATGGACGCTCGGATTCCTTGGCAGCGGTGGCTATGTATTCGGGTTTGGCGGTGAGGATGTGCGCATCAACGAACGCTTCTATGTTGGCGGCGATGACCTTCGCGGCTTCCGCAATTCCGGTATCGGCCCACGCGACACCTTAACGCGTGACGCATTAGGTGGTAACGCTTATTACACAGCGACCAGTGAACTTAAATTCCCTCTCGGCCTGCCTGATGAGCTTGGTGTGAGCGGCGCACTCTTTACCGATGTGGGCAGCCTCTGGCAGGTGGACGATACGGGCTCGAACGTATTCGATGAGAATTCCCCGCGCGTATCAGTGGGTGCAGGCTTGTTGTGGAGCTCGCCTTTCGGTCCGATCCGCATCGATCTGGCGCACGCCATTGTCAAAGAAGACCGCGACCTGACGGAAAATATCCGCTTCAGCTTCGGCACACGATTCTAATTTTTTATATCTAATAATAAGAAAGGACTACCGCAATGAAAAGAATGTACTTACTCGCAGCTGCTTTACTTATGGCTTCAAGCCCTGCTGCATACGCCGCCGAAGGCAGTTCCTTCGCCGTGGTGAATATTCAGGAGATCATGAAGGACTCCACCGCTGCAAAATCGGTGCGTGAGCAACTGGAAAGCAAACAGAAAAGCTTTCAGGCAGAGATCACCAAGAAAGAAGAGCAGCTGAAGAAAGAAGATCAGGAGCTGGGCAAACAGCGCAGCGTGCTTTCTAAAGAAGCATTTGAAGAAAAAGCCCGCGCGTTCCGCAACAAAGCAACCGATATGCAGAAAGAAGTGCAGTCCAAGAAAGCAATGCTCGATAACGGTTTCGAACGTGCCCTCACCGATATTCAGAAAGTAGTATCTGAGATCATCGTTGAGCTGGCCAAAGAAAAAGGCTTCAGCATGGCGATCCCGACCTCGCAGATCCTGTATGCTGATCCTAAAATGGACATCTCTAAAGAAGTACTGGAGAAACTTAACAAAAAACTTCCTAAAGTTGACGTTAAGTTTGAAAAATAATAATGGCCGATCGCCGGTTCTTTCATAATGCAGGCGCGCTGAGCCTCGAAGATATTGCCACCTTAACCGGTGCAGTGGTCGATACCAGTCGCGCCCAGCATTCTGATAAAACCTTCACCAATGTTGCCCCGCTCGACAGGGCTGGTGCAGAAGACATCAGTTTTCTTGATAACATCAAATATGTTGATACCTTTGCTGCAAGCAAAGCTGGTGCGTGTTTCGTGCGTCCTAAATTCGCGGCGCGTGCGCCTGCTGGCATGGTGCTTTTCGTCACCGATGAACCCTATTACAGTTACGCACTCACTGCTCGCCGGTTTTATCCGGAGCAATCTGTTGCCCCTGCTGTTTCACCCAAGGCAACCATCGCTTCGTCAGCCAAGATAGGCAAGGATGCACGCATTGATGCCGGTGCTTTCATCGACGAAGGCGTGAAGATCGGCAGCCGTTGCTGGATCGGTGCTGGCGCGGTGTTGCATGAAAATATTGAATTAGGTGATGATTGCCATGTGGGCGCTAATTCTACCGTAAGCCACTGTGTTATAGGCTCTCGCGTTATCATCCATCGCGGTGTGCATATCGGACAGGATGGTTTTGGCTATGCCGCCAGCAAGAAAGGTATCGTTAAAGTGCCGCAGCTTGGCCGCGTTGTCATTGAAGATGATGTGGAGATTGGCTCAGGCACTTGTATCGACCGTGGGGCTGGCCCTGATACATTCATCGGCCAGAGCAGTAAAATTGACAATCTTGTACAAATTGGCCACAACGTACATATTGGTAAGCATGTATTCATCGCTGCGCAGTGCGGACTTGCCGGCAGCACGTTCGTGGGTGATGGCGTCATGATGGGCGGACAGGTCGGCATTTCCGGCCATGTGCGTATCGGAAGCGGCGCAAAAATTGCCGCGCAGGCTGGTGTAATGACCGACGTACCTGCAGGTGCAACCTATGGTGGATCACCGGCTGTACCGACCCGTGACTGGCACAGGCAAACAGTTGCCGTGTCTAAGATGGCGAAGAGAAAAGACGGTTCTGATGACTAAGGAGATGACTATGGAACTGGTGGAAAAGAATATGAATGAAAAACAGATAATCACTATAGAGCGTATCATGGAGATGATCCCGCACCGGTATCCCTTCCTGATGATCGACCGCATCATTGATTTCTTGCCGGGCGAATTTGCCATTGGCCTGAAGAATGTCAGCATCAATGAGCAATTCTTCACAGGACATTTCCCACAAAAGCCGGTGATGCCGGGCGTGCTTATCATTGAAGCAATGGCGCAGACCTCTGCTGTATTGGTTGTGCACACGCTGGGTAAAGATGCTGAAGGTAAGCTCGTCTATTTCATGTCAGTAGAAGAAGCAAAATTCCGCAAGCCTGTAGGCCCGGGAGACAGTCTGCACATCCGCGTTGATAAACAGCAGAGTCGCCGCAACGTTTGGAAATTCGCCTGCGTGGCTACCGTTGATGGCCAGAAAGTAGCTGAAGCAGTGATCTCAGCAATGATCGTGGATTAAAAATGACCATTCATCCCACAGCTATCATCGGTAAAAATGTTACTCTGGGCGCGAATGTCCAGATCGGCCCGTATTGCGTGGTTGAAGGAGATATACAGATCGGCGATGGCACAACGCTAGTGTCGCATGTAAGCATCGGCGGCGTTACTTCCATCGGCAAGAACTGCACCATCTATCCTTTCGCATCACTGGGACACGCCCCGCAGGATCTGAAATATAAAGGTGAAAAATCAAAACTCGTCATCGGCGATAACAACGTCATCCGTGAACAGGTCACGATGAATCCAGGCACTGCAGGCGGCGGCATGCTGACGCAGATCGGCAATAATGGGTTGTTCATGGTCGGCGCGCATGTGGCGCATGATTGCAAGATCGGCAACAATGTAATCCTTGTGAATAATGCCACACTCGGTGGACATGTAGAGATCGGCGACTTTGCCATCATCGGTGGATTATCTGCCGTACACCAGTTCGTACGCATCGGGCATCATGCGATGATCGGCGGTATGTCTGGTGTTGAACATGATGTGATACCGTATGGCTCTGTAATGGGCGAACGTGCCAACCTTGCTGGCCTTAATCTGGTTGGGTTGAAACGTCGTGGCTTTGACCGCGACACCATCCATGCCCTGCGCAACGTCTACAAGACCCTGTTCGAAGAAACCGAAGGCACACTTGCGGACCGCGCTGAAAAGATAAAAGCGCAATACGCACATGTGGAAGCTGTGCGTGAGATCCTTGGCTTCATGGATGACAAGGGCAGCCGGTCGCTGTGCGTACCTAAACAAGCTGCATGAGCTCCGTAACCAACATAAAAAGTGATACTGCACCGCTTGGCATCATCGCCGGCAGTGGCCGCCTGCCCGCACAACTGGTTGAAGCCTGCAAGAGTACGAATCAACCCGTATTTGTACTGGCCTTCCACGATACCACCGATCCTGAAACATACCTGCATGTTCCACATGCTGTGGTTCGCATCGAATCGGTTGGCGAAGCCATCGAGTGTTTGCGTGGTGCTGGCGTTTCCAAACTGGTCATGGCAGGCAAAGTTCGCCGCCCTTCCCTCATCGGCCTGAAGCCTGATAAAACAACCGCCAAGCTACTTGCGCGCATGGGAAGTTCATTCTTCTCCGGTGATAATGCGCTGTTCACTTCACTGGTGTCATTTCTTGAAGATGAAGGCTTTAAGGTCATCGGTGCGGAAGAGGTCATGGCAGATCTGGTTACTCCGGAAGGTGTCTTGGGAAAGATAAAACCAACCAAGCAAAATCTCGCTGATATTGCCAAAGGCATGCGTATCGCAAAAGCACTTGGCGGGCTGGATGTGGGGCAGGCCGTCATTGTTGAGAATGATTACGTTTTAGGCCTTGAAGCTGCCGAAGGTACGGATGCCATGATCATTCGCTGCGCCGGCCTGAAGAATGAGGAACGCGGTGGCGTGCTGGTGAAAGCAAAGAAACCATTACAGGAATCACGCGTAGACCTGCCAGCGATCGGCCCTGCTACCATCGAGAATATCTATGCGGCCGGCCTCATGGGTGTTGCCGTTGAAGCAGGCGGCAGCCTTATTCTGGACCGCGCACAGGTTATCGCACGCGCTGATACGCTTGGTATATTTGTTGTGGGCGTACGCCATGGCTGAGCCAGAGGCCAACCAGAAACCATTGGTCGTATATGTCATTGCCGGTGAAGCATCCGGGGATCTGCTGGGTTCACACCTGATGCGCTCACTTAAAGCTCAGGCTGGAAGGCCCGTGCGCTTTTATGGCATTGGTGGCGACAGAATGATCGCCGAAGGCATGGAAAGCCTGTTCCCTTATCAGGAGCTCTCCATGATGGGATTCATTGAAGTACTGCCATACGCGTTCAACCTGTTGTCGCGCATCGGCCTGACGGTGGAGGATGTGCGTACCAAACAGCCGGATGTCATCATCACCATTGATTCCCCGGGTTTTTGCTTCCGCGTGGTGAAAAAACTGCGCGCATTCGGCCTGCGCTCAAAGTTCGTACATTACGTTGCACCGACCGTGTGGGCCTATAAACCCGAACGCGCGGATAAATGCGCTGCTTTGTTCGATCATATGCTGGTGTTATTACCGTTCGAACCCCCCTATTTCACCAGTAAAGGCCTGCCTTGTACCTTTGTCGGGCATCCTGTGGTGGCAGAGACCCAACCCGGGAATGGTGATACCTTCCGCGAAAAATACAATATCACGAAAGACACGTTATTATTATGCCTGCTCCCCGGCAGCAGGAAGGGTGAAGTCGACCGGCACATGCCGGTGTTCGGCCGCGCGGTTACGCTGCTGGCACAAAAATACCCTTCACTGGCCATGGTGGTGGCTGTACCCAAACATGTATTGCCCTACGTTGCAGGCTATTTTGAAGGCTGCCCTTTCCGTACGGTCATCACCGCAGATGACCAGGACAAGAAAAATGCCATCGCCGCAAGCAATATGGCAATCGTTAAGTCGGGCACGGTGGCCCTGGAAGTGGCCATGGCCGGAACGCCCATGGTGGTTGCCTACCGCGTAAACCCCATCTCAGCGTGGATAATGAAGCGCATGATAACCACACCATACGCGAACCTGATAAATATCCTTCTGAAGAAGGAAGTTATTCCGGAATTATTGCAGGATCAGTGCACTCCGTTGATGATCGCGAACGCTGCCACACAGATACTGCAATATCCTGAGTCTCAGAACCGTCAGAAAGACAATGCCCGCATCGCACTGGAACAACTTAAACCCCAAACCCTGCCGAGTGAGTTGGCGGCTCGCACCATCCTCAATATAATTGCATAGTTTTGTCGATTTTAGATTATATTGTCATCAAGTTGAAACATTCTTGCGTTAATCTCTAAATATATTTAGTGTGGGCTGCTGGGAATGGCCTTTTTGGGGAAGCTTAATCCGTGTCTTTGACAGGTAACAAAAAACGCATGAAAAATAGGCCTTTTAATGGCTTGAACGTGAAGTGGCCACTTTTTTTTGTTACCTCCTGCCTGAGCACTTTTCCGGTTAAAACCGTTTCCGATTTTGAGAAAAACACGTTTCCTTCATTACAACCGCTTGACCCAAAGCAACTTTCCCAAAAAGAATATGACCTGTTCTCCCTGAGTATCGGCGATATTGTTGATGAATTCTTTGGTGTGCGCGCTGCCCATGCTCAAGGAGACGGCACTGAAGGTGGCATAGGTGGAGTTGGCGGTGTTGGTGGAGTTGGAGGTGGCAGTGGCGACCCATCAGGACCGTTCGAACCTTCTCCGTTCGGCGAACCTTCTCCGTTCGGTGAACCTTCCCCGTTCGGTGAACCCGCCCCACTCGGCGAACCAGTTCCTTTTCCAGGTGAATATCCTAATCCAGAGCCAGATCCGAATCCAGGAGCTGAGCCCGAAGTTGAACCTGCTCCGGATCCGGGAGAATACCCTGAGCCAGAACCAGCTCCCGATCCAGAGCCAGATCCGGGAGAATACCCCGAGCCAGAACCAACACCTGGGGAATATCCCGAGCCAGAACCTACGCCTGGAGAATATCCCGAGCCAGAGCCCGAGTATCCGTACCCTGATCCTGAATATCCATACCCCGAGTATCCAGGTGGTTATGGTGACTCCAGCTACCCATCAACCTATACCGGGATTTACGACTCATCTGGCACCGCTTATTACACTGGATTCTATAGCGGTTCTTACATGGCGACATATACCAGTATCTCTGACTGTGTCGTATATAGCGGGTATGGCGACTATGCTTATGAAGAATATTCACAAGGCAGCTCGAGCGATAGCGTAGCCGATTCTCCGTATGGCCGTATGTATGAGATACCATTCGAGGATGCAGAACCACCCGATATCCGCTATCGTGATATGTGCGTGGCGGGTGCAAAATTATCTGAGGATGATTTCGATCCTGAAACGGGTGATCAGACGCGCCCTGATATTCCGCTGTATGGATTCGGTGATGGTGGCGGTGGCGGTGGCGGAGGTTACGCCGATAGTATTTCAGCCTTCGAGCAGCGGGCAGCTGGCACAGTTTCTGGGGCAAAGCCGCCGCCAGACGCTTGTATGCCAATGAAAGATACTCCTAAGATCGATACCAATGCCTACCAGGATGATGCAAATCTTGCGTTCGCATATTTCATGAATCTCAAGGACCAACCGTTCTTTACTGACCCATCGCTGAGTTTCGACCCGCACGGCAGCTCCAACTATTATCGTGATAAGACATTCTTTGTTGGTGGCACACTTGGATGTCCTGAAATGTATGATTTTATTTCAGCTCCGTCCGAAAGTGCTCGTTCAAGCATTCCGCTCAGGGCTGGCCTGCATCAATTGCGCGCTGAAAAATGTTATGACTATTACATTCTGAAGCGCAGTATGAAACCTTGGTTCATTCTTGAACGCCCTGAAGAAGGTACGGATGACCCATACAGCATGGTCGACCCAGAACGCGCTTTCCACAATACATGCCAGCCATTTGTAGGGGGGAAACACGCGCAAAGAATCCAATATGCGGCCTGGAGCAAAGACCCTGAGGCTGTAAGACTTGAAAAAATGGGCGGGTTCAAGCGCGATACCGGTGGCTACTCAAAAGTATTGCAATTCAACCGTCCTGATATGGATGAAGCCGAATATCTGCTCAGCAAATATCTACAAAAAACGTGGGACAAAAACTTCGTCAATTTCAGCCATCCTGATTACAGACTCACCGCCGCAGAAAGACTGCGATTCCCCAAGATTGGCCTGCCCTGCGTCCCCACCGCAACAGATAGTATTGCTGAAAGCCCTGCCTATTATGGCAACTACCCACCACCACCGTCCTCGTGCTTCGGCGGCGGGTATGGCGGCGGATACGGCGATTATTATGCTGAATGCGCACCTCCGTATTTCCCAATCCCACCGGATAAGCCGTATAAATCGCCTAAACATAGCCCATACTATTGCCCGAACGTAGAGAAGGTAACGCAACCTGGGCATCAATTCTCCCCGCGTGATGACATCACCGAGGAGCAATATAAAACGGATCGTGAATACTCCATTGAGACATCTAAAGAAGTTCCTGTGTGCGGTGGAACGAAATTGGGATACACTGACTGGAGTCTTCGTGAAGAGCCTGATAAAATAGCCCGCCCGACCGTACAATGCGCGATCGTGCCGGTGGATATACTCAGCTTCCGTCAGGAGCAGTTCGATATATGCATCAGGCAGCGTATCAACCATAACTTCAATGACTGGATCAAGAAGGGCTATCCGGACATCACAACATATGTACCGCCCTGCAAAACACGTTATTTTGAGACGGATTCGTTCGCTGAATGCCCTGTGAAGTTCAGCATCCAGCAGTGCTGCCGTATCATTGTAAAGGACGTAGTTCCTGCAAACTTCCTGAAACACAGAACCTGTGAAGGCCTGATGCAGGATCGCCGTGACGATTATGCCCTGCAAGCCTATCTTGAAAATCTTGGTGTAATGATACCGGAATCGCCTGTCACCCATATCACCGAGGATTCTTTCGGCGGATATAAGGGCGAAGATAAATATCACAAAGCAAAACTTGCCACCTACGCTTTGAACGCAGTTCAGTGTAGAGATACCGAACCAGATGAATACCGATTTGATTATGCCTTCAAGGAAAGAAAATTCTTCGAACCGGAAGAAGCAGCAGATCCGCCTATCCCTGATTATCCGACAGCGACCAATTATCTTGGCGTGCACATGCCATATATGCGTTGGTGGGATACGGGGGTATCAGCGGGTAACCCACGCCACGGCGGCAGCTTTGTCAACACGCTTGGCAGCTTTGATACGCTCATTGGGGTCGGCAGGGAAGAACGCGACCGGTTCGATGCTAAGAAAGCCTCCGATGACTCACTGGCACATGGCGCAGATGACAGCCGCGTGGATCGCCTGAAGGAAAGGCAGCCACCAGAAATGGGCCGTATCGGTGGCTGGTCAGAGCTTAAAGCACATCAGATGTGGTCTGTGCGTAAGAACAACCTTTTCTGCGTTGGCAGGTACGAGAAGCTATTTAAGCCAGGAGCAGCAGAGAACTTTGTCCTTGCCAAGGCCGGCGCGGGCTACACCAGCACGAAAGGTGTACAATGGCCATGGTCTCTGGGATG
This sequence comes from uncultured Rickettsiales bacterium, assembly GCA_964535825.1. Taxonomy (GTDB): domain Bacteria; phylum Pseudomonadota; class Alphaproteobacteria; order Rickettsiales; family SXRF01; genus CAZAQK01. The sequence continues at coordinate 93,825 of CAZHUC010000006.1, forward strand.
GCGCGGCTATGTAACAGATACACACAACAAGGATTTCCCACGCGCATTCAATGACCCGGCGGGTGAGTCAGTAATAACCGGTCTGGATAACGCGCTGCCAGGAGATATCATCACCTTCACCATCAATGGCCTGAAGCAGGTCGCTTATGTCGCAGATATTGGCGGTTACGCGCTGGAAGGTACGGACGATCCCCTGCCGGATGATACCAGGGGCGTATTCGATTTTGACCTTGCACGTTATCGTAAAGATGCTGCTGATGGAGAGGTCCTGCACCCGACGCGTATCTTTGCCATCATGTGGGATCAGGGTAAATTCCCAAGTTCTACGGGTATCAGTATCAACTGGGGTATGGGGCCTGAACGTACCATTTATAAGACCCGCGTGCCGCGTTCCTATATGGAAGATATTTGTAATTTTGAACTGCGCGCCCTTACGGATTCTGTCGCTGGCGACGGCACATGTAAAGACAGTGCAGGAGCAGATGAGATGAATCCCAGCATGTGTATTGCTAATGAGTGCCAGCCTTCATGTGTAGACAGTGACTATACGGCGTGCGTACTTCCAAATAATATAGAAGATTGGGATAGTGTTACTATTTACCGTCCGTATTATGACGTACGGCGTTGCGAAGGTACGCCTATGGCTGCAAATGGTAGCGGCGACACCTATGACCTTGAGGCAACCTATGACTGGACCGGCGACATTGTATTAGGCACAACTGCAGTGGATCAGTCCGTTATTTACCAGGGTATGACCCACATGGTAAATACGAACATGTGGTCGAACTGTGTCAACGGTGGGTTTGACCCGCCGGCACATTACACGCGCGATTATAAAGGCCCGCAAACCGGTGCGTTGACCGACACCACCCTTTGCGCGCCTGCATGGTGGAGAAATACGTCTGGCAGCACATCCGCACCAACGGTCGGCTGTAGCTCCACAGCGGATAGAAATGAATTCTTCCCTAAAAGGGAATGATACTAGCTGGCTTTTTTAAGCAGAAAGGCCTCTGCCTGCCTGACACCATCAGGATCGCCTACATGCAACCAGTCGCCATCATGCACGATACCGCGTATCCTTGGAGTCTTACCCTGCTGCAACAGTCTGTCATACAGCACATTAAGTGAGAACGCCCCCTGCGGAATATCCTTAAACAACCGCGCATGCAATAACTGTACGCCACAGAACACATACGGCGCAGCAGCACTATCACCGCGCCGCTTCAATATACCTGCGGCATCAGCAAAGAAATCGCCCTTGCCCGGATAACCAACTGCCCTCTCGACCGGATGCAAGAGTAACACCGCGTCCATGGACACATCGTCCCACGCGTTAAGCAAGCGATGCAAGGCGGGCATTTTTCCATCCAGACATATCGTATCGCTGTTGGTCGAGAAGAAAATATCCTTACCCAACAAAGGCAGTGCTTTGGCAATACCGCCACCTGTTTCAAGCAATATATCCTCATGTGAAATATGTATCTTCGGGCTGGAGCGTTTTACCAGATGCGCTTCCACTACATCAGCGCGATAATGTGTGTTGACCACAGCATCTTTTACACCGGATGCCGCCAGCCAATCCAATGTATGGTCGATCAGTGGCCGGCCCATCACTGGTACAAGCGGTTTCGGCAGATCGGAAAATGAACGCATGCGCAGGCCAAGCCCCGCCGCCATCACCATACATCTGGGCATTGTAGTCTTCATAATACTGTCAGGTCTTTTGCTGTGTATCTTACAGGGATCTTGCCGCGCCACTCTTTGGATATGTGCTTATCGACCCACTGCGCAAGCGGCTGCAAGACCGGATGCGTAAGATCCTGCTCAAGGTGCTTCCACACACGCGGCAGGAAATCAATGTAATGATGTTTGTTATCACGCGCGGCAAGCCGCAGGAAGATACCGATGATCTTACAGTTCCTCTGTGCCCCAAGTATGGCATAGGATGTCTTGAAGTGGTCACTCTTGATCTTGGTGGCATACAAATATCCCATCATCACATGCTGCACGACGGATTCAGGCACATCCCTTCTGGCATCTTCCAGCAAGGAAACCATATCATAGGCAGGATCACCATACAGGCCATCCTGGAAATCAAGGAGGCCTATACGTTTCACCCCTTGCCTTTCAGGCAACCACATCAGGTTATCCGCATGATAGTCCCGGTGCACAAAGGTATCGTTGGTAAGCGCTGCATGCGACAGGATAGATTTCCATATCCCCATATATTCCTCGAACAAGCCTGACGCCTGCTCTCTGCCGAGCACTTGTGGCAGATACCAATCACCAAAAAGGCTGACCTCTCTCAGCAGCGTGTTCTCATTATACATGCCCGGCGTGAATTTTGTTATATCGACCAGCCGCCGGCGGTTCACATACCAGTCAGCCAGCAGATCCACCGCCGCTTCGTATAATTCGCGCTCCTTTGCAGCTTTGACTTCAGCATCCATGTTGTTCAGGATACGGGTGAATGTGTCATCGCCAAAATCTTCCAGCAGGATAAATCCCCGCGCAATATCACTGGCGATGATCTTAGGGGTGCTATAGCCACGCTGGTACAGATATTCCGCAATAACCAGATATTTGCGCGCATCCTCTTTTTCCGGAGGCGCGTCCATAAGCATGGCCCTGCTCTCACCTTGCCGTATGCGAATATAGCGCCGGAATGAAGCATCGCCAGCCAATGGAAATAGTTCTGCCTGTGCAAACTCAGGGTAGGATTTGAGGAACACCATCATCATCTCTTGACGGATGACGCTATATTTGCCTGCCACTTGTCCAATGTTCGCTTCAGGCGGCGTTAACATCATGCTTAAGCCTGTCAAAGAGTGTACTCCATTTGTTTTCATTTCCAGTAAGTGTAATTATCCGCTGGTTGTCGTTTTCACCATATGCAATATGCACATTCAACCGCGATTCAGGCAAGAGGTGCATCACCATCTCTGGCCATTCAATGAGTGTAAGCGCTTCGCTTAGCGCCTCTTCCATGCCTGTTTCGTATATATCATTTACATTTTCCAGCCGGTACAGGTCGAAGTGCCATATCATGCCTTCGGACATTTCATAGATCTGAACCAGTGTGAATGTTGGGCTGATAACTTCAACATTATACTGGCACAGGCTATTGACAAAACCACGGGCGAACGCAGTTTTTCCTGCACCAAGCTCGCCCTGCAGGGCAATACAATCACCCACATGGCAGCAGCCAGCAAGTATCTCCGCGAGACTCTCTGTTTCGCTCAAGCTATCGGTAACGATCTGCATTTTTACAGCCTGATCAGTCACGTTCATCTATCCACGCCATTTGAATAGCCTCCAGGATCTTTTCATTACAACCGGAAGGAACATCTTTAAATTCCGGTATCCCCAGCACCCACTGCTGTAGATCCGTGAACCGCAAATTAACATTATCTGCATCAGGATGCAGCTCTTCAAGCCTTATGGCAATTTCTCTGATGTCCACCCAGCGCATATCGTCTTCCAGTCCATTAGAATGCCCCATACTAACATAGCTATCTGTTTGTACAATCATGAAGAATATTGCTATTTCTGCCGCTACGTCTTAGGATACATTCCCATGAAGATAGGCAAGTTATTGATATTAGGGATCGCCGCGTACGCGGGCTACATCTATTATAACTACTACTCGGCTGGCAAGAATGTTGCATCGAGTGTCGGCAGAGGGTCGTCAGGCGCGGTATATAGCAACCCTAACAGTAACCTCTCCAGTAATCCTTCGATCAATACCACAGGAAACACGCAGCTTTTTTCTCAGGGTAGTAGCAGTGCTGGAGGCATCGGCAAGGTTGGTGTCAACACCAACAGCTCACTTTCTCAAGCTGATGCCAACTCATCGAATACCCACAACAGTATCGAGTTATTAAAGGCTGCCTCCAAGGGAGACATTGAGGAGATCAAAAGTCTGCTGGAAAAGAATATCTCTGTTGATTCACGCGACTCCGAGCGCCGCACTCCCCTCATGCATGCCGCATGGAACGGGCACAACCAGGCGTGTGCTGCGTTATTAGCAGCGGGTGCGAATATTGATTTCAAAGATCGTGATGGCTTCGGGCCTCTGGAATACGCAGCAAGTCGTGGCCTTACAGAGACCGTAAAATTCCTGCTTTCGCTGACCAATCGGAAAGATACGCAGAAGAACGTTGCCTTTTCTATGTTGATCAGCGCTGTATTTAATAGCAGGTTAGACCTGCTCCCTAAAGACGGCCAGCAAAAATCATATATCAACCGGCTTACCGTTGATGGCCAATCACCCATCCATATCAGTGCCAGCAGCGGTTACACACCTATGGTGGAAGCGCTGGTAAAAATGGGAGCGAATGTAAACCTGCGCGGCATCCGCGAACAGACACCTCTTCACTGGGCGGCATGGAATAACCAGACCAATGTGATTGCATTTCTTATTCAAAACGGTGCAAAAATAGATCTGCGTGATAGTGCAGGCAGCACGCCACTGCTGATGGGCGTGGAAAATAACAGTATTGATGCCATAAAATTACTGATCGAAAACGGCGCAGAGAAGAACCCTAAGAACAAGCAAGGGCTTACTGCGCTGGTGATAGCTACGGGTAAAGGCTACACACAAATAGCGGATCTTCTAAAATAGCGAGCTTATTATTTTACTTGGTTGTAGACGCGGTATCCAGCGACGCAGTTCTTACGCGTGCCTGGTAATTCTCTATGAATGTCCTGGTATTAGAAAGATTCTGGATCACCTCGTCAAAGTTCGTCGTGGTAACAGTAACATTGCTGTTGGTCACGAAATCAAACAGTGACTTATAGGGGTTATCCTGCATCAATGGTGTGAAATAGTCGCGCAGGTATTGCAGCTGCACGGTGTTATTCTGGAAAATGTACGCCAGTGCTAATTTCAGCAATGATTCCGTTTCATCCAGTGTCAGCGGGTTGGCCGGGTTCTCCCGCACCTTAAGCATGCTCTCCACTCCTGCTATTACCTTTTCCCAATCACGCTGCTGCCAGTAAATGTTCAGGCGTATGAGCTCTGCCTCAGGCGTTGTATCCTGCCCAAGCACATGCAGCGCTCTTTCTACAGATCCCTGCGCCACCAGCGCTTCCGCCGTGATACGGTTACGCATCATGCGTAAAGGCAAAGAATTTTCGCCGTATAGTGAATCCTGCAGCACAGAGAGGGCTTTCTGAGGCTGGTTGTTCAGCAAATGGATCGTGGCCAGTTTTGCACCGACACGACTGCGCTCTTCTTTCTCTGCGCTGAACCGCATCTGCCGATCGAGTAATTCTGCCGCCTGTGCCAGCAGATCCACAGAGATAAGACGACTGGCCAGTTTTTCTGTCAGCTCATTACCCGTTGTGCCCGTAGGTGCATAGTTCTGATATTCATAATACATGGCCAGTACATCGATCGGTGGCAGATCATCTGCACCACCCTCGCTGAACATGTATATGAATGCTTCCTGCATTTTCTTTGTCATTTCAATGGCAATAGCACTGTTAGGGAACGATGTAATGCCGCCATGCCAGATGCGCATAGCGTTGACGAAGTCCTTTTGTTCCTCATACATATTGCCAAGCAAGGTCATCACTTGCAGTTCAAGGCGATCTCCATGCCATGCAAGGCGTAATTTCTCTAATCGTTCGAACGCATCTTCACGCGTTAGGTCGCCATGGCCAATGCCCCAGATAATGCGCGATAGTTCAGCACTAGCACGCACGAAAAGGTGGCTGTAATCCTCTGCTAACATATCCCATGCGGCAAGCGCATCCTCTTCCTGTCCGTTATTGGCTGAGATCGTTGCCATCAGGAAGTTCACATAATTATTGATAGGTTTGATGATCTCAGGATCATTAATGGTATCGAACACTTTGAGCGCGGTATTATATTCCTTATCGAAGATAAGCCGGTCTGCCGCAACGATTGCTATACGCTGCCTGAAACTCGGTGGATATTTGCTGATATACTCATCATTCATCGCAAGGTAATCATAGTTCTGGTTAGGGTGTCCCAGCAGATCTGCCACCAGCTTGCGCCAGAAATCGATCTCTTTGATGCCGTTCAGCTCTGCCGCTGCGAACGCGCGCGCAGCATCGGCATATCTGTATAACAAGAAGCTGGCTGCCCCCTGCATCGCAGCCAATTTCGTACTTTTGTAATATGCCGGGTTGGTTCGCCGTATACCTTCGAGCATGCCAATGGCCTCAACTGCCATCCCTTCACTAAGATACACCTGCGCCATCCTGAGGCGAGCCTCCGATTTTTCCTGCTCTTCTTTTGCTTCGACACTACGATGGAAAAGACCATTCATCATGAGCTGCATGTTCAGCTCGTCCTGGACTTTCCATTGCTTGTACGGAAACAGCGTGGTCAGATCCACCATCTTCTCGGATGCACGACTGACATCAACCGCTGGCAATCCGGGTGTCAGCGTTGCACCTTTAGCCACCGATACGCGTATACCATTCCTGAGAAGTGCGACGGTCACATCATCTGCTTTTTTCTGTACGGCGATACCCTGCGCCGTTTGCAGTATGCCGAATTCAATGAAGTCCCTGGTCACTGCAACTCCCTCACCTGGCGTATAAAGCGGAGTGACAATCAACTGGTCTCCCACTTCCGGATCATACAAGGTGATGGGATCAGCTACTTCGAGCGCAGCCACGAACACATGTGGCGGTGCGGGAGGCTCTGTATTGATCTCAGGGCGCAGCACCTTTTCGGGCAGTTTCTTCTGGCCGGTCAATAATACCGCCCAGTTAAAGCTGTTGGTTTCCCGCGTAACGATAGGATGCGTAACTTCACGGAGTGGAATGATAAGTGTGGTAGATTTTTCAGCAGGTATCACCTCTGGCTTACCAACCACCGTATCAGGCAGCACGCCAAAATCAGACACATCAATACTCAGCGGTTTATCGATAACGATCCACAATTTCTGATTGCGGATAAAAGCCGCCATGGCCACGCGTTCCGGGAACGGAAATCGAAGTGTTGCACTATCGGAAGATGGTGAAAGCCCCAACTTCACAAAGCCTTTTTTGGTTTTTGCGCCCGCATCATCATAGTTAAGCGGTACAGGCAATTCGACTTCCGCTGCTTGCTCTTTTTCCTTTGGAGCTTCAGCTGGTGCAGTAGCAGCAACCGCTGGTGCAGGAACAGCTTCTGCTGCTGGCGCTGCAATCTCTGCTTCAGGAGCAGCCGCAGGTGTTTCTATTACGGGCGCAGATGCAGGTGTAGCGGCAGCTTCAGCCGGCTTCTCAGCTTCGCCGGCGGCAGGTGCAAGCGATGCAAGTTTACTTGCGTCGACCGCTTGCTTTGCAGGAGGAGTAGTTTTTGCAGCGACCGCCTGCTCTTTTACAGGTTGCTTATGTTTTCTTACATCCACATCGAGCAGATCGATGCCATTGATATTATCACTCACAAAGGTGCGGATGCGGTATGGTTTATCCAGCGTGAATATGATGGTTTTACCGTCCGATTTACGCACAGCTTTTTTAACGTATGGCCTGAGGTCCTGAAGCAACTTGGTAAAATCAGGATTTGCCTTGCGGTCAAAGGTGACAGATACAGAATTACCCTGTGCGGTTGCGATGAAATATACTGAATCTGGCCACTCGAATGTGATGCGTGCAAAGTTGCGTACAATATCACCATGCGCCACCGGCAGCGTACCACTTTCGGGAGGACGCGCAGCCGATGCCGGCAGCACCAAAAAAGATGCTGCAACCATGACATACCTTACGACTATACGATGACCACGTTTCACTCTGCACCACTCCCCGCCATGCATGTTACGGCAGTATCTGTAATAACGCAAGAATGATGCCGAAATAATCCGGCAAGTTTCAGCGGCTTACGCCAGATCAAAACACAGCAGCGATGAATTCTTGGTTGCCTTAATCTGGTTAACATCCGCACCCGCGAATGCAACGCCATCGCCCGCCAGCAACGGATATCCGTTGATCTCGGCGCTGCCTTTTGCCACCTGAATCCAGCCAAAACGCCCCTCAGGCACGATCAGTGGGAGTTCTTTTTCTTCTACACATTCTGTGACATACAACTTGGCATCCTGATGAATGAGGATGCTGCCATTCTTCGCATCACCACTGGCGGCAAGTGCCCAACCGTTAAGTTCACTGCCATTCGGCAACCATTCGCTGTAGGTCGGTTTTACGCTTTTAGTATGCGGCATTATCCATATCTGAAGCAAATGCACGCGCTCTTTGTCTGAAGCGTTGAATTCGCTATGCGTAATACCTGTGCCAGCGCTCATGCCCTGCACTTCACCTTTTTTGATGACGCGACCATTACCCATGCTGTCTTTGTGCGCAAGTTCCCCACTGATGATATAGGTAAGGATCTCCATGTCATTATGCGGGTGCGTGCCGAATCCCTGCCCGGGTTTGACAAAATCCTCATTGATAACGCGCAGGGAGCGAAAGCCCATAAAGTTCTTATCGTGATACGAGGCGAATGAGAATGTGTGGTAACTTTCTAGCCAGCCATGATGGGCATGGCCACGCGCCTCACTCTTTCTTACCATGAGCATAGGTGCTTCTTTCTTCATATTTGTCAGCATGTTATTATCTTTCACTCCCGCAAGCCAAGAGTCATTCTGGCCTATCCGTATTCATATAGGTCAGAAGCCGCGGTGGTGCAAGGTGTCAAGCCTAGACACCCAAATAAATAAATAAAAAAAGTTTGACAATCTTTTATATTGAAACTTGGGTCAAGTTTTTTTTATAATTTATCTTGCCAATTTGAAGATTTTAATCGGACTGTTGTTTTTTTGTAAGCAAGGAAAGGTAAGTCTCATGTCAATGAAAGCCCATATTGATGCAATCGCTGAAAAACGCACACAACTAAAAGAGCAGATCGCTACCGAATCTGCCCGTCCCGCACCGGACTTTACACTGATCACCAATCTGAAGAAACAAAACCTGACATTGAAAGAAGAAATGCAGCGCTATCTGATCCTCATGAAGAAGGAATCCATGAGCGCCTAAACAGTTACATACTCCATGTAAAAAAAATACCCGGGTCTCCCCGGGTATTTTTTTATCTATCAGCTACGGAAATTATGCTGCATCTGCAAGTTTCAGATTTGCAGCAGATGTACGGCCTTTATTGGTCGCCAGTTCGTAGCTCAGTTTCTGACCTTCGCTAAGGCTGTTAAGGCCGGCGCGTTCAAGTGCACTGATATGTACGAACACGTCCGATCCACCCTGATCCGGCTGGATGAACCCAAAACCCTTGGTCGGGTTGAACCATTTTACTGTACCTGTTGCCATGATGATCTCCTTATAGATGGCGTTTTTCCTGCAAATATTATATCCGCAGGAAAGAGCTTTTCGTAATGACGGCAACAACATATGAAACCGCAGTCTTCGCCTCGTATATTCACAAGGCGCTAATATTGAAAACTCATGGCGGGACTCTATAACCCCACCCCCCACGCGTCAAGGAACAATGGCCATTTCAGGCCGTTTTTGCCTGATTCCAGCTTTTTTCTTGTGCTATGGGGGGTATTCTTGGTAAAGAGACGCTCCGTGCCGTCTTAGCTCAGTTGGTAGAGCGGCGCATTCGTAATGCGTAGGTCGCAGGTTCGACTCCTGTAGACGGCACCATCTTTCAAGCCATCTGTGGCTTTCGCCACCATGTAACAAGCGTAAATAAAAGCGCAACAAATGTTGCTATCCACAAACTATGCAACCCAAAACTATTAAATGATAAAGCGCCGACCACGCCACCGCTTATCAGGCCCAGCCACAACAATACATATGGTACAAATGCTGTTTTCTTGCCACCTGTCAATGCCTCAGCCAGGCGCTGCCCCACTTTAACCAGCGTACCGCTCATATAGGTAAGCCCAACCATCAAATCACCGCCTCGCTGGAATACTGAGTTCTCAGCACCCATTGCCAATATGATAAGTGCAATAGCTATAAATCCCTGCCCCATTTCATTACATAGGGCAGCCACGGCAAGAAGACAGGTCAACAACACCAACACACTGGTAGCGACCGGTGGGGATTTGCAAAGACTCCTCACCAACGAGCCAAGCATTGCCCCCATGACGAACAGGAAAATAATTCCAAGAAGCAGAGAAAATGCTGCCATATCACCACTGATAAGCGCTACAGACAAACGGGTTGAATTACCGCTCATGAAAGAAACGAAATAGCCTCCCAGATACATGAATCCAACCGCATCCACAAAGCCGGCAAGCGCCGATAGACAGGCCGCCAGAAGATAGATGTTTTTGTTGAGCGTATGCATATCTCCCCTAACCTATTTACTTGCAGTATGAGGTCAAACTCCTAATACGATATTAAAATCCTCTATAGCTTGAGTTTCCTCAAATGCTGTGTGTATAGTTATCGCCATGGAACATGCGCTTATAAATACGCTTATTATCAGTATCGTCACCGCATTTATTTTTGGCATGATCGCCAAGAAGCTAAAATTACCTGTAATCTTTGGCTATCTTCTGGCGGGTATCTCCATAGGCCCATTCACACCTGGGTTTGTGGCAGACGTAATGTTGGCACGACAGTTGGCAGAAATTGGCATTATACTTCTAATGTTCGGAGTTGGGCTGCATTTCTCATGGCGAGACCTCATGGAAGTACACAAAATCGCAGTTCCCGGTGCATTGGTACAGATGTTCTCAGCTACATTTATTGGTATGTTGGCAGCTATGAGCCTTGGTTATAATGCCACACAAGGATTGATTTTTGGATTCTCTCTTTCTGTTGCCAGCACCATCGTACTGTTGCGTTCACTTGAACAACGTAAGATGTTGGACAGTACCGGTGGAAAAATCGCGATTGGCTGGCTAATTATTGAAGATATTGCCATGGTGTTGGCATTGGTCATGTTGCCTGTTCTGGCAGAAGCAATGAAAGCCGGAGTAGCCTTGAAGATTAGCGAGGTTATTCTAACCAGCCTGATCGTTTTATTTAAAGTGGGGCTGTTTTTCGCCTGCATGATGATTGTTGGCAAACGCTTCTTGCCTTGGTTACTGGTTGCCATTTCGCGGCTGCGTTCCTCTGAACTGAACACACTTGGTACACTAGCGATTGCTATGGGGTTTGCATTTATTGCATATGTGCTGTTCGATGCATCTTTCGCACTTGGTGCATTTCTTGCCGGCATGGTGTTAAATGAAAGTGAAATAGGCAAGAAATCTGCTGAGAATTCACTGCCCATGCGCGATGCATTTTCTGTACTGTTCTTCGTCTCCGCAGGCATGCTGTTTGATCCAGATACGCTGTTACTGCAGCCCAATGCCGTGCTATTGACTTTCCTCGTTATTGTAGCCGCCAAGGGTATCGCAGCACTAGCGATTACACGTTTGTTCAGACAAAGTACTCTGGCCAGCTATACCATCGCCATAGGCCTTGCGCAGATCGGTGAATTTTCCTTTATCTTAGGAGGACTTGCACTTACCAAGGGGTTAATCCCTCAGGATATGTACAATCTGGTGCTTGCCGGAGCGATGCTGTCGATTGTTGCAAATCCTTTCTTTTTCAAGCTATTAGACAAGTTCCAGTCTGATATTAGAAGCTAAGCCAAGGAGGGTTTTACCTTGCACCCCGCGGCTTTCCTGATAAATTGCGGCGAAATATAAGGATTGGCATCAATGGGCGACGATAAATCCGACTTACAATCCCGCCGGGGATTCTTGCGTGTGGCTATGACTGCCCCACTTGCAGTTGCTCTGGCTGCATGTGATACAGGAACACAAGATCCTGCAAAACCTGTGCCTGCACCCGCAAAGAAAGCTGAAACAGTAAAAGACAATATATTCACCGGCATTTCTTTTACAGACCAACACGGCAAAAAATTCAAACCAGAAGAGCTCGACCAGGCACTCGTGGTGTTCGGTTATGGTGGCTGCCCGATGTGCCAGAAAATCACCGATAGCGTCGAGGCCATTCAGAAGAAATTGCTGGAGGATGGTAAGTCCGTGCCGATCGTTGTTATTTCTGTGCAGCCCGAACAAGACCGCGATGACCTGAAGACCTATGTATCTTCGTATTATGTCAAAGGTGTAAAGCAGTTCGCTTCAGAAACCTTACCGGAAGATGATGCCGCGCGACGCGCCCTGGGCAAAAAATCGTTCGAAACCGCAAAAACATTGCCGCAGCGTGACCGCATCCTGCACGTCATATGCCCACCCGATAGCGCCGCAGCAAAAACACTGCAGACACGCATGGAACTGTCCCAGAATCCAAATAAACCAGAAAGCCATACCGCCTATATCACGCTGGTTAAGAATGGTGTGGTGGGCCAGAAGTTCCGTTCACTGCCAAATGACAATGGTGATCCGACGCCAGAATTCATGCAAGCACTGGCAGAACGCATCTCGCAAAGCATCCCAAGCACGACACGCAACCGCTGATGGTCTCACACGCGGCACATCATACAGGTAAACCAGAGCATCCCTTAAGGGATATTGCCATTGGTGCGGCCATCGCAGGTGCTGGCATTATCCTTGCGCCGCATATCCTGCCTGCCATTGGTATCGGCAGCACCGAAGCAGCGGCAGATTCCATGTGGATGCTGCATGCAGAAAATGGCAGTGGCCTCGCTGGCACGATCAACGGGTTGCTGAAAGGTATCCCCCTGGTCGGTACAAAGCTGGCTGAAGGCGGCTTGTTCAATTCTGCTGCTACCGCACTGGTAGGCGTTGGCGGCGTGATGCTTGGCAAGTTCATCGAGCGCAAACAGGATGGCCATGCCAAAATAAAATGGGGCAAGATGATAAAATATGCGGCCCTTGCCACCAGCGCACTCATTGCCCTGCCAACGGTACTGACGGCTCTTGGCTCTGGCCTCATATTCATTGCAAGCATGGCTTGTGATGCGGCGTATACCAGCTCGGTCATCGGCGCGGTCGATTCCACGTTAGGTAGCATCGGCGCATCCGCCATGCAGTTTACCGGATTAAGCGGCGTAGCGGCCACCATCCCGCATTTCCTTACCTGCGGTGTATCATTACTACCAGCCGCCCTCGCCTTCATGATGGATAACGATCCGCCGCATTCTGCCATCGGTGACGATTACACGATGAAGATAAACACAGATAAAACACCATCAGGAACAGCAACAGTCACCATCACACATAAAAATGGCAACCCACTTTCAGAAAAAGAACTGGCAGTGGTGCATACACGCAAACTGCACATGTTCGTGGTCGATGACAGTTTGAAGGATTACCACCACATACACCCTGAGCCAACATCAACACCGGGTGTATTTACGTTCAACTTCGTTCCAAAGACCACTAATGGTTACCGCGCATGGGCGGAGTTCAGCCCTGCCAAGACCAAGCAGTTGCAGCGTACCTTCGCACTGATGCCATACGCCGGCATACGCCCAACTGCACCAGCAACACCACACACCGAAGCCACCAAAGATGGCATACAGGCGCACTGGGATCCGAACATTGAATTACGAAAAAATTCAGACAGCGTCGTCAACATTGAGCTTACGGATACGAATGGCAGACCAATAAAGAACCTTGAGCCTGTCATGGGCGCGTATGCCCATCTGGTGGGATTCAGCGCAGACAGGAAAGAGATCGTACATTGTCACCCACTGGGTGAAGAACCAAAGAAAGATTCCGAGCGCGGTGGACCTGAGCTACGCTTTCACATCTCACCGACCTTTGACGGGCCAGTGCAATTCTACCTGCAGATCAAACAATCCGGTAAAGAGATCTTCATACCGATAGCGCAGCGTATTCGTCCGGCAGAGAAAACTTCAGAGAAGATACATGCAACTGCGCACCACAGGGCAGGCATGGCGCATTAAGTAGAAAGCTGCGAAGATGTCGTGGGCTGCGTCGAAACTTTAGACTGCCATGCAGGTAAGGCTGCAGAAGACTGTAATATAGTTTTATCAGAAGTAGCGATCGTCCATGGATTCTTACACATGATATCCACCTGATTAGTGAGCTGTTCTTTTATCTCATCATTCTTACGAGCCAACATACTCTGACTACCCAGGAATTTTGACATGTACTCGATCAGGTCTGCATGCGTTTCTTTAGGACGTTTAGCGATCAGTTCTGCCGTAAGCGCAACAACCGTATCATCAACACTGCCATCACTTTTTACACCATGTCCATGTCCTTTGGATGAGATCGCGATCAAAAATTCAGCCACAAGATTCGTTGCCACGAAAAGACTACGATTGATAATAGCACTCTGACTCACAGGATTTCCCATACGCTTTGCATGGAAATATTCAATGTAACTACTTGCAGCATGGCACAAGGTACTGACCATCAAACCTGCGCCAGAAACGGTTAGTGGACGTTCCTGCACCCATTCCATGACACCTTTTACGCCTTTAGAATATGGCTTATCAGGATCGTGTGCTTTCTCAGTTACAAGACCGCCGACCGCTGTCGATGCCATGGTAAGCGTTCCCAATCCCACATCAAGCCAACCTGCAGTTTTCAATTTCTTGAGTTCGTCAGCCGCCATCGGGCCATGTTTGCCCAGCACTTTATAACGTAAGGCTGACGCTGTGATACATGCACCGGCAAGGCCCGTGAACAGGTTGAACATTTCGGATGGATACCGCTTGAACACCTCCGCCACCTTGCCGATGCCTTCGACAGGTTCTTCCTTCACGATATGCTGTAATCCGCTGCTTTCCGGCAAGCGTATGCTTTGTTTCATCAGGTGCGCGGTGATCTTCTGCGAGAGATTCTTGATCTGGTGTTCTGACTGATCGTTAGCACCGGATGTGGCAAGCGACATCGTGCCGCCAAAATACATAAGGCCAGCCAACATATCTTCCCAACGTTTTTCCTTATGGCCATAACGGAAGAAGTTGTAATCACCAATGATGTAAAGCCCACCCGCACCTTGCAATGTGCGCTTGCGTAGCTTCTCCGTAAAACTTGCTGTGTTCTCATCAGGAATATGCAGGGCTTCGCCTTTGGCCCAATGTTCCTTTTCCAATTCCTCGATGAGTTTCTTTTCTTTTTTGAAACCTCGCACTTCAAGCATAGGCTTGCCATCCAGATTGAATGGCAATGCATCCCAGCCTTTTTCACGCAAGCCTTTTACAATACCCAAAAGCGCATCACTACTTGCACCATATCCAGCATGCAGATAGGCGCGTGGCACACCACCCGCTGTCGAATGGATATGCACCTCGTCTATAAGGCTGTGGTCGGGATACGTATAAATGCTCACCGGCGCAGTTTTCCTATAATTCTGGGTTTCCCCAGCAAAATTAACACTTTACCAGTTTCTATTATATACAGATTATTGTGACAGTGGTGTTAAAGTACAATTCCCAAAGAAAAACCCGCGCCTTTTGAGGGGCGCGGGCTTAAGTTTAATATATTTTACAATATATTAGCTGGCGTTGCGCAGCTTGCTGCGGAACTGGCCATAACCGAAATACAGTAAAACACCGAGGGTCAGGTAAACCAGGTAGAATTTAATGGCCACCGGATCAGACAACAAACCATAGATCAGATATCCGCAGAAACAGATACCGAGTATTGGTGTCGCCATACCACCGGGCGCCTTGAACGGACGCTCAAGACCTGGCTCTTTTCTGCGCAGGTAAAGCACGGTAAAACAGATAATGGCAAATGCTGTAAGCGTACCCAGCGAAACCAGATGCCCCAGAATGCTGATCGGCGTTGCAGCCGCCACGAAAGCAACCGCTGTACCTACGACAACTGTGTTGATAACAGGTGTTTTGAACCTGGCGTGCACCTTGTGGAAAGCAGCTGGCATCAAACCATCACGAGACATGGTATAGAAGATGCGTGTCTGGCCATAGAGCAGTACCATCATCACCGATGACAGACCGGCGATTGCACCGATTTTCACGATGAACGCCAGCCAAGGCATGCCAATAGCATCCACACCCACTGCAATAGGATCTGGAACATTCAGCATGGTGTAAGGCACGATGCCGGTAAGCACAGCCGACACAGCCATATAGATCACCGTGCAGATAGCGAGTGAACCGAGAATACCGATCGGCATATCACGCTGCGGATTCTTCGCTTCCTGTGCTGCAGTAGATACGGCTTCAAAACCTACATAGGCAAAGAATACCACACCAGCACCACGCAAAATACCATCCCAGCCATAGCGACCATCTGGTGTTGCTTCAGGAATGAATGGAGACCAGTTCTCAGGGTTGATGTAGAACATACCGCACACAATGAACAGTAAGATCACAGCAACTTTGATGATAACGATCACGTTATTCACCGTTGCAGATTCTTTTACACCTTTTACCAAAAGTGCCGTTACTGCCAAGATACCAAGAAATGCCGGCAGGTTGAACGAACCTGTATATTGAAGTTCGTGCGCGTCATTCGCCACAAAGGTCGCTTGTGTGAGCGCTTCTGGCAATGTAATGCCAAAATTGCCAAGGAAACTGACGACATACCCTGACCAGCCCACCGCTACGGTAGATGATGCCACACCATATTCCAGCAACAAGAGCCAACCCATCACCCATGCCACCACTTCACCGAGTGAAGCATACGCATAAGAATACGCACTGCCGGATACTGGCAGCATGGCAGCAAGCTCGGCATAACACAGTGCCGCAAATGCGCAGCAAAGGCCTGCAAGAACGAAGGAGATCATGATGGCAGGACCTGCATAATTGGCAGCGGCCTGACCGGTCATAACGAAGATACCAGCCCCGATAATACAGCCTATTCCTAGGCTTACGAGGTTCAAGGCTGAAAGGGAACGGCTTAACTCACTTTTTGACGATTCGGCCTGAATGGCAGCGATCGGCTTTTTGATGAAAAACTTTGCGAAAGACATGTTCTAACCCTATACTGTTTATCAATAAACGGGGTTAGTTGTAGCCCGTTATGTGGTATTTGCAAAGCAAATATGTAGAATTGTCATGAGCCTGTATGAATATTTGTTTACGTTTCGCGTCCGCACTATGGCTATTGAGCCTCCCCGCACTTGCTGATGACACTACCGGTCAACGCACGCCGCTTTCACTTGATATCGACGCACTCAGATCCATCGAAGCCGGAAAACAAACCACACTCACGCTCATCATGACGAATAGTGACAAAGGCAATGAATCAGTACGCGCCGATGAGCTGGTGCGTATGCACGATGCAGCGTTCTATGTCATCATCACCGATGAGACCTTCAGCGATTACCATTACCTGCCAGTGCAAGGATACGGCCGCCAGAACGCTTTCAGTGTACGCTTCACACCAAAACATGCCGGCACACATTATCTATGGGCGGATGTGACGACGCTGGAAAGCAGCAGCCCTGCCCTGCTACCTGCCATTATCGGCGATGAAAAACTTCCTGCCGTTGCGGCAAAGGATTTCAAAGAATCTGTAGCAGGTAATTACCGCTTCACATTAAAGCTGGATCGCAAGCCATCTGCAAAACGCGCGATGACCGGTATCATATCCATTAGCCGTATCAATGGTGCAGCCATAGAACCGGGTAGCCTGGGCCTTGGTGGCGGCACGCATGTGGCCGGTCTTTACACTGACCTGAAAGATTCCATGCTGATGCGTAGCGTCATGCTGGAGCGCCCTAAGAAAGCAAAAGCAACGATCCCTGCCATCGCATTCTATTTCACACCACAACGCGCCGGTACGATGCGCGTATTCGCCACCTTTACCATCAATGGCCAGCTGGTACATGTGCCATTCGGCATTACGGTTGCACCCGAACGCAGCGGACTTTCACTGGATGATATAACCCCCGATGTATCAAATATTGAAATGCCGGATATGCCCGACATTGAAATGCCGGATATTGAATTGCCGTCATTCGAAGGCATCACATGGGAGCGCATCTTACCCTAAGCCACGCATTCGTTTCGCTATCTTCAAGCGACGCCAGTGATTGCAACACCCATGCGTGATACTGGTTCAGCCAGTCCTTTTCATCTGCCGTGAGCATTTTGCCATCTACCAGCCTTGTATCGATCGGCACACAAGTAAGCGTGTCGAAACCATAATACGGCCTGTCCCCCTCACCCTTATTGCCCTCGGATACCGCCACCAGATTCTCTATGCGTATGCCATACGCACCCGTTTTATAATAACCAGGCTCATTGGATACGACCATGCCCGGCTCAAGCGCAACATCGCCACCACGCTTGCTGATACGCTGCGGACCTTCATGCACACCAAGGAAACAACCAACGCCGTGCCCCGTGCCATGATCATAATCAAGACCCGCTCGCCAGAGATATTGCCGCGCAAGTGCATCGAGCTGTGAACCTGTTGTACCTTTCGGGAATCGCGCCGTTGCGATAGCGATATGGCCTTTCAGCACACGGGTGAACCGGTCGATCTGCTCTGCCGAAGGCTTGCCGATTGGCACGGTGCGCGTGATATCGGTTGTGCCATCGGGATATTGTGCGCCGGAATCCAGCAGGAATAATTCACCTGCCTGCAATGCACGGTCAGATGCTTTCGAAACATGATAATGTACGATCGCGCCATGCTCACCGCTGCCGGAGATCGTGGGAAAACTCACATCATGGAACATAGGATGTTCTGCACGGAATGCTCTTAGCTTGTCACATACTTCAGATTCTTTCACCGCACGCGCCTGTGTTTCCTTATCCAGCCACGCAAGCAGTTTGACCACCGCTGCACCATCGCGGATATGTGCATCATTGATGCCTTTGAGTTCTACAGGATTCTTGCATGCCTTCATTTTCTGGCATGGATCTGGAGTTTCCTTGATATGCGCACCTTTCAATGCATCCATATGCCACATGGATACTTGCTGCGTATCACACCATACAGTTTTCTTACCCGCTCCAAGCTTGGCTAGCGTATCCTTGAGTGCATCCGGCTCATGCAGCGACACTTCATTCCCCAGTTGCACCCTCACCTCATCACCCACGCGGTCTGGCGCAATAAAAAGCTGCACCTTGCCTTCTTTGTCCAGCAGCGCATTACCCAGTGCCAGCGGTGTATGCTCCACATCCGATGCACGGATATTGAGTAACCAACAGACACTGTCCGGTGCAGTGAGCAATAACACATCGGCAGATCTTTCCTGCAACAGTTCGGCTATCTCGCCGCGCTTGGCAGAGGATTCCATTCCCGCATATTTCAGTTCATGCACAAAGAGTGGCGTTGCCGGTGCAGATGGCTTGTCCTTCCAGACAACATCCACCAGATTCTCACAGGGTACGAGGGTTATATCTTTGGTGTGCAGTATCTTCTCGATACGCGTCACCATGTTTTTATTGTAAAGCCGCGCGTCATACCCGATGCGCGCACCTGCCTTGCAGGTTCTCACCAGCCATGCTTCTGGCGTCATATCCGAACTATTATGCTGCTCGAATAGTGTGTCATCGGTCTCTTTGGCTGCCTGCAATGTATAACGCCCATCGGTGAAAAGTGCGGCCGTATCAGTGAGCACAGCTACCGTGCCCGCCGAACCGGAAAAGCCAGAAAGCCACTGCACGCGCTGCGCAGAAGCAGGCGGATACTCATTCATGAACTCGTCATGCACCGGCTGCAGGAAGCCTTGCAGCTTATGTATCTTGAGCTGGGCACGCAGTGCGATGAGTTTTTCCTTGGTCTGCATAGCTCTGGTCTATCAAAAATATCAAAAAATACAATACTTTAATGCATTCCGCATTGTAACATACTCTTCACTTTTATTGGTTAATAAAAAATAATAAAATCCTACACATAGTATTCTCAAAGTATCCCATGACCCTATCGCCGACGGAAAACATTGCCAGATATACCGATCTACAGCGTGCGCGTTATAACCGCATACACTGGGGCGATAACGCAATCTGTCTGACCAGTGGAAGTCCCGCACGCGCACCGTTCGATCCTGCCGTAAAACGTGCTCAGGAAAATACATCACGCAGCGACCTTTCCGGCCATTACTTTCACTCTGATCCCATATATATGTTAGAACTTTACCAACCGTATTTGGAAAATCTTGGGTTTCCTAAAAAATTGGAGGGCGACAATTTTTGTCCGGGCAATGGCGTTACACAATTATTCTCAGTCGCCACTAAAACACTATTGAAACCAGACGACGTATTATTAGTGCCTGTTCCTAGCTATGGCTTTTTTCTGGCACTGGCACACCTTAATAACAAGCATGTTCTTCCCATTCGCCTGCGGCCAGAAGATGGCTATAAACTGACACCGGAATATCTCGATCAGGAGATCACCCGGATCAACAACGAATTTGCCGCCAAAGGGCAAAACCTTAAAGTAACCTCCTTCTTCAATATCAATCCACATAATCCAACCGGCGTGGTTTATAACAAACACGATGTGGAAGGGCTGGCAGAAGTTATCAAAAAACATGACCTACGCCTCGTTATTGATGACATGGTCTATAGCGGCACAGAACATGAACGCGAATTTCCTGACTCAGAGCGGAAACATATCGCTGCCCCCATGGCATCTGTTCCGGGAATGTTCGACAGGACAGTAACATTCTTTGGCCTGTCCAAGGCTTACAGCCTGGTTCACATGCGCGCAGGGCTTGCCGTAGGCCCGAAGAATCTTATCCGCCCGATGCAAAAACAAATCGGCAAAGATGTAGAATTTGTATCTGCGCCGTCGCAAGTTGCACTTACCGAAGTATTTGATAATAAAAATGAGCAAGAAAGAAATAGTTATCTGCAACAGCAAGCTTGCGAATTCGCATTCAAACATCAATTACTACGCACGATGATCAATGGCTGGAAAGAGGCCAAGCATGCGCGTGAATATTTTGCACGCCGTGGCTGGAACAGCCCGGCAGAAGTAGCAGCGGCAACCTATCCATATCCATCAGCACTGCATACGAAATATACTGAATGGACGGATGCTGAAAACAAACGATACACTAACGTGTTTAAACCGTGGCTAAAAAAAATGCTAAGTGCTGAAGAATGGGAAAAATTCGCGAAGGCCGAGGTGAAGGTAGAAGATGAAAAACTTAGTCGGGAAAATAATAAGATCGTCTGCCATTACTTTGAAAAATATTACCAGCAGTTTGAGCAGGAAACGCGTGATAACATTGATGCGCAGCGCCAGCGTCTTACACAAGCTTTAACAACGGGCACTCCCGGGCTATACGCTTCATCCATTGCGAAATCAGGTTTTTTTGCCATTGTCGATGCAACCAAACTCAAAGGAAAATATGTTGGTAGTAAAAAACTCGAAGATGCCGTGAATATTTCCGAAGCGCTTATGCAGGAAGGCAATGTGGCCGTGCTACCCGGAGAATCGATGGGCTATTATGGCGACAGGTTGCTGCTCAGGCTTTCTTTCGCCTCTGATATTGAAACATTGATAAAAGGTATTGATGGTATCAAAAAATTCCTTGGCAAAGTCAGGGGATATAATCCAGCCAGACTATCTGACAATTCCATTGATGTCATGGACGCCATGGGGAATAAAAACCCGGAGCAATACTGGACCGACAGGGAACGAGCCTTAATGTCCGTTGCGGATGGGCATGTCGCCCAGCGCTGACCTGATCATTCAATCACCAGCGTGCACCATTCGCCATCGGTAAAGCGTTTTCTAAGGGAAAGCCCCTGCATGCGGTGCGCAGACATCACCATGGTCTCTTGTGATGTGAGCAAGCCTGAAAGCACCGCCACACCGCCTGCTGCAAGATTCGCCTTGAGGTCTGGCGCAAGCGCAACCAGTGGCCGCGCAAGAATGTTGGCGATGATAAGATCATACGGCGCAGCGCGCTTGATGCGATCGCTGGCGTAACCATCCGATACCATTGAGGTCACATATTGCTGCACACGGTTGATGAGGCAATTCTCTTCCGTCACCCGCACCGCCACTTCATCAATATCGGCGGCCACCACAGGATTACGCCACACTTTGGCTGCAGCAATGGCAAGGATGCCTGAACCACAGCCCATATCGAGTATATTGGAAAATTCTGCCTGCTTCCCCAGCCAGTCTATCGCTTTGAGGCAGCAGCTTGTTGTGCCATGTTCGCCAGAGCCGAAGGCCGCACCGGCATCTACTTGAATACCTATCATGCCGGCAGGTATCGCATCCTGATAATGCGCGCCATGCACATAGAAACGGCCGATCTTCATCGGCGGGAAGCTGCGCGCCACCTGCGCCAGCCAGTCCTGCTGCTCGACGCGCTGCACGTCTGGCTGCGGCGTCGGGAAATCGAACAAGGTAGAAAGCACCAGCAGGCGGCTTTTTACTTCTGTCATTTCCGGCATCGCTTCGCACAGCATTTCAAAGCTCCATATCTTTGCTTTCTCATTCACTTCGAAGGTGGAAATAGCCAGTGCAAGATCTTCAAATCCTTCCTCTGCATTGGTGATTGCCGCCATCGGCAAGTTGAAGCTGATCTTCCAATAGACTGGCGATTGTGCAAATGGGTTTGCTTTGCGCATATCAGCCCTGCCCTATCATGGTCAGCCACTCATCTTCAGTTAGCACACGCACATTCAGTTCCTTTGCTTTTTTCAGTTTTGAACCGGCATCTTCACCCGCGATCACATAATCCGTTTTTGCCGATACACTGCCTGCCACTTTCGCCCCTAAACTTTCGGCGCGTGCCTTGGCTTCCGCGCGTGTCAACTTCATGAGCGTGCCAGTAAACACCACAGTTTTACCTGATACCGGCGAATTAGCCGCTACTGCTTCTGCATCAGCAATGTCCAGTTCTTTGCCCAGTTTTTCTACGATCTTGCGATTATGCGGTTCACGGAAGAAATCATGCAGTGCATCAATGACCACTTCGCCGATACCATCGATAATATCAAGCTGCTCGCGCGCTTCGCTGCCTTCTTTAAGTTCAAGCATCGCCTCATGCCATGCAGCAAAACTGCCATAGGTACGCGCCAGCACCTTGGCTGTTATCTCGCCAACATGGCGGATGCCCAACGCAAAAATGAATTTATGCAGTGGCACGCTGCGTGCTTTCTCGATGGCGGCCATGAGGTTATCGACCGATTTCTTGCCCCAGCCCTCGCGGTTTTCTATATCTGCGATCTTTTCATGCAGATGGAAAATATCCGATGGGTCTTTGATAAGCCCATCCTGCCAGAAGGCTGTGATCTGCTTTTCACCGAGGCCTTCAATGTCCATCGCCCCGCGTGCAACAAAGTGCCGCAGACGCTCCACCAGCTGCGCCTCGCACATCAACCCGCCGGTACAGCGACGCGCCACCTCGCCCTCCTCACGCACCGCAATGCTGTTGCATACCGGGCAATGATCCGGGAATTGATAGGCCTTCGAATTTTTCGGACGTTTGCTTACATCCACTTCAACCACCTGCGGTATCACATCCCCTGCCCGCTGGATCACCACTGTATCGCCCACACGTATATCCTTGCGTGCTATTTCATCTTCGTTATGAAGCGTAGCATTGCTTACCACCACACCACCCACCGTGATGGGCTTAAGACGCGCCACCGGCGTGAGTGTGCCCGTGCGCCCCACCTGAATATCAATGGCTTCCAGCATCGTCACCGCGCGCTCGGCCGGGAATTTATGCGCAATCGCCCAGCGCGGCGCCCGGCCTACGAATCCGAGGCGACGCTGGTATTCGAGGTTATCTACTTTGTAGACGAGACCGTCGATGTCGAATTCTATATTATCTCTTGCATTCAATATCTCACGGTAGAAATTAAATATGGCATCTAGTGTGCCAGCACGCCTTAGAAAACTCCTGCCTCTATATTCAAATGGTAAAATCTGTACTTTACATGACCGTAGTTTGTTCAACACATCATAATGATTTTGCAGGCCTAAATCGCCAACCCATCCATAAACATAGTAGCTTAGGCCACGACTAGCTGTAATTGAAGCATCCAGCTGACGTAATGATCCCGCCGCAGCGTTTCTGGGGTTTGAAAACTTATCATCTTCATCAAATGCTGCATTTATTTTCTGGAATTGTTCACGAGGCATGTACACCTCACCGCGCAATTCAAGAACGTCTGGAATACCTTTAATCTCTTTTGGTAAAATCGTTGCAAGATTTTCTGTAATATTTTCGCCTATCTCCCCATCACCGCGCGTTGTACCTTGTACAAATTTCCCTTTCTCATATCGCGCTGAAAATGACAGGCCATCAATTTTCAATTCACAAACATACTCTAGCAATTCATCTTCGGGCAAACCCAAATACCGCCTCACGCGCTCATCCCAATCGCGCACATCTTCTTCTGTGAAAGCATTATTCAATGAAAGCATCGGCACGCTATGCTTCACTTTCGCGAATTTTTCCAGCGGTGCAGCGCCCACTTTCTGTGTGGGGGAATCCGGTGTTTGCAGTTCCGGGAATTGTTTTTCCAGTTCCTGCAACTGGCGGAATAGCTTGTCATATTCCGCATCGGAAATGACGGGGGCATCCTGCTGGTAATAAAGCGCATTATGATGGCGCACTTCAGCTGCGATCTTCTCCCATTGCTGGCGTGCATCTTCAAAAGACATATCGAACAGGCCGGATGATTTAGGCATTACGCCACCGCCTCCAGCAGTTTCTGTGCGGCTTTGCGTGCTTCCTGTGTGATGGTCGCACCCGCCAGCATCCGCGCCAGTTCTTCCTTACGTTCGGCACTGGAAAGTTGTTTCACTTCCGTAATGATCTTCTTGCCTTTTTCATATTTGGCCACAAGCAAATGTTGATTGCCACATGCCGCCACTTGCGGCAGATGCGTTACCACCAATACCTGCGCAGCCTTGCCCAGCCTGCCTAAGCGCTGGCCAATAGCATCGGCCACTGCACCGCCTGTGCCGGTATCTATCTCATCAAATATCAGTGTGGTCGCCTGCCGCACCGATGAAAGCGATACTTTCAGTGCAAGCATAAAACGTGACAACTCACCACCGGATGCGATACGGGAGAGCGGCGCATAGGCAATATCCTTTGCGCCTTTGCTTACGTTGGTGGCGCACTCAAAATGCACACTATCCATCCCGTGCTCTGCCCATGCTGCTTCTTGTTGCGGCTCAACACGCACATGGAAGCGTGTATTTTCCATCTTGAGCGGCGCTAGCTCGGATTCTACCGCTTTGCGAAGTTTCTCTGCGGCTTTGCTGCGCGCCGCTGAAAGTTTTGCTGCTACTTCTGAAAATCGTTTCTTGGCTGCATCTGCTGCTTTGGTGAGCTCTGCTACCTTGTGTTCCTGGGAGTCCATGAGGCTGAGCTTCCCTGCCACTTCCTCACGCAGCTTGGCCAGCTCTTCCACCGGCATATTATATTTGCGGCCAGCAGCTTTCAGTGCGAATAAACGCTCTTCGATACGCTCAAGTTTAGCCGCATCGAACTTGGAATCTTCGCCGATCTTCTCCAGTGCGTAAGTCGCCTCTTCCGCTTCGATCGCAGCTTTTTCCAATGACTCAATGACCGCAGATAATGCTTCCGTACCTGCCAGCGGTGAACGTGCCAGACTGCGCTGTGCTGCGCGCACACTCGCTGCCACGCCTTTGCCTGCATTCAACTCTCCTATTGCTTGTCCCAGTAATTCAAAGAGTTTTTCACTCTGCATCATGGTGGTGCGCTGGGTGGTGAGTGCATCCTCCTCGCCTATTTCCGGTGCAAGCTGCGTGAGCTCATTGTGCATATGACGCAGGTAATCCTGCTCGCGCGCTGCCTGTTCTATCTGTGCGCGTAAGCCCACCAGCGCATCCACATGCTGTTTCCATTCTGCATAGGCTGCTGCAACCTGCTTGCGTTTTGATATCTGCCCAGCGTAATCATCGAGCATATCGCGGTGCAGGCTTGCATCCATCAGGCTGCGCTGGTCATGCTGCCCATGCACTTCCACCAGCACCTCACCCAGCCGCTTGAGTGCCGCAACGGTCACGGTTTGGTCATTGATATGGCAACGCGTTTTACCATCAGCGCTTACTGTGCGACGGACAATGAGTGATGCTTCCGGCTCTAACCCCAGCTCCTCCAGAATATGTCTGGCCTGCGGATTCTCACTGATATCAAATTCAGCCGTTACCATACCCTGTTGCTCGCCACGGCGAATAAGCCCGGCATCAGCGCGTGCGCCAAGCACAAGCCCCAAAGAATCAAGCAGAATGGATTTACCCGCACCGGTTTCACCGGACAGTACGCACAGGCCACTAGCTAGCGTAATATCGCAGCTCTCGATAAGGACGATATTGCGAATGGAAAGCTGTGTCAGCATATCACCTCAAGGAATGATACTATCCCACCAGGAAGAATTGGTTGATTCAGGCTTCGCTATCTCTATGCCTTCTTTCATCATGAGCTTGTAGCTGTCGCGATACCACAGGCTGCTTGGGAAATTGTAACCAAGCACTGCAGCATATTTCTGCGCTTCTTCTTTCACACCCAGCTGCAGATAGCACTCAACAAGGCGGTGCAGGGCTTCGGCCGTGTGGTTGGTGGTCTGGTAATTCTCCACCACATAACGGAAGCGGTTGGCGGCAGCGATGTAATCATCCTGCTTCAAATAATAACGCCCGACCTGCATTTCCTTGCCTGCCAGATGGTCTATCGTTAAATCCAGCTTGATCTTGGCATCACGCGCATATTCACTTTCTGGGAAACGACGGATAACATCGCGCAGCGCCTGCATGGCAAGTTCGGTCATTTTCTGGTCACGGCCCACATCGGATATCTGCTCATAATAGCAAAGCGAGATCAGGTAATAGGCATAAGCAGCCGAAGGCTCGCCCGGATAGAGCTTTACATAACGCTCAAGTATAACGATGGCATCATCGTATCTCTCGCGCTCATAATGCGCGTACGCCGCCATGATCTGCGAATGTCCGGCCCACTCGGAATAAGGGTGCTGGCGCTCGACCTCTTCAAACCCTGCCACCGCATCTTCATAGCTTTTTTCATCCATGAGCCTGCGAGCGTCCGTGTAGAGTTTTTCTGCACTATCAGGTGGTTTTGGTGCGGCGGTTTCGTCTGCACTATCGCTGCATGCGGCAAGTGTGAGAATGGTGGTCAGTAATAGCGCGTGTTTTTTCATGCCCTGTTTATATCAGGCAAATCACTGACACATCAACATGAATGTTAAGCTTGGGCGTATGCCGCTATGTCCTTGGCAGGACGGGTAACCACCGGTGCTGGCAGTGCATCTGCCGGGGTGATCACATAGGCTGATTTGTCAGCGAACAAGGCACGCAGCAGCGAGTTATTGATACCGTGGCCAGGACGCAGAAAATCAAACCTGCCGTCGATACGCAGACCGGCAAGAAACAGGTCACCAAGGCAATCCAGCGCCTTATGACGCACGAATTCGTCGGCATAACGCAGGCCTTCTTCGTTCAGTATCTTGTCTTTACCCACAACGATCGCATTAGCGAGCGAGCCACCCAGCGCAAGGCCGTTCGCACGCATGGCTTCCACCTCATGCTCGAAACCAAAGGTGCGAGCGCGGGAAAGCGTCTGTTTGAAGGTTACATCGCGGAAGTCATATTTGAGCACCTGACTGCTGATGACCTTGCTGTCGAATTCGATCTGCACGCCAAGCACGCAACCTTCATCGCCTTCAAAGTTCGGCTGAACGCGGGCAGTGCTTTTGCCTTCCTGTACTTCAACGGCTTTAAGCACACGCAGGATACGGCGAGTCGCTTTTTGTTCCACCACACGAGCGCATTCGATCATGAAGGTAAATGGTTCAGAGCTGCCATCCATGATAGGCACTTCCGGACCATCCAGCTCGACCAGAACGTTATCCACGTTCGCGCCCCAAAGCGCGGCCATCAAATGCTCGATGGTTGAAACGGTAATGCCGGAACGATTACGGATGGTCGTGCCAAGGCGGGTTTCACACACCGCATCATAACGGGCAGGAATAAGGGATTTCTCTTGTTCTACGTCCAGACGCTTGAAAACAACGCCAGTGTTAGGCTCAGCCGGATACAGGGTGATCTTCACCACGCGGCCAGTGTGGAGGCCAATGCCAGAGCAGGATACTTTATTTGAAAGCGTTGTTTGTTTCATTGTGACGAAAAACCAGTAAGTTACTATATCCAGTAAATTATGCCTTGCGGCTTCTGTTTTCAAATCACGCTTTGTTACGGTTTGTTACAAGAATAACTTATTGACTATAATCATTTATTCAGAAACATTAAGTTCTCTTCCGGGCAGGCAATAACATCCTGAATTTTTGGGGTCAGGCTGTAGTCATACGGCTTTAGCTGGTATACGCCGCTATTGTTATTACCCGAGGCATAATAAAAGAGCCGGTAATCCTCGGGGAATAATGCATAGAATGCTGCTGCGCCACCAATGGTCTCGCGCGTTTTGGGTGACAGTTCAATAACCATCAGCGGACGACTGGCGTTGATGGTTTCTTTTAATCCTTCCAGTACGAATTTCTCAAAACCTTCCACATCAGCTTTCAGAATATCTATCTGGCCAAGGTTCAGGCCATCGCCGCGTTTAAGCTGCATATCGCCGAGATAGAAATTGTCACCTTTGTGATCACTATGGAAAGAAGCCGCGCCCAGATTTGCATCGGGTGCAGCATAGAACGGCAAGGTTGCATCTTCGTTGCTTAGGCCGAAAGGATGTACTTCCACATTGGTGATGTTGTTGAGTACAAGGTTTTCCTGCAACTGCTTGCGTACACGTTCGAACGGCTCGAACGCGTACACTTTATTTACCAACTGCGACATGAACAGTGTGTGATTCCCTGCATTAGCACCCACATCTACAAAGCAAAGCGCAGCATTGTTCTTTTTCTTTAATGCCCGCACATAATCACGCAGCATGAACAGCATATATTTTTCATGTGCACCGCAGAAATATACGAGTCGGTCGATGTAATTGATGATGTTACCGCGGAATTTAAGCCCAAGCGCATCGGCTTCAAACGCATAATCTTCCAGCATCGCGGGATGCAGCTTTTTAATGACCGAACGACGAGTTTTATAAGGCAGCCAGCGCTGTTGGCTTAATCCAATCGCCAGCGACCTGCGACTCATAAATCCTGCTTAGTTCGCCTGACGGCGGAGGAATGCCGGAATATCCAGATACTGATCCTCACCCTGCTGCTTTGGCGCAGATGGTGGTTCAGCATGGGTCTGGCGTTGCACAACATGCACACGGTCCGATGCTTCCTGCTTACCTGAATCCGTGCGGGAAGAAAGGGCACGGCCTACATCTGCCATACGCTGGAAAAAGCCTTTGCCATCATCACGCACAGCATCATGTTGCTCATGACGCGGCGAGAATGACTGCTGCGACGCGATCTCTTCGGCATAACGATTCTGCTGCGAAGGCTCACGGAATAGTGGCTGCTGCTCCTGTGCGCGCTGCTCATATTCCACCGGCATATGGATGCGTGGCGCTGGCGCTTCTTTTTCTACCGGCGCATGGAACTGAACCTGCACCTGAGGTGCTGGTGCTTGCTGTTGTTGTTGTTCAACAGGCCTTTCCGAACGTGAGTGATGCTGCGGTGGAACAACGGCACGCTGTTCGGCAGCTGCACGCGCAGCGATCACCGCTTCCGGTGCATAATTGCGAGACTGTTCAGCAAAGTTGGAAGGCCGTGAATTCACCTGCGTGCGCACATCCGCTTTTGCATTTGGCGGAGTGAATGCGAATGCTTTCTTTTGTTCGCCCGTCGTGCTGAGTTTTTGCGGTGTGTTCACAGACTGGCTCTGCGCATCGATACCTGTTGCAACAACAGACACGCGCATCGTGCCGTTCATTTCTTCATTATAGGTAGAACCGAAGATGATATTTGCTTCAGAATCCACTTCTTCACGCACGCGGTTCGCTGCTTCGTCCACTTCATAAAGTGTCATGTCAGCGCCACCGGTGATATTGATGAGGAGCGCACGCGCACCTTTGAGCGATACATCGTCAAGCAGCGGATTAGAAATTGCTGCTTCTGCCGCTTCGATCGCACGGCGTTCGCCGGATGCTTCGCCCGTGCCCATCATCGCCTTGCCCATTTCGCGCATTACGGTGCGAATATCAGCAAAGTCGAGGTTGATGAGGCCAGGTTTTACCATCAGGTCCGTGACGCCGCGTACGCCGGAATGCAGCACTTCATCTGCCATTTTGAAGGCATCGGCAAAGGTGGTGCGTTCGTTTGCTAAACGGAATAAATTCTGGTTCGGGATCACAATGAGGGTATCCACATAATCCTGTAATTCTTTTAGGCCTGATTCCGCAAGACGCATGCGGTATGTGCCTTCGAACTGGAATGGCTTGGTAACCACACCAACGGTCAGTATCCCCTGCTCTTTTGCAATGCGCGCAACGACCGGCGCTGCCCCCGTACCCGTACCACCACCCATACCTGCAGTGATGAACACCATGTTGCTGCCTTCAATGTAAGCGGCGATCTCATCTTTTGCTTCTTCAGCGGCTGCGCGGCCAATATCTGGATTCGCACCTGCACCTAAACCTTTGGTGATACCTGCACCCAGTTGAATGGTGCGTTCGGTGAGAGAGTGATCGATCGCTTGTGCATCGGTATTCGCGACCACGAAATTTACACCTTCAAGCTGTGCGGAGATCATGTTGTTCACCGCGTTACCGCCCGCGCCGCCAACACCGACAACGGTGATGGTAGGTCGTAATATCTCAGTGGTGCTTGGAAGATGCAGGTTAATAGTCATGATTTATCCCCTCGTAAATTTTTAATCGCACGTCTCCCTGGCGCGCAAGGTCATACACATATTGACAGTTTTTTATATTTTTACCACCAGATTTTGTGGTTTGCACATATTTTTTTCAATGGCTTGTAGAGGGTTTTATCTACCCTGTGCAGGTGATTGTGGCTTTGAGGCTGCATCGCGATATTTACGCTGCCCCTCCTTCAAACGCTCGGTAAGCAGCTCTCCATAACGTTTCTCGCGAGCAGCCTCTTCTTCCTGAAACCAGTTCCTATCCATACCGACGTCATGGTCATAATATCGACCAAAATCGCCCAGCACTTGCTGCGCATGCTCGGCTATATAGCCTATATTATCGATAATACGGTCACGGATCACAGTACCAAAGAACTGATTATCGTATGCATTGGCAATAGAAAATCCTGCGATCTTATACCCTTTGAAGCGCGATTGATTTATCGTATCATGCAATACACGCAATACAGCATCCTTTAAATCCGAGTTCGTAGGCAGCCGGTATCCATGCCTTTCGAGATGCTTCCACCGTTTGACCGTATCTGTCAGATCTACTTCGAATACCAGCTTTTGTTCTTGATCGTTGGGTTTGTCGTACTGTGCAGATAGTTTGAGTTGAAGCAGTTTACTTGAATCCGTATCCACATTACTGTCTTTGCTGCAGTGGTCGCAGGTGATATACAGACCATTAAATGCTATATCCCTGAATATCCTCAGCACTTCATCAGGCTTTTTTGCATCTATCGCATTTTGAAACGCAGCAGTAAGCGCATCTAAACACTGCCTGTTCAACTCACCTTCCTTGTTTTCTTCATGCCTGAATTCAGGTGGCCTTGGCGGCATCGGAGGCGCAACGCAACCGCCCGCTGTCAGCGCCGTCAACAATCCCAATTGAACTTTTGCCTTAGATATTGGGCGATGCGCTGCCATCAGGGCTTAGAAATTCTCTTTGAACCAGCTTACGACCTTCTCGAAACCAGCGGTGAGACTACCTCTACGGCGATTGAGATCGAACATCTGCTCTTCCATTGGCTTCTTCAGCACATACTCAACCATACCCAATGAAGTAGCAAACGCAGGGCCACTCACTGACTCAGCCAGACCCGGTAATACACGCGGCCTGCCAAGGCGCACCTGTTTGCCCAGCATATTCGCTGCCATCTCGCGCACGCCAAGCAGTTGGCTTGCACCGCCCGTAAGCACCACGCGCTTACCTGACATGGAAGATACGCCCGCCATCTCCAGCTTGCTGCGGATCATTTCAAATACTTCTTCGATACGCGGACGAATCACACCCACCAGCATAGAGCGTGGCATGGTGTTCATTTCATCATATTCTTCTTCGCCCAGTGGCGGCACATCGATCATCACCTGATCATCACTAGGAGATGCAAGACAGCTGCCATGCAATGTTTTCAAGCGTTCGGCATGATTCAGGCTGGTAGAAAGGCCACGCGCAATGTCACTGGTGACATGCGAGCCACCGATAGGTATCGCATCGGTGTAAATATTCTTGCCGCCGGAAAATACGCAGAAACTTGTAACACCTGCGCCCATATCCACCAGCGTTACGCCCAGTTGCTTTTCATCTTCTTCAAGGCACGAAAGCGCAGACGCATATGGCGCTACGATATATTCGCCTACATTAAGATGACAACGCCCAACGCAATGCGCAAGATTACGCGTTACACTTGGCAATCCTGTGATGATGTGCAGGTCTGCACCCAGTTTTTTACCATACATCTTACGCGGGTCGATGATGCCGCGTGCGCCATCGAGATAATAGGACACAGGGATACAATGGATGATATCCAGCTCACTGTGACTGACCGATGCCCTGCCCTGTTCGATGATGTCCATGATATCACGGTCGGTCACTTCATCGCCGAGCATGCTCATCTCAACGGTCACGTTACGAGAGGTGAGATTACCGCCAGACAGGCTGATCAATACATCTTCCACCGTTTCACCAGCCATTTGTTCTGCCGCATGTACGGCGGATACTACGGATGCTTCTGCCTCGGCAAAGTCAGTGATGATACCACTGCGGATACCTTTGGAAAGCTGATGACCGATGCCGGTAATTTTTATTTCGCCCGCGGAATCAATATTGGCAATAAAACACGCAATTTTCGCCGTGCCTATATCAAGCACTGCAACGCTGCCTACACTATTCTTATTATTTGTTGATGACTTCTTCATAATCCTGATGTTGTTTTTGCGTAGCTTTATCCCTGCGCCGGAATATCCGGATATATGATACTTAGCTTGGGTAATTCAATCGCTCAAGTCTCTTTTGCGCTTGACGACTCACCGGCGATTTCTTCCGGTGATGTTTTTATAAATAACCTACCCGCCACGCGCAGATCTATCACCTTTACATCCCGATCGAGCAATTTCTGCTTGGTGTGTAATTTAGCCAATGCTTCCCATGCCTTAGCAGCATCCTGCTCTGGCAATTTGATCTGTGTGCCGTCCTTCAGATGGACATTCCAACGGCGTCCACTGATGCGCACCGCTGCTGAAAATCTTTTTGAAAGTTCTTTGCTGGATTGCAGCAATCCCAACACTTCACTGACCTGAGTGGGGGCATCCTTGCCTACGATCAGCGGTAAATTACGATATGCCGCCATATCCACATCCGGCATGGCCACGCCTTTATCATCCACCAGCACCAATTTTCCTTTATTTTGCCAGATGGCAACCGGCTCGCGCTCAACTATGCGTATGGCAAGACGATTAGGCAATTCACGCTCAACGGCCACATCACGGATACTTCCTACCGCTTCCAGCCGCTCCTTAAGCTCCTGCAATGACAGCTGCAATATCGGCTCGCCTTTGTTCAGGCCAATGGCCTTGTTTATCTCAGCCATCGGAGTGCGGCTGCGGCCTTCCAGATACAGCGTGTCTAAGCGGAAACCTGCTCGTGCCGTCATCTGGTACATGCCATTAGATACGGTTTGCACAGCCTTGCTGAACATGCTGTTCTTCCACAACCAGAAGCCACCGCCCGCTAACATGACAACCACTAGCACTGCACTGGCTATCTGCGCCTTGCGCACGATCGCCTGGCGTTTTTTGCGCAGAGACTTCTCGCGCATGATCCGCTGTGATTCACGCTGACGTAATGTTAGTTTATCTGACTTTTTGGCCATGGAATCCCCACGAGACCAGAATATTATTGTCCCAGTCTGGCATCTTCTACCAAGAGTCTTACTAATTCATTAAAGCTGATACCCACATGTGCAGCGATCTCTGGAGAAAGTGAAAGCGCAGTCATCCCCGGCTGGGTGTTTATTTCCAGCAGGTAGAACGTGCCATCGCCTTTGGTATCATCATAACGGAAATCCGAGCGTGACAGCCCACGACAGCCGATCACCTGATGCGCTTTTAGCGCCAGTTCCATCACTTCATCATATTTATTCTTTGGCAGCGGGGCTGGACAGAGATGCTCTGTTTTTCCATCGGTATATTTGTTGGTATAATCGTAAAAACCACTGAGAGGACGTATCTCGGTAACACCTAACGACTTGTTATTTAATACTGCCACGGTGATCTCGCGACCCGCGATATATTCTTCCACCAGATAACGTGTGTTGTTATCCGCACCTGTCATGATTTCTGTAAGCGGTCGCTTATCACTCTCCAGCACGATATACACACCGACGCTTGATCCTTCATCAGCAGGTTTCACCACGAATGGCCGCTTCATAGGGTCTTTTTTGACCAATTGGTCAAGTAATAGTGTAACGCCCTTTGGACAACGCAGGCCTGCTGCCTCAAAAATGCGCTTTGCCATAGGCTTATCCATAGCGAGCGCAGAAGCAAGCACACCAGAATGCGTGTACGGTATCTTGAGCATCTCTAGCACTCCTTGCATACAGCCATCTTCACCGAACGTGCCATGCAGTGCATTGAAGACCACATCAGGCTTTATCTTTGCAAGATCGGTCGCGATCTGTGGTGTAACATCAACTTCAGTGACCTTATAGCCCACCTCGCGCAATGCTTTTGCACAGGCAGCGCCACTGTTGAGCGATACTTCACGCTCCGCCGACCATCCACCCTTGAGTACCGCTACATGCTTCATGCTAAGGGTTTTCCTATCCTTTTTATTTCCCACTCCAGCGTGATTCCGGTCTTTTCTTTCACGCGGCGTATCACTTCGTCACCTAGTTTTTCTAGATCATCCGCTGTAGCTGTACCAGTATTAATTAGAAAGTTGCAGTGTTTTTCTGAAACCTGCGCACCGCCGACCATCAGGCCACGGCATCCGGCACGATCCACCAGCTCCCATGCCTTATGCCCTTCCGGATTCTTGAAAGTGCTGCCGCCTGTGCGTGTGCGGATGGGTTGTGTTGCTTCACGCGCAGTACTTATTTCTTCCATGCGCGCACGGATCGTCTCCACATCATCCTTTGTGCCCTTGAAGGTGGCGCGCACCACGATCGCGCCTTCTGGCAATTTGCTGTTGCGATATACGAAGCCTAATTCTTTATTGCTGAGTGTGCGCATTGTGCCATCACGCTGCACGATCTCTGCATCAACCAGCACTTGTGATGTATCACACCCATACGCGCCGGCATTCATGCGCACTGCCCCACCAATAGTGCCAGGAACGCCACACAAAAATTCAAGACCTGCCACACCATGATCGCGCGCAAATGCCGCCACATGAATATCAAGCGCACCGCCACCTGCGGTTACCGTGTCATCATTCACTGCAATATCAACGAATCCGCGCCCCAGCTTGATGACCACACCAT
This sequence comes from uncultured Rickettsiales bacterium, assembly GCA_964535825.1. GTDB lineage: Bacteria > Pseudomonadota > Alphaproteobacteria > Rickettsiales > SXRF01 > CAZAQK01. Next base: position 129,181 of record CAZHUC010000006.1, read on the forward strand.
CAATACCGCCATCACGCACAATGAGGTTTGAACCCACACCGAGCACAATAACCGGCACATCTTGCGGTAACGATTTCAGGAATGCAGCTAGATCCTCTGCACTTTCCGGCTTGAAGAGATACTGCGCTGGTCCACCCACGCGAAACCAGTTGGTCTTTGAAAGATCCGCATGCTCGCGGATGCGCTCTTTGAAAGTTTCGGCGATCTGTATGTTGTTAGCAGGGCGTGATGTATTCATCGCAAGCATCAAGATGCCTTTGTTTTGCTCTTGCCCAGCTTCTCTAACTGCTCTGGCAATGCATAGGCCCATTTGGTGATAGAACCCGCACCAAGGCACACGACCATATCACCTGCCTGACCGATGGAAGAAACCTGCTTAGCCAGATTTTCTTCTGACTCAAGTTTGAGCGCCTGTTTGTGGCCAGCACTGCGAACCCCTTCAATCAGTGCATCGGCGTGAATACCTTCGATGGCTTCTTCACCGGCTGAATATACATCCGCTACGATCACCACATCCGCATCATTGAAGCAGGCACAGAATTCTTTGAAAAGGTCACGCAGGCGCGTATAACGATGCGGCTGCACCACAGCAACCACGCGTCCGCCCATTGCATCCTGCGCAGCACGCGCTGCTTTTAGTGTTGCAGCGATCTCTACCGGATGATGGCCATAATCATCGATAACGATCATACCGAGTGCCTCGCCAGTTTTGGTGAAGCGACGTTTTACCCCTTCAAAAGCCGTGAAGGCATTCTTGATTGCATCGTCAGATAGTTTCAGCTCATGCGCGATCGCAATAGATGCCAGTGAATTGCAGACGTTATGGATGCCATGCATCGGAAGCATAATATCCTGTATCTGGCGCAGCTCGCCATCACGCAATGTAATATCCACATCAAAGAGTTGGCCTTCCGGTTTGATGCGGATGTTATGCCCGCGCACCATGGCCTGCGGGTTGAAACCATAGGTGAGGATACGACGATCCGATATTTTTGCAAAGAGTGCCTGCACTTCCGGATGATCGATACACAACACGCCAAACCCATAAAATGGAATATTGGTGAGGAAAGTCTGGAACGCACTCTTAAGCGCATCGAACGACCCGTAATAATCAAGATGCTCAGGATCGATATTGGTAATCACCGCAATGGTGGCAGGCAGTTTGGTAAAGCTGCCGTCAGATTCATCAGCTTCCACTACCATCCATTCACTTTCTCCGAGATACGCATTCGTACCGCGTGAATTGATAATGCCGCCGTTGATGACCGTGGGTTTTAATTTCGCCGATTCCATCATGGCTGCGGTCATTGCAGTCGTTGTGGTCTTGCCATGCGTGCCTGCAACCGCGATGGCTATCTTAAGGCGCATCAGTTCAGCAAGCATTTCAGCACGACGTACGACTGGCAAGCGTGCTGCGCGTGCTGCCTGCATCTCTGGATTCTCTTGCTTGATAGCAGATGAAATCACCACCACCGATGCATCCGCCACATGTTCTGCTTTGTGACCAATGAATATCTTGACGCCCAGCTTCTTCAGGCGCTGGGTGTTGTAACTGTCAGATGCATCTGAACCCTGCACCTTGTAACCAAGATTGTGCAACACTTCAGCGATGCCGCTCATCCCGATACCACCGATACCGATGAAATGCAGCACGCCAACATCCAGTGACATGCGGTGCGAAAGCGGGAGTGATTTTATCATGCGGCGAGTCCTTGTGATGATTCTGTTGGTAATGTGCGAGTGCGGGCAACATGTAATACAACATCTGCCAGCTTTTCAGCTGCGTTCTCTGTACCGAGTTTTAGCGCATGTTGCGCTGCTTTCTGCAATACATCCGGTGCAGTCAGGAATGCTTCAAGACGGGCAGAAAGCGAAGCAGGTGTAAAACCTTCCTGTGCCATGATCCAGCCACCGCCCACCTGCTCGAAAGAATCGGCATTATAATATTGATGATTATCCATTGAGGTAGGAAGCGGCACTAAAATGGCAGGCCTGCCGGATACTGCCAGTTCAGAAACAGTGGATGCACCCGAGCGTGCGATCACCAGATGCGTGGCGGCAAGTCGCGCCGGAATATCCACAAAGAAGGTAGAAAGATCAGCATTCACATCAAGATCACGGTATGCTTCACGCGCCGCGTCTATTTCTGGCTGGCGACATTGCTGGTCTATCCGCACACGCGCACGCAGTGCCGCTGGCAGCATGGCAACAGCCGCAGGTACGACCTGACTGAATATAGCTGCACCCTGCGAGCCACCGGTAACAAGTATGCGCATCTTGCCATCTTCTGACAGGCTGGAATATGGCACGCCGCGAATGGCACGCACCGCAGCACGCACAGGATTTCCTGTCATCACCACCTTGTGCATATCCTTCTCACCCAGCATCTGCGTGGCAGGAAATGAGGTAGCGATGCAATCAACACGACCAACCAGCAAACGGTTCGCACGGCCAAGCACAGAATTCTGCTCATGGATAACGGTGGGAATACCCATAAAGGTCGCAGCGAATACAGTAGGAAACGACGGATAGCCACCGAACCCGACCACCAGTTTTGGCTTAAGCCTGCACAATATTCTCCACGCCTGCATGACGCCAAAGCACAAAACGACCGCACCACGGATCTTATTTACAAGCGAACCACCTACTGTGCCGGCATGTATGGTTTGTTTATCAATGCGTGAAAGTGCACCGCTTTGGAAATTGGCAAAACGTTTATCGGTGATAAGCACCACATGTTCGCAGCGCGCAAGCAGCGTCTCCGCCAGCGCCTCCGCCGGGAAAATATGGCCACCAGTGCCGCCCGCCGCAAGTACGACGGGAGATGTATAATGATTATCTGTCATAGGCTTATTTCAATCCCGCGCAGTGTAGCGCATACGGGGATGGCTTCAAGCTAAAACACACTGAATTTTAGCGTTGTTTTCCGTATCTTGTACGGGTAAGCGCCAGCATGATACCCATACCCAGCGCCACGGCAAGCACAGAAGAACCGCCGTAACTCAGGAAAGGCAAGGTCATCCCCTTGGCCGGGAAGAGATTTACGGCAACGCCCATGTTGATCACCGCCTGTATACCGAACTGCGACAACACACCTGCCACTGCCAGCACCACGAACAGATCATTCTCCTGCCATACGCGCATCAGTCCGCGCAGCAGGATGAATGCAAAGATACCCACGATCAACAGGCAGACAATTACGCCGAATTCTTCACCTGCCACAGCGAAAATAAAATCGGTATGCGAATCTGGCAGGAATTGTTTTACCTCGCCCTCGCCCGGACCACGTCCGAGCAACCCACCATTGCGGAACGCTTCCAGTGACCGGCCGATCTGGTAATTATCCCCCGCGGCAGGATCAAGAAACGCATCGATACGTTTGGCAACATGCGGCAACATGTAATAAGCCGACGCCGCACCTACGATCGCAAGCAACCCGAGCGTTACTACCCAAAACATCGGAAGGCCAGCCAGAAAGAGTTGAATACCCCACACGGCAGATACGGTAAGCGTCATGCCAAAATCTGGCTGGATAATGAGCAAGAACACCACAAGCAGATAGATACCTATCGCCATACGATACCCCGGGAAGTCCACGCGCCGCTGGTTCTCTGCGCATATCCATGCCATTAAAACCGCAAAACATGGCTTCATGAATTCAGACGGTTGTATGGAGATACCCGCCAGATTGATCCAGCGATGCGCACCTTTGGTCTCCATCCCGAAGAATGGCAGCAACAACATCAGAAACAAGCTGGCTACGAACCCAACGACCGCCATGCGGCGTATGGCAACCGGTGGCAACAATGACACCAGGAACATGACAAGCATGCCAATCACCAGAAAGATATGGTGACGATGTACAAAATAGAACGGCGCCAGATTAAGTCTTTTAGCAACCGGTGGGCTACCCGCCGTTACCAAAATAAAACCAGCCGCTACAAGAATGATCAATGCAGATAGATTGACCTTATCTACTGTCCACCACCAGCGACCGATTGCCCCTGTATTCGTACGATCAAGCCGCATGGGTTGCTCCTTTATTCATCATGTTAAGCACCATCTGGCAGAACGCATCGCCTCGCTCTTCAAAACTTTTCCATTGATCGAACGACGCACAGGCTGGGGAAAGCAAAACCACCGCACCTTTTTTCTTTTCATGCAGTGCAAGTTTTGCTGCCTGTTTGAGTGCTTCTTTTAATGTACCGCATTTGGTGAATGCTGCCTTGCCAGTGAGCGTTTCAGCAAATTCATCTTGCGCTTCACCAATGAGGAATGCATGCGTGACTTTGCCGAAATAAGGTGTAAGCGATGCGATACCACCTGCCTTTGGTTTGCCACCGGCGATCCAGTAAATGGTGTGATATGGCGCAAGCGCATTAGCAGTGGCGTCGGCGTTGGTTGCCTTGCTGTCATTGATGAAGCGTACGCCTTTCCATTCCGCCACTAGTTGCAGGCGATGGCGCAGGCCTGCAAAACTCTCCATCGCCTTGCATATCTCGGCCGGTTGCAGACCGATGGCACGACACGCCGCATACGACGCTACGGCATTCTGCCAGTTATGTTTGCCGGTCAATGTGCCGACAGGTTTGAGATCATATTGGAAACCCTCTGCATCATCATGCAACACGCCCTGATCAACATAGATACCATCGGATAATTTTTCATTCACCGACACGGTGACCAGTTGCTGCTTCTTCATGCGCAATACGGCTTCGGCTGCACCTTTTGAATATTCATCATCCACCGCTATCACTGCGCTATCTTCTTCTTTCTGGCTTGCGAATACTCGCAGCTTGGCACGTACGTAACCTTCAATATCACCATGCCGATCGATATGATCCGGTGTGATATTGAGCCACACCGCTACATTGAAACGCGCCTCATCGATAAGATCCAACTGGTACGATGATGTTTCGATCACATACACACCCTGCTCATCCAGCGGCGCAAGCGACAGCGCTGCCGTGCCCAGATTACCACCAACCTCACAGCGCACACCACAGCATTTGAGTATGTGGCCGATAAGTGTTGTGGTGGTGGATTTTCCATTTGTTCCGGTGATGGCTATATAACGTGCCTCCGGGCAGGCTTGGTGCAGCAACTCAATATCACCGATGATGCGACAATCATGTGACTTCGCCATCTCCACCACATCATGTGGCTTGGGATGTGTAAGCGGCACTCCGGGGCTTAGCACCAGTGCCTCAAGTTCTTTCCACGGCCAGTCTTTGTATGAAGTGATCTTCAGTGCCGGATGCTCGATGCGTTTTACATCTCCGGCCTTATCATCCCATGCATATACTTCAGCACCACTGGCAAGTAACGATGCCACCGTTGCCTCCCCCGCTTTGCCGAGGCCAAAGACGCCTATTTTTTTACCGGAATATGCGGCTATCGTGATCATCTGAGTTTAAGTGTTGCAAGGCCAAGCAGCGCGAAGATACACGCCACGATCCAGAAGCGGATAACGATTGTTGGCTCTTTCCATCCCAGTTTTTCAAAGTGATGATGAATTGGCGCCATCTTGAAAACACGCTTGCCCGTAAGTTTAAATGAAACCACCTGCACGATCACCGATACTGCTTCGATGACGAATAACCCGCCAATGATCGCCAGCACGAATTCGTGCTTGGTGATAACGCTGATAACGCCCAGCGCCCCTCCGAATGCAAGACTTCCCGTGTCACCCATGAATACCTGCGCGGGTGGCGCGTTGAACCATAAAAACCCGAGACTTGCACCCACCAGTGCTGCGCAGAATACCGCAAGCTCGCCACTGCCCGGAATAAAATGCAGCTGCAGGTAATTGGCAAATACCGCGTTACCCACAAGATATGCGATCAGTGCAAAACAGCCCGCAACGATCATGATAGGTACGATCGCCAGACCATCCAGCCCATCGGTGAGGTTCACCGCATTGGATGCGCCGATCATTACGATCATGGCAAACACCAGATACATCATGCCGGCATCGATCAGGATGGATTTGAAAAATGGCACAGCCACCATGCCGCTCAGTGATGCCGGTGTGAAATGCTGGATACCATACGCTGCTATCAGCGAAATAATTGCCTGCGCAACAATCTTCTGACGGGAAGAAAGACCTTTGGTGTTGCGCTTGGTGAGTTTCAGGTAATCATCATAAAAACCGATTGCACCAAAGCCAACGGTCACCAGCAACACGATCCATACATAAGGGTTGCTTAAGTCCGCCCATATCAAAGTAGACAGGCCAACAGAAAGCAGGATCATCACCCCGCCCATCGTGGGCGTGCCTTTTTTGGTCAACAGATGAGACTCTGGCCCATCCAAACGAATAGGCTGGCCTTCCGCCTGCTTTGATTTAAGCCAGCGAATAATCTTAGGGCCAAAATAAAAACTCAGTATAAGGGCTGTGAATACCGCCGCACCGCTGCGGAATGTAAGATAACGGAATACGTTGAGGAACGGATATTGTTCAATCAGCGGTACGATCAGGTTAAACAGCATGTTTCTTGTCCTCCGTGCCGAGCAGCCTGCCCGCAACTGTGTATATGTGGCTACCGTGCGACCCCTTAAGCAGCACAATATCCTGTGGTTTAAGTGATTTCTGCAACTCCGGCAACAATGCATTCGCAGTAGCAACATGTGCACCGCGTTTTGCTGCCGGCAATGCATCATGCAAATGTTGCATCAGTTTTCCTGCAGTGAACACCATATCGAATGATGTGAGTTCATCTGCGAGTTTCTTATGTAGTGCTGCTGCATCATTGCCCAATTCCAGCATATCGCCAAGCACGGCTATTTTGCGGCCTTTCTTGTCACCACGCAGCCATAACTCTTCTGTCTTTGCAAAAGCAGCGCGCATGGATGCGGGGCTTGCGTTGTAACTGTCATCGATCACCGTGATGGATTTACCATCCGTTACCACCTCCCGTACCAATCCCCTGCCCACTGGCTCTTCGAACGCGGAAAGTGCATTGGCAGATTTCTGTACATCAAGCCCAAGCGCGTGCACTGCTGCCAGCACCATCAGGCTGTTTGCCACCATATGCGCACCCAGCGCCGGCAGATGATAGGTGATCTTTTTGCCGGCAACATCAGCCACAATGGAATGTTCCGCCGATATCAATCTGACATCGCACCCGGCATCACGGCCAACGCTTATGACCTTAAGACGTTTTGCCTTGGCAGCTTTTTCAAGCCGCGCAAAATGTGCATTATGGTGATTGAGCACTGCAACGCTGCCTTCACGCATACTTTCAAATATCTCTGCCTTGGCATCGGCGATCGCTTCCACCGACGAGAAGAATTCACTATGCACGGCTTCGATCGTAGTGATGATTGCAACATCCGGACGCGCCATGGATGTTAGATGTGACATCTCACCAGCATGGTTCATGCCCATTTCAAATACCGCATAATCCGCATCAGTTGGCATATTCACCATACTCAGTGGCAAGCCGATATGATTGTTGTAATTCCCGCTGGTCGCATAAGTATTACCCTGCGCAGTAAGCGCCACGCGCAGCATTTCTTTTGTGCCTGTTTTGCCGACGCTGCCGGTAACGCCAACTACTTTTGCATGCGTGCATTTTCGCGCGGCATGCGCCAAACGCTCCAGTGCCTTCATCGTATCATCCACCTGCAATATGTTGGCCTCTTCCATAGGCTCATGCACCATGGCTGCCGCTGCACCTTTTTCCAATACATCTGCGACGAAATTGTGACCATCGTGATGCTCGCCCTTGATGGCAACGAACAGATCACCTTCCTGAATACGCCTGCTGTCAATTTCAACGCGGCTGGCTCTCCACTGGCCGCGGGTCGTGCCACCGGTCGCTGTTGCTGCTGAATTGTTATCCCAAAGTATCATGCTGCCAACTTCAATTCCTTTGCCGCATGACGCGCAATTTCCACATCATCAAAAGGCAATACGGCACTGCCCACTATCTGTGTCTTTTCATGCCCCTTCCCCGCAATAACCAGCAGGTCATGCGAACCAAGCGACTGAAGCGCAACATAAATTGCTTCCTTCCTGTCTGCAACTTCTTTAGCAGAAGGTGCTGCTGCTTTTATGGCAGCGCGTATAGAAGCTGGCTGTTCACTACGCGGATTATCATCCGTGATGATGACATTATCTGCCAGCTTCACCGCAGCCTTGCCCATTTCAGGCCGCTTGCCTGCATCACGATCACCGCCGCAACCAAATACCACATGCAGTTTTGAAGAGGTATGTGGACGCAATGTCTGCAATATGTTGGCCAGCGCCATTGGTGTGTGCGCGTAATCGACATAGACCGATGCGCCGTTAGCCAGTGTCACCACATGCTCAAGCCTGCCTGGCACACCTGTAAACTTCGGGATGACGGCAAGCGCTTCATCCATCTTTGCGCCTACTGCTACAGAAAGACCCAGCGCCGCCAGAATATTCATCACCTGAAATCCACCTACCAATGGAATGTTCATCTCGACAGCTTTGCCGTCAAGTACCAGTGATGCGTTCTGGCCAGTATTGTGCGGCGTGAGTGATGCTATGCGATACGCGGATGCTTTCTTGCCAAAATCGATCACGCGGATACTGCGCTCTTTGCATATGCCTTGAAGCGTTGCAAAACGTGCATCATCGGCATTAAGGATCGCGGTTTTTCCCTGCGGCAATAACTCTGTGAACAGGCGCGCCTTTGCTGCAAAATAATCATTCTCATCTTTGTGATAATCCAGATGATCGCGCGCGATATTGGTGAATGCAGCCGCCTCCAGACGCACGCCATCCAGACGGTGCTGGTGCAAACCATGGCTGGATGCTTCCATCGCTACATGAGTGATCTTTGCACGCGCCATTTCATCCAGCAGCCGGTGCAGCTCAACGGGATCTGGCGTGGTATGTGAACCTGCGCTGATAACGCCACCATCGCCTGCGAGTGTGCCCAACGTGCCGATCGATGCGGATTTTTTACCCATACCATGCCAGAATTGCCGGAAGAAATCTGCCGTAGAGGTTTTCCCATCTGTTCCAGTGATGGCTACGATATGTTCCGGCTGCGCTGCATAAAATGCGGCCGCCAGCTCTGCTAGTGCCAATCTCGGATTTGCTACTTGTATGGCTGGCAATCCCGATACATCCTCTCCTGCCGCACATAACACCGCGACAGCGCCAGCCTGCCGTGCCGCCACGATATAATCCGCGCCCGCAGCTTTGCTTCCCTGCAGTGCTACGAATAAGTAACCCGGTTTTATTTTTCTGGAATCCGCACTGATGCCCGTAATATTCAGTGACGCGAATGATGTTGGCAGTTCAGGTGTTTCAGTAAGGCGTTGTAGCAGGTCAGTAAGAAGCGGCATGGTAATATTTCTTTGGCGGTGTAGGTGTTTTGGCAGTTTTTGATCTATCTTTGCCATTCTGTACCCAGAACTTCTCGGCATCATCTTCCGGCACATCATAGCGCGGTTCTATGCCAAGGATAGGGCCCATCCGCGATATCACATTACCTACAACCGGTGCAGATATCCAGCCACCAGTGGCAAAGCCGTACGTTGCCTTATTGCCCTTCGGCTCGTCAATCATCACCAATACCACATATTTGGGCTTATCCACCGGAAAGGTAGCAACAAAAGAAGCGATCTTCGAATCTGCATTGTACCCGCCGCCAGAAGAAACTTTCTCTGCTGTTCCTGTTTTTCCGCCCACACGATAGCCGGGCACATCCGCCTTGCCACCTGTGCCATGGCCAACCACAAGACGCATCAACCGGCGTACATTGCGCAATGTCTGGTCTGACACCACGCGCTCGCCTTTGGCTCTGTTCTTGTTACCATCCTTAAGCAAGGTAAGCCTTGGAGTATGCCCATCACCCACAATGGTCGCGATGGCACGCACCAGATGCAGCGGCGTCACCGACATGCCGTGGCCATACGAGATGGTCACGGTATTGATATCTTTCCAGTCCGAGGGCCAGAGCGGTTTCGTTTTTTCTGGCAGTTCAATGTCTACCTGCTCCAGCATACCAAGTTTTTTCAGGAATTCCTTCTGGCGGCGACTGCCGACATCGAGCGCCAGCTTCGCAGTGCCGATATTTGAAGAATACGCGTATATTTCCGGAACACTCAGCCACCGACGTTGCGGGTGTGAATCCTGAATGGTGTATGATGATATCTTGAACGGGTTGGTAGCATCGTAACCACTCGTCATATTCACCAGCTTGTGTTCAAGCCCCATCGCCATGGTGAATGTTTTGAATGTTGAACCCATTTCATACACACCCAGAGAAGCCCGGTTGAACTTTGCCTTTTCTGTACCTCTGGATGGATTATGCGGATCAAAATCCGGCAGCGATACCATGGAAAGCAGCTCACCACTTGCGATATCCATGATGACACCCACCGCACCAATGGCATGATATTCATCCATTGCGCGTTTGATCTCTTCGCACATGATGGCCTGCAGGCGCACATCCAGTGAAAGACTTAGCGGTGTGAAATTCTCGGTGGTATCACGCAGGCGCATATCCATGGTTTTTTCAATGCCGGCAAGCCCCTGATTATCTACGCCCACATAACCAATAGCGTGCGAGGTGATATCACCGTAAGGATACACTCTGCGCTCCTCAGGCTGGAAGTAAAGCCCCGGGATACCAAGCAGGTTCACCGCGTGCTGTTCGCGCGGTGTAAGATTGCGTTTGATCCATACAAAGGATTTATTATCCTTGAGCCGTGTAAGTATCCGCTTACCATCCATACCCAGTGTTTTGGCAAGTTTGGCAGCTGCAGCATCTGCATCCTTTACTTCACGTGGATTGGCATAAAGCGACGCGGTGATCAGGCTGGTGGCCAGCAACACGCCATTTCTGTCTATGATATTGCCGCGCTGTAGTTTTACTTCGTTGAGATTAAGGCTTACGGTGTCATCGGATTCCCCGCCATCGGCATCGCTTACCGTGATGGTTTCTGCCTTGGAGTTGTTTATGACAGCCACTTCCACCATACGGTAGCTGATACTCAGGAAACACAGGGAAAAGAACAGGCCTACACACAGAAGGCGTATGCGGCTTTGCTCAATAAGGCGCTGGCCAGTACTTTGCCTGACAACAACTTTACGCGTGTTACGACTCACCTTTCTCCTCCAGCCCTGAACCGAACAGCCTGCACCTGCGAGGCTTCCGGTTTTTCAGCGGAAGCCTGTAGCTGCTTTGGGAAGGGAATAGCCTCAACCACTGCGATCTGCTCAACCCGTGTACTGGTGGTAGCAAGATATTTCTCAGACAGTGCCTGAAGACGCTCCGGCCTGTTCAGATATTCCCACTCGGCTGAAACCACATTGAGCGCTTCGCGTTCCTGCTCAAGCTCCTTGGCTGTTTGCGCGATCTGCGCCCTGAGTGATTGCACTTCGTATTTCACAGAATAAAGGATAAACGTCGCAGCTACAATCACCAGCATCCAGATCAGTGCTGAAAGCCGCGTCATAATTCAATCTCATGTGTTAGCGGGTTCAACGGCGCGCCTCATGGTTCTGAGTGTGGCTGAACGCGAACGCGGATTTTTTGCTATCTCAGCATCACTGGCAACGCGTTTCTCCGGTTTTGGCATAAAAAAGTGGGGAGCAGCAGCATCCTCATGCCGTGAAGGCATGTGGCGTGACTGCTCCCCGAGTCTACCGCAACGGGAGTAGAAAAATCGTTTCACGAGGCGATCCTCGAGAGAATGGAAACTGACGACCACCAAACGGCCGCCGGGTGCAAGCATGGATTCCGCAGCTTTCAGGCCGCCTTCGATGGATTCCAGCTCTTGGTTTACATGGATGCGCAGTGCCTGGAAGCTACGCGTGGCAGGATCGGTCTTGCCACCACCGCCTACGGTTTTGCGGATAATGTCTGCCAGTTGACGAGTGCCGGTGATCTTTTCATTAGCACGAGTTTCAACGATGGCGCGCGCAATGCGGCGGGCTGCAGTTTCTTCACCGTAATAATACAGTATATCGGCAAGTTCCTGCTCTGGTGCGTTGTTGATGATATCGGAAGCGCTCATACCCTGCTGGGACATGCGCATATCAAGCGGGCCATCATTCTTGAAAGAGAATCCACGTTCGCCCTGATCAAGCTGCATCGAGGAAACACCCAGATCCAGCACAATGCCATCAGCCTCGGTCACGCCATGGGCGGCAGCCAGTGAACACATATCGGCAAAGTTACCAAGCAGCCACACGAAACGGCTTGGGAATTCTTCTTCCAGTTTCTTTGCGAATTCGCGCGTGGAAGGATCGCGGTCAATCGCGAACACACGGCAATCAGCAGAATTCAAGATCGCATGCGAATATCCGCCTGCGCCGAATGTACCATCGATATATGTGCCGTTATCCTTCGGTGCGAGCATCTCGAGCATTTCATCTTTCATGACGGGATCATGTGGGATCATCACGCTACCTCGTACATTTCTGGCTGCAGTGCATACATCTCTGTACGCAGCAACACATAAAAATATTCGCGCACAGCAACTTCACACAGGGTAAGACGACGTGGCATCATGCATCCCCCTTCAGGTTGTGGCGGCGTTCACGCACCATTTCGCGCGCGCGTTTTGCGTGAGATTCAAATGACTTCGGCTGCCAGATCTCGAAGATCTCGCCTTTACCTACGATGGTGGTCTCTTCAGAGATACCCGCTGAGGCAAGCAACCCTGCTGGCAACATTACGCGGCCTTCCGTGTCAAAATTGAGCTGCACACTTTCACCAAAGATGGTGGTGGCGAAGGCATCGCGCTCTTCAGAATAAGGATCAAAACGTTCAATGCGCTGGTTGAGTTTCATGATGCGAGCCATCCCGCAGGCTTCGATACAACCATGCAATGGTGAGGGGTACACAACGAGGCCAGCAAACTCCTGGGCCGCCAACGCAGCACGGAACGGCGCAGGGATAGAAAGTCTCCCCTTCTTGTCGATGCGGTTGTGGTACGTGGATAAAAAGAGCATGGCTGGCCGGTCATTTTTCCTTATTCCTTAGGGTCATACCTTGATCCGGTAAGGTTTGGGATAGCGTGGGTATATATGGGAGACTATTGGGATTTTATGGGCCAGTCAAGGGGGTATTTGGGAGAAAAGCAAAAAAGCGACATAAAAAAACCCGCCATCGCAAAATGGCGGGTTTGTGTGGTTTTTAGGTAACTACTAGCGTGAGTAGAACTCGATCACGAAGTTCGGCTGCATCACAGTTGGATACGGCACTTCCGCGAGTTTTGGTACGCGGATGTATTTCGCTTTTACTTCCTTGTTATCGAATTCGATATATTCAGGAACGCTACGCTCAGGGTTCGCGATCATTTCCAGAACAACAGCGAGCTGCTTTGATTTTTCGCGCAGTTCGATCACGTCACCTTCAGAAACCTGATAGCTTGGGATGTTCACTTTTTTGCCATTCACGCGCACATGGCCATGGCTTACGAACTGACGAGCAGCGAATGGAGTTGCTACAACACCCATACGATAGATCACAGTGTCCAGACGGCTTTCGAGAAGACCGATGAGGTTCTCACCCGTATCACCACGACGGCGCACTGCTTCCGCATAGATCTTGCGGAACTGGCGCTCAGTGATGTTTCCGTAATAGCCTTTCAGCTTTTGTTTTTCACGCAGCTGTGAACCATAGTCAGAGGTTTTCTTGCGTTTTGCAACACCGTGCTGGCCGGGCGCATAAGCACGCTTATGGAATGGATCTTTAGCATTGCCCCAGAGGCTTGCGCCTAAGCGACGGCTGACTTTGTATTTTGCATTAACGCGTTTGGTCACTGTGACTTTCCTGTGTATAAGTATGAGTTATAGGGACTGTGGAATATACCGATAAAAACGCTGCTGTCAACGGCTGTTTACAGGCTGTTTTCAACGAAATATCCGGGAATATTAACGAACTGGCTGGGAAGGCGCTGAAGCACCCAGATCCTGCACCTTAGATTCAGGCACAACGTCCATTTTAGGCTGTGCGGCAGGGTTCTGCGGAGCGAGGCCACCACGGTCAGCGGCAACACGGTTTACCCACTCGCCTGGGGCACGGCCTTCGGCAGGACCGGTTTCCAGCGGCTGCGGAGGCATCATTTGTGGAATTTGCGGCATCATCTGCGACTGCATATCCATAGCATCCGGCGCATTCGCGATCTCATCACGCGCATCACGCGCGGCATGGCTGCGGCTGCGATTAGCCATGATGCCAAGTGCTGCAATGCCACCAACGGCCAGAGCAGCTATACCACCAACTTTAGCAGCTTTTTTGAGACCATTGCCAACAACCCCAACACCAGGAATATTTGGTGTGAAAGGAATGGGTTTATTCCAGAAGCGATTCGGATTTCCTACGGTAAACGCTGCCATATCTTTAGACCTCTATTACCCTACCTGCGGCGTGGCAGCTGCCTGAGCTTCACGCTGCTTCATAATTTTATCTGCGTGGCCACCTTTAGCAGCTTCCTGCTGTTGCGCCTGCGCCATGAGCATCTGTTCCTGAGCGGCACGCAACTGGTTCACCACATAATTTTTACCTTCTTCAAAGCCCACCTGGTAGCCATCCTGCATGCCCGCGGCACTTGCAGTAGCCAACTGGTTCTGACGTGTATGCTGGCGTTGTTCAACGCGCTGACGTACTTTCTGATTTTCACGAGTGATCTGATCACCACCTTTAGCAAGGCCAAATAACGCACCAACTGCGGTAAATGCAGCAAGGATCGGTGCACCAGCAATACCGGCAGCAGCTGCGGCACCAATTGCCCACAATGCTGCCGCACCGCCTGAAGCACCGGCGATCAGCGCGATACCACCCGCAAGTGCAGCCGGAACAGCCAGGAATACTCCCAGACCTGTACCAGCACCTTTCACTGTTTCCCAACCTGTGGTGGAAACAGAACTGGTGGTAGTGTGTTTGATCGGTTCAACCATATTTTCCTGCCTTAATGTACTTTCTTTATATAATACAAATAGTTTTATAACACAATGCCATTATGGCATAGGATAGCCAGCATTTACAGTTAAGCTTTTATTACAGTTGGAAAGTGACCGTCAGGCTATTGATTTTAGCCAAGAAGATGGCCATCCATGGGTTTCACAGGCAGAGCCTGGGGAGGCGCAACATGCAGGCTGGCTGCCTGTGCCTCTGCTGCTGCATGCATTTGAGCCTGCTGCATTGCCAGGGCTTCACGTTTTTGCTCACGCACATCGCGACGATCTCTGGCATTTTCCAATCTATCCAATTCCGCGGTAGCAGCATCGTCTGAACCAGCGACACCGGTTGCCAGACCAATACCTGCACCTGCCACACCGCCAGCTATTGCACCGCCCGCAGCGATCGTACCAGCCGTACCCAGCACACCAGAACCTATCCCTGCAAGACCGGCAACATATGTGCCCGCCGTTGCGACCCATCCGATAGGGGTAAAGAACGCGGCCGCGCCCGCCATTGCCGCCAGAACGCCAGCACCCACCGCAGTACCAACAGCCGCACCTTTGAGTGTCTTGCCAGCTACATACTTGGCTTTGTACATGCCTTCATCAAACTTAATATCGCCTTCAGCCATGATAAACCTATGGTTTTGTTGTTTTATAGTACTACTATCGCATGAAATGCCATACAGGGCAAATTAAGGTTTTGTGACGCCTGCAAAACACATTTACGAAGCTGTCACAATTCTGTCATGTATTTGATTTATATTGATTTTATGACAATAAAGCAGCAATGCTCTGTTTTTCCTGCTGCCCCGGCAGGTTGGCATTATAGGTCAGATTGCCCAGATTACCTTCGCGCACCTCGTTCAGCACCAATCCAAACGCTGCAAGCCCAGCCACGGCATCACCTACGGATTGCAACATTTGCGAGCCCTGTGCACCGTTGATGGACTGCTGTGCCTGACTTACGGATTGTTCAGCCTGCGCGAGATCGCGCGCATCCATCGTGCTTGTGTCCATATCAAGATTCGCAGAGATCTGTGGTGGCGGTTCACCGCGACGCTCTGCCGTAGCACGCACTTCAGCAAGTTCTGCCTTTGCCATAGAAATCTTTCTGGCCACTTCATTGCGCGCACCGTTCAATGCATCGGTCTCTGCCGCTTTATCTCCTGAACGCTCTGCTTCAGAAAGATTACTAAGTTCAGGCGCAAGACTTGCCTCCTGTGCAGATTCCTGCATAGAGGTCTGTCCCATTATATTGCTATCGCGGGTCTTATCTTCATCAAACATGTTTCTATTCTATGTATTATGCCCAGAAAATGCAAATGAAGCTTTTATGACAGAAAAACTATTCTTTTGGTAAATTCAATGCGTTATCATCGATAGTGAGCGCGCCTTTGATACGGCCGTCACATTCATCCACCAAAATCACTTCCGTGTCCTCGCTGCCCTCTTTTTTCAGACGCAGGCGTAGCACCCCATTGTCGGACTGATAATCGATGACCTCACCGCGTCCCTTCAGGTCCACCTTGCCGCCGGGGCAACGCTCCATTTCCCTTACGCCTATCAGCACAAGCATCAGTATGCACGCCGCCACCAACACCAGAAAGATGGCGATGATAACAATCACTCTTCGCTTGTTTTTAAATAACTGCCGCATTTTTCCACATTGTTTTGGATGTGTTACTCACCTATACAGGCGTTATGGGAAACAGCTATAGCATTATTGCTACGAAAGTGGAAGCCGGTCAGCGCATTGATAAGTTTTTATCACTACGCCTTGAAGGCATTTCGCGCAGCCGCATCCAGTCACTCATCGATGGTGGTCATATCAGCTGTGACGGTAAAACTATCTCCGATAGCGCGGTAAAAGTAAAAGACGGGCAGCAGTTTGCAATTACCATTCCTGACGTGGTGGAGTCGCACATCCTGCCGCAGGATATTCCTCTGAACATTGTGTATGAAGACGAACATATTCTCATACTCAACAAGCCGGCAGGCCTTACTGTGCATCCGGGTGCAGGCAATCCTGATAATACACTGGTGAATGCACTGCTTGCCCATTGCGGCGATTCTCTCTCTGGCATTGGTGGTGTGGCACGTCCCGGCATCGTGCACCGTATCGATAAAGAAACATCCGGCCTGCTCGCCGTTGCAAAGAATGATGCGGCGCATGCCTCACTGTCAGAACAACTCGCCACCCGTACATTAAAGCGTACCTATACGGCTCTGGTGTGGGGTGCACTAAAACAAAAACAGGGCAGTATATCCGGAAATATTGGCCGCTCTCCCAGCAATCGCCAGAAAATGGCCGTGCTGAAAACTGGCGGCAAACCAGCGGTGACGCATTACAAGATTGCTGCTGCTTACCAGTCGCCCATCATCAGTTTGGTCGAATGCAATCTGGAGACCGGCCGCACGCACCAGATACGCGTGCATTTCGCGCATCTGGGCAATGCGCTGGTAGGCGATCCGGTTTATGGCGGTGGCGCTGCGAACCGCATCAAGACCATGAAGATCGATGACGAGAAAAGATCTGCGCTGCTTGGCTTCACACGTCAGGCGCTGCATGCGAAAGAGTTGGTGCTCATACATCCTGCGACCAATAAATCGATGCAATTCTCCTGCGAATTGCCGGAAGATATGAATGCGTTGATCAAAGTGTTACAACACCATCACGAGGCAATTTAGCCCTCTCGGCAATCACCCTATGCACAGCGCTTTTGCGTTCATGCAGCGCAGCTTTGATAAACTCGGGAAGCGGCTCTGCGTCCGGCTTTGAGGCCTCTTCAGTGGCTTTTGCTAAATTCTTTGCTTTGCGCATATTGTCTTCGACCAATGCCTCCAATTCCTTGTGAAGGCCTGACACGGGCTTACTGGCATCCACACCTGAACCTGCCCATATCTGCGCTTCAAGCAAATTGGCATGAGGCGGATTTACCAACGCATCAAGCAGTGCCCCTTCACCTTTATGTGTAAGATGTGCAGAAATAATATCAACGTGCGTGAGTTTATTATTTTCCCTGAGGGCAGCCGCAAGCTGTTCTGCCCGTTCATCCGTAATCATGTCGCGCAGATGTAATTCACGCAGTTTATCATTATTTTGAACAGCCTTTAATATCTTAAGCCAGTATTCATCTTTTATTACGTCAGTTTCGATATTGAGTGATTTGAGCTCATCGCGTTCTAGTTTATCAATAATTGCTCTTAGTGGCATGTGAATTACTCCTGATGATTATCTCCCGCATGCTAACGCGAATAATGTGTGAATGAAAATACAGATATATTAATGTTTTGTGACAAAACCCTTGTTTGAAAGAGCTGCATTTTTCCTTTTGCAAACAAAGTGCTACTCGTGTATTCCCAATACACATGACTCAGACAACATCGCCTGTAATTCCCGAAGAGACCAGCCCAATCACCCGTAAGATCGGCTATTTTGTTGGCCCTTGCTTTTTCCTGATGACCTTTTTGTTCGGCGCGCCCGAAGGCATGACCATCGAAGCATGGCGCGTATGCGGTCTGGCATTGTGGATGGCCTGCTGGTGGATAACCGAAGCCATGCCCCTACCTGTTACCTCGCTGCTTCCCATCATCATGCTGCCTGTATTCAAAGTGATCCCGCTGAAGGATGCTATCGCTCCTTTTGCCAGCCCGATCATATTCCTGTTCCTCGGCGGTTTCCTGCTCTCCACAGCTATGGAGAAATGGAATCTGCATCTGCGCATCGGCCTTGGCATCATCAGCAAGATAGGCTCAGGCGGCAAAAGTATTCTGGGCGGGCTCATGATCGCCACTGCCTTCATGGGTATGTGGATCTCAAATACTGCCACCACCATCATGATGCTGCCAATGGCAGTTTCCATGGCCATGCTGCTTACCCGCCAGCCGGATGGGTCGGATACACCGATGGGAGGCAACCTGCTCGCCAAGGCAATGATATTAGGTGTGGCTTACTCTGCCATTATCGGTGGACTGGGTACATTCGTAGGAACACCTACCAACGCGATCCTGCAAGGTCATATGTCAAAGACCTATGGCCACAGTTTCAACCTCGCGGACTGGATGAGCTTTGGTGTGCCGCTGTTATTGTTCCTCCTTGCCTGCACATGGGGACTACTCACCTTCTTCTTCGTGCGTAAGGCCTATATCAGCCCGGATGTAAAGAGCGTGGTGAAGAATGCTTACGCTAAATTAGGGCCAATGTGCCGTGAGGAAAAGATCGTGCTCATGGTATTTGCTGTGGTGGCCAGCCTGTGGATAGGCGGACGCGTCATTGGCAACAGTCTTAATATCAAGATCGATGACGCGGTGGTAGGCATCATCGGTGCGATGCTTCTGTTCCTTATCCCAACCGATAAAAGCATGGAGAAATTCGCCCTCACCTGGAAAGATACGGCGCGCTTACCGTGGGGTATCCTCATTTTCTTCGGCGGCTCGCTTTCTGTATCCGATGCGCTCACCACAACCGGCGTCACCACCTGGCTTTCTGTGCAGCTTGAAGCACTGCAAGGCGTGAATATGGTGATATTCGTACTGAGCATTGTGCTCCTACTCATTGGCGTGTCTGAGATGATGAGCAACATCGCCACCATCACGGCCTTCCTGCCAATACTCTCGGCCATGGCGGCTGCCATGAATATTAACCCGCTCATCATTTTGGTGCCGGCCACCCTTGCCGCATCGTGCGGATTCATGCTGCCGGGCGCCTCCGCGCCGAATGCACTGGCCTATGGCACAGGGCATTTGAAGATCCGCGACATGATACGCACTGGCGTATTCATGGACACTATCTCTGCACTTGTGGTAACATTCTGCACATTCACGCTTATCGCGTGGGCATTTGGTATCGATTTCTCAAACGTGCCGGACTGGGCACAACACATAGGTAAGTAAACGTATGGCCGAGAAGAAAGAATATGACCGTAAGGAATTCGCTGTTGAGAATCTCAACGCGCAGATAGCGAACATGCGCATCAGCATCAAGGAAACGCCCGACCGCGAGACGGCAGCAGGTAAAAGAAAAGGTATTCCGGTACTGGTTATCAGGTCAGCGTTCGATCACACGGATGACATGGAAGCTCTCGGTATTAAGAGAATGCAAGATGGCACAGTAGCGAATATTAAAGGCAAGACCGCAGAAAAGCCAGACGAAGGATTCGAGCTATTAAGCGATGGCCTCACCATGACCGTGACAGGCGATGAGTCCCTCAAAATATTAGAGCAGGCAGGTGTCGAGTTCCCGGGTGCCGAACAATTTGATTCGCGCCCTCGTAAAGCAGTGCGCAATACTAGTGGTCCGACATTACTGTGATCCGGTTGTAGAATTTTTGTGTTTCGTTACGTTTAGCAAGTTCTTTTTCGGGAGTATGTTATGAAAAAAGCAATGATTCTGGCAGTAGTGGCAGCCCTTTCACTCTCTGCCTGCAACACCATTCAGGGTATGGGCGAAGATATTGGCGCGGCGGGCGATGCCATCAGCGGCACGGCGACCAAAACCAAACAGAAGATGTAAATTTCCTGTCGCATACCAGCCATGCATTTTTGCTGGTTGTAATGTCACTGCTATAGGTGCATCAGGTGCGTGTGTCTAATAAGCCCATGGAGGTTTTATGCACACTGCACTACCGATGGTTATGCTTTTACTATGTGTTCTCGTAAGTGGCTGCTCACCGTTCGGAAAGAGCGATGAGACCAACTGGAACACCTGCTGGAAGCCTGAGCGCTTCGCACCTCCGCAAACAGATCTGTAAATTTCTTATTCAAGCTCAGCGACCGGCACAGTTACGCGGCGTTGACACCTTTTTCCTTGAGCAGCTGTTCCAGCTCGCCGGACTGGTACATCTCACGCACGATATCACAACCACCGATGAACTCGCCTTTGACATAAAGCTGAGGAATGGTCGGCCAGTTGGTGAATTGTTTGATGCCTTCGCGTATCTCCGGGTCAGCCAGTACGTTCACATCTTTGTATTCTGTAATACCAAGGCGCTCAAGCACTTGAGCCACAGTTGCCGAGAACCCGCATTGCGGAATCTGCTTCGTACCTTTCATGTACAGTACGATGTCGTTATTCTTGATATCGCTTTCAATGCGTTCGAATACCGGATTAGTCATAACTCTTTTCCTTTATGCTACTTTTGTTACCACTGCCAGCGCATGTAGTTTTGTGCCCATGCCTTCAATGGCATCCATTACCAGCCGGTGCTGCGCCACGCGGGTTTTACCCTGAAACTGAGTCGATGTAACCGTTATCTTCCAATGATCATTATCGCCCGCCATATCCTCAAGCACAATTTGTGCATCGGGTAGCGCGGCTTTCACCTTGGTTTCTATTTCATTTGCGGTCATCGGCATGGGGCTATATCTAAGGAATTCCGGTTGACTGTGCAAGGCAAAGAAGGTAGAAATTTTAGTTCATTGAGAATGATTATCACTTGCGTAAAGGATCGCCATGAAAAAACTTGCCCTGCTTGCTTCCATTGCATTGTTTTCAACCCCTGCTTTCGCTGAAGTACCCAGCCACACATTGATATTGAAAGACCATAAATTTACACCGGAAACCATTGAAGCACCGGCAGACACCAAATTCAAACTGGTGGTAAAGAATGAAGACAAAACCCCGGCCGAGTTTGAAAGCGATGATTTCAAACGCGAAAAGATCATCAAGGGTGAATCAGAAGCCACTATCAATGTCGGCCCATTGAAAGCCGGTGAATATAAATTCTTTGATGAGTTCAATGAAAAGACCGCGCAGGGAAAGCTGATCGTGAAATAACATGGCGGCAACCTTCCTTATCTTCTTCCGTGAAATTCTTGAGATCGCCATCATATTAAGCGTGGTACTTGCAGCAACGCGCGGCATCGCTGGTCGCAATCGTTGGGTGTGGATGGGTATCGGTGGAGGCCTTGTCGGCTCTGCACTGGTTGCATTATTTGCTGACCAGATCTCAAACAGCATGGAAGGCATGGGTCAGGAAATTTTTAACGCCGGCGTACTGCTGGCTGCTGCCTTCATGATCGGCTGGACGGTGATATGGATGCAAACCCACGCGCGCGAAATGATAAAAAAGATCAAGGATACCGGCAATGCCATCACCGCCGGGGAAACACCGCTTTATACAGTTGCTGTCATTGTAAGCCTCGCCATGTGGCGCGAAGGTGCGGAGATTGTCCTCTTCATGTATGGCATTTTGAGCAGCACGGAAGAATCGCTGCTTGCCATCACCGCGGGTGGTATCGGTGGTACAATCGCAGCTGGAGCACTGGGCTTTGGCATTTATCTTGGACTTATCAAGATCAGCACCAAATATGTGTTCTCCGTCACCAGTTGGCTTTTAATACTGCTGGCCTGCGGCATGAGCGCGCATGCGGCGGGATATCTAACCGCAGCAGATGCCGTGCCAGTATTAATCCCTGAACTATGGGACACAAGCTGGCTACTTTCCGAAGGCAGCATGCTCGGCAAGATCCTGCATGCGATGCTGGGCTACACTGAGCGCCCCAGCGGCATACAGGGCGTGTTTTACGTCGCAACCTTCATCGTTATCGTCGGCATCCAGAAATTAATACAGCGCAAACCGAAAACCCAAACGGCAGTTGTGGGCGCGTAATTTACTTGCATTATGCTGCGGTTTACGTTTTTTTGGGTGTATGAAACATATACCCCTGCTGAGTATATTTGCCCTATTGCTTGTGGCGTCGCCTGCCTACGCCACTTTCAATGTCAGCAGCCCGAATATAAAAAAAGGCGTTGCCGAGATCGAATCCAGAAACCGTTACGATGCGGATGACCGCACATCAAAAGATGACCGCATGATCAACGCCGTCAAGATGGCCTATGGGGTTAGTGACTATTTCGCGCTGGAAATGCAGAATGACTGGGAGGATAACCCCACATCAGGCTACGGCCTGTCTTCTACGGAGGTCGAAGCCAAATTCCGCTTCTTCGCGCCTGATACGCACTGGCTGGATTTTGCCCTGAAACTTGCCTATGAATGGAATCACGACCCAAACAGCGCCGAAGCAGTGAAGGCCAAATTCCTCTTCGCCCGTAAAGCAGGCAATATCAATATTACGCAGAATACCAACTTTACCAAAGAGGTCGGCACAGATGCCACGCGTGATGCCGCAATTTCTACCAGCTGGCAGCTGCGCTACAACAACGGAGCGCGCTTCCAGCCCGGCATCGAGATATACAACAGCTTCGGAGAGGTCAGCGATATGCAGGGGTATGAAGAACAATCCCACCGCATAGGCCCGGTGTTATATGGCGATATTACAAACCGGCTTAAATTCCAGCTGGGCTATTTCGTGGCTGCCTCGGACGCCGCCGAGGATGGCTCACTCAAGTTCTTCCTGAAATACGAAATTCCGCTTTAATATTCTGCCAGCCATGCTAAAAAACCGGCATGAAAACAAGCGCTGCACAAAAAATGCCTATCACTCCTGAGATCGTGGCTGAACATGGCCTGACACCGGAAGAATATGAACGCGTACTGAAGATCATGGGGCGCGAGCCGAACATGGTCGAACTCGGCATCTTCTCCGTGATGTGGAGCGAGCATTGCTCTTACAAAACCACGCGCGTGCATTTGAAGAAACTACCCACCGAAGCACCGTGGGTCATTTGTGGCCCCGGCGAGAACGCCGGCGTTATTGATATCGGTGATGGTCAGGCAGCCATTTTCAAAATGGAATCGCACAACCACCCATCGTACATTGAGCCTTTTCAGGGTGCGGCCACCGGCGTGGGTGGAATCCTGCGTGACGTATTTACTATGGGCGCGCGCCCAATCGCCAACATGAACGCACTGCGTTTTGGTGAACCATCCCACCCGAAGACGAAGCATCTCGTATCCGGCGTTGTGGCGGGCATTGGTTCTTACGGTAACTGCGTGGGCGTCCCTACTGTTGGCGGTGAATGCACATTCCATCCTTCTTATAACGGTAATATTTTAGTGAACGCGATGACCGTTGGTATCGCCGATACTGACAAGATATTTTACTCCGCCGCTGCCGGCGTGGGCAATCCTGTGGTGTATGTGGGGTCAAAAACCGGTCGTGATGGTATTCATGGTGCGACCATGGCAAGCGCAGAATTCGATGATGCCTCCGAAGAAAAACGCCCGACCGTGCAGGTAGGTGACCCATTCACAGAAAAACTCCTCATTGAAGCCTGTATGGAACTGATGCAGACCGACGCTATCGTTGCCATTCAGGATATGGGTGCGGCAGGACTTACTTCCAGCTCGCTGGAAATGGCGGGCAAAGGCGGCCTTGGTATCGAACTGCAAATGGAAAAAGTGCCGACGCGCGAAACCGGCATGACCCCGTATGAGATGATGCTCTCTGAATCACAGGAGCGCATGCTTATCATCTTAAAGCCCGGAAAAGAAGCGCAGGCAAAAGCAATATTTGATAAGTGGGAACTGGATTTCGCGGTTATCGGCAAACTCACCGACACCGGCCACCTCGTGCTTAAATTCCACGGTGAAACCGTGGCCGATATGCCTATCGCGCCGGTTTCTACCGACGCGCCAATGTATGAACGCCCTTGGACACCCACACCAAAGCAAAAAGATGTGGACGATGTGCCAGCTACTGATATCAAATCAGCGCTGATGAAACTCATCTCTTGTCCTGACCTTTCCTCTAAGCGCTGGATATACGAACAATACGACCACA
>CAZHUC010000007.1:0-104054 GCA_964535825.1 uncultured Rickettsiales bacterium
TGCCGCGCCCGTCATCACGGATGATGATCATGTTATTCGGGCGCATCTCGAATTCAATGGTGCTGGCGTAACCTGCCACGGCTTCGTCCATGGCGTTATCGAACACTTCGTTCACCAGATGGTGCATGGCGGTTTCATCTGTACCGCCGATATACATGCCGGGCCGGCGGCGTACGGGCTCCAGGCCTTCTAATACCTCAATATCCTCTGCAGAATAAGAGGTATCTTTTGCAGATTTTTTATTAGCGAACAGATCGGCCATAGCACCCTTTAATAATACATTCCTGCCATGGTAATACCACGCAAACCGCAGATTTCAAGGAGTTTTAGCCATGCTGGCGGCCAGTGGCCATGCCGGATTTCCGCGGAATAGCTGTTTTTCAGGGTGGCCTGCCTGCCGGTATCGGAGAATCGACCTGATACAAAAAACGTCTTGTAATAAGACACGATGTCGCCTAACAGCTTCATAGTGATACACCGTACGGGGTAAACGTGCAGTTAGAAAATGTTATAAAAAAATTAGCGCGGGTGTTGGTATTTTTGTCGTTGGTGGCATGCACAGTTGTTGCTGTGCCGCCGGCTGCCGATAAGGACGCACCTATGGAAATGCCTGCCCGCCAGTCACTGGCATTGGGCGCGGGTGATGTGATACGCCTTACTGTTTATGGTGAGGATGTGCTGACCGATCAGTACCCTATCAATGCCGACGGTTTCGTATCCATCCCGCTGATCGGTGATATTCAGGCGGCTGGCCTCATAAAAGATGAATTGCAGCTAAAGATCACTGAAGCGCTGGTGCGTGGCGGGTATCTTACCTCGCCACAGGTGACGGTGGATATGGTGTCATTCCGTCCTGTATATATATTGGGAGAGGTGCGTAGCCCCGGCAAATACCCATGGCAGCCAGACTTCACGGTATTCCATGCGATCGCAAGTGCAGGGGGTTATACGCCGCGTGCGGCCAAGGGCCTTATCCTTATCTCGCGTGGAACAGGAAAAATTACAGAACAACTCAATGCAACGGAAACTACCTCCATCCTACCAGGGGACAGTATCACCGTGCGGGAGCGTATCTTCTGATGCGTAGCGCTGTATTACCTTCGATCATCAGGCCCATTCGTATAAAGCGGCGTGTGGTCATCCCTGCCAATGATGTGTATTATGTATCGGCGTATAGCGGTGCAGTGAAGCGCTCACTCGATATACTCATCTCGGGTTCTGCATTGCTGGTATGTTTGCCGGTATTTGCAGTGATAGCGCTCATGCTGAAAATTGAAGGGCAGGGTGGCAGTATATTTTATGGTGGCCAGCGTGTTGGCCGTAATGGGATGCCGTTCAGCTGCTGGAAATTCCGTTCCATGCAGCCGGATTCTGACCATGTGTTGCAGGCGTATTTGAAAAAGCATCCATTGCTCAAGCGGCACTGGGAAAAATTCCGTAAATTGCCGAATGATCCGCGGGTGGTCTCGCGTACAGCGCGCATCATAAGGAAATTCAGCCTCGATGAACTGCCACAGCTTTGGAATGTACTAGTGGGGGATATGAGTCTGGTCGGCCCGCGCCCGATGCTTCCAGAGGAGGCACATTACTTCGGCAGCCGTATTGTTTATTACATTTCAGTTCGCCCCGGGCTTACCGGCCTGTGGCAGGTGAGCGGCCGCAACAGCACCAGCTTCAAGCATCGCGTGCATCTGGATAGCTGGTATGTGCGCAACTGGTCATTGTGGCAGGATATTCGCATCATGCTCAAGACCCCGCTTGCTATGCTGAATACAAAAGGCGCGTATTAGGCGCATACAGGGAAGTAGTGTTTCATCATCGCGGCGAGTTGTTTTATGAACTGCTCGGCTGGCAAATGTGTGCCATACAACACCAAGGCTGCACCGCCGATCAACGCCAGTAAGAACCACACATTGAACCGATCCACATAGGTACGTTTGTAAAAAAGCAGCATGCTTGCTGCAACCACAGCGCAGACACCTATCATAAGTCCGATCAATACTTCTTCAACGGTATGATGCCCAAGCGTTATACGCGACAT
The DNA here is from genome assembly GCA_964535825.1 of uncultured Rickettsiales bacterium. Classification (GTDB taxonomy): domain Bacteria; phylum Pseudomonadota; class Alphaproteobacteria; order Rickettsiales; family SXRF01; genus CAZAQK01. The sequence goes on from CAZHUC010000007.1 coordinate 2,042, forward strand.
GGCGATGCCGCTAATAAGTAGCAGGCAGAGCAAGTGAGGCAGCAATTTCAGTTGCTGGCGTAACTGGCTGCTCACCAGCAATGCGAGCATGCTATAGACCGAAAGAGAAATTGTAGTGTGTCCGCTGGGTGAGCGTATGCCAAGCCAGCCATCTTCCACGCAGCCAAGAAAAATAAGTTTGGCAATGGTGGTGCTTCCTGCTGCCAGCACAAAGGCGAGTAACATCGCAAAGCCAGCGCGATAGCTACGACTAAAAAAAAGAAATACAGAGGTGAGAATGCTGATGACGGCGAGTACGCCGCTATCACCAAGTTCTGTGATGGATTTGAGCAGCGTGTAATTCTCCAGCGCGGCTAACACGCTTATGCGCGCCCTGTTATGTTCTTGAGGGCGTTGTCGAGGACATCGGCCAGTGCGCCATGATTATCGACAGACATACGCAGGTCGTTCAATAATCCATCACGTAGGCCATAGACCCAGCCATGCACGGTCAGCTTCTGGCCGCGTTCCCATGCATCACGCACGATCGTGGTTTGTGCTACATTCACCACCTGTTCGATCACGTTCAGCTCACACAGAAGATCCCAGCGCTTATTTTCATCGAGTTTATCGAATAAACCACGATAACGCTGCCAAACATCCTGAATATGGCGCAGCCAGTTATCTACCAGCCCCATCTTGCGGTTGGTCAGTGCAGCATGCACGCCGCCGCAGCCATAATGTCCGCACACAATAATGTGTTTTACCTTGAGTACATCAACCGCGAACTGCACCACAGACAGGCAGTTCAGATCGCTATGCACCACAACGTTCGCGATATTACGATGCACAAAGATCTCGCCCGGCAGCAGGCCGGTGATCTCGTTGGCAGGCACGCGGCTATCGGCGCAGCCTATCCAGAGATATTCCGGGGTTTGCAAAGAGGCGAGTTGTTTGAAGAAATCGGGGTTTTCCGCCTGTATGGCAGAAGCCCATGCGCGGTTGTTATCAAAAAGTTTTTTCAAATCCATGGCGTTTGTCATAACGGATTAGTTTTTTTCGACAAGCGAATTGTTACAGTTTTGTTGCAACGCAACATAAGTGCCTCATTTGGAAGGGTTATTGTAAGCCGCACTCAGCAAGGATTACACGCTGAAAGTTTACACTTTCTTAATGCATTTATGCAGATTTATGCTATACTTAAAGAATGGTTAAGATGAAATCAGTAGTAGCCGCGCTGCTGCTGGTTGTAACACCAAACATGGCAGTAGCGGCTGAAGACGAGCCCGGGCAAAAATCCAAGAACGCCCGTAAAGCCCTTGTTATACTCGGCCATCTGGGGGCAGACAGCAAAGAGGTCCGTAGCCTTATCAATGAGATAGACTCCCGTATCGAGGGTGATTACCTCACTTTTGCAAAGGAACGGGTGGAAACTGGTACGATCCGCTTCCATTATCGCCTTGGTGAGGGCATGAAACTTAAGAATATCGAGCTGCAATATGTGCCCGATAACTCCAACTGGACGGCCACTGCCCGCCCGGACTCTGTAATGATCAATTATAGCTATAAATTCTAGCTATTTATCAAGTCATTGAAAATTGACAGTTGCTCTCTGCATTGTCATCAATTCGTCAATTGTTTCTTGTTAATTGGCTGCTAGACTACGCTTTTAACACATTAAAGACCCGCAATGAATAACCCACTGGCCATTGACGACCACCTGAAACTTGCACATAACCTTGTTGAAATGATGCTTGAGATCATCCAGGCAGACAATTCTCTTGGCGGGATGGCGGTCGCGGAAAGATTATCCAGATTGCAGGAGGTGGTCTGGCCAAAGGATGGAAAGTATCTCGAGATAAAAGCGGAACGCCGCGTATTCAAAGAAGTGCTTCAAGGACTAAATGAGACACAACGAACACAGCTGTTCGAAGCCTATGCACGCATGGGGCATCTGTATGAGATCGCGGGCTTAGGCGCACGCAAACATTTCTTCAGCAAGCAAAGAAAGATCCCGGGTGGTGTAGCCGTACTCATTGAAAACATGGGTGATGCTGATGAAGTGGTGGCTAAACTGAATCAGCCAGTATTCGAGGTGGTGATGACCATGCATCCCACCAATACGCACTCGCTGGAGTCTATGCAGGCGCAGCGTGAGCTTATTAAAGCTGTAGAATCAGCTGATGTAGAAAAAGCGAAGCAGGCCATGCGCATGGTGTTGTATGCACCAGTACTGCATGAAAAACACGGCGAAGATGCAAACTTTACCGTGCGTGATGAAACAGCGGTCATCGTGCATTTTCTAAACAACCTGTATGACGACAGCACAGCCGTATATAAAGAATATGATGATGCGCTGCGTACAAAATTCTTAAGCGCATACAAACCTGAAGAACTAAATTTACAGCTTAAGCTGGGCTCATGGGGCTCTGCCGGTGACAAGGATGGCAACAGCAATGTCACTGCGGAAGCCACATTAGAAGCAATCGCCATGCATACGTCTGCCATTGTGTCACGTTATAAAACCGATATGGAAGTCATCGGTGGCGACAGGTTGGCATCATGGAAAGAAAAAATAATCAAAGCGCATACTGAACTCAAAACCTTGCTGCCAGAGATCGAACAGCTTCGCAAAGATAGTACTGAAGCCAGGAGCGGTGGCGCTACCATTTCGGGTCAGGAATTGAGTGACCGGTTCGATACACTGTCAAAAAAGCTGGTTGAAGTACGCAAACCTCTCGATGCAAAGGACTTTGAGCAGGATGTGCAGCAGGAATATGCACGAGCACAAGATAAACAGGTGCTGGATCTGCTGCGTAAGATACGCCTCTTCGGATTTGATTTTTCCAAGATCGAATACCGCGAAACAGCGGAGGAATATGGTCGCGTAGCCGCCGAGTTGATGCCTGGTTACAAAAGCATGTCGCCAGAGAAGAAAGTACAAGAGCTTACAACGCTGCTTGCAGCACAGAATGAAGACCCGCAGCACTTGCTTGGCGCAGTAAAAGATAAGATTATTGCTGCAGCGAATGTGCCATATAGTGAAGAATCTGCACTTCCCATCGCGTATCACACGATGAAGCGTATGGAGCTGGCGCGGGATTTCCCGACTATGATCAAGGATAACGTGCTTGCTGAATGCGGCCGTTTTGGAGATGACGCGGCACATCCAGTGGCCGAAGTGGTATCACAAGGCACATCTAATATTTTAGAAGCACAGCTCATGCAGCGCATGACGCAGGAAAAAGACGGGCGCACCCCGAAGCTCGGCATCGTTCCATTATTTGAAGAGCCGAACACCATGATGAATATTGATGCCATCATGCGCTCAGCTTATGAAAATAAGGCATATCAGCAACATCTTGAGCTGATGAAGGATGAGCATAAAGGCAAGTGCACACAGCAGGTGCAGATTGCCCATAGTGATAATGCACGGCGTTCCGGCCTGCTTGCAGCGCGTGCCTATATTCATGAGGCACACAAGAAGATGCGTGCCTTGAATAAGGAAATGGGCATCGAAACACAGTTCTTTGAAGGCGGCAGTATCTCTGATGCATATCGCAATGGTGTGCGTGCAGTGTCGGCTTCGGTGAATGCTTTTGACCTGCATGATTTCACCAAATTCACCTTCCAGGGTGGTGATCTGGTGAATTATTTTACCGCACCGTCATCTACCGTGCGTCTGCTTAGCCGTAATATAGCACATGCAGCAACACGCTTTGAAAAAGATGGCGATGGTTGGAAGATACGCAATCGCTCGGAAGAGAACGCGGAATCTATCGCAAGAAATATGCGAAAGCCATTCCAGCTTCTTGATGAGATCGCAACGGAAGCGTTGAAAAAGACCCTCACAGATTATGAACGTGATGATTTCGACAAAGACAAAATGGGCGCGATGCTTGCTGTTATTGACTATAAAGGCGAGAACAGGGCAGGCGCGCGCGGTTCGCGTGCGACGGAGCGTGGTAAGGCTTTGGCGTTTGCAAATGTTGATAGCACCAAAGCTGGTATTATTAAGCCGATCGATATTCTAAAAAATCTCAAGCCTATTGATATTAAAAAAGTACGCACCATCTCATTCAGTGAAGCGTGGCAGCATGCAGGCATTGTACCTTCATGGCTGGGTTCTAAGAATCTGGGCAAACATTTATTAGAAGAAACCAAGAAGCATCTTGATGAGATCAAAGCGTCAAAAAATCCTACCATTAGAAGTCAGTTCGGAACTATTTCAGAAGCTACCGAGACGCTTACACCAGAGCAGGTGCAGCTATTCTATGAGCGCTCACCAACCTTCCGTGATGCGCAGGACAGGTCGGCCTTTGCGATTGCGATGACAGACCCACATTCTATCGAATGGATAGATAAGCGCCTAGACCTGATGAATACTATGGAACTGCATCCTGGTATTGTTGCAAATGGCAGGCAGTATCTTGGTCATATGCGTGAGACCCACATGAAGGCTGCTCAATTGGCGCATGAATCACTTACAGGCGTTGCATTGGATGGTAGTCCAAGAGAGGCTATGACCTCAGCGCTTGATCGCCTGACGGATGATATTGGCCGCAAGGCGCATTACCGTGACTTCCTGCTTTACGCAAAAATTCAGGGTACGTCTGAACATGACAGGGGTGTTATTCATAATGCTGGTGACACGGTGGTGCATGGACGTTTTCTTGCTGCCGATGACCCTACATACGGTGAGGCAAGGCTTCAGCAGAAGCTTTCTGTTGGCGCGGCCGCCGTTCGTGGCTGATTCACCAGAACCACTGCATATGTTCCGGCGCAGGTGCTTCCACTGAGATGGGTTCTTTTTTAGGATAGAGCGGCACAATTATTTGCTGCGCGTGCAGGTGCAGCATCTTTTCAGGCTCACGGCTTCCGTAAATCTTATCCCCCACAATAGGGCAGCCAAGTGCTGCGGCATGTACGCGCAGCTGGTGCGTGCGGCCGGTTTGTGGCATCATGACCAGCCATGTTTTGCCATCTTTCTCACCCATCACCTTATAATGGGTAATGGTTTCCAAGCCGCCTTCCTTGGCCACCTGCATCTGCCAGCGTGCTTTGCTCTGGCTTTTTTTCTCCAGCGGAAGATCAATAATACCTTCGCTTTGTGGTGGTGTGCCTTCCACGATCGCCCAGTAGGTTTTCTTGATCTGGTTCTTCTCAAATAATTTTCCTAGCGTGGCAAGCGCGTGGCGATTGCGGCCAAGCACTAAACATCCGCTGGTATCCCGATCTAACCGGTGGGCAAGGGCAGGCGTGCGCGGCAAACCAAATTGCAGATGGGTGAAATGCTGCTCGAGATTTTCTCCGCCGCCTGTGCCTTTATGCACGGGTATGCCGGCAGGCTTGTTCAGCACAAGCATCAGCGCATCACGATATAACAACCGTTGTTCAATTTCTTCAGGAGACATGTGGAGGGGTTATCGCATTAGCAACGCCGCTTCAACAGAATTGCTTCAGATCAATCTATTTCTCTAATGGATAATCACGTTAATTATTTAATGAATTAAACGGCGCAATCGTAGCAACAAAGAATGTCCTTGTAACTCATCGGTTCTTGCACCACATGGATGTGGTCAAACGTGTAATGCTCGGCAAGTTCGAGGCGTGGGGTTGCAATGCATCCGCTTAGGCTCAGTGTGGCTATGGCGGCAATAGCGATACGGGTTAACATAAAACATCTCCAGCGTGTATATTCCTAATTCATACGCTATCAAAAATGTTCTAAATCGACGTTAATGAATTAATAACTATCGGTAAATATTATGTAGCATTTTATCTATTTCGTGAAGATGCAGCATTTTGTTGTCGCCTGTGGTTTTCATGCCGGTCGATTCATCGCGTTCCACAAATATGGAATTGGTCAAAACAAACGCTAGACCTATGCCGATAAGAATAGTAAAAATACGCCACATTAATGACGTCGAATGGGTAGGGGGATTATGCCAGATATTATGATTTTTCAAAAGGGTGGCTTCGTTATGTACGGGCTGGCCGCGCTGTCTGTTTATGCCGTGGCGGTGGTGATATTCAAGATCATCCAGTTCCGCAAGGCCAATGTGTTGGACCGCAGCTTCATAGAGCCTGCCCTGCGTGAGATCAAACAAGGTGACCGCGTCAAGGCAACCCAGACCCTGGCCAATATCAGAGGCCCTGTGGCCCGTATCATGCGGGTTACCTTCGAATGTGTGGCAAACCGCGAAATATCCCAAAAAAGCAAGGAAGCCGAGATCATGCGCGTCGGTGCTGCCGATATCCATTATCTGGAATCACACCTGCGCGGCCTGGAAATGACATCTGCCATCGCGCCTCTGATGGGGCTGATGGGTACGGTCATCGGTATGATCACCTCATTCTCAAAGCTCAGCCTGTCAGGCACACGCGTTGACCCTACCTTGCTGGCTGGTGGTATCTGGGAAGCACTCCTCACCACAGCTGGCGGTCTCGCTGTTGCGATTCCCGCGCTGGCAGCACATTATGTGTTCGACGGTATGATCGAGAAAGTGCGTGCCACGATGAAAGACGTTTCTATCCAGATACTGGCGCTGGAAGATGAATTCCGCCGTAATGAGCGTCAATTCGCGCTGGATGAAGCCCGCCGTGCCGAGGAAGAGCGCCTCGCACATATTGAAGCAGAGCGCAAACAAAAAGAAGAGGCAGAGAGATGGGCAGAAGAACAACGCCGTAAAGCCCCTCAGAAAACCACTACTTTGCAGCTGCTCAGCCCCACCTATCACAAGGTTAACTAGCTCCACTGGGTATAATCATGGAAGTCAGTGAAGCATTTGGGTTTGACCGATCGACTGAGCGTACGTTCAATAACCTGAACCTTACGCCGCTGATCGACATTCTGTTCATTCTCATTATCTTCTTCATGCTCACCACGTCATTCATGAAAATTGAATCACTGGAGCTTATCCTGCCTTCTGCGGGTGGCAAGGCTTCGGCGAATAAGGATGTGGTGCATCTTTTCATTTATCCTAATGGCGATATGGCGCTGGGAAAACGCAGGGTAGACCCGGATGATCTGAACCAGTCGCTCGTGCGTATGTTCGAACGCGATGCCCACACTAAGATCATGTTGCTGACCGCTGAAGGTGTCACCATGCAGCAGCTGGTGAGTATCATGGACAGGGTGTATATCGCGGGTGGCAAAAGCCTGTTCGTACGCAAATGGGAGAACTCGCAGGCCAAACAGGCGGGGGCATCACAATGAATTTTGCCCGTAACGAGAGAAAACGTATCGTCATCAGTATGATCCCGCTGATCGACGTGTCTATATTCCTGCTGATCTTCTTCATGCTCGCAGGGTCGATCGAGAAATTCGACATCATTCCTGTTGATCCTCCGGTTGCACAAAGTGGCAAACTGGTGGATGAGGGGCATATATCGATCGTGCTGGGGCGTTATGATGAGATCATCCTGAACGACGAGATCATTCCTATGGAAGAGATGCAGGCGATTCTAGCACCAGAGCTGAAAGCAAATCCGAATAAAGTGGTAACGGTAAAGGCAGATGCCACCGTGCCTGCCAATCGCGTGATCGATGTGATGGACGCCATCAAGGCGGCAGGTGGCAGGAATCTGTCGGTGGTAACGCAATCAAAGGCGGTGATCAATGCCGAGTAATTTCCGTCTGTTCCTGTCTCCAATGCAACGCCATGCCGAAATGCTTGGCAGTAGCCACTTTGCGATTGCTATTGCGGTAGCTGTCGGGCTGCATGGGCTTGCACTGTTCATTTACCATATCAGCCCTAAAACCACAGTGATCGATATTCCTGTACGAGCGCTCAATATCAAACTTTCTGATGGGGATATGCTCTCGCAAGAAGAGATCAAGGTGGCAGCACCCAGCATGAACAATTATTCCCAGGTGGAGAACACCATCACCCGTCTGGTACGAAATCAGGAAGCAGAAGTGGCGCGGGAAAAATCAGTGGTAAAATCCATCGATAAGGCTTTCGATAAAACCATTAAGATACCGGCTGGAAGTAAAGTAGGTACATTGCATAAATTTGATATGCGCGATGAAGGCACAAAAACAGCAGCCCCGGTCATGCAGGTGGCGGCGCGCCAGTTCGTTCGTGAGCTTGCAGCCCCAACTCCGGCTGCAAAACCAAAAGAAGCTGCCGCAGGCAATGCTAAATCCAAGGAAGCAGAAGTGTTGGCACGGTATGAGCAGCTTATTTCTCTATGGATTCAGAAATTCAAGCAGTATCCGGCTGAGGCAAAGTCAGAAGGTATGCAGGGTGAGACCGTGGTACGTATCCGCATCGACCGTCGCGGCAGTGTAAAATATTATGCGCTTGAGCGCAGTACCGGACATGCAGCCCTTGATCGCGCAGCGGTGGATATGATACGCCGGGCGAATCCTGTGCCTGCCGTACCTGCCGACTATCCGGCGGGTGGTGATGTGCTTGAATTTCTAATCCCAGTGAATTTCCAGCTGCAATGAGCAAAACCCTACTAGTCACCGGCGGTGCCGGATTTATCGGAAGCTGCTTTGTGTCGCAATGTGTGGCGCGTGGCTACCGTGTTATTGTGCTTGATAAACTGACCTATGCTGGTCATCCCGCGAATCTTGAGTGGATCAAAGGCGACTGGCAGCTGGTGGAAGGTGATATCGCCGACAGCGCACTGGTAGGAAAGCTGCTTACCCAACATAACCCCATCGGCGTTTTGAACTTTGCGGCAGAGTCACACGTTGATAATTCCATTGCTGGTCCGGGTGAATTTATCCAGACCAACATCATCGGCACATTTAACTTACTGCAATCAAGCCTTGCGCATTGGAAGCAATTACCTGATGCACAGAAGCAGGCATTCCGCTTCCTGCAGGTCTCAACCGATGAGGTCTATGGTTCATTGGGTACAACCGGCAAATTCTCTGAGACCTCGCCGATACAGCCAAATTCGCCCTATTCTGCATCCAAAGCATCGGCCGACCATCTGGTGCGCGCATGGCATGAAACCTATGGCCTGCCAGTGGTCACGACCCATTGCACCAATAATTATGGGCCGCGCCAGCATCCGGAAAAGCTCATTCCTAATATGATCTCATGTGCATTGGCTGGAAAGAAGCTGCCTGTGTATGGCGACGGTAAGAACATCCGTGACTGGATACATGTGGAAGATCACAGCGCAGGGGTTCTGGCTGCCTTTGAAAAAGGCAAACCCGGCGAGGTCTATGATCTCGGTGGTGATGCTGAGGTCGAGAATATTTCGCTGGTACAGAATATCTGCGCGCTGCTTGATGCAAAGCGGCCGAAGAACTCCGGCAATTACGCAGGTCAGATCGCATTTGTGACCGACAGGCTGGGGCATGACCGCCGCTATGCGATCGATGACAGCAAGGCGCAGCGCGAGATAGGATTCACACGCAGATACACACTGGAAAAAGGCTTGGAAAGCACCATTGACTGGTATTTAGCGAACGGCGCATGGTGCGACATGATGAGGGGGCGTAAATGAAAAGTATAATCTTAGCAGGTGGCTCGGGCACGCGCATGGCGCCGATGACCACGGCGGTCAGCAAGCAGATGCTTCCGGTCTATGACAAGCCGATGCTGTATTATCCATTATCGCTCCTGATGCTTGCCGGCATACGCGATGTGCTTGTTATCTCCACGCCACGCGATCTGCCGATGATGAAGGATCTGCTGGGTGACGGTTCACAGCTTGGTATCAACATATCGTACAAGGAACAGCCTAAACCTGAGGGGATCGCGCAGGCGTTCATCATCGGGGAGTCATTCATTGCAGGCGATAGCTGTTGTCTGATACTGGGTGATAATATTTTCCATGGGCATGCTATTGGTGGCATGATGGAAGATGCCGCAAAATTAAAAGATGGTGGCCTTGTATTCGCTTATTCTGTGCGTGATCCAGAGCGTTATGGCGTGGTAGAAATGGATAAATCCGGCAAGGCACTCTCTATCGAGGAAAAGCCAAAACAGCCAAAATCTTCGCTGGCGGTGACCGGATTATATTTCTACGACAAGCAGGTGGTGGATATTGCCAAATCGCTGAAGCCTTCAGCGCGCGGTGAACTTGAGATCACCGATGTGAACAAAATCTATCTCTCGCAAGGAAAACTCAAGGTACAGCAAATGGGACGCGGGGTGGCATGGCTGGATACAGGAACACCGGACTCTCTGTTATCAGCGGCGCAGTTCGTACAGATCATGGAAGAGCGCCAAGGCATCAAGATCGCTTGTCTTGAAGAGATCGCGTATCGCAAAGGCTTCATAAACCTTGCACAATTCGAGAAGTTGCAGGCAGGCTATGGCAGCGGTGATTACGGCAAGTATCTTGGCCGTCTGCTGGTCGAATTCAAGGCAGCATGAACGGGCGCATACTAGTTTTAGGAAAAGGTGGACAAGTTGGCAGTGCGCTTGCAGATATTTTAGGTGCGCGTGCGCTGGTTGCCTCGGTTTCCGAGGTCAATTTTTTATCTGCTGCTTTTATAAGCCAACTGGAAAAATTTATCGGCAACGATGAAATAAGCGCTGTCATCAATGCCGCTGCTTACACACAGGTAGATAAGGCTGAGAACGAGGGAAAGCAAGACTCCCAACGCATCAATGCCAGTGCTGTGGGGGAACTTGCCACATGGTGTGCATCAAAGAATATCCCATTGGTGCATTACTCAACCGATTATGTATTCGATGGCAGCGGCGACAAGCCGCGCGTTGAAGATGCTGCTACCGCACCACTCAATCAATATGGCAAAGATAAGCTGGTGGGTGAGCAGCTGATTGCCACTGCGGGTGGTCAGTATCTCATTTTCCGCACCTCATGGGTATATGATGCGCATGGTGCAAATTTCTTCAACACGATGCTCAAGCTGTTCGCGCAGCGGGAAAGCCTGAATGTGGTCAGTGACCAGACCGGCGCGCCAACTTATGCACCACATCTTGCAAAAGCCACAGTTTCTGCGCTTGAGCACGCGCTTGCAAAAGAGCAATTTCCTTCCGGTATTTATCATCTATGCGGAAACGGTGTAACGAACTGGCACGAATTCGCACAGGCCATATTGCAGCATGCACAGCATCATGAAACATCGATCATGTGTAATGCGGTCTATCCGATTCCGACCTCGGCATATCCTACACCGGCCAAACGTCCGATGAATTCACGGCTTGATTGCAGCAAGGCAAAAAAAATTCTCGGCGTGTCGCTTCCTGATTGGCATGAAGGGCTTGCTGCGTGTATAAAAGAAAAATATGGAAATCAAACCCTGCGACATTGAAGGTCTGAAGATCATCCAGCTTAAGGTGCTGGGCGATAGTCGCGGCTTCTTTGTTGAGCGTTATCACGTGGATCGTTTTGCGGAAGCTGGCCTTCCCACGAACTTTGTACAAGATAATCACTCGCGCTCTGCACCAAATATACTCCGTGGGCTGCATTATCAGCACACACCTCCACAAGGTAAGCTGGTGGGTGTAACATGCGGGCGCGTATGGGATGTGGCGGTGGATATCCGCCCGGATTCACGGACATTTGGTAAATACCATGCGGTTGAGCTAACGGGTGACAATGGCGTGCTGTTCTGGATACCAGCTGGATTCGCGCATGGTTTCTGTGTGCTGGGTGATGAACCGGCAGATATGCTGTATAAGGTGAGTGGCTTATATAACCAGCAAGGCGAGGGCGGTATAAAATTCGATGATGCCGACCTTGCGATCGATTGGCCGATCAAGAACCCGCTGATCTCAGAACGTGATAAAAACCAGCAAAGCTGGAAAGATTATTGCAAAAATCCTCCCGCATGGAGGAAAGCATGAACCGCGTCAGTGTTATCATGGTATCATCTGACTCCGGGCATACGCTGCTTGCCGCTATAAAGAGCGTGCTGCGGCAGGAGGATCTGCATGAGCTGATACTGGTGGATGTAGGTACTCCGCTGGATATGCTCGCCCGCCTCCAGCAGATGACCCTGACCGAGCAACGCGTCCGTATCATCATAGGCACAGAGAGATCAGGTTTTGCGCAGGCCTGTAATCTTGGTGTGAGTGAGGCCAAGAGCGAGTTTGTGGTATTCATGAATCCTGATTGCCTGCTGCCGCCGGATGCACTTAAAAATATCACGGCAGAGCTGACTAAGGATCAACAGGCAGTGCTTGCTGGTGGGGTAATACTGAACCCGGATATGAGCATACGTGAAACAGGACGTATGTTGCCGCTTACCCCGCAGATCGCATTCTCTGAAGCGATAAAATTCAAACCCGTGGCAAAGATAGTTCCCAGTAGTGAAGGCGCTGCGCCGTATGAGGTCGAACTTGTGCCTTCGGCGTTCATGTGTATCCGCCGTGCGGACTATATCAAGGTCGGTGGCATGGATGAGGCCTACCAGTTTGGTGCACGTCTGGATTTCTGTCGCCGTATACGCGTCCATGAAGGCAAGATAATTTGTGTGCCTGCGGTACAGGTGGCCTGCATGCACGATATGACCACGGCCAACCGCAAGCCGCGTGAGGAATGGGAGCGTGGCAGGGGCTATATGCGCTATTTCCGCAGGCATTACAGCGATGATTGCGTGCCGGGCTTCCTGCTGTGTCTGGATCTATGCCTGACACTGCGCTTCATGCTGCGTGTCTTGTGGTATCGGCTGAAATCTTTCAGCACGCCAAAACCCATGATGTCGCACAGTATCGCCTCTAAGCGACTTATGGTGCTGGCCTCTGGCCTTGCGGAACTGGTTGAGAAAAAAGACTGGTATGGCCGTACCGTGCTGGTGACGGGTGCTACCAGTCAGGTAGGCCTGTGTGTAGTAAAACGGTTGATAGCACAGGGTGCGGCAGTGCTCGCCATCAGCCGTGGTGAGCCTATTCCTTACCAGCATGAACATCTGCGCTGGATCAAAGGTGACCTGACCGATGCTGATCTGAGCCTGCAGGGTTATATTGTCGATATGGTGGTGCACTGTGCACCGCTTTGGACGTTGCCTCCTGCTATTCCCAAACTGGCGGAGGCTGAGGCAAAACGCATCATTGCGTTCGGTACAACCTCGGTATTTGGCAAGGCGCTGTCGCAGAATGCCTATGAAAAAGACATTGTGATAAAACTGACCGCTGCCGAGCGCACACTGGGTGAGCTGTGTGATGAAAAGAAAATTGCGTGGACGATCTTCCGCCCAACCCTCACTTATGGGGTGGGGCTGGATCTGAACATCACCTCCATCGCCAAGATCATTGATAGATACGGCCAGTTCTTCGTATATCCACCTGCATTCGGCCGCAGGCAACCAGTACATGCCGATGATCTGGCTATTGCTGTGATTCAGGCGGCAGATGTAACAGGCACGCACGGCAAGAGCTATAACCTCAGTGGCGGTGAAGTTCTGACGTATCATCAAATGCTTGAGAGAGTTTTTGCGGTCTGCAAAAAGCCTGTAAGGATCATCAAGAGCACCATGTTGCCGTTTGCCATGACTCTGGCGGGGCTGGTGATGCGCCGCAAGCATATCAACAGCGAGATCGCGCACCGTATGAATGATGATCTGATGTTCTTTCATGACGACGCCACAAAAGATTTTGCATACAGTCCCCGCCCGTTCTTAAGCGGCGGACTCAAGGATATTGAAGGGTTCTAAACAACTATGCCTCACATTGCCTATGTAAACGGTCGCTATGTGCATCACATGGAAGCCGCTGTCCATGTTGAAGACCGCGGTTATCAGTTCGCTGACGGTGTTTATGAATATATTGCGTTCTATAACCGGAAATTATTAGATGGCGTGCCACACCTCAAGCGTATGGAGCGCAGCCTGAAGGCGCTTTCCATACCATCCCCCATGTCCATCAAGGCGATGAATGTGGTGATAGATGAACTCATTGAGCGTAATAGTCGTGAGCATGGCGGTATTTATGTGCAGGTTACGCGCGGGGTGGCGCGTCGTGACCACGTCTTTCCTAAAGATACAAAACCCGCACTGGTGGCAACGCTTTGCGCACCAAAATTTCCCAAGGCCCATGAAATAAAAGATGGGGTGAGGGTCATCACATCGCCCGATATTCGCTGGGGCAGGTGCGATATTAAGTCAGTCTCCTTACTTGCGAATGTGTTATCCAAGCAGGATGCATCTGCACATAAAGCGCGTGAGGCGTGGCTTCTCAAAGATGAACATGTCACTGAAGGTGCAGTATCTAATGCCTACATCATCACAAAAAAAGATGTGCTGGTCACGCATCACGCCTGCGAACAGATACTCGGTGGCATCACGCGTGAGATGGTCATTTCACTGGCAAAGAAAGCTGGCATCGCAGTTGAAGAGCGGGCATTCACACTGGCTGAAGCCAAAGCGGCAGCGGAAGCATTCATCACCTCCACCAGTGCTAATGTACTGCCGGTGGTAAAGATCGATGATGCGGTGGTGGGTGATGGCAAACCCGGCAAGATCACCCACAAATTACAAGAGATCTATAACGATCATATTTTTAAACAAACAGGATTTAAGTTCTAATGCAGGTACTGTTACCAAAACCAAAGGCTATCATTTTTGACTGGGATAATACGTTGGTGAACACATGGCCCATTATCCATGACGCACTTACCGCCACATTCCAGGCAATGGGGCAGACGCCATGGACATTCGAACAAACCTGCCAGCGCGTGCGCAAATCCATGCGTGATTCTTTTCCGGAAGTATTTGGCCCGAATTGGCAGCAGGCCGGTGAAATTTACCAGAAGCAGTATAAATCTACACATCTGGATAAATTACAGGCATTGCCGCGTTCGGTAGAAGTGCTGGAGCGCGTTCGCGAGCTTGCATTGTTCTGCACCGTGGTCAGCAACAAGAAGGGGGCAACACTCCGTCAGGAGATAGAAAAGCTCGGTTGGGACAGTTATTTTGATTCTATTGTGGGCTCTGATGATGCCGCGCGTGATAAACCGCATATCGACCCCGTGCATCTGGCATTCAAGGAAAGTGGAATTTTACCAGCGCCGGATGTCTGGTTCGTGGGTGACAGCGAGATCGATCTGGAATGTGCGCTCAATACTGGTTGTACGGCTATTCTGTATGGGGAACTGGCACGCGAGCATCCCGAATATACTAACACGCATTTTCAGGGTTTCCCGTACCATGCACATGCGCACAGCCATACGGATGTGCTGGCGTTCCTTGAGAAAGCCTACTTGCCGGAAAGCACCTGAGATAGTTCTTTATACTGGTTGCGTGCCAGCAGGTCATGCACCAGCGCAAGCCTGCCATTATATGCCTTGAGGAGTGAAGCCACCTGCCGGTAATGCCCGGAGATATTCTCAATATCACCATCCGGCGGCGCGCTGGCGGGCGATACGAAATCGGCAAATCCCTGACCGGCATAACGTGCGAACGGCACGCCAGCTTTGCGTTCTGCTTCCATCACAGTGGTGATGAGGCAGGATGCGGCAACGCGCGGGAAGAGCACGGTACGCGCCGTGTCATCATCATCGTCGAGCTTTGCATCATCGGGTGCTTGTTCCAGCTCCTGCATGATGTGGGTGGTGGCATCCACATAGCGGTTGAGCGCGGTCAGGAGATTATCCTGATTCAGGTAGAACAGCTCGCTCCACAGGTCAGGATTAGCGTTGCTAAGGCGCAGGAAGCCTTTTAGTTGCGGCATATTCTCGGAATTGTGCAGGGTCAGGCGTGCGGCATACGCCAGTAAATGCGGCAGATGTGAGACATAGGCATAGATCATATCATGCATGTCAGGCGGCATGGCTTCCACTTTTGCACCTGCATCGTGCCAGAACATGTTCGCTTTTTTCAGTGCATCATTTATTTCCGGCTCATTGGGCGTGATGATGACATAGCGTTTCCTGAAAAGGTCGGCGCGTCCGGCACTGACACCGGATTGCTCGCTTCCTGCGATGGGATGTGCCGGAACATAATGCACATGCTCAGGCAGGTGTGCATGAATAGATTGTATGGCCGCACGTTTGACCGAAGCTGTATCCATCACTATCGCGCCTTTCATCAGGGCGGGCGCGATGGTTTTCATGAGATTATCAAATGCAGAAGGCAGCGTCGCCAGTATCACCATCTCACTTCCAGCTACGGCTTTTTCCGGCTCGTGAGTGGATTCATCAATGAAGTGATGCGCCTGTGCGTAGGCAAGTGCGGTGTGGTTGCTATCGCAGCCCACGATGGTATCAGCAAGTTTGTATTCCCGTGCCGCACGGGCGATGGAGCTGCCTATCAGCCCAAGGCCGATGATGGTGATGCGTTTAAAAACAGCACTCATGCTTTCAGGAAATCAGTGAGGGCCTGCACCACCGCTTTATTATCTTCTTCAAGCCCGATGGTGATACGCAGGCAATCCGGTAGTCCGTACGCCACGACATCACGCACGATGAGCCCACGCTCCATAAGGAACGTATTGGCTGCCGCCGCGGTTTCATTATTTTTGAAACCGATCATCACAAAGTTCCCGATGCTTGGATATACGGTCAGGCCGAGTTTGGAGAGCTCAGCAGACATCCATGCCAGCCACTTATTATTGAACTCACGGGTGCTTTTTACAAAGGCTACGTCCTGTACTGCCGCAACACCTGCTTCGATGGCAGGATTTGATACGTTGAATGGCCCGCGCACACGGTGTAATACATCCACCACATGTTTCGGCGCATAAGCCCAGCCAAGGCGCAGGGCAGAAAGTCCATAAATTTTAGAGAAGGTGCGAAGCATCACCACATTATCACACTTCTCCACCATCTCTGCGCCATCAATATAATCAGGCTTATCGGCATATTCCGCATAGGCATCATCGATCACCAGCAATATGTGGGCAGGCAGGCCTTTATGCAGGCGTGCCAGCTCTTCCTTAGTGATATAGCTGCCCGTCGGGTTATTCGGGTTTGCGACGAATACTATCTTGGTGTTGCCAGTGACGGCGGCAAGCATGGCATCAACATCCGTGCGCATGTTCTTTTCCGGTGCGAAGACAGTATTCACACCAAAACCCTTGGCATAGATCTTATACATCAGGAAGCCGTGCTGGCTCATAACGATGTCTTCACCGCGGCCTGCATAGGCATGGATCAACAAACCTATCAGCTCATCTGAGCCTGCGCCGCATACGATCTTGTCTGCGTTCAATGAATAAACATCAGCAATAGCTTTGCAGAGTTTGGTCGCACCGCCATCGGGGTAGCGGTTCAAATTAGTGGCTGCGTCCTTGAAAGCCTGCATGGCTTTAGGGCTTGCACCCAGCGGGTTTTCATTTGAAGAGAGCTTTACAACGCGCACGCCTTCCTTCGCTTTGGATTTGCCAGCGACGTATGGGGCAATATCTAAGATTCCTGGGTTAGGTTTGGGGAGGTTTTGCTGCATGGAATACCGTACGCTTTTCTTGTTGTTTACCAAAAGTGAGTGTGAACGGCACGGCGTATGAACCAAGGAAATAGGTATTCAACACCGCACCACTTAAATGAGCGATAAATGACTTCATGCCTGCATGGTTCGCATCGACGAAGCCTTTGAGCTCGATAAGGTGATGGCGGGACTGATTGGAAAGATTGGCGATCGAAAGCCACTGAGCTTGCAGCTTGGCTTGCGTGAATGCGGTCTGAAGCCGGTGCTGGCTGACGTTATAATCTGTATCCAGCACAATGATCGAGACGTCTTCAGCCGTTGCCTCAGGGGTAATATTGCCGATCGCCAGAGCGGAAGGCGAATGGTTGCCCGGAGTTTCGTAATATACGAACGGCACATGTGCAAAGATATTTGGTACGTTCGGCCCGCTCTGCAATAGCGTTGTCCACCAAGGGTCTTCATCTGACGGGTTGAAGTTAGGTACGATACCTACGGCGGATTTGCCATCCATCACATCACCAATTACGCGGCGTATCTGTGGTTGTTTATAAATTTGCAGAAAGCCGCCGAAATACTCACGCGTCATCCAATAGAGGCTTTCGTCTTTCTCTGTAGCGAACACAGATATTTTGAGTGGGCCTTCCACAGCGGTGGATGCACCAATCAATATACGCCAGATGGCAGCAGCGGCGGCAGGAGAGAACTCCGTACCCTCAAATTTCTTTGCTATACGGCGCACCATATCGGCTTCGCGGCCGGGGCGCAGGGGGCACTGGGTGGCATCTACGCTGCGTTTCATTTCACCTACCTGCGAAACAACACCGATACGTTCGATCAGCAGCTCGATGATCTTATCGTCCAGCGCATCGATCTTGCCACGGCATTCAAGCAATTTTGCCTGCTGTTCAGCGTTCAGGGTCTTTTTAGGCGGCTGGCTCATAGCAAATGGTAAATAATGATAAATAGTTGGGAGGTATGTGGTATCACAGCGTGCTTAAGGGTTCAAGCGACTCTGATAACAATAGTTGACCGCTTGCCGCCTTATCCATACAACGGATGGATGGGCAATACGGCGAGATCATTCTTTGGTGCTGGCTACCGCGAGGTGGAGATAGGTAATATCGTGCATCTGGCGCAGGATAAGCCGCTGATGCTGGAATGTGGTGTTGCTATCTCAGATTTTCCTCTGGCCTATCAGACCTATGGCACGCTCAATGCCCAAAAAAATAATGCGATACTGGTGTGCCATGCCTTAACAGGCGACCAATATGCATGTGGTACACATCCCGTTACCGGCAAAGCAGGCTGGTGGGACAGGATGATCGGGCCGGGCAAGCCGATCGATACCAACCGTTTCTTTGTAATATGTGCCAATATCATTGGCAGTTGCATGGGTTCTTTTGGCCCTAAGGAGATAAATCCGGCTACTGGTAAATCATATGGGCTGGAGCTGCCTTTTATCACCATAGGCGATATGGTGGAAACGCAGGCCTTGCTTGTTGAGCATCTGGGCATTAGTAAATTGTTCGCCGTGGTGGGCGGTTCTCTCGGCGGCATGCAGGTGCTGGAATGGTCTGTGCGGTTTCCGGATAGGCTCTTTGCGGCTGTGGCTATCGCAACGTCGGTGCGTCAGTCGGCACAGAATATCGCGTTCCATGAGATTGGCAGGCAGGCCATCATGGCAGATCCTGACTGGTGCGGCGGTGATTATATCTCGCAACGTAAATATCCCACCAAAGGGCTGGCCGTAGCGCGCATGGCTGCGCATGTGACCTATCTGTCCGAATCCATGTTGCAGGAAAAGTTTGGCCGCAATTTGCAGGACAGGGAAGATTTTACCTATGGCTTTGACGCGGATTTCCGCATCGAAAGCTACCTGCGCCATCAGGGTATGAGTTTTGTGGAGCGGTTCGATGCGAATTCGTACCTCTACCTCACGCGCGCTGCCAGCTATTTTGACCTGACGGCAAGTGGAAAGCATGCACTCACCGATGTGTTCGCAGGTACTAAGATACGTTTCTGTATCGTATCCTTCTCCAGTGACTGGCTATATGCATCCACCGAAAGCCGTAAACTGGTGCGGGCGCTCAATGCCGTGGCTGCTGATGTCAGCTATGCCGAGATTCAAACAGATAAAGGGCATGATTCCTTCCTGCTCGATATCCCTGAGTTCGATGCCATCATGAGTGGTTTCATCGACGGTTCAGCAAAATTAAGCGGGGCAGGGCAATGAGTAAAAAAGGCGCACTCCGTCAAGATCTGTTGACCGTTGCAGGGCTTGTAGAGCCAGAGCGCACATTGCTTGATGTTGGCTGTGGCACGGGTGACCTGCTCAAATGGCTGGTTGAGAATAAACAAGTGGTTGGGCGAGGCATGGAGCTGAGCCAGCAGGGTGTTAACCAATGTATCGCTAAAGGTCTCGCAGTGATTCAGGGTGACGCGGATATTGACCTGCAATATTACCCCGACAAGGCCTATGATTATGTGATCTTAAGCCAGACACTCCAGACCTTGCGTGATCCGAAGGACGTACTAGGGCATCTGGTACGCATAGGTAAGCGCGCCATCGTCTCCGTGCCGAATTTCGGACACTGGAAGAACCGGCTATACCTGGCGGTGCATGGCCGTATGCCTGTGACCAAGACACTTTCTTACCAATGGTATGACACACCGAATATCCATTTTTGCACCATTACCGATTTTGAGGTATTATGCGATGAGCTTGGTGTGACCATCGAGAAGCGTTTATATGTTACACATCAGGGAGAAGTGGGCGCGTTCCGCAACCGCGACATGTTTGCGAACCTGTTCGGTGAACAAGGTGTTTTTATGATAAAAGGTGATGTATGATATTAGTAAAAAATTATCCTTTTATTCATAAGTTTATCCGTTCAATGAGTGGTCCTGCCTTCTTATGAAGATACAAAACCTTGATCTGCGCATCAATTTCCGCCTCATAGCACTCATCGGGCTAAGCTTCCTGATGCTTGTGGGCTTTGCGCTTGTTATTCAAGGGCAGATCGATACGCGCGTCTATGGCAGGGAAATTAAACGACTGGTGAAGGAACGTACGGGCCGCGAGGTATATATCCGTGGCGATATAAGCGTCGTGCTGTTGCCTGTGCCTACAGTATATGTGGCAGGTGTCGAACTTAGGGATATTAATGATGGCAAACCTATTCCCGCACTTACGGTGGAACTCATGCAGGTCACGCCAACCCTGAGTACAATTTATTCTGATAACCCGGTCATTTCTTCCATCGTGCTTGAAAAGCCGGTACTGGAAATAGAACGTGCGGAAGATAACCTCATCGAATGGGACTGGCTCAGCAAAGAATTCGATACCTTCAATAAAACCCAGGCCGGGCAGGCACAATTTGAGGTGGAAATCATCAATGGCAAGGTGATCTATCGCAACAGCATCAGCAAGCGCACCATGTCGGTCAAGGACGTGAATCTTGTGGGCGAGGTAGGTACGCAGAATTCATTTTCTGGCGGCTTCAAGATCAACGAACGCAATATATTATTTGAATTTAACAAGACCCTGAATGCGCAGACGGGCGATATGCCTATCTCTGCAATGATATATGCCGATAGCCAGAACCAGATAAAATTTGAAGGTGTAACGAATTTTAATGATGATGCACCTAAGGTAACAGCAAAGCTCGATGTCAATATCGCTGATATATACCCATGGATAGCTTTTACGGATAAGGACAAAAAAACGCTCTTCAACCAGATCGCTACCGGTGAAGAACAAAAAGAGATGATCCCCGTGCTGCCCGTACAGTTCACCGGGAGCTGGAGTCAGAAAAATGGGGTGATCGAAATAAATGACATTGCGTGGAAAGGTCTGAATTCACCGGGTGAAGGTAAGTTATTCGCTGACTTTTCTGGCGCTGCCAAGATCGATGCGCAAATGAAGTTCACATCGCTCGATTACTATAAATGGCGCGCGCTCATACATAACGTCCTTATGCAATTATCTGAAGCAGGTTCACGCCAGTTCCAGTTTGATGCCAAACTGAGCGAGAATCCTATCCCGGATGACATGAATGTGTCGCTTGAGCTCACGTCCGATAAACTTATCCTGGCCAGTCAGGAATGGGAGAATGTGAACGTCAATGTAGATATTGCTGATGGTGCGGTGACCATCAACCAGTTCAACATCACACTACCCGGCGAATCAGACATGGCATTGTTCGGCGTGATCTCGCAGAACGCGACCACCACGGGTATGCGCTTTGAAGGAAACATTGAGACCGGCGGCAAAAGCCTTAGAAAGGTCCTCAGTATCTTCGATGAATCCATTGTGGAGTTACCCGATCTGGGTGTGGAAGATTTTTATCTGCGTTCAAATATATATATTTCGAACGATCAGGTGAGGTTGTCGGAATCCGACGTAAAGATCGGGGATCTCAAACTGGGCGGCGGTCTGGTGGTGTATTATGATGCCAATAATCCGCGTGTTGAAGCGGATGTTAAGTTGCAAGGGATCAACTTTGACTATTTTCGCAATCTGTGGAGAGAGAAGCAAAAAGATGCAGCTCCCACCGATTTCTTCCTGAAATTCGATAAGACCGTGAACCTCAACTGGCTGAAGAATCTGCAGACCGCGGTGGATCTTAAAGTGCAGGTAGATAAGTTTACGTTCCTCGACAGGGAAGGTGAGCGCGCCTATTTCCGCTTGTTCGCACATCGTGGCGAGCTGGGTATTCAAAATGTGAGGTTCTACTATCCTGAGGACATCACTGAAGCCAATATCTCGCTAGACGTAAGAGGCGAGAAGCCATTCATCAACATGCTTATCAACACCAGCGAGTTGAATACCGGCTATTTCAGCTATTCACCTCCACAGAAAGAAGAAAAAACAGCAGCTAAAGCCGAGCCAGCTGCGCCTGATGCCGCACCAGAGGTCAAAGAAGATATTCTGGATGTTGTGCCGCAATCGCAGCAAATGATCATACTGGCGCAGAACGAACCGCCCGTTACGGTAGCCCCTGAAGTTGTTCCGGCAGAGATCGTGCCTCAGGAAGAAGTAGCGGCAGAACCAGTGATATTGGATGAGCCTGCCGTAACGGAAGTAGCTGCGTCAGCAGGTAAGCAGCGGAGGCCAAAAAAATGGCCGGAAGAGCTCATCGACATGAGTTGGATGGAAGGCTTCAACGGTATCTTTGACATCAGCGCAGGCAAGCTGATACATGACGATCTTGTGATCGACAGGGTAAAGGCCCGCGCACGTTTGGAAAATAGCCAGATCGCCATTCAGGCATTCAGTTTTGCATACTGGCAGGGTCGCTGTGAAATAGCAGGCACGCTGCTGGGTGGTAAAGTGCCTGGTATCTCTGTTGGATTCACCCTGTTCAATGCCGAGATGAGCGATTTCCTTGGGTCACTTGCCGGCATAAAGAATATCAGCGGTAAAATGAGCATCAGCGGCTCATTCTCGACATCAGGCGTGAATTACAAATCATGGATCGCGCAATCAGAAGGCAAGATGCTGGTGACCGGCCGAGGTGTAAACATTAAAGGCCTGAACCTACAGGGTGTGGTGGATACGGTGCGTGTGTCCCGCACGGCAGCCGACGTACTTACAAACGTGAACCGCGTATTGAGGGATGGCTCAACGGAAATATCCGTGGATGGCCCGATCAATATGAAAAATGGTGTGCTGCGTACACCGGGTATCGCTATAAAAAGCGGTGTGAACACCGGCACAATGAATGGTGAATTGAAGATACTGCCTTGGACGATGGACGTTGCGGCATTGTTCCAGTTCCCGACGCTCACGTCTGATACAATTCCTACCTTGCTTGTGCAGGTAAACGGCTCTATTGATGAACCTACGCTCACTACAGATACCTCATCCCTTGAGGCCTTTGTTGTGAAAAGTATCCAGCAGAAATAAATACTATGACCCTTCAACTCATCACCAAGGCAGCCGAAGTAAAACTGATGGAAGCACTGCATGATATGCAGCAGGCTTATCGTTTCAAGGCGGTACATTTTCATCTGGAAAAGTTGCTGGAGCAGTATCAGAGCGAATACCAGGTAAAGATCGCCATCAACCTGATCCATGATCTGTTGAAAGAGCGGGAGGGTGGTATTTATCTGCTGCAGGACCACGGGCTTATCGTCATGTGCAGCGATCTTGAACCCAATATCCTGAGCAAACTGATCTTCCAGCTGCGTTACCTCTATATGGATGATCCGTTGGCATATCGTGAAGATGGTCAGGAGAACCCTGCCTTTTCGGATATCTATGATCTGAGCGCCGACTGGCAGAAATTTGTGGATCTGGCGAATAAGAAAATGGCGCGCACCGTGCGCAAAGTAGCGCCGGAAGTTGCACTTGTACAGCCCATGGCGGTCAATAGTCCGGTGATGGTATCACCTTCATTGACCATGCCATCCAGATCTGTGCCCACGCTTCAGGATCTGGATGATGATTTTGCAGAACTTGATATTTCCAAATTACTGCGCCGCCAGCCTGTGTGCGCTGCTCGCCCTAATTATCCGGTACGCAAAGTATTTGATGAGATATATATCCATATTCCCCACCTCAAGAAAATGACGCAGGTGGACCCGGGTTTTTTTGCCAATCGTTGGCTGTTTAAGTATATCACCCAACTGCTGGATCAGCGAATGATCGGGCATGTGCGTGATAATTCGGCGAAATTCCTGGATTCTCCCATCAGCCTGAACCTGAATGTGGAAACATTACTTTCATCATGGTTCACCATGCTGGATGCGGTGATACCGCCCGCTGCCAAAGTTTCTGTAGTGATAGAAGTGCCGGTGGTGGATGCATTCGCCGATATTACTGGCTTTATGATCGCCCGCAAAGAAGTACAGCGCCTTGGGTATCGTCTGTGCCTTGATGGCCTGACCACCCGCAGCTTTACCCAGATAGATCGCGGCAAGCTGGGGGCAGATCTGGTAAAACTCCAATGGAATGCCGATGTACTGAGCGATCTGCGTAGTGAACAAAGCCGGGAGCTTTCAGAAGCTATCCAGATGGCGGGAACAAACCGTGTTATTCTGTGCCGCTGTGATAACCTGCAGGCGGTGGAATATGGTCAGGCGCTTGGTATCCCGCTGTTTCAGGGTCGCTACATTGATTCCATCGTGAATCCAACTTCAAAAATAGAGAACTAGACCATGATGGATGCCGTGGCTAACTGGCCGTTTGCACACATACTGGCCGGTATCATTTGGGCATCGGTACTTGGTATGGCGGCTGGCAATTATGCGTGCAGTCTTGTACATCGCCTGCCGCGTGGGCGTTTGATTCTGGATAAAACACCCTATTGCGGCAACTGCGGCACGTTGCTTAAGGTCAAAGACCTGTTCCCGGTTATTTCAGCGATGTTGCTTCGGCATAAGTGCCGTTATTGCGGGCGGCCGTTCCCTACATCGCACACATGGACAGAAGTGCTCATAGGTTTGCTATTCGTGCTGGCCTTCCTGCAACATAATTTCAGTGAACAATATGTGCTGATTGTGTTGATAGGAACATTTCTGGTGACGCTTGCCGCCATCGAAATAAACGAAAACATGCTGATGGGCAGGATACTGTTTTGCGTGGTGGTATTTGGCATGATGTATCGAATTTTGCAGGACGCTTCTATTTATCCGGCGTGCTTTGGCGGTTTATATGGGGTGTTGCTTGGTGCGGTCATCGGTCGCAAACACATTAGAAAGGTCGGCCACATTTATGTGTTGCCGCCGCTTGCGCTGTTGCTTGCTGCGGGTGGTATCTGTGTGGGGGAAAAGGGATTGCTCACATTCTTTGCATTGTTCGCCGCATTCTTCATTCTGGCAAAGTTATTGGGTGGGCTTAAAAAGCCTGTTCGCCTAACCGTACCGTTTGGTTTTGCAGTGATACTGCCAGTGCTGTATCCGTCACTTATTCAACTGTAACGCTTTTTGCAAGGTTTCGTGGCTGGTCCACGTCTGTGCCCTTAAGCACAGCCACATGATAGGCCAGCATCTGCACAGGCAGAGCATATAGTAGGGGCGAAATGAACGAGCTGGCTTGCGGCATGCTGATGCTTGCAACCGGCAGGTCGCCTGCATTCTGAATACCCTTCTCATCACTGATGAGCACGATACGGCCACCACGCGCTGCCGCCTCCTGAATATTCGATGTGGTCTTTTCATACAGATCATCGGAAGGGGCAAGGGCGATGACGGGCATCTTTTCATCAATGAGCGCAATCGGGCCGTGTTTGAGTTCGCCCGCTGCATAGGCCTCGGCGTGGATGTAGGAGATCTCCTTCATCTTGAGCGCACCTTCCATCGCTATAGCAAACGAAGTGCTGCGGCCAATGAAAAGCATATCCTGCGCCTTCATTAAATTACCAGCCATTGCCTGTATACTGTTATCCTGTTTGAGGATTTCGGTCATGAGGCTTGGTACTTCAAGCAGTTGCTCGCAGTATTTTTTGCGCTCATCTGCGCTGATGGATTTGCGTGCCTTTGCCAGCTCGATGGTCAGGCAGGCAAGGGTGGCAAGCTGCGTGGTGAATGCTTTGGTAGATGCCACGCCGATCTCCGGCCCTGCATGGGTATAGATCACCGCGTTCGCCTCGCGGGCGATGGTGCTTTCCGGCACATTCACAATGGCAAGCACCGGATGTATCTTTTTAGTGAAGCGCAGCACGGCCAGCGTATCCGCCGTTTCACCTGACTGTGAAATGACAATGCTCAGGCCCTTGGGATCTGGCACAGGCGAGCGGTAGCGGTATTCCGATGCGATATCTACCTCTACCGGTATCTTTGCGATCGATTCCATCCAGTATTTTGCCACCTGCGCAGCGTAATATGATGTGCCGCACGCGATAATTTGCACGCGGCTGATATCCTGCAGCTTAAATGGAAATTCGGGCAGGGTGATGTCCAGCGTCGCAGGATTGCAATAAATTTTCACCGCTTCACCGACAACACCCGGCTGTTCGAAAATTTCTTTCTGCATGAAGTGGCGATAATTGCCTTTGCCAGCAGATGCGCCGTTATAGCCGGACTGGTTGATGGCGCGCTGCACCACTTTGCCAGAAGCATCATGGAATATAACCGAGTTCGGCGTGAGCTCTACCCAGTCACCATCTTCAAGGTAGCTGATGCGCGAGGTAAGATTGGAAAGTGCGATGGCATCAGAGCCAAGGAACATTTCCTTGTCGCCATAACCAACCGCCAGTGGCGGGCCTTGCCTTGCACCGAGCAGCAGGTCTGGATGATCGCGGAACACCACCGCCAGTGCAAATGCGCCATGCAGGCGGCCGAGTGTTTTTGTCATGGCCTGTTGTGGAGTAATACCTTCGTTCAGGTAGTGGGTGATGAGGGCAGGGATAACTTCCGTATCCGTCTGGCTTTGGAAGGTGTAACCCTTGGCTGATAATTCCTCACGAAGTTCGCGGTAATTCTCAATGATGCCGTTATGAACGACGGCCACTTTATCAGTGGCATGCGGGTGGGCATTGGTCTCATTCGGGATACCGTGTGTTGCCCAGCGTGTGTGGCCGATACCGGTGTGGCCTGCCAGCGGTGTCGCCTGCAAAACCTTCTCGAGATTGACCAGCTTACCCTGCGCACGGGCGCGGCATATCTCGCCTTTGCTCAGTGTTGCGATACCTGCTGAATCATACCCGCGATATTCGAGATGCTTCAGTCCACCAAGTATCAGAGGGGCAGCATCACGATAACCGGTGGTGCCGATAATCCCGCACATGGTCGATCCTTTCGTTTAATGTTGCCGAGAAAATAGGTTTTCGGTGGCGTTGAATCAACAAGAAGTTGGGCATGTTGTTGGTAGTTGGGCAAAAAATATGTTTCAGTTTGTTACATGACTGTGAATTATCTTGATAAGTTCCTTAAAATACGAGGAAATCGCTTGCAATGCGCTCAATACTTTATTCTAATCGCGGATATAATATTGCGGCATCTGGGCAGGCAAACATGTTTGATACTGTGTCCTTTGAATCTTACCTCAGCCGGCGTTTTAAACGCTCAATGGGAGATAATTCGTCCGTATTTTATGAGATGACCCATGATGTAGCGCAGATACACCAGTATTTCCTGCTGCTATCTAACATGTTCATCAATCTATGCAGCGCATTCATGCCCTCCATACCGCGCTATGAACCAGACGATCGCAATGTATTTGTGGTGGCGCGAAAAGGCAGGCAGTGCCTCGGGGGATGCCGTGTGACCTTCAGAGAGCCTGAAGACAGATCGCTCTTGCCACTAGAAGAAGAGGGTGAGCTGCTTTCATCACTGTTTCGTCACCTGCCGGTATCGAGTGTGCGTTCAGCAGAAGTATCAAACATCGCCGTGTTCCCGGATGAGGCTAAAAGTCTGGTGGGCGGTCTGATGCAGGAGGTGCTGGCTGTACTTGTCGAGCGCAAGGTACGTTTTGCTTTCATCAATGCGCCACTCAATGACATCCGTGCCTACAAGGAAACTACCGAAGCCTGTGGCTTCATAACCTCGGTTGTGAGTCATCAGGCGTATTCCCAGTTCCCGCTGGATTCTGAGGTAAAACATTGGCTTATGGTGATCGATCTTAGCCCGGCCTACAAGAAAAATATCAATATAGATCAGCATGTTAATAGTGAAGAATCAGTTATTTAGCTATATTAACCTTTGAACAAGCCATCCATGGTATAATGAGAGTGCCTGAAAAGCAGGCATTATGTCCGGTTTCATCATGTAGGTGAGCCGATTGTAGGTGTTATGGAGCATCCAAGTAGGTGATGCCATGACGAAACGGACATGCCGCCATGGTTACTACGGTTTCAACCGGTAACGTACTTCTTGCACCCGCAAGGCTCGGGTTCAATAAGGTCGCGCAGGAAGCAGAAGATTCTGCAGCTCGCCTGACGAGTGGCAACAGGATATTGCGTACAAGCGATGACGCATCAGGTGTTTCCATCGCCGCACGCCTTCAGACACAGATATTCAAATACCGCCAGGCCATTCAGGATGTGGCCGCCAGTGATACACTGGTAGACGTTGCCAAATCTGGCCTTGAGCGCATTTATGCAAAACTTGAACGTGCCGCAGAGCTCGCCGAGGAAGCTAATGCTGATGTGCTAGAGCAAGAACGGCTATTCTTTCAGCAGCAGTTCGAAGCAGTACTTCAGGAGATCGACGATATAGTGGCGGAAACTACCTTCGATAGCCGTCCGGTACTGGATGGTTCATTTGAAGATGAAACCATTCGTCTCGGACCAGAGGATACGGATTTTGCACCGGTAGACATCAGTGATGTCAGCACAGAAGGTCTCTTCGGGCCAACACCACCCGACCTTACATCGCAGGCCAATGCAGCTACCGCAGAAACTTCGGTTGCTACTGCACTGGAAACTGTGGGTAGTATCATCGGTTCACTCAGCGGTACGCAAGGAAGACTACTCACTGCCAGTAGCAGTATCAGTTCTACACTCTCCGGGGTGAGTCAGGCTGAAGCCGAGATCAGTGACACAAAAGAAGATGCCGAGTTGCTGGCACTGACAGAATCACAAATTAAACTGGATGTGGGATCTGCGGTGATCGCGCAAGCAGCACGCATCAGTAATGATTTATTGAGTGTATTGGATTTTAGGATTGAAATTGACGTAGAACCTGAGCTTAATGAAGAAGATGACACACAAGTCACCGAAACTGAATCGACAAGAAGCACAGGTCTGAATGCAACTGATTCCGCAGAAGCCGCGTAAATTCTCCTCTTTTATTGGGTTTGTCCTTAAAGTAGCGCTTACGGTGGCGGCGTTCTGGTTCGCTTTGCGGGGCGTGGAATTCTCCGACCTCACCAAAACAATACAACAGCAAAAGATAGATGGGCTGGCGTTTGCAGCACTATGCGTACTGTGTCAGGTGGCGCTGGGTGGGGCGCGCTGGCGTTATATTCTGGTGTCTCTGTCTGAGATGGGTAAGGCGGTTATCAGTACATGGAATGCCGTGCGATTATATTACATCAGTGTGTTCTTTAGCAGTTGCCTGCCGGGAACGGTAGGTGGTGATGTGGTGCGCATCTGGATCACCAAATCTGACCATATCCCGCTTTCGCTTTCTGTGAACTCCATCATTCTTGACCGGTTGATAGCGCTGGCCGCTTTGGCGGTGATCGTGTTCGCCATGCTGCCCATGCTGGCGGAGGTGATAGGGTTTAATTTCTGGCTGGTCTATGTTGCGATCGCGGTGGCACTGATGGTAGCTGTGTGGTTGCTCCGTCGTATCAAGCGATTCTTTGAACCGTATAAACACATCAAACTGGTACATTTCGGGCTGTATTTCATTGGATGCCTGCGCCAGATGGTGAGAAGCTCGGGTACAGGATTCAATGCGCTGGTATTTGCGATCGCTGCCCATATCTTCAGCTGTGCCAGTACCTACATCATCGCCAAGGGGATGGGTGTGCCACTTTCTTTCCTGCACTGCATGATGTTCGTGCCGCTGGTCATGCTTATTACTACGCTGCCTATCTCTATTGGTGGTTGGGGCGTGAGGGAAGTAAGCATGGTGTGGTTTCTGGGGCTGGTGGGCATTGAAAACAGCGATGCGGTGGCGATTTCCCTGCAAACAGGACTTGTGGCTATGCTGGTGAGCCTGCCGGGCTCATTATTATGGTTGCTGCATAAGCGTAACTCTGGGAAAATGCCTGCCTGAAGAAGGTAGGTATGCAATCACTCTTTGAAAAGATAGACGAAGCATCTGTGCCGCTCGCTGAGCGCCTGCGCCCGCAGTCTGTGTCAGAATTGCTCGGGCAGGGGCATTTGCTTGCGACCGATCATATGCTGCGTACCATGCTGGAAGGCGGCAAGCTCACCTCATTCATACTCTGGGGGCCACCGGGCAGTGGTAAGACCACGCTCGCCCGGCTCATTGCCAAACAGAGCGGATATATCTATGACACGGTGTCGGCGGTTTCCTCCGGTGTGGCAGAGCTTAAGGCATTATTCGAACGAGCCAAGGCTCGCGCGCAGGATGGCAAGCGCACGGTTGTATTCGTCGATGAGATACATCGTTTCAACCGTGCGCAGCAGGATGTGTTCCTACCCGTGATCGAAGACGGCACGATCGTGCTGATCGGTGCGACCACCGAGAATCCTTCCTTTGAACTGAACGCCGCGTTGCTTTCACGGATGCAGGTGGTGGTGCTCAACCGTCTGGACAGCGAGGCGATGGAAAAGCTGCTTACCCGTGCAGAAGAGTGTGTTGGGCGCGCATTGCCCCTCACGCCTGATGCCCGTAAGGCGTTGGCGGATATGGCTGATGGTGATGGCAGGGCATTGCTTAATTTCTGCGAGATATTGTTTGCTTACAATGGCGGCAGGCCGCTGGATTCCATTACACTCGGTACATACATACAAAAGCGCGCTCCTCTATACGACAAACATCAGGATGCGCATTACAACCTCATCAGCGCGCTCCATAAAAGCCTGCGCGGCTCGGATGTGAATGCAGCACTTTACTGGCTGGCGCGTATGCTGGCGGGTGGGGAAGACCCATTATATATCGTGCGCCGTCTGGTGCGGTTCGCTGTGGAGGATATCGGTCTTGCCGATCCGCAGGCGCTGGTGCAGGCCAACGCCGCCAAAGAGGCGTATGATTTCCTTGGCTCACCGGAAGGGGAACTGGCCATCGCGCAGGCCGTGATCTATCTGGGCACAGCACCCAAATCCAATGCAGGATATATGGCGTATAAATCATCGGTGCGGGATGCAGCGGAACATGGCTCGCTTATGCCACCTATGCATATTCTGAATGCCCCCACCAAGCTGATGAAAAATCTGGGATACGGCAAGGATTATGCCTACGATCATGATGCAGAGGATGGCTTCTCCGGCCAGAATTATTTCCCTGAAGCCATGCAAAGAAAAGACTATTACCAGCCAGCCGAGCGTGGGTTTGAACGCGAAATAGTAAAACGACTGGAATATTGGGATAAGCTCAGGAAAAAGAAAAGCCCGGCAGCCTGAGGCCGTCGGGCTTTTCGAGAATCAAACGGCTTAGTGCTTGCCGCCTTTATCCTTCATTTTATCGTGTGATTCTTTCGCTTTATCCATTTTATCATGGCCGTCGTGAACTTCCTTCATCTTCGCACGACGTTCCTGACGCATCTCTTTATGATGCTCACGATGCTTTTTCATCTTTTCGCGTTCTTCAGGGCTGGCACTTTCCCATTTTTCTTTCATTTTCTCACGGCGTTCTGCACGGCGTTCCTTATGTGCTTCTTTCATCTTTGCACGCTCTTCCGGGCTGGCACTTTCCCACTTTTCTTTCATTTTATCACGACGATCAGTACGTTTTTTATGGCGGCTCTCGTGAAAGGCTTTCTTCTCATCAGGGCTCATGGCTTCCCATTTTGCCTTGAAGGCGTCACGCTCGGCGTCTTTCATGTCCGAGGGCATTTTAGACCAGTCCTCATGTACGGACTGTGAGGTGGACTCTTTGGTTGCTGGAGCTTCAGCATATGCCACGGTGGCGAACATGCTAAGTGCTGTGGTTACAATGATTTTTTGAATGGAATTCATACGGTATATCCTCCTGAATGTGTGTATTCATTATTAGCAGAAGCGAACATTAAATTCGAATGAAATAAAATTCATTTTTGGGCTGTATGTTGGTGTACGCCATTGCAAAATATAAATTTTTACTTTAGAAGTTTTCCTCCAACAACGCAGGATGAGAAATGACCAGCGAATTAATACTGAGTTTCTTCACACTTAGTCTGCTTGAAATTGTATTGGGTATCGACAACCTGATCTTTATTGCGCTGGTCGCCGAAAGCCTGCCCAAAGAATATCGCCAGAAGGCACGCATCATCGGCCTTGGTCTGGCACTGGGTATCCGCATTGCCATGCTGGCGAGTCTCACATGGATCATGCAGCTCACCGAGCCATTATTTACCATCATGGAGCATGGTGTCTCCTTCCGTGACCTGTTGCTTATCGCGGGTGGTGTATTCCTTATCGGAAAGAGCACATTGGAGATCCATGCGGATCTTGATGGCCTGGAAGGCAAGCGCGATATCGTGGCCAAGGCCTCATTCCGCGGGGCGGTCATACAGATCGTTATCATTGATTTGGTGTTTTCATTCGACTCCATCATGACGGCAATAGGCATTGCTGATAATCTTGCGGTAATGGTTGCAGCAGTAGTGGTTTCCATGATCGTAATGATCATCTGTTCTGGCTATATTGCAAAATTCCTGCGTGAGAACCCGACATTTAAAATGCTGGCGCTCTCGTTCATTCTGATGATCGGTACGGTGCTGGTGGCGGAAGGCATGCATGTGGATGTGCCAAAGGGCTATATCTACTTTGCCTTTGGCTTCTCCATCATGGTGGAAGGCCTCAACACGGTGGTGCGCCGCAAGCGCCGCAGGCTCAAGCCAGACCCGGAATCCGAAGAGCTGGAGAAAATACTCTAGTCCATCATCCACTAATAAAAAAAGGCACGGATACATCCGTGCCTTTTTAATTGTTCCACTCAGCTTAGTTTGTTTTCTTCGGCGTAGTAGTAGGTGCTGGCTGAGGTTTTGTAGTTGTGGTCACTGGCGTTTTGGCCTTTGTGGATACTGGGTTCGTTGTACCCGAAGCTGGCTTTTCTGCCGGTGGTTTGAATCCCGGGTGCTTTTTCATGAATTCCGTGCGTTGCTCAGGCGTCATCTTTGCCCAGCGTTTCAGGACCGCGGCGCGCCTCTTGGCCTTGCGTGCTTCCCTGCGCTGCTTGCGCTGTTCGGGTGTTAGTTTTTTCGTAGGCTGTACCTTAGATATGGCGGCTTTCTGGGCCATCGGACGATGGTTTGGCTTTCTGCTATTGTCCGAAGTGAACATTGCCAGGGCGATGACAACGACAGCGGCTGCCGCAGCACCGAGTATCAGTTTCTTTTTAGCCATAAAACACTCCGTATGTTCTTAGCAATGCAACCCTTAAACCATAACTGCAATTTGCCAATAATGGAAGTGTATTGTTTTTCAGGCGGCCAGTCCCACATTGTTAAGATTTAGGAACGGCAATGGTTGCGATGGCACGAAAGGATAGGTTGGTGATATCTTTTCATTGCCGGTGAATTTCACACCCATCTTCACTGCATCGGTCGCAGCTTTCGCGATGCTTTCCAGTACACCTTCTTCTGGTTTCTTTTCGAACATTTGCTCCAGCGCATTTGGCTTAACCAGTACTTTGATCTTGTTCACATCACTGAGCTTGAGAGTGGTCGGCTCGGTGGCAGTATCGTTGATCTTTTCAATGCGGAACTCACCATTCTCAACTGACTTACCTTCAAAGGAATAGGTTTTGCTGCTATCTGTGGCTTCAGCAAATACGATCCGCATGCTATCGCCATTCTTCTTGACGCTGGTAAGTTTCAGTCCGGCGTCTTCATAGACTGCTTTGGCATCGATCAGCTGATTGATCGCAGGGAGTGTAAGCTTGATGAATCTCTGTGCTTCTTCATGGCTTTTGGTCAGGCCATCATTCCTGAAGTCCACCAAAGATTTCAGAGGCGCATCAAAGAACTTAATGCGTGCCATAATGTTGCTACGTTTCTGTGTAAGCGATACATAGTGTTTTATTTTCTGGTATTCGCTTACTGACTCAGGATGGCTTGCGGAAACTTTGATCGCTTCATCAGCGTATAACGATATAAGTGATGCGTTGGTAGTGCCGGTATTGCCCCATTCAGCAACTTTATCATCAGGGTTTCTGGCAAGCAGGGTAGTGACAACCGCAGCAGCGTTCTGACGCGTCCATTTTGAGCCGTCATCATACAAGCCAAAACAGGTAAAACTCTTTTTATGGTTGCAGTGTTTGTAGTCGGGGTGACCGAGCACCTCGCCATCAGGGTTGATCTTGTTTACATCAATAGACTGTTTTACGGCCACGATCTCTGCATTCAGATGGTTGAAGGCGTAGCCGTGCTTAGCCAGCGTATCCAGTTCATTCCATGTTTTGTCTTTATATGATTCTGGCAGTTTGCCTTCACTTCTTTCCTTATTGTACTGCGCTTCGAAATCATCAAGCGGCATATAATCTTTTCTAAGTATCGGGTTCTCTGAAAGCGTACCATTGCGTAATTCAAAGCGTGGCACTTCTGGCAAGGTAGGCACGATACTTTCTGCATCGGCTGTTGAAACTCCAAGTTTAGAAGCGATCGATTGTTTGAGGCGCTCACGCTCGCCACTATCGCCAGCATAATGAGCCTGTTCTTTCTGGTAATTCTTAAGTGTGGCAGTGAAATCACCAATCTGCTTTTCCTGCTCGGAGAGCTGTTCCCATCCGGCTTTAACGCGTATCTCGAGGCCTTTATTCGTACCTGCGGGCATAGAGGCCAGCTGAAGAGCATCATTCATTGCACTGCGGCGTCTTTCCACGACATCAGCAATATCCTTCTCGGGAACGGTCATATTCTCAAGAATTGGGGAGCGTATATGCTTTCCTTCCTGAACATTATTGCCGACACTTAGTGAGAAAGGCTTTTCCTCGGTTGCCTGTTTGCCTTCGCCTACGGCCATTGATGGCTCTTTTACGACGCCGCCTGGTACGGGCGCACTTGAAATGCCGAGGAATTGCCCAACTTTGCTAAGCACCTTGTTAATCACTGGGCTCAAGAGAGTGCCCGCCGCCATGGCAATAACGCCGCCAGTGACACCCAGGCCCATGAACGATCCAAGTCCAGCGATGATCGGTATAGCAACACCGGCAGGCTTTGCACCGTATTCCGGGTTGTAGATATTATCCTGAATGAATTTTGCGATATCCATATATCCTCACTTTTTTAACTTATAGGCTAATGATACCACGGATAGCCGGGGCGTTTTGTGAAGATGCCAAGAATGCACTTTGGGAAAATATGACGCTTTTATGACGCCTTATAGGCAAACAAAGCGCGTAAATATGTCAGTTTTGTTTCAATCGGGGGTGTTATTAAAGGGCAGTGGTTTAGTGGCCATTAGGTAATGGCGGACCCGGAGCGACTCGAACGCCCGACCTTTTGATTCGTAGTCAAATGCTCTATCCAACTGAGCTACGGGTCCTAAGCAAAAGAGGCGAAAACCTAGCAAACTAATTCAAAAATACAAGGTTAAAATACGAAATTATTGTTTGCAGATGATAATTGACTCACGGGCGGTGCTGTTTTACCTTGCTGTGCAGAATATCTGGATAGTTGGGAGAAACCATGTTCCGTTCCGCTTTAGCCGTATTTACCGCAGTTTTTGTTACTATTATGCCTGCCTCGCTGGCATTTGCACAGGACTCCATGGGGCAGTCCGGCAGCGAAGATAAACCACTGCTTATCATTCGTTTCAATCAGGCGCGTGTGCCATTTGATAATGCCCTGTCAAAGGCGATTGGGGCTGCGGAACGTGCAAAGCCTGACATGCAATATGAGGTGATCTCTTATATACCAGAGCTTGGCAACCCTGTTACCTCACGGGCGAACCTTCAGGCGGTGGTGGGTGGCATGCAGATGCACGGTGCGGATATAAGCCGCATCACATGGCGCAGTGAGCTAGCGTCTGGCAATACTCAGGAAGTACACGTTTACGTCCGCTAAAAGCGGGCGTTATTAACCCTGGCGAGCTTTAAAGCGCGGGTTTTTCTTGTTGATAACGTATACACGGCCTTTGCGGCGAACAACGCGGCAATCTTTATCGCGTTTTTTAGCAGATTTCAGTGAGCTTAATACTTTCATGGGACTTCCCCTAACATTCAAATGAGGCGACTTTGTAACCTCCGGCAGGGGTGCTGTCAATAGTTAAGCGCGCTGTTTTACAGCCATTTTGTCGACATATGAGGGCAGCGTATCGAAGGTACGCGCCAGCCCATGGGTAGTTTTGTCCCAAAAGTGAGGTTTTACAAATAGTTGCCATAATGCCCGGTAGCTGGCGATCGAATGCAGCACCAGATAGAGCGGGTACATGAAGGCAGCTGCGAACATCCGGCCAAGATTCGTACGGTAAAGAGAGGCACAATAAAGTGCCTGATACCAGTGGGTGAAGAGGTAAAGCACAAGGTTGATGGCCGTAAGCCATAACACCCATTCCGGTAGCGGCACATGATGCCATTGCTGGACATTCCCGACCCATAACATTGAGAGTATCCAAACGACCGGAGCAGTCAGAAATGTGAAGCAGGAAAGCCCCACAAAGAACTGGAAGCCCACAAAGCCCCGGAAGCCTACCTTTTCATAAAACCTTGACGGATCACGCATATGCACCAGCCAGGTCTGCATATAACCTTTTACCCAGCGGGAACGTTGCTTGATCCATGGGATGATGCTGTTCGGTGCTTCTTCCAGCGTGTAGGAATCGAGCATATGTGTTTTGAGGCCGTGTGCTGCGATACGCGCGCCAAGATCTGCATCTTCGGTGACATTATATGCATCCCATTCTCCCAATGCTTTGAGATTGGTCAGTGAGATGTGGTTGCTTGTGCCGCCCAGAGGAATAGGGATACCAAGACGCTCCAGCCCATACAGCATGAATTGGAACAGAATAGAATATTCCAGCGAGAAGAAACGTGTCAGCAGGTTGTCGCCAGCGTTATAATAATTAAGCCGTGCCTGCAGGCACACCACATCCGGTGGTAAGTCGCGGAAAGCGGCAACGGCTTTTTTGAGTTGGAGTTTATCTGGCCTGTCATCCGCATCATACACAGTGACCAGTTCACCACGAGCAAATTGCAGCGCATAATTGCAGGCGCGTGGCTTTGTACGCGGCGTGCCTGCTGGCACACGGATGATGTCAAAATGATAAAATGGTTTCAGGGCATAGGCAGCTTGCAGTGTTTCTTTATCATCAGATTCCAACACTAGCTTCACGTCCAGACGTGAGGCAGGATAATCTAATCCGGAGATTGCTTTTAACATCGCGGCCATGCTTTCGGTCTCGCGATACATGGGGATCAGTATGGTGTAGACCGGTAATGTTTTCTCATCGAGTTCTGCCAGTTTGTATTTCCACTCCCATTCTGTGGGGCAGGCAGAGCCACTGGAGAACAGCGTTGCTTTGAACACCATCGTGCAGCCATATGCGATATGACACAGCGCCACGAATGCCAGCGCGGTATGAATAGGAAACGCAACGATGCCAAGCAGTGATAGCAACAGCAGGAACTGCAAACTCATCTTCTGCGAAGGCATGAGCGTGTTGCGTGCTGAGGTCTCAGGATCTCTTCTCCATAAGGTCAGGCGGCTTTTTGCTTCCATGTCTCTGGAAAAATGCAATTCAAGAGAGCGGCGAATATCGAACGGTGAGGTGCAGGCAAAACGGATCTCGCTGCCGAAATGTTTTTTGCACCAGAGCACATTGGGTTCTGTGATTTCCGAGAGTGCGATGATAATCTCGCCATCCTGTTTTTTCCATGGGATAATGCCGCGTTTGATGTATTCACCGATGCTGGTGGCCTTAAGGAGGCTTACATCAGGTGGTGATTCAAGCAGGTTGGCATAGGGCAGTCGGTAATGATCCGCAACGGCCTGATAGAGTGCGTGGTAGTTGATGATGCCTTCCGACACCAAGATATCACCAAGACGGCTGCCGAAACGTTTTTGCAGGAGTAATACACGCGCAAGCTGCGCGTCTGTGATCAAACCGCGCCGCAACAGTATCTGACCGAGCGGCTCAGACCGCATCAGAATTTCTTCCAGACAGAAAATAATGCACCATCACCCGCTCCCACATTCTTGCCATCCACATGGCTGAATCCGCCGACCTGTAGCGATACATCGTCGCTGTATTTATATACAGCAGATAGTTGGAGTTTTGTCAGGTTAAAATCGTCACCGGACGATTGGGTAAAGGTAGCTGCCGCAGGATCACTGGTACGGTGCGTGCCAAATATCTGTGGCATGATGCATAGTTTAGGCGTGACACTCACACCGAGTGTGGCGGAATAACGTATCTGATCTTTGGGGTCACCGAAGCGGTGGCGATAACCAGCATCGGCGGTGATATAATGATTCATGCCAAAGAAATTAAAACCATATCCGGCAGCAAAGCTGAGGCCGGCATCGGCATGTTCACCGCCCAGCACAGGTGTTTCATCATCGGATTCAGGTGAAGGGAGTTTCACTAATGGTTCGGCAGAGATAACAAATCCATACTGTTCCCACAGGCGGAATCGCGCAAAGAATTCACTGTCGCCGATACCATAATTGGTGACGCTGCCACCAGCGACATCCTGACTGGCGCGTTGCAGGGAAAGGTTCGTGCCGATGGTGACACCATTCATCAAACCATATTCAAGATAGGGGTTCAGTTCGTATTTGCGATACCTGCCCTGTGATACTTCTGTTCCGGAATTATTGTAGAGGGAGTCAGTGGAGTAATACCAGCCATTCAATATTACCTGACCACTGCCTTCGGGCTGTGTCCATGCACCGGCATATGACAAAGTGGGTATAAATATACAGGCAACAACAAAGGCAGCAGAACGCATGACGTCTCCTTTCGATAATAGGTGACCTATCGCGTAAATTGATTTAAAAAACGTTAATGCGCGGATTAGTGGATTTTGCGTTCGATGTCAGAAACAACCAGCTTGATCAGCTCTTCCTGCGGCAGGTTGCTTACATGTTCGATAAGGATAGAACGCGCGGCAGCCAGTGCGATATCGACCACATGATTGCGCACATCCTGAATCGCTTTGGATTCTTCCTGAGCAATTTTATCCAGTGCCTGCTGGGTGCGGGCATCCATAGAAGCTTTAAGGTCAGCTTCTGCGTTCTTACGGTAATCTTCAGCATCAGCACGAGCTTTCACAAGCATTTGCTCTGCTTCTTTCATGTATTCTGCTTGCTTGCGTTTATATTCGGCAAGAATCGCTTCTGCTTCCTCGCGGAGTTTGCGGGCAGCATCTAGCTCCTGACTGATACGGGCAGAGCGGTCATCGAGTGTTTTGGTAAGGATGCTCGAGATCTTCTTATAGGAAAGCGCCACGAACAATATGAAAGAGGCAGCAACCCAGAAAACAGGATTATGTAATATTTCCATAGTGATTACCTACCACTCTTAGAATTAGCAACATGCTGTGTGCCACCATTCTCTGGGGCAGCCTGCACGAGCTTGG
This sequence comes from uncultured Rickettsiales bacterium, assembly GCA_964535825.1. Classification (GTDB taxonomy): domain Bacteria; phylum Pseudomonadota; class Alphaproteobacteria; order Rickettsiales; family SXRF01; genus CAZAQK01. Next base: position 41,406 of record CAZHUC010000007.1, read on the forward strand.
CAACAATGACCTGCGCAAGTTCAGCCGCGGCTGGGTTCAGGGCAGCGATCAGCTCCTGTTTTTTAGCCTGAATACGAGATTCGGCATCAGCAAGTTTCCTGGTGATCTGCCCTTCAAGTTCTTTACCGGCCTGTTCGGCACGGTTCTTCTGTTCCTGCATCGCATCCATAAGAAGCTGCTGTGAACGCGCCCGTGCCTCGGCAAGGGTGCGTTCATACAGTTCTTTGGCTTCCTCAGCCTGAGACTTCATGGTTTGTGCGGTCGCAAGATCGTTCTCAACCGTTTCCTTGCGCTTGATCATGATACCCATGAGCGGTGGAAGGATAACGTATGCGAGCACGACATACAGCGTCAGGAAGGTTATTGCTAACCAGAAGAGCTGTGAGGCAAACCATGTGGGGTCAAGTTGAGGCATGGGTGCGTTACACTACGAAGAAGATCATCATGGCAACAGCGAATGCAAGGATACCCATGAACTCAGAGAGAGCCATGCCAAGCATCGCGAGGCCTTTGATAGAACCTTCTTTAGAAGGGTTGCGGGCGATACCATTCAGCGCTGCTGCGAAAATGATACCTACGCCGATAGCAGCACCGAGCATGCCGAGTGCGGTCAGGCCAGCGCCGATATATTTACCCATGAGGATAGTAGCTTCAGGGTTTGCGAGTGGTTCCATGGTAGTAATTTCCTTTCAGATGGTTAGTGTAAGTTAAGAGCGTCATTAAGATAGATGCAGGTCAGCAGCGTAAATATGTAAGCTTGCAGGCATGCAACGAATATCTCAAATCCAGTGAATACGAGTAAGAATGCGAAGGGGAATATCCCTACAATACCGGCGGCAACAAATCCAGCCATGATCTTGAGCAGCAAATGCCCTGCCATCATGTTTGCTGCAAGACGAATGGAAAGGCTGATAGGGCGTGAAAGATAAGAGATCAGCTCGATGGTTATCATCAGCGGGATCATCCACCACGGCGTGCCTTTGGGCAGGAACAGCGAGAAGAAATGCAGCCCATGCTTCATTAAGCCAATGAGCGTGACACCAATGAACACGAAGCCCGCCATCGCAAAAGTAACGATGATGTGGCTGGTGACGGTGAATGACGTTGGGATCATCCCGAGTACGTTACAAAACAGGATGAAAATGAAGAGCGAGAAAACGAACGGGAAATATTTCATCCCTTTGCTGCCCGCATTATCCTGAATGATGCCGGAGACGAACTCAACGAGCATTTCAGAACCAGCCTGAATACGGCCAGGTACAAGCTGGCGGCGGCTGGAAGCGGCAGAAAGCAACAAGGTGATCATACTGATAACGATGACCATCCACAGCGATGAATTGGTAAAGCTGAGATCAAGCGCACCTACCTTGAATGGAATGATCGGATAGATCTCGAACTGTGCTAGTGGGCTGTGGCCTTCAGACATGAACTTACTTACACCTTAGTCAACGTTTCGTATTATATTTCGTACACCTGCGGCAAAACCCAGAAGAAGAAACAGGAGAAGAAACAACGGCATCGTCCCTGCAGCTTTATCCAGCTGGTAACCGAGAAAGATCCCAACACCCGCACCCGCCAGCAGATCAACTCCCATGCGCACACCTTTACCATATTGTGCGCCGGAACTGTCTCCCTGCGATGCCGGGGCATCAGGTTGTATGGCATCGATTTTCCTCTGCAGATCTTCCAGGGAAGGCATTGGATCATCAGGCTTTGCCATAGGTTTTCCTCTCAGGCGGGGGCAATGTATGGAGTTGGTGTCCCCCTGTCAAGCCGCTTTTTAAGGTTTATTGGGCAGAGTTTCCACGCATTGCAAGCCGGCTCTCGATAAAGGCAGATACGGCTTCAACGGTACGGTCACCATCGTAAATATCGCCATCAATAAAAATGTATGGCGTATGTGGTATGCCAAGCTCGTCAACCGCGGCTTTTTTGGCCTTTAATACCTTCATTTCACGTTCGGTATTGGTCACGCAATTCCTGAACTGGTCCTTGCTGAGGCCGCCCACGGTGGCAATGGTCTCAAGACCTGCCATATGGTCGCCATCAAAGGCCCATTTTGACTGGGCATCGAACAGTACACGGGCGAATACATAATAGCGGTCTTTATCCTGTTCTCCGATACAATCCAGCAACATAGCGCCTTTAAGAGCAGGCTCGTTGAGTGGGAACTGGCGCAGGATATAACGTAATTTGCCGGTTTCTACATATTTTTTCTCAAGTTCAGGCAGCACAGCAGCAGAGAAATGCGCGCAGTGCGGGCAGGTGAGGGAGGCATATTCGATCATCAGGATAGGAGCTGTTTTTGCTCCCATCGCAATATCGCTAGGAAGGGGGGCATCCTTCACCATGTAAGAGGTCGATTTGCCACCGCTTCCCTTGGTCATTTTCATGTTGGGTTCGGTCTCAGCTGGCTTTTTTGCATTGGCATCCTCATGTTCATGGGCTGGGGCAGGAGCAGCTTCCTGCGCATTAGCCTGTGCATGGTTGATCTCAGTACCGGTGTTTTGATTCAGGAATAGGAATGCTCCTGCAATAACAACAGATGCAACAGATAAAACGAGTATTGAGCGTGCCATTAGAAACTCCATATTTTTGAGATAGCCATATGTATTATCATTTGCGCTAAAACGCAATGCTTAGATTAGTTTTGTGCCAGCGTGCAAGCGGCCGACAGGCCCTTCAGTGCTTCTTTTAGTTCGGCATCTTCGATGGCATCCAGAGTACTCTCCGGGAAAGCAACCAGCGCGTTTTTATTATCGGCTACTTTTTTTTTGCCCGGTTTGCGTGTCAGCGTGTGGCTGATGGTGATACGGTTGATGGCCCTATAACCAAAATAGATGGCAAGCCTCTCCAGTATCAGGTGTTGCTGGTGTTGTAACTCAGTGGCAAAGCCATTCTCCACAGCAATGGTGAGTGTGCCATCGGTGGTCTTGCCGCGTGGGAAATTCAGTTTTTCCGGAACGCAGCGTTGTGCGAGCTGAGTGCCCACTATCTTTTCCCAATCCGTGATGATGCGGCTTCCGGCCAGACCTTTATCTTTAAGAACAGGTCGTATCACCGGCTCGACGTACTCTCCCAATGGTTTAGGAAAGCGGCTATATCTGCGTTTGTCATTGCTCATGCAGAAATGTTAGCAGATTTGAGGAGAGATTGTATAGGTTTGTAGCTTTTGCGGTGATGTGGAGTGACGCCAAAATTTCTGAGAGCATCCTGATGTGTGGCCGTGCCATAGCCGGCATTGCGTTCCCAGCCATATTGCGGATGTTCCTGTGCCAGCTCTGCCATAATCCGATCACGCGTCACTTTGGCAATGATACTGGCGGCTGCGATGGAAGGGCACAGCGCGTCTCCGCTGATAATGGCTTTCGTGGGGCAGGATAATTTTGGGCATTTGTTGCCGTCGATCAGTGCGATGTCTGGTGTCAGGCCAAGCAGTCCATAGGCGCGCTGCATGGCAAGGAATGTTGCCTGGAGGATATTGATAGTATCTATCTCCGCTGCACTGGCGATTCCCACGCCTACATGGGCATTCTTCAATATCTCATCATATATTTCAGCGCGGCGGACCGAGGATAATTTCTTGGAATCATGCACGCCACTGGGAATATTATCGGTGTAGAACACCACGGCAGCGGCGACCACAGGGCCTGCCCACGGGCCGCGCCCAGCCTCATCGATACCGGCTATCAACCCACCAAATGATCTCTCATAGGTTGGGTCAAGCGCCTGCATGGATCAGCCAGCGATTTCGTTCTTGGCGACGAGAGCCAGTGGTTGAGGTAACTGATAATTAGGCCATTTGCCGGAGAGCAGGGCGTGCAGCGATTCACTCGGTTTGCCTGCAAGCTCGGAGTAGATCCAGTAATTGGTCATGACCTGCATCACATAGTTGCGTGTTTCAGGGAACGGAATGCTTTCCAGGAACAACAGAGGGTCATTCTTGTAATCAATATTTTTTTTCCATTCCATCAAACGGCCCGGGCCTGCGTTATAAGCTGTGAGCATGAACAGCAGATTGTTTTCCACCAGGGCGTTGCCCAGCAGATGTTCAACATATCCCTGGCCCAGTGTCACGTTCGTAACAGCGTCGACTGCATGATAGGCGGAGAATGTAACACCGTTATTCTTCTGCATCTGTTTTTTCATCAGCTTTGCGGTCTCTGGCATCAGTTGCATCACGCCAAGTGCACCTGCGGGGCTTTCGGCAGTGGCATGAAAACCGGATTCCTGACGGGCGAGTGCATAGATCAGCGCAGGTTCGATACGGAAACCTTCCTGTGGCTGCCAGTGTGGAATAGGGTAACGTGCGAAATCCAGCTGGCGTGTTTCATTGCGTAAATGGCGTGCCATCGCTATCTGTACAGAGGCAAGGTTCAGATCATGCGCCAATGCCAGCAGGCGCATCTGTTCTTCCTTGTCAACGGTCGGGAAATACGCACGCAGTTCTTTTTCTGCGAAGTCGGTCGCACCCGCTTCAGCCAACGCAATCACACGGCGGATTACAGGTTCACCAATGATCTCCAGAACATCGCTGTCAGAAAGTGTGACCGGCGTTTTATCAAGGCCGAGCGATTGTTTCAATTCGCGGCGGGCGAGAATGCCATAGAAACTGCGCGGCTCTCCAGCTGCTTTACGCAGGTAATGGTAAGCGGTCTTCTGGTCGCCGGATGCTTTATAAGCGCGCCATGCCCAGAATGCAGCGCCTGCTTTTTTCCAGCGATGGGTATCGTCCTGATTCGCAATGGATGCGAACAGGCGAGCGGCAGTTGCCTTGTCGCTGTTCTTCCATGATTGCATGGCCTGATGCCATGTGACGACGGCACTGCCATTCCAGCTGGCAAGGCCGTTATCATCGCCGTAACCCCTGAGTGGCTGGCGCTGTCTCTTCATTGTTACCTGAGTTGGAATGGTCGCGCCTTTGGCACGGGCGAGGTTCGTCATCTCTGCGGCCTGTGGGTGGTCGCTGTATTCTGCGAGCCACGCGCTGAGTTCGATCGGACTGGTGTTATAGGATTTGTGGAGGTAGCGGTAGGCCATCACATGCCCAAGGATCTCACGATTCCTGAGTTTGCTGATGAGTATATCTGCCTTCGTCCAGTCCTTATTCTTCTGTGCTGCGAATATATCTATATATAGGGAGCGGTCTTTACCTGAGAGCAGTACAGGTAAATTAGAGAATACCGTGCCGTCTATCTCGCCAGCATTGATGGCCGCAGCCACGGCTTCCGTTTGGCGCGGGTTTCCACCCGGTGAGGCAAAGAAGTGCCACATACCGAACTCGGCACAAGCGGCAAACAGGACCAGTGCGGCCAAGGTTGCCTGCGCGCGCGCAGGTTGAGTGAGTAATAGTTTTTTAACCATAGCCGCCCTTTGTATGACAAAAAATGGCGTTCGGCAAGTTTTCTTGGCTTTATCAAATAACATTTATATTTAACAGTATGTTATTTTGAGCTGTTCAGGAAATCCTTGATCATCAGCATGTCGTGCCATGCCAGCCGCTTCTGGGCCGGTGAGCGCAGAAGGTAGGACGGATGATATACAATCACCGCTTTAGTGGGGGCTGTCATGAAGTCATTCTTATAGTCATAGAATTTCCCACGCAGGCGCGAGACAGACACGTCACTTTTTAGTACGGCCTTGGCAGCTACTCCTCCGGCAAGGATAAGGAGCTGCGGTTTCATGAGGGCTATATGCTTTTCAACGAACGGCTGGCAGATAGCCATTTCCTCTGCGCTTGGCTGGCGGTTTCCCGGCGGACGCCAGAATACGGTATTGGAGATATAAACATTCTCGGCGCGGCTCAGCCCGATACTGGCCAGCACTTTATCCAGCAATTGCCCGCTCTGGCCACAGAACGGAATGCCTTGCTTATCCTCTTCAGCACCGGGTGCTTCACCGATGACCATGATCTTCGCGTTCGGATTACCATCGGCGAATACGGTCTTGCTTGCGGTCTTTTTGATGGCGCACCCATCAAAGCCACGCACGGCCTCTTCAAGTTCGGCAACGGTGGTTGCTTTTTCTGCCAGTACACGTGAGGCTGAAATGGCGGCAGCAGGTGAGTGATGCAGGGTTGATGCAGAATTTTTTGTTGATACTGTATCAACATTATCCTGTGCAGGTGCATTTGCATGGATTGCTTCAACAACGTTGGCAGCTGGAGATGAGGCAGGCATCGCAAAGCGATTCACAGGCTCATCACCGATCGCTTCATCAACGCCGGCATCAATATACCATTCAAGTAACACTTTCTTATCCATATGTTTGTATATAGAATGGTTAATCAATTCAGGCCATCAAAATGACAGACTCTGAAATAATGGAATATGATGTGGTGATCGTTGGCGGCGGCCCTGCCGGGCTTGCGGCTGCCATTCGCCTTCGGCAACTGGCGCAGGCGGGCGGGCACAGCCTTAGCGTATGCCTGCTGGAAAAAGGTTCTGAGATCGGTGCACATATATTATCCGGTGCGGTGATAGAGCCACGCTCACTTACGGAACTTATACCTGACTGGATGGATAAGGGCGCACCTCTTCATATTCCAGTGAAAAAAGATAAATTTCTGTTCCTTACTAAAACATCGGCCATACCGCTGCCGACGCCACGCCATATGCACAATGAAGGCAATTATGTGGTAAGTCTTGGCCAGCTTTGCCGTTGGCTGGGTACGCAGGCAGAAGAGCTAGGGGTTCAGATATTCCCGGGCTTTCCGGCTGCAGAGCTTATAATAGAGAATGGCCGCGTTACCGGTGTGAAGACCGGTGAGTTCGGCCGTGGCAAGAATGGCGAACAAAAAGACAGTTACCAACCGCCCATGGCCATTAAAGGGACATATGTATTATTGGCTGAAGGCTGCCGTGGCTCGCTTTCGCTGCATGCGATGAAGCAATTCAACCTGCGTGAGAAATCAGACCCGCAGACCTATGGTATCGGTATCAAGGAATTATGGGAGGTCGATCCGGCCAAGCATAAGCCCGGCCATGTAATGCACACCATTGGCTGGCCGATGGATATGGAAACGTACGGCGGCTCATTCCTTTATCACTTCGAGAATAATCAGGTGGCGATCGGTTATGTCATCGGGCTGGATTACAAGAACCCGTATTTAGACCCATTCATGGAGTTCCAGCGTTTCAAGACGCATCCGGTCATTTCCAAACTACTCGAGGGCGGCAAGCGTATCAGTTACGGTGCGCGTGCGATAAACGAGGGCGGACTACAGTCATTGCCGAAGCTTACCTTCCCGGGTGGTGCGCTCATTGGTGATTCTGCCGGTTTCCTGAATGTTCCGAAGATCAAGGGAACACACACGGCCATGAAGTCTGGCATGTTGGCAGCGGATGCCGTATTTGCTTCACTGGCGGCGAATAGTTCGGATGAGATCACAGGCTATACGGAAGCTTTCAAGAAAAGCTGGCTTTATAAAGAGCTGCGCTCTGTGCGCAATATCCGTCCGGGTTTCCGCTTGGGGCTTCTACCCGGCCTGTGGCTTGCCGCACTTGATACGTATGTTTTTCAGGGGAGAGCGCCATGGACGCTGCGCAACCATCCGGATCACACGCAGCTGAAAGAAGCAAAATTCTCTAAAAAGATCGATTATCCAAAGCCGGATGGCAAGCTCACCTTTGACCGGCTTTCATCTGTTTTCTTGTCGAATACAAATCATGAGGAAGATCAGCCATCACATCTTACACTCAAGGATGCATCCGTGCCTGTATCTTACAATCTTGCTAAATACGATGCTCCGGAGCAGCGCTATTGTCCGGCTGGTGTGTATGAGATCGTGCGTGATGAAACCAGTGTTCGGTTGCAGATAAACGCGCAGAATTGCGTACATTGCAAAACCTGCGACATTAAAGATCCCACACAGAATATCGTGTGGAAAACGCCAGAAGGTGGCGGCGGGCCTAATTACCCCAATATGTAACCGGCGTTATACGTCGTAGAATTCTTTGGTATGTGTACCGTAGCGTTTGAATTTCTGCTTCAGTACATTCGTATCTTCGCGCAGCAGGATGCGTGGACGGTTCTCGATAAGCGCGGCAGCTGGTGATAATTTCTTTATTCCGAACATCTCGCTGGCCAGCATCGGATTCTCGCGAAGATCTTCAAACTTCACGATCTCAATATTCTCGCGCAGTTCAAAATAGCGTTGGCAGAAGGCGTCATATATCTGGATCATCCTGTCCAGTTCATCGCCTTCTTCTATGGTGATACGACCGATCTCGTTCCAATATTTCGCAGCTTGCGGCAATTTGCCGTTTGCGATCGCACGCACTTTGCCAAGACGGCGCCAAGATTGAATAACATCGAACGGATGGCGTATCACCGCTATCACACGGAAATGTTGAAACTCTACCAGCTGAGGAAGTATCGCGGTGTAAAGCGCATGATGCTTCATGGCGAGTGTGAAGTCTTTGCTCAGGCCATGCCGAACGAATGCTATGGTGGAATCTTCACTATCAGGTGATTTTGCTATGCGTGAATCCTTGATGCTATCAAGAAGCGGTTTGCCATCAGCGGCGCGCAGGTCACGCAGAGGTTTTTCATTCAGTAATTGCGTGCGTCTCCAGACATAATCACCCACCAGCCATTTGCATAGCGGCATCGGTTTTTTCATTTGCTGGGCTTTGCGTTGCTGCCATTTGGGTTCATTAAGGCAGACAATATCAGGCAGGCAGTCGATCAAAGCGCCAAAAACCGTCAGTCCCGCGCGGGGAATGCCGGTTAGAATGACGTTCTGCATGAAAGATTAAACGTTTTTGTATGCAACGGGCAGGTTGGTGTTCTTGTCGATCACCAGGTTGCCATCTTCGTAGGCAGCAGCCATATAACGGCCAACGCCAGACTTGATAAAAAGCACAGGTTTCACGGTCTTGCCATTGTATTTACGCAATTCTGTGACCTTACCACGGGCTTCCGGGTTATTTTTACTACTCATAAAAAACTCTCTTTTTTAAAAATATGTATTTTTGTTAGGCGCGGATTCTATTAATATACTCGAAAGGTGCAAGTGTTTTATGCATGGCTTGCTTTTTGCTTATGTTATATTACCTGTGCCTGGGCTTGCCCGGCGTTGGGCGAATATTTATAACATGTTGTATCATATGTATAAACATAGAAATATTCTGGCTATTCTCCTGATGGGGGGATGCTTTGTAACTTACCCTGTGATCGCGGCATCACCCGATAAACCGAGTGCTGTGGCAGACAATACCGAGGCCGCGCAGGTAGAGGACATGCCTGAAACCGACAATTTCGGTGAGGGTTTTACGGCCAGTTACCTTGCCAGCCAGCATGCCAGTCGCAATGGCGATATCGATGCAGCGATACATTTCCTGCGCGATGTGTACCGCCGTGATCCTTCGAACAGTGAGCTTGCAAGGAAGCTGCAAGGATTTCTGCTGCTGAATGGCGATACGGAAGAAGCACTGAAAATGTCAGATGCTGTACGCAAATCTAATGTGCAAGATCCTATCGCAGCGCTGCTTGTAACGCTTCAGTCAGTAAAACGCGGCGATATGCAATCGGCAAAGAATATTCTTACAGAATCATTCAAAGATGCATCCGGGCAGTTGTGGCTGCCGCTTGTATCCGCATGGCTTGATCTTAGCCTGCAAAAAATGGAAAAGCCCATCACGCTGGAATCCATGTCGGTGGACGTGGGCAGGGCAGCGCCTGTGGTCAATTATCATCTGGCATTGATAAACGATAAGGCTGGCTTCGAAGATGCAGCTGCAAAGAATTTCCGCGATGCTGTAGAAGATGTTGAGAATCCGCCATCACGTGTGTTCGCTGCGCTGCAGGCTTTCTATAAGAATAATAATTCTCCGGAAGTGCTGAAATCCATCATTGATGCGAATAAAGATAAAGAAGCATACTCCGAAGCAGCAACGGCAAAAATAAGTAACACTTCAGATGGTATCGCTGAGGTACTCTACACCATGGGCAGCATCATGCTGGGTGCGAATGTGAATCAGGATGCGATCATTTATTTGCATTTGGCCACATATCTGCGCTCTGATTTTCCTGCTGCGTCGCAGGCATTGGGTGAGGCATACAGTTCGATCCAGCAGTTCGCTAAATCGAATGAGGCCTTCGGCAAGATAAGGGAATCCAGTCACCTGCATGCATCAGCGCAGATAAATATTGCATTAAACCTGCAGCGCATGGGTAAGCATTCTGAGGCGATTGCTTTGCTGGACCGTATCGGCAAAAAGAAAGAAACAGCCTATGATGCCATGGTCATTAAAGGCGATGTACTGCGCAGCAATATGAACCTTGCAGAATCTGTTGCTGCCTATTCACAGGCGATCAAGCAAATAACTGAGCCAGATTCAAAGCATTGGGCCGTGTACTTTGCCCGCGGCGCGACCTATGAGCGCATGGGAAAATGGGACGAGGCAGAAAAAGACCTTCAGCAGGCACTTGTCCTGCAGCCGGATCAGCCGGATGTTCTCAATTATCTGGGTTATAGCTGGCTTACCCAAGGACGAAACCTTGAAGAAGCCAAGAGCATGATCGCCAAGGCACTCTCCATGAAACCTCATGACCCGCAGATCATCGATAGTATGGGCTGGGCATTTTATATCGTGGGGGATTATTCGAGGGCAGCGAAATATCTTGAAAAAGCGGTGGACCTGATACCGAGTGATACCACGGTGAATGAGCATCTTGGCGATGTGTACTGGTTGCAGGGTCGCAAGGCAGAAGCGCGCTTCCAGTGGGAGCGTTCTATTACGTTCTCGGATGATGAGAGTGTCAAGGAAGCCATTCGCAAAAAGATCCGCGATGGTGTGTATGCTGCTCCTGGCTCAGGTGTAAGGCCTCCTGTGGTTGCCTCCCAGCGCCTGCGGGAAGACGATCCTGCCAATTAGCTTTTATCCTGATGCACTCGATCACCGTTCACGCTCCGGCAAAGCTTAACCTGTTTTTGCACATCACCGGCAAGCGGGCGGATGGCTATCATCTCATCCATAGTCTTGTGGTGTTCACTGAGTTCGGTGATACACTTCAATGTAAGAGCGCAGATGGTATCTCATTGGAGATTACAGGGGAATTTGCGCCAGCACTGGCTGATGACACAGCAAATAATCTGGTACTTAAGGCGGCGCAGCTTTTGAGCCCTTACGCAAAGGGGCAAGGCGCGCACATTACTCTGCATAAAAATATTCCCATGGGGGCAGGGCTTGGCGGCGGATCAGCCGATGCGGCGGCAGTGCTACATGCGTTGTGTGATCTGTGGAAGCTATCGATTGACCGGCAAGCGCTTATGGATATGGCGCTCACGTTGGGTAGTGATGTGCCTGTGTGTTATGATGCTAAGGCTGCGCTTATTTCAGGTATCGGTGAGAAGATAACGCCGGTTTCATGGCATGAGGATATGTGGGTTCTGCTGGTAAATCCACGCAAACCATTGCTCACTGCGGATGTATATAAAAAATCAGGCGGTAAAACGGTTGAAGAAGGAGCAAATAATAATATAGATATTAAGGCGATTCATTCACATACGCGTAATATGCTGGAAGCTCCTGCCATAGCCATGATGCCGGAGATACAGGACATTATTGGCACAATAAGTAGTGCATCAGGGTGTCAGTTGGCGCGTATGTCAGGTAGCGGGGCGACATGTTTTGGCGTATTTGATTCCCGGCAAAATTTAAAAACTGCTGAAGCAGCCATAAGGAAAAACTTTCCCTCTTACTGGGTTACAGCGACAAGGACAAAAAATGGGCGGTAAACGTAATAAAGTACGCTATCAGAGCACGCCTAAGAAGCGTGTGGAGATCATATTGACGGGGATGGTATACCTCATGTTCCGTGATGAAGATGCTATTGCAACAGCTCAAAAAGGAGACCTGCTGGTTTTCCCTAACAACGAGGCCCTACACACTAACAGGCAGGGTGAATATGAAGCAACGGGCTTTACCGGCTATTTTAAGGTCGATGTATGCAGTGGTAAGGAATGGCTGCCGGTTCTGATCCAGAGTATCTTTCCCGAACATGAGAATCATTTCAGCAAATCAGAACGTCCGATCGACACATTCAACCTGATCGCAGAGATACTGGAAGGCATGAAAGAAAAAACCCTGCTGCGTACATACCGTGAACATTTTATTCCGGAAGACGCAGCAGGGGAAGAAGACGTAGATTAGTTCGCTTTTGCAGGTGCGGCAGCAGCTTTGCCATCATCTTCCGGCTTACGGCCGGCACGAACATTCTCAATTACTTTCTTGAGGTCATCGAGTTCCATAGCGCCAGGCAGGAAGTGATCGTTAAGAATCAGTGCTGGCGTGCCGCGTACACCGAGATCAGCGCCAAGCTTGCGCATTTTATCAAGAACGGCTGTCACTTCTGGTTTCGCCATTTCTGCTTTTAGCTTTGCTGAATCGATGCCTTCTTTCTGGGCCAGTTCCAGCAGGTTCTTTTCTTCAAACTTGCCTTCATGTTTCATCAGCGCGCTATGGTAAGCAAAATATTTCTCTTTTGCTACGCGGTTTGCTGCAACAGCAGCGCGGGCAGCCAGTGCTGAATCTTCACTGAGGATTGGAAATTCCTTGAATACCACGCGCACTTTCTTATCGTCTTTAAGCAGTTGTGTAATGGTTGGAAGCATGTGTTTGCAATAACCGCAATGATAGTCATAGAACTCTACTAGTGTAATATCCGCGGTCTTTTCATCGCCTACGGAAGGAGAATCCGGGTCATTGTATAGGTTTGCTTTATTAGCAGCGATAGCATCACTGGTCTTTTTCTGAGCTTCAGCTTCTTGCTTTTCACGCATTTTCTGAACGGCCTGCATGATCATTTCTGGTTCATTCATCAGCGCTTCTTTAATAAGAGCTGGCAGTTCAGCGCGTGTTACCGGTGCGTTTGGTGCAGCAGCTGGTGCTGGGGTTGCGATCGCAGGGGCAGCGGCTGGTGCATCTGCTTGTGCGAATGCGGCAAACGGCAGCGCAATAGTAGAAAGTGTCAGAATAGTGAACCGTGAAAACTTCATGCAAATCCTCCTTGTGCATTGGAAGGATAATTTGTATCGCGGATCAGCAAAATTGTATAGGCAATTTTCGCCTAAATAACAGAGTCTGCTTTCTCTTTCTTTACCTTTAACTGATTGGCACGCGCTTTAACATCCTGCGCACGCAAATGGCCGGGTGTGCCTGATGGTAATGTTCGTAGTGCCAGATCTGCCTGTTTGATAGCGGCATCATGGTCATCTGCAAGCATCGCCTCTTCAGATAAAGCAAGGTAAGACATGCCAAGATTGCCTTTTTTGCCATATGCGGTTGCCAGCAAACGCCATGTCAGTGGATTGGATTTGTCTATGCTGCTTGCCTTTTCCAGATGCTGGGTGGCGGATGCCACCAGATCTTCCGATTGCGCCAGTTCAACCTTTGCCAGATCGGTGAGTATCAGCGCGGAAGTGGGGTAAAGCTGTGCTGCTTTACGATAAGAAGACAGCGCATCAGCTACCTTGCCGTTCTCGAACAGTATCTGACCTTTTAATTCATGCAGGAAGGCATCATTCGGGTATTCCTTCAGGAGTGAATCCATCTGTTCTACCGCGCGTTCAAGGTCGGGCATTTTGTAATATGCGATGGCATGGGCGAGGCGGGCGGGCACGGATTTATCGGAAATAGGATATTTCTGGAAGGTGCGCTCTGGTGATTCCATGAAGCTATAGAGCTTAGCGACCATGCGTTTATGCATCAGATTATAGGTAGAAGGATAGCTGCCTTCAGGTATCTTTGAATTTTCGATATGGTTGCGGACATGCTCGATACGGCTGGAACTCAGCGGGTGGGTCAGCAGGTAAGGGTCTGGCCGGTTGGAGTGAAGGCGCTCATTACGTTGCAAAAGGAGTAGTGTTTGCAGTAACCCGCTGGAGGAGATACCTAGTGAATCCAGATAACGCAACGCAGCCTGATCCGCGGCTTCTTCATTGGCGCGGGAATAGGCCAGGAAGTTCCTCGCTACGGTACTGCTACCACCGCCGATGACCGCTGCAGCGGCTTCTGGTTTTTTGGTTGCGACCGCGGCGGCTGCGCCCAGTACATAGGTGAAGATCGTGCCGATCTGCGCATCCTTCAATTTTTCTGTGCCTTGAGCAAGATGGCCGCCGGCAATGTGGCCGGTCTCGTGTGCCATAACGCCGATCAGCACTGCTGGATTATCGGCTTCCAGTATGAGGCCTGCATGAATGAACATATTAGCACCACCTGCCACGAAGGCATTGATGCTGTCCTGATTCACAATGAACAGTTTTACTGATTTTGGCTTGAGCCCAGCGGTTTTAAAAATGGGGTCGGCGTAGGTGCGAAGCGTATGTTCGATCTCCGCATCGCGTATCAGTGGCACGGCAAAAGCTTGAAAGGGCAAGAGCCACGCTACCAATAGCGATGCGAGGAATCGTTTAGTCATCCAGTTCAATCATTTTCTGCCACCAGCCTTTTTTGGTAGGGGCATTAGGATCTTTCGGGGTAGGCGGCAACGCATGTACGGCCGCTACTCTTTCTGGTTCTACCGGTTTCACCGGTTCAGGCCTGCGGTCTTCTGTCGCAAAGGCAGGAAGCACGTTGGCATAGTTCGCAGGCTTTTCCACCAGAGTGAGGTCTGCCTTTTGCGGGGCATGCTCACGTGGTTGGCGGTCTTGCTGGTTACCATCGCGGTTATCACGCCATTTACGACGGTTGCGATTGCCACGCTGGCGAGGGCGACGATCACCACGGCGTTCATTGCCCTGTGATTCTGCCGTTGCATCAACATTTTCCGAGCCTTCTGTTGATTCAAAAGATTCAGAGTGCTCAGCCTGCGGTGCGTCGGCATCTTGTGCTTCCACCGGTTGGCGAGTGCGGTCACGATCCCTGTCACGGCCACGACGTGCGCCTCCGCGACGACCACGGCGGCCACGGCCACGGCGGTTATCATTGCTTGCAGGGGTAGAATCACCATCCTGTATCTCACCTTCAGCGAGCTCTGTGCTTTCCAGATTCTCAACAGGGGTTTCTTCACTAATGGTAGCATCGGCCTCCGCCATGTCGCGCGATTCTGCGCGACGTGGTTGTTTGTTGCGGTTCTGGTTCTGGCCACGTTCAGATTGCGAACGACGCATCTTCTCGAGGTTGAATTCAGAGGTCGCCATATCGGCATCGATCAATACCTGAATGGTCAGGTTATGGCGCTGCTCGATACTGCGCAGCAACTCACGCTTATTGTTAAGCAGGTGAAGTGCCACGGCTTGAGGCAGGATAAGGCGCAGGCCATTCCAGTTGCCTGTGCTTGCTTCTTTTTCAAGCGCGCGGATCATCTGGATGCTCATGGATTCGTTCGAGCGAACATATCCACGGCCAACGCAATGTTCACACTGCACCATGTTGGTTTCGCTGATGGATGGACGCAGACGCTGGCGTGACATCTCAAGCAAGCCGAATGGGCTGATACGGCCAAGCTGGATCTTTGCCCGATCCATCTTGAGAGCATCTTTAAGAGCCTTTTCTACTGCACGGCGATGACGGGCTTCCATCATATCGATGAAGTCGATAACGATCAGGCCGGCAAGGTCACGCAGGCGAAGCTGGCGGGCTACTTCCACCGCTGCCTCAAGGTTGGTCTTGGCTGCTGTTTCCTCGATGTTACGCTCGCCGGTAGAACGGCCAGAGTTCACGTCGATAGAGATAAGCGCTTCAGTTGGGTTGATAACGATATAACCACCCGAACGCAGCTTAACCACAGGGTCATGCATTGAAAGCAGCTGGTCTTCTACATTATAAGAATAGAAGAGCGGGGTTGTTTCGTTATGCTCTTTTACTTTTGGTGTGTGGCTTGGCAGCAGTAACTGCATGAATTCACGCGCGGCCTGATAGCCAGCTTCACCTTCCACCACGATCTCATCGATATCGCTGGTGTACTGGTCACGGATAGCACGTTTGATAACGTCGCTTTCTTCGTAGATCAGGGCAGGCGCGGTGGATTTCAGGGTCTCATCACGCACGCCATTCCATACTTTCACCAGATAGTCATAGTCGCGTTTGATCTCGGCGCGTGTCCTGTCCATACCGGCGGTACGGATGATAACGCTCATGCCTTTGGCCAGCCGGAGCTCGGTCGAGATGGCCTTCAGGCGCTTGCGATCCTCAGAACTTGCGATCTTGCGGGAGATACCGCCGTCTTTAGGAGAGTTCGGCATCAATACGCAGTAACGGCCAGGGAGCGACAGATAGGTAGTAAGCGATACACCTTTATTGCCGCGTTCTTCTTTAATGACCTGCACGAGCACGATCTGGCCACGGCGGATCACTTCCTGGATCTTGTAGCGGCGCATGAAATTGCGTTTAGGCTTGGAGCGGATCTCTTCTTCTTCGCTAGGCAGGGTTTCCACATCCGCAGGAGCTTCAGAACCTTCTGCTGCTGGCGGTTGCGCAGCATCGATAGAAGCTTCAATATTTTGTTCGGTAGCAGATTCAATGGCATCTTCTGACACTGCATCCGCAGCTTCGACGATCGCAGGTGCTTCAATAGCTGGTTCTTCCACTGGCGTGCTCACAGACACATCATTGCCTGCTTCATACGCATATTCGGTATGTGATGGCTCGTCCTCCTCATTAACAGGAATAGCCTGAAAATCCGGCAGGCTGGTGCTTGCCTCATTCTCTGGAGAAAGGCCAGATTCAACAGCGTCTGTCTGCGCTTGCTCAGATGGCATATCTGTTGATTGCGTTTCTTTTTGCTGGTCTGATGATTCTGGAGTATCAGATTCATCTTCCGCTTCCTGCATCAGGCGTTCACGGTCAGAGGCCGGGATCTGGTAATAATCAGGATGAATTTCCGAGAAAGGCAAGAACCCTTGCTTGTTGCCGCCATATTCAATGAAAGCGGCCTGCAGCGACGGCTCGACGCGCGTTACCTTTGCAAGGTAAATATTGCCTTTGAGTTGTTTTTTAGCAGAAGATACGAAATCAAAATCGAAGATCTGCTTGTCATCGGCGATGACAACACGCGTTTCAGCGGCGTGTAGCGCGTCTATTAACATTCTTTTTGCCATGATGGCGACTCCTTAATAGCGTCGCCTCAGGGGATCAAGTTTAGCCGATAGGGATGGACTCTGTTGTAACAGGTACAGTGCCGCCACGCGAACGCAGCCCGAAATCTGGCTCTGAGCCTGACGGGATTAGCACTACTGAATAATAACAAACAGAAACGTTCATACCAAAATCGTAAAACCCAACCATGAGGCGAGGTTAATTCAAAAATTCCTATTCAAGGTATTTTCCGTCCTGCTGTGTGTTAGGGAGGGAAAGCACCACAAATTTCAAATCTGCAGCCTACACCCTGTAAACTGCTTATCTCACTAAACACTATAGTGGTTAAAAATAGATTATACAATCTTCTTTATAAGCTATGGAAAAGTTGTTCTTTTTTCGCTAAAGCTATTAGCTGCGATAACCCCTGACAGGCTGTATGAATATCAAGTACCTGAATAATATATTTTTTTCCATTTTTCTGCTGGTTACAGGCCTTATTTCACTGCCGGCCGCTGCCAGCAGCCTGCAAATTGGTGTGGAAGGTACAAAAGAAACCATCGAGCTCGACGGTGCGGGGGTGGATGGCCACAAGATATTTACCCTTGAGAAGCCTTTTCGTCTGGTAGTGGATGTGCCGACCGGGGCGGTCAGTAAAAATATTTCTATCCCTGAAAGATACAAGGGCAGACTCATCAAGAATGTGCGTACGGGGCAATTTACACCTGAGACCACCCGCATAGTCTTTGAGACCACAAGTGATTTTGGTGTTGTAAGTAAAGACATAGAGAGATCAGGCCAACTGGTTATTGTGCTTGATAGTGCAGGCAAATCGAAACGATTCTCTGAAACTAAAAAAGCCCGTAAGGAAAAACCTGTCGTGGTCATTGATGCCGGGCATGGCGGACAGGATCCCGGAACGATAGGCCGTTATAAGTCGCGCGAAAAGGATGTGGTACTGCAATACGCTATTGCGTTGCAGAAGCATCTTATCAAGTCTGGTAAATATAAGGTGGTGCTGACGCGTGAGGGTGATCACTTCATCAGCTTGCGTGGGCGTGTTGCTGTTGCCCGCAAGAACAAAGGGGATATCTTTATCTCTATCCATGCCGATTCTGCACCGGCTCGCACGGCCAGGGGGCTTTCTGTGTATACGCTGTCCGAAAAAGCATCCGATGCAGAGGCGGAAGCACTGGCCGCGCGCGAAAACAAAGCCGATGTGATCGATGGCATCGATCTGTCTGGCGAGCGTGAAGATGTAGCGGATATTCTCATCTCTCTGGCGCAACGTGAGACCAACAATTTATCAGCAACGCTTGCTGATATGATCGTTAGTAATGTACAAAAAAAGAATTTACCACTTTTACCGAACTCGCACCGGTTTGCAGGATTTGCCGTACTTAAAGCGCCGGATATACCATCCGTGCTGATAGAAACCGGATTCCTTTCCAATCAGGGCGAAGAAAAGCAGTTGAAATCCAAGGCGTACCGCGACAAAGTGGTAAGTGGTATTGCCGCTGGTATCGACGCGTATTTCGCATACAAAAAAGAGCTGGAAGGATCATGAACCGCTTTGTAAAGGGGATAATAAACCTTTTTGGTTGGTTGTTTTCATTGGGGCTGACGGCGGTTATCATTGGTGTGGTCGCAGCCGTGGTGATGTTCAACCATTACAGCAAGGATCTGCCGGATTATTCGCAGCTGGCCAAGTATGAGCCACCGAATGTTACACGCCTGTATGCCGCCGATGGCAGGCTGCTTGCAGAATACGCTACTGAGAAACGAGTATTCGTGCCGCTTAAAGCTGTGCCGAAGATCGTAAGCAACGCATTTCTTGCGGCAGAAGATAAGAATTTTTACACGCACACTGGCATCGACTTTACCGGCCTTGCCCGCGCAGTGCGTGATAATATCGTTAATTACGGTAAGGGAAAATCGCTGGTAGGTGGCTCGACCATCACACAACAGGTGGTGAAGAATTTCCTGCTCTCCAGCGAAAAATCTTTGGAGCGCAAGATCAAGGAAGCCATATTGGCCGTGCGCATCAGCTCGGTATACAGCAAAGACAAGATCCTGGAGCTATATCTGAACCAGATATATCTTGGTCTTGGTTCTTACGGTGTGGCAGCAGCTGCACAGAATTACTTCAATAAGTCACTGGATGAGTTGACAGTTGAGGAAGCTGCATTACTTGCCACTCAGCCCAAAGCTCCTAATACCTATAATCCTAAAAGAAACTACGATCTGGTGTTTGAGCGGCGCAACTGGGTGCTTGATCGCATGGCAGACTCAGGCTTTATTTCGGAGAAAGAAGCAGAAGAAGCAAAAAAAGTACCGATCACACTTAAAACGCGTGATGCAGCCCATATCGTGCGTGCTGATTTCTTTGCGGAAGAGGTGCGTCGTAAATTGGTCGATCTGTATGGTGCAGATGTGCTGTATGAAGGTGGGCTGGTGGTCAAGACCACGCTCGACCCTGACTTACAGAACGCAGCAGATAATGCGCTTCGCAGCGCGCTTATTGCGTATGATCGCCGCAGGGGATATCGCGGTGCATTTGCAAAAATTGTCGGCACGGACAAATGGAAGGACGAACTGGCAAAGATATATAAGAACAGTGGCTATAAAGTGCTGGAAGGCCAGAAGTTGGCAGTAGTGACCGATCTTGATGATAAGAAGGCAAAGATCACTTTCGATGATGGAACAACGGGACATATACCGTTCGCATTGATGAAATGGACAAGGCGCATTGTTTCCGATGGTGTTCTGGGGGCTGAAGTAAAAAGCCCGGCGGATATTCTGAAGAAGAATGATGTGGTGCTGGTGGGTGCTATCTCTGACGAGCAAAAGAAACTTATCTCGGCGGCAGAACAGAAAACAGCATGGGATCTGCAACAAGTGCCGGAAGTCAATGGTGGTTTCGTTGCGCTCGATCCACATACGGGACGCGTATTGGCCATGTCTGGTGGTTATAGCTATGGCGGCACGGAATTTAACCGCGCTACACAGGCAAAACGCCAGCCGGGCTCAGGGTTCAAGCCATTCGTGTATCTGGCAGGGCTGGAAAACGGCTTCACTCCATCCACCATGATCCATGACGGGCCAGTGGAAATGGAGCAAGGAGCAGGTCAGGATACATGGAAGCCCCAGAATTATGGTGATGACTATCTGGGAGATATCACCATGCGTATGGCGCTTGAGAAATCACGCAATACAGTAACGGTACGTATCGCACAGATGATAGGCATAAATAAGGTGTTAGAGATCGGTAAGCGGTTCGGAATTTATGATGATCCTGCGCGCAATTTCTCGATCGTGCTTGGCTCAGCCGAGACCACATTGATGAGGCTTGCCAATGCTTATGGCATACTGGTCAATGGAGGTAAATTCATAGCTCCATCGATCATCGAGCGTATCGATGACAGGCACGGCAAAACCATTTACCGGCGCGATACACGCGCATGTATGAGATGTGAAATATCATCACTGAATGAGGTAAAACCAGATGCGCTGCCGCCACTTCCGGCGGATATACGCGACCAGGTGGTGGATGAGCGCGTGGCCTATCAGATCGTATCGCTGCTGGAAGGTGCGGTCACTCGTGGTACGGGCGCGCGTGCGCGTGAACTTGGAAAAGTACTTGGTGGAAAAACGGGTACGACCAATGATAGTAAGGATACATGGTTCATCGGGTTCTCGCCAGATCTCGTGGCTGGCGTCTATGTGGGATACGACTCCCCTAAAACATTGGGAGCAAAAGAAACAGGGGCATCGGTTGCCTTGCCAGCATTCATGGATTTCATGCGTGCTGCTCTAAAAGATAAGTCAAATATTCCATTCCGCGTGCCTTCCGGCATCCAGTTCATCAAAGTGAATGTAGCAACAGGCCAGCCACTGACCGGACTTGAACCGCCGGGCACAAAAACCGTGCTGGAAAGTTTTATCACCGGTAAGGGGCTTTACATTCCGGGTGTAAGGGGAGCGGTGAATCTGGGCGATATACTTCAGAATGATGGATCGCAGAGTATTCAAAAGGAAGGTTTTGGCCAGCTTCCTTCTGCCCGACAAAACCCTGCATTACCGGCAGAGAATATTCCGGGGACACCGATAGCACCGTCAGGCGAAACTACGCCGCCTGTGGTGGGAACAGGTGGCTTGTACTAACAGGAACTATTGATTCCAGTCTGTCAGGTCGATCTTTGGAAAGAGACTAGGAGTATCGGATGCCGTAGTGGTACGGCTGCTCCAATCGGCATTATTGCGTCCCCATACCACATACATGCCTGAAGCGCCGGAGTTGTAGCCAGGTGCTGGAACAATAACATCCGCCTTATTGTCTCCGTTGAAATCCAATACACCTGAATTGCCTATGTAATTACTGGCAGCGCCTTCAATGACAAAACCTTTTGTGCCATTAAAATTAGCGTAACCACTATTTGCTGCTGTAAACATCGTATGCGCACCAAAGCCAGTGGATGCATATCCCATAGAAGTGGTTGGGTTGAATATTACATAGGTCATGCCGGCATTGGCGGCATTGTTCATGTATGCATATGGGTTGCTCAGCAATATATCTGGTCTGCCATCGCCATTAACATCGCCGGTGCTGACAGTGTTAGATAAAGGTTGCGTACCCAGCGCAGCGGCACCGGCAGGCCTGTTGGTCGCATGGTTGACATAGAAAGTAACATAACCTGTTACCGTCATGTAAGCGGCATATGCAGCTGATCTTCCATTCAGTCCTATGATGAATGAACTGGAAACACCCATGGCGTCATCATAGCCATCTTTATTAATGTCAGCGACGGCTACCGATGAACCCAATACTGTGCCCCCTGAATCATCGACCATTACATAGCCTGTAGTTCCGCTGAATGCGTCTGCATCCACCTCATGAGGAGCACCCCAATCATCTCTGGCGCGGCCAAATACGGATAGTATTGCACCGATAGGAAATGATAATGTTGGCGCGCCAAACACAATATCCTGGACGCCATCACCACTTACATCACCGGTGGCAATGGAGTGATTCAAGGCGTTGAACTGGTAAGGCGTGGCACTATAGAGATAGATTCCGTTTTCTGAGCCAGCATCGGGGTCCAGGAACTTGCTGACATCACCACTCTCCCTACCCCAAATGATAGCGACCTCTGGTCCATTATTGATACCGGTGGCATCGCCCACTGACTGTGTGTTAAATATGATATCATCGTAGCCATCACCATCTACGTCGGCCATAGCGGCACTGCCGGGTACACCCGAACCGGTATGAATAATATTCACACCTGTTGAATAATCAAGACTATCTGTAATGGTGCTTATACGCAGGCTTGGGTCTCCATAATAATCCAAAGGGGATGCATACATTACTAAGCCCATGCCAGAACCCAGAATGAACAGGTCATCAATGCCATCACCAGTAAAATCACCGGCGGCCAATGAATAGCCAAAGTAATCAATATCTATATCTTTATTGACAGACCAGCCATTACTTCCATCAGCACTGACTGCGTAGCTTGTCGTTGGAATAGGCCATGGATGGGTGCTATAAATGCTACCTATACTTCCATACAGCACGGTAACGACATCACCGTCGCCATTATAATTTGCTATCGCCAGATCTTTGATGGCATCACCATTAAAATTACCGGAGACGTAGGAGATGCCTGCGCTGATATCCAGTGCACTCGCGTTAGCATCCATGCGGAATCCCTGATAACAGCGTTTGCCCATGCAGCATTTATTCTTTGTGGCTTCCTCGTAATACACAATATCGTCAAAGGTGCTTGAGGCATCACGTTTGACGATAGATCCGGTAAAGGTCGTATTATTGGTATAAGCAAAAGAAGAGTTCACGAAGGCGTTAGCCAGTGTATTGGCATCACTGCTGTAGGTGTTTATCCTATCTGTCAAGGCAATGGTAGCAGCGGGTGCTGCCGGAAATGCACCATGCCCATCCTTACCATAAGATATGAGCGCAGCCATCACAAAATCCTTGGTGATGGTATCTGTACTGGCATTGCGTATTTTGATCATGCCCTTCGTGCCCACGCTTTGTGCACCTCTGCAATAATATGCGCTAGTGGCCTGACGGTCGACAAGGTAAGTGAAGCGACGCCCGAACCCGTCCAGAGCATATTCATCGGGCAAACCCAGTGCTCGCACGGGTACCATACCACCCACCACATATGAGGAAGAAAGGCCGGTATAGGTACTAAGGTGCGGACCAAAATTAGCACCTGTACACACGCCGGGTGATGTGGTCTCCGTACCAAAGCTGGCGTTGGCTGTGGTCAGCGTACCGTTCGCCGGGCATGGGCGGCGATAATTGGTGGTCATGAATTTTTTGGTGGCCTCTTCGATCGCGGCCATACGCTGCTTGGTGATATTGATCTTGGTTACTTCATCGTTACTGTTGCTGCCCGGGAGAACCGCAGCCATCACGATGCCTCCTGCAGCCAGGGCGATACTGGTTTGGATCAGTGAGAAGCCACTATGTTTTGCCGTAAATTTGTGCCGCATCTACACCACGATTTTTAAGAAAGATAAGGTGTTTCAAAGGACTAATTGTATCAAGAAACAGTTAATATCGAATTAAAGCCTAGGGTCTGGCCAGAGGTGATACCTATTAAAAGCATCAGTAGTTCAAAGGCTTGCAAAATAGCCATTTGACAAGAGGGGCAGATTCGTATTTTAACATGCTCCCATGAAAGCAGAAATTGAAGCGTTATCGCGTAAAATAAAGCAGTCTCAGGCCTTGCTAGCGAGGTATCTTTGACTGGGATAATGCCCTGCGCCGCCGTGAAGAATTAGACACACTCACGGAAGATCCCAATCTCTGGAATGACAGCGCAAAGGCGCAGGCCATGCTGCGTGAGCGCAACCATCTGGATGGGATGATAACAGGTTACGAAGCACTGGATCAGGAATATAAAGATAATCTTGAGCTGGCTGAATTAGCAGAAGCAGAAAAAGATGAAGCCATGCTGGCAGAGGCAGAGGCTGCCTTGCAGGAAGTGGCGAATAAACTGCGCAAGCTGGAAATAGAAAGCCTGCTTTCGGGTGAGGCGGATGCCAATGATTGCTTCATTGAGATTAATTCCGGTGCGGGTGGCACGGAGTCACAGGACTGGTCGGAAATGCTCATGCGCATGTATCTGCGTTGGGCACAGAAGCGTGGCTACAAGACCGAATTGATCGATGAGAACCGTGGCGAAGAAGCGGGCATCAAATCTGCAACACTGAAAGTAACAGGCCATAATGCCTATGGTTGGGCTAAGACAGAATCCGGTGTGCACCGATTGGTGCGCATTTCACCGTTCGATTCCAATGCGCGCCGTCACACAAGCTTTTCATCAGTGTGGGTGTATCCGGTGATCGATGATAAAATTGAGATCGTCGTGGATGAAAAAGATATTCAGGTGGATACCATGCGTTCTGGCGGTGCAGGCGGCCAGCATGTGAACAAAACAGAAAGCGCCGTGCGCTTTACCCACTTGCCGACCGGTATCGTGGTGAAATGCCAGAGCGGTCGCAGCCAGCACGCCAACCGCGCCGAGGCGATGCAGATGCTCAAAGCCCGACTGTATGAGCGTGAACTACGCATTCGTGAAGAAAAAGCCGATGCGTTGAATGCACAAAAAACCGATAATTCATGGGGTCATCAGATACGTTCATATGTGCTGCACCCCTACCAGATGATAAAAGACCTGCGCACCGATTATGAAACCAGTGATTCCAAAGGCGTGCTGGACGGCGACCTTGATGCCTTCATGAGCGCCGCACTGGCCGACAGGGTAAAAGGTAAGGGCGAGGGCGCGGCTTAGAGTTTATCAGCGCGCAATTTAGCCAGATCGGAATGATTAGGATTGAATACCGGGTGCGGCAGGGCAGCATGTTCCGGGTGGCGTTCTATCCATTTTTTATATTGGCGGTCAGCGATCGCAATGGCTTCTTCCGGTGTGCTTGCCACTTCAAAATGGTCAGCAAATCCCAGCTTCTTGGCGGTCTCTATCAGTTTATCCCAGAAGCCTTCGCGCGGGTTTAAGTGATTAGGCACGTTGTATAGCACGATGGTTTTTTCATCCATATCCTTGGTATGCAGTGCAAGTTGCATCATCGCTGCGAATTCATGCAGTGTGCCCGTGCCACCCGGCACAACATACACCACTTTTGTGGCATCTTTCGCGCGCTGCGTTTTATCGGGTGATTTATTGCCTTTCAGCATCACATGGATACGGTCATAGATATTCTTGGTGATGATAAGCTGGCTCACACCCGGCGGTGGGCCTTCGATCTGTAATATCGATTGGGTGCTTGCACCCACATGTGCCGGTTTGAACTTGGCATTCGGGTAGGTGCTGTTGAAGATGTTCTTGCCATCGGTGAAGCCGGCATCCATCGCGCCCATACAGCCTTCACTGCCAGCGCCGGTGCTCATGCGCCAGCCGCGTTGGCCAGCATATTTAGCTAATTCATAGGTGGCATTGATATAGGATGTTTCCTTCGTGCTGGCTGAGCCGAACATGGCGATACCGAATTCATGCCTGTACTCTGCTGCGCGGAACGCATCGAACCTGGTGTCCCTGTCATACATCTTTGGCACGGACTTCAGAGTTTTGCCTTTGCCTTCACTGATGATAGAGCATAACTCTTTCACTGCCTTGTCATTGCGCTCTTTATAGCTGAGCGATTGTGTGACACCATTCACCACATGCACAATATCACGCACGCTGGAGGAGAACATGCCTTTGGATTTGATGTCATCCAGCAGGTCGGTGGCTAATTGCCACTGTCCATCCGGATCCATGATGACGCAGGGCTTAGCTTTATCATCGATGCCGTATTTTTCTTTGTTACCCACATGTACGCCGGTTACCAGTGAAAAGAACTCGAACCAGCGCTGTGCAGCTTCCGCCTTGAACTTCGGGTGCGACTCTTTTAAAGAGGTCATTGGCGGGAAGATAAATGCATCCGATTGGGCGGCATGACGCATCATGGATTGTAGTGAGGCACGGCTGCCATCAATATCTCCCACGCGCAAACCTGAGGCGTGCAGCTTCTCCACCAGGTCTAGATGCGCAGCATGAATTTCCCTATAAAGGCTTAGATCATCGGAGCTTAGTGAGGGAAGGCTGGGGATGTATACGGTCGTTTTTTTGCTATTCATTCACCCGTATTATACCGCATTTTGGGGTGTTCTTTAACTAAAAAACATGCTTGCTAAAGGCTAGGCTTAGCTAATATACTGTTTTCCCTTAAAAAAGGACTTTTTGTGGTGAATTCGTTAGGTATCAATAAAGCACCTGCTGATACAAAAGTGGTGGTGGCCATGTCTGGCGGGGTGGATTCTTCTGCCGTGGCCGCGCTTCTGCATGAGCAGGGTTATCAGGTGATCGGTATCACGTTGCAGCTTTATGACCATGGTCAGATGGTGGGTAAGAAAGGTGCGTGCTGCGCTGGTCAGGATATTGCCGATGCGCGCCGTGTGGCAGATACGCTTGGCATCCCGCACTATGTGCTAAACTATGAAAACCGTTTCAAGCAAAGTGTGATGGATGATTTTGTCGATAGTTATCTTGCAGGTGAAACGCCGATACCATGTGTGAAGTGTAACCAGTCCGTGAAATTCAAAGACCTGTTGCAAACAGCGCGTGACCTCGGCGCTGATGTCATGGCCACCGGCCATTATGTGCAGCGTAAGGAAGAGGGCGGCCGCGGCCAGATGCTGCGTGCAGCAGATCATTCGCGTGACCAGAGTTATTTCCTGTTCGCGACCACACAGGAGCAGCTGGATTTCCTGCGCTTCCCGCTTGGGCATTTAAAGAGCAAGGCGGAAACGCGTGAACTTGCGGCGCGCTTTGGACTGGAAGTGGCGGATAAGCCAGACAGTCAGGATATTTGCTTTGTGCCCTCAGGTGGCTATGCCAAGGTCATTGAAAAGTTGCGCCCGGGTGCACTTGATGGCGGCAAGATCGTGCATGTTGATGGCACGGTGCTGGGCGATCATGAAGGCATCATCAATTACACGGTTGGCCAGCGTAAAGGCTTAGGCATTGGCGGCACGGAAGAACCACTATACGTTATCCGCGTGGATGCCGATAAAAAGCAGGTCATCGTAGGGCCGAAAGAAGCGTTGCTGGTTCAGTCATTTATCATTCGCGATTGCAACTGGCTGGAAGGTAGCCAGAATAAAATTGGCCAGCCTGTTACGGTCAAGCTGCGCTCCATGCATCCCGGTGTGAAAGCAACGGTTGAGGTATTAGGCAAGGGGCAGGCGCGTGTGTCGCTAGCTGAACCACAGGCAGCGGTATCTCCGGGGCAGGCCTGCGTGGCTTACGCAGGCGAGCAAATGCTCGGCGGCGGTTGGATAGCTGCTGCCTAATTAACTTCCTTCACGGTGCGCATATATACGGGCTGGGCCAGCCGTGCGTTGCGCTGGGTGAATTTCGATAACACAACAAGCTGCTCTTTTGAGAGCGTGATCTTATTTTTCATCACACGCCAATCAACACCTTCGGTGCATGGCGGGGTGGTCAGAGAGCCTGGATAGGCATAATGCGCAAAACTATTTGGCAGCAAGAGTGCGATATTGAACGCAAGCTCATTATGAACGCCTTGCCGGGTTGGAGCTGCGGCGAGCAGGCCATCCATCTCTGGTAATGCCTTCCCGATGGTTGCAAATACGGCAACGATAAGCCGTTTGCCATCCTTGCCTTCATGAAAGAATTGTATCTCAAGCGGGAAGAATTCACCCTTCATCACATGTTCGCTTGGCGAATGGAAATGAATATATTTCAGGCTGTAATGTACGCCAGCCTCTTCATAGGAAAGTTCAGCCTGAGGTTTAACTTCGATGGTATAGCCAATATTGCTTACTGAGACATCCCCCGGTTTGTAATGAAACATGCGGGCAGGCGGTTCTTTTTCAATTACTGTGCGGGTGATGCTGATGGGTGATTGCTGTGTGCCGATGCCGCAAGCGGCAAATGCCGGCGTCAGCAGTCCCCATTCTTCTTGTCCTGTATAATCATCGTCGTAGCTCCATATCACGGTCTTGGCTGGAACTTCTGTGGAGGTTTGTGCGAATGCGGATTGGGAGATCGTGAGCAACAGGGCTGAAAGCAAGAGACAATTTTTCATACGATACCGACAGTCTTACTTGATGTTCTGACCCCATTCATCGAGCAACCGTTTCTGGGTGCGCTCAAGTGCGGCCACTTTATATTCATATACAATGGTCATGATAAAGCTTGCAATGACGCGGCACAAGAAGATCAATGCGCAACCAAGTACGGCGCTTCCATATACCACCACCCAATTAAGTGGATTGCTCATTATCGACACAGCATCAAAGGCCTCCATATTGAAGGCAGCTTTAAGCATTGGATTCACAATAGGCAAAATACCTGCCAGATTACACGCCAGCACGGTTTTAAATATTGGCAGCCCTGGATGGTTATCGATAAAATAGGCGGCCAATGCAGGTACGAGTGCCAGCATGATAAAAATAAACCCGAGTTGCAACACGATAACCGCCGCAAAGCTAATGACCAGCAGCAGCGGTATTATCACTTTATTCACTTTACTCTGTGTTTGCGGTTGCATGGTCAGATCTGCCTGTTGATAGTGTAAAATGTAATGAAGAGTGCTGCATAGGCAAAGCCCTTCGCGATAGTGAAAGCAAGCTTGCCACTGTTAAACTCAAATCCAACACCTTTCCTGAAGGCTGCGATCTGCTTAACATTGTTGTGGTAGAGATTATATGCGTGGGCAAAGCCTCTGGTATCAGCGGTAGAATATGCCGAATCAATGACGATAGAAGCCATGTTCTGTGTGTATCCAGTATCAGCCGCATTAAGCAGCGCCTTTTTGATCATATGACGGTTCGTATTGCCGCGAATGGCATCGAGTGCTGGTAATATGCGTGACGCAAGCCAGTGCGTAAGGCCTGGTAATTGTATATTGCCGCAGCGATGTTGCGCCGTCGCAAGCAGTCTCAACATGATAATATCACGGTTACGCGCAAGTGTCGGAATGGATTCAAGCTCAAGTAATTTTATGTCGTGTTGAATGTTTAGTTTAGCTGCCAGATAGGCAAAGATATGGCGATCCAGAGGATCGGTATTTCTGGAAAGATTCGCTGCCATACTATCCAGCCGCATCAGTAGTGCGGTCAGATTGTCAATATAGCGGCCTTCAAGCAGCGGGCTCAGGCAGGGCATGTCTGGATTCAATTCATAGACGATACGCTCAATACCGAAACCTACACCGGTATTGCGCATGCAAACCCTGAGTTTATCTAGCTTCTGATTGGCACTCAGGATATCAGGTGATGGCTCATAATTTTCCTGCGCGGATTGTGCATTCATCCATGAGCTGGTCATGTTCATATCAACAAATCGTGCCAGCAGGTTGAATTCTTTTTCCTGTTTGGTGGTATAAAACTCAGTACAGAGCGTATCGATGCCATCAAGGAACATCGATAGTGGATACATGCGGATCGGCCCTGTAGGGTCGAGCGTGAGGATAAGCCGCATAAGCTGTTCATTGAACTGGAGTTCATTTTTTACCCCAAGCTCGTTGATGGTTTTTATGATGCGCGTAAGGTTCTCCGATACGGTCTTGTTGCGCAGGCTTACGGTTGTCCATTGCACGATCTTGTTATTGTGAATGGCTTCCGGGATATTGGTCCATCCTTCAAACATAATATGTGCAAGCTCGCGGCGTGAACGCGCGGTACGGTTGCCGAACTCAAATGGTCGTGTGGTTTCTGTAGGTGCGGGCGGCTCTAGTACATGCATGCGGCGGCCATCCAGCCATGCTTTAATATACTTCCAGCCCCAGCGATCAGTGGGGTTGTTACTTAGTATACCGCGCAGCAGGTCGTCGAAACGCTCAGGGTGCTGACGATTTCTGGTAAGTGCATAATATGTGCCTTCCTCGAACATCCTGCCGATAATGTACTCTTTGGACATGGTGGAGAAATGTTGCTTGCCGTATATGGAATAAAGCAGCAATACAGCGAGTGCATAAAAATCTGTGGTAGGTGTGCCATTACCTTTGCCAGCCGGGTGTGACTGCATACGTTCCAGCGGTTCAAAATAGAAATCCTGAGAGTAGCCGCACGGCTCGGAAGCAAATTCACCAAGGATCGGTGTATCCTGATAATAAATATTTGCCGGGTTGATCTTCCCGTGTGTGATGCCGATATTCCCAAGCTCGCTGATGGCGTATGCCAGCGGTGAAAGAAGGCTGCGTGCAAGGAAGTGCTCTCCCAGAACACCGGCATTTTCAATGATTTCACTGAGTCTCTGTCCGCGTGGACGTTCGTATATCAGAACGAATCGTTCGGCGTCTGGCTGCGACAGGTTGGCCGTACCGTAAGTGACCAACGACAAGACATTGGGATGATTGAACCGCTTGAGTCTCTCCAGTATCGAAAAACGCTGGACTGTGCCAGGACGGCAAATTAACGCATATAGTTGCCTTGAACCATCATGGATATCCGTAACGGCATAGGCGGCGGCGGTTTTTGTATTGAATTCCGCCAAAGGAACGGAAAGCTCAATACGGTAACGCCCCTCCAGCAGGTCTTTTGGTTTGTCGGGCTGGGGAGGAACGTAATGCCTGAGGAAATCGGCGCACAACGTGGCATAATGTGCGTCGTTCTTGGTCTCTTGTATATCCGGTTTTGTTTCTGCCATTACGCTCTCGATGCTGACACTGGTAGCGTTCTGATTATAAGGCCAACCTATTAATAAACCGTGAAAATTCTCTAAAAAGCCTTAATCTTCAAAGGGGTCTGTAACAAGGATTGTGTCTTCCCGTTTAGGGCTGGTGGAAAGCAGTGCTACATTGCATTCAATGAGTTCTTCGATCCTGCGGATATATTTGATAGCCTGAGCAGGCAGTTCGGCCCAGCTTTTGCGCCCATGAGTGCTTTCAGACCAGCCTGGCATTTCTTCATAAATTGGCTCTATTTCAGCCTGAATTTTCATCGATGCGGGCAGGTAATCATAGATCTTGCCGTTATGCTTATAACCCACGCAAATTTTCACTGTGTCAAAACCATCCAGTACATCCACCTTGGTGAGGGCGATGCCGTGAATACCGGAAATCTTGATGGCCTGACGCACCAGTACTGCATCGAACCATCCGCAGCGGCGTGCACGACCAGTTACTGTTCCGAACTCATGACCGATCTTGCCGATCTTCTGGCCGATCTCGTCGTTCAACTCTGTAGGGAATGGGCCACTGCCCACGCGTGTGGTGTATGCCTTGGTGATGCCGAGTACATAACCGATGCCATTCATGCCGACACCAGAGCCCACACTTGCCATACCAGCGATGGTGTTTGAAGAGGTAACGTAAGGGTACGTGCCATGGTCAACATCCAGCATCGTGCCCTGTGCACCCTCGAATAATATGCGATTGCCTTCACGCTTGAGCTGGTGCAGCAGATGCCACACAGGTGTTGAGAATTCCAGAATTTTAGGCGCGATCTGCAGGAGTGGTTTTAATATCTCATCAACCGTCATGGCAGGTGCGTTGGCGGCGTTGAGCAGCGCATTATGATACACCAGCAGATTCTCAATTTTATCACGCAGTAATTCTTCATCGGCAAGGTCGCACACACGCACGGCACGGCGTGCCACTTTGTCTTCATAGGCTGGTCCAATGCCACGGCCTGTTGTGCCGATCTTCCCTTTGCCGCGGATGGTCTCGGCCATCAGGTCAACTTTGCGATGCACAGGAAGGATAAGCGGCGCGTTCTCTGCGATACGCAAATTATCCGAGGTTACTTTTACGCCGAGCTTGCCAACATTTTCGATCTCTTCCAGTAGTGCGAATGGGTCGATGACCACGCCATTGCCGATGATGGAAAGTTTGCCCTCGCGTACGATGCCTGAGGGAAGCAGTGATAATTTGTAGGTCTTGCCGTCGATCACCAGTGTGTGGCCGGCATTGTGACCGCCCTGGAAACGAACCACCACCTGCGCGCGCTCTGACAACCAGTCTACTACTTTTCCTTTGCCTTCATCGCCCCATTGTGAGCCGATCACCACCACATTTGTCATGCCTTACGCAACTCCTTTAACTGTCCGTCCTTAAGTATAAAATTACAATTTAGCCGCACGGCTTCCAATTCATCATTGCCATATTCTGCCAGTGCATACACGGTGGCATAGCCTTTGGCACGAAGGTCTGCTGCCGCAGCCTCGTCTTTCTGGCTGGAGATGAACACGCGCTTTTGCGCCTGCAACTGTGGCAGGATACCAGCGAGTGTTTCCACATACAGCGTGAAGCCTGTTGCTTCCAGATCGGTTTCCTGCGTTTTACCTTCGATAAGATAACGTCCGCCGCGGCCCACTTCACACGAAGAGCCGGGAACGAACAGGGAGAAGCTGATACCAGAGTGATAATTCAGGCCGCGTACTTCTGTGGCATCAATAGTAACGACCCATTCTTTTTTTCCACTGCTGCGAAGAATGCTCACCACTTGCGTGAGATCATCACACTGTTTGCGTGCCTTTTCCGGCAGGTCGAGGCGGCTGATGATATCCAGAGCTTTCTCGGCCGGGCCAGCGCATTGCAACAGCTCGATCAGTGAATCTTTATAGATGAAATGGAAGGTGCGGATGGTTGGAATATCCTTATGGGCAATAGCTTCCATCAGGTCGGTAAGCTGCTCGTTATCCAGCTTGTCGGATGCAAGCAAGGCGCTCACGATACCGGGCAGGTTCAGATCAATGGAAAGATCTTTAACTCCAACGGCGTGCAGTGCTTCTGCTGCAACACGGATGACCTCGGCATCTGCTTCTGCAGATGATACGCCGATCAACTCGATACCAGCCTGCCTGAGCTGGCGGTCGCCACGCAGCTGTTCGCCCTGCATACGAAGTATCAGCCCGTTGTAGCAGACGCGTAGTGGGCGAGGGGTATTTACCATGCGGGTGGATGCGATGCGGGCGATCTGAAGGGTAATATCGGCACGCAGGCCCATGACCTTATGTGCACCGGGGTCCATGACCCTGAATATCTGGGAAGACAGCGCCGTGCCACGGCCAGCTAACAGATTCTCGCTATATTCCAGCAGCGGTGGAGATACCTGTTCGTAGCCAAAACTTTCGAATGTCCGAAGCAAGATGCCAGCGATCTCCGACTGCTGCCTGGCATAAGGAGGCAGAAGGTCATAACATCCGGCGGGTAGCAATGGTTTGGACATAGGCTCTTTAATTCGTTGAAATCACGGATAATTGGTTTAGAAGATTAGGCACGATTGTCAATCTAACTTCGCTAAAACCCTCTATTTTCTTAAGGTTATACCTCATGAATCCTGAATGGATAGGCCTGCTTGCTGCAATTTTAACCACTGCGGCTTATGTGCCCCAGACCATCAAGGTATTGAAGGAAAGGCACACTCAGAGCCTTTCGCTTGGGATGTATGCCATGATCACCACCGGAATTGGTCTGTGGTTCATCTATGGGGTTATGCTTGAAAGCCCGTCGCTCATGCTGGCGAATGGCATTACTTTCTTAATGGCCTTCACCATCCTCATTATGAAGATTCGCTGCGGCTGATTGTTCTTTATACCTGTTCCATAAGCGTGCGCTGAAAACGATCGAAGTGATATAAGCGATGCTCACGGTGGATATGGTTGTCCATGGTTCGATAATGAACAGGGTGATGAGCACCGAGGATACCAGCATGATAAAAGGTATCATCTCGTGTTTGATACGCAGGTTCTTGCCCGAGAATGTAGGGATACGGCTGGCCATCAGCGTGCCGATAATGGCAACATAAGACGCAACAAAGATGCTGTTGGGAGTATAGCCTTCAGGTAACTGGAGCGTTATCACCACAGGTAGCAGGCACAATATGCCGCCAGCCGGTGAGGGCACACCGATGAAGAATTTATTTTCCCACGGTTCTTTGTCATCATCGAATAGCGCAGTGTTGAAGCGTGCCAGGCGCAGTGCCGTGCAAATAGCAAAATACAAGGTAATTGCCCAACCGATACCGCGTATGTCATGTAACCCCCACAGATACATGATGAGTGCGGGGGCAACACCAAAGCACACAAAATCCGAAAGTGAATCAAGTTGAGCGCCGAACACGCTGGTTGCGCCTAGCATACGTGCGATACGACCATCCATGCCGTCAATAAGAGCGGCGGCGATAATGAACGCCACGGCCATCTCCCAGCGGCCCATGATCGCAAAGCGAATCGCAGACAGGCCGCAACATAATCCAGCCAATGTCACCATATTCGGGAAAAGGCGGGAAAGTGGCTGTTCTTTAAGCCGGCGGCGTGGTTTGTCTGAGTAGCGTCGTTTCATGCTATTAGTGCTTTGTTCCTACGCGTTCAGATTCTGAGCTTTTCAGATCAGCGATAATAGTCTCACCACCTATTGCAATCTGACCTTCAATAACCAGCGGTATCACATCGGGTGGCAGATACACATCGGTACGGCTGCCGAAGCGGATGATACCGAATTTCTCACCGGTCTTAACAGACTGACCTTCTTTCAGGTCACACAGGATACGGCGTGCAACCAGCCCTGCGATCTGCACCACGCCAACCGTCATGTCATCGGGTGTGGTGATCTTGATGCTCTGGCGCTCGTTCTCTTCGCTGGCTTTATCAAGTGAGGCATTCAGGAATTTGCCATGCTGGTAATGGAGTTTGCTGATGCTGCCTTCGATAGGAATACGATTCACATGTACATTGAATACGTTCAGGAAAATGCTGACACGCACGCGTTCTGCCGTGCCAAGGTCAAGCTCTGCCGGTGGCACACATTTGCAGATCTTCTGCACCACGCCATCGGCCGGGCTGACAATAAGACCTTCGCGGATAGGGGTGATACGATCCGGGTCGCGGAAGAAATACACGCACCATGCGGTGAGTATCATGCCGATACAACCAAACCCGCTCCATATCATGCTCAGGCCAAGTGATACGATGGCAAAAATGGCAATGAACATCCATCCTGCCGGATGAATGGGAACGAACACGCTTTTTATGGTTTGCAGCAGGTGGTTATCTTCTGGTTTCATGGAATATCCGTACGTTGTGAGAGAAGCCTTATAACAGACTAAGGCGTACTTGTCATTCTCATGATTTATACAGAATTTTCAGAGACTTTCGATGATAGCATCGGTCATGCGTGCAAGGCGCTTGCGCTCTTTTTCTACGAGCTTTGTATCCAGCACTTTGTTTAGCGCGTTCTCTATCCTTGCTGCGGTTTCCATTTGCCCGATGTGAATGAGCATGGCAATGGCCACGCGCAGTACTGGCTCTGGTGACAATGTGGCCGGTTTTTTATCCCAGCATTCGGACGTGTAGGTGGGTTCAAACAGGGCGAAGTTATCGTTTATGTTGGTATCATCCAAACCAAAATATTCACGAATGACCTCGCCGGTCTCACGGCAGCCTTCAGGCACTATTACAGGGGCTTTGAGTAATACGCGGTTTTTTTCCAGCACTTTCCATGCGGAGGGCAAAATACCGGTTTTGCTGCCCATTGAGTATATGCGACTGCCTATCTCGATGGTTTCGA
Organism: uncultured Rickettsiales bacterium; assembly: GCA_964535825.1. GTDB lineage: Bacteria > Pseudomonadota > Alphaproteobacteria > Rickettsiales > SXRF01 > CAZAQK01. Next base: position 76,994 of record CAZHUC010000007.1, read on the forward strand.
TGGTGAGGTTTGCGCCGGCTTCACGCAGCACGGCGAGTGCTGCTTCCATAACATGCGGGCCGAACCCATCGCCATAAGCGATGGTAATTGCTTGGGGAACACTCATATTATCCCTCTAACATGCAGAATGCATGAAGGGGAGAAAATTATTATCTCTGAGGGTCTTTTGCTTTCAAAGATTCCAATGCCCTGCGCTTAAGTTCTTGATCAGCTTTTTTATCAGCGTCCACAAGACCTTCTAATGCCAGTTGGCGTACACGAAGTTGAAGTTTGGTATCCGCATCCATCTCGTGGCCATGGGCTTCTAATGTCATTTCTAGTGCGCGGGCTTCATTTTTTGCATCTTTGGGGGTTTTTTGTTCAACCATACGATTCTCCTTTTATGCCTTATTCCCTAATTAAAGCATATTTTGTGGCTTTTGGCACATTACGATTTGAAGAATGTTCTGTTTAACCAACTTTTTCAGCAGGTTGACCAGAAAGACTTGCCTTGAGTGAAGCCAGTGCCTCTCCCAGTTTGCTGGCATCCGGCCCGCCGCCTTGCGCGAAGGTGGGTTTACCACCACCGCCTTTGCCACCCACGATGGCTACGGCTGCCTGAAGTAATGTAACGGCGTTATACATATCGGTCAGGAATGTATCCATGCCAATGATGATTGAAGCTTTGCCATCATTATTAGACGCCACGAACACGATGCCCGGCTCGATCTGCTTCAGGTAGCCTTCCGCAATGCTGCGCATATCCTTGGCATCCAGCCCGTCAAATATCTTGCCGATGAACTGGATATTGCCAATTTTTTCAGGCTTTACTTCACCAGCATTTGACAGTGCAGCTTGTTTTTTTACGTCGGCGAGTTCTTTGGTAAGTTTTTTATTATGCTCGCGCAGGGCGTCTTCATTTTTCTGCAAAGTAGCGATAGCACTATCATACCGTGCGAAGAGGTCTTTCGCGCTGATACCTGCTAGGTCGATATTGGCGGTTGAAAGATCAGCCGCAGCTTGTTTTTTGCCGAGGGTTGCCAGTTCATTAATGAGTTTTAGATTGTCATCCGCTAGTTTAGATACCTGTTCCAGTTGTGTGGAAAGTACACCGCTTAAATATTCGCGAACATTCTCACCGGTAACGGCCTCGATACGGCGGATACCGGATGCCACAGAACCTTCCGAGGAAATCTTGAACATGCCGATATCACCCGTGGCGCGCACATGCGTGCCGCCGCAAAGCTCTACGGAGTAGGTCTTGCCATTTTTTTCGCCCATGGAAAGAACGCGTACCTTATCGCCATATTTTTCACCGAAGAGTGCCATAGCACCTTCCTTGATGGCATCCTCGGGGGACATCACCTTGCAGCCCACGGGCGTGTTGCGCCATACCACTTCATTCACCTCGGCTTCTATCTTCTGAATTTCTTCAGGCGTTACACCTTTCGGGTGGCTGAAGTCAAAACGCAGACGGTCAGGGTCAACTAATGAACCTTTTTGTGTCACATGCTCGCCCAGCGCATCGCGCAGTGCTTTATGGAGCAGGTGGGTAGCCGAGTGGTTGGAGCGTGTGGTGTTACGCTTTGCCACATCGATCATAGCATGCACAGTATCACCAACTTTTAGTGATGCAGAAAGCTTTGCCTGATGAACGATGAGATCTTCCACTGGTTTTTGTGTATCCAGAATTTTTGCAACGGCTTTAAATTCGCCGGTATCACCCACCTGACCGCCGGATTCACCGTAGAACGGTGTTTTGTCGAGTACGATATAAACTTTGTCACCTGCATTGGCGGCAGCTACTTCAGCGCCATCTTTCACGATGGATTGCACTTTGCTTTTTGCTTCGTCGGCATCATAACCCACAAATTCCGTCGCGCCGGTTTTTTCTTTTACGGCAAACCAGACACGGCTGGTGGCCACATCGCCTGAGCCTTTATGCGCGGCGCGTGCCATTTCGCGCTGCTGATCCATGCATTTTTCAAAGCCGATGATATCCACTTCAATATTCTGGGCGCGCAGCATATCCTGCGTCAAGTCGAGCGGGAAACCATAGGTGTCATATAATTTAAAGGCTGCTTCACCAGAAAAGCGTTTGCCACTGCTTACTTTGGCAGTTTCTTCCTCTAGTAATTTTATGCCACGATCGAGCGTACGTTTGAATTGTTCTTCTTCTGTGCGCAGGCTTTCTTCAATGGTTGCCTTGGCGCGGCCAAGCTCAGGGTACGCGCCACCCATCTGGGTGATTAGGGAAGGGACTAAGCGATGCATGAGTGGTTCATGGCATCCTAGCTGATGCGCATAGCGCATAGCGCGGCGCATGATGCGGCGCAATACATAACCACGCCCTTCGTTCGATGGCATCACACCATCCGCGATCAGGAAACAGCTTGAACGCAGATGATCGGCGATGACCTTATACGCAGCTGCTTCTTTCGCTGGCTGGCCGCCGATCTTTCCTGCCTCTGATTTAATATCAGCAATAATGGCTTTGAACAGGTCTATGTCATAATTATCATGCACGCCCTGCATCACAGCGGCAATGCGTTCCAGCCCCATGCCAGTATCCACGCACGGTTTTGGCAGATTCACGCGGGTACTTTCATCTACCTGTTCATATTGCATGAACACGAGATTCCAGATTTCCACAAAGCGGTCACCGTCCGCATCAGCACTGCCCGGAGGGCCGCCTTTGATATGTTCGCCGTGATCATAAAAAATCTCGGAGCACGGGCCGCACGGGCCGGTATCGCCCATCGACCAGAAGTTATCATTGGTATCGATGCGGATGATTTTATGGTCGGCAAAGCCGGTGATTTTTTTCCAGTGATTCCACGCCACGTCATCATCATGATACACGGTGACGCAGAGCTTGTCCTTATTCAGGCCGTAATCCTTCGTGAGCAGTTCCCACGCATAGTTGATGGCCTCTTCCTTGAAATAATCGCCGAAAGAAAAATTGCCGAGCATTTCAAAGAAGGTATGGTGGCGGGCGGTATAACCCACGTTATCCAAATCATTATGCTTGCCGCCGGCGCGCACGCATTTCTGGCTGGTGGCGGCGCGGCTGAAGGGCAGTTTCTCAGCACCCGTGAACACGTTCTTGAACTGGTTCATGCCTGCGTTTGCAAACATGAGGGTGGGGTCATTCTGTGGCACTAAAGAGCTGGATGGGCGCACTTCATGCCCATTGCGGGCAAAATAATCGAGGAAGGCCTTGCGTATATCGTTCGTGTTTTTCATAGGGAGCTGAGAATATCCAAAGACCCGAGCACTTGCAAGGCCAAGGATTTAAGGCAGTGACGGGCTGTCATTGGCCTTATCCGGGCCGGTTTTGCTGGCTATGGCTATGGCCTGATCCAGAATCATGTTGGTAAGCCGGGCTGCATTATTAAATTTGGTGGCAATATCCTTGTAGCTACGCATGGCGGCGGAATAGCCGGACATTCGTCCTTCCGAGTCCATGCCCCTGGGTAATTGGTCCCTTAGTTTATCAAGTGAGATATCGTGCTCCACGAAGTAGGCATGGTGCTTATAATAAACTGCATTAAGCTCTTCTTCCCTGGCGGCGCGGAGTTCGGCAAACATCATGTCTGACTTCTGTTTTTTTTCAGGGTCGCTCAGTTCGGCCTGCAGGTTAGCCAATACATTGGAGCAACGTGCCCGCTGGGAATCAAAATAGGAGGCAACAATGGCAAAATCCTGTGCCAGTGCGCGGACACCGGCAGCTTCATCCTCCGGCACTCCCTCGTGCTTTTTTGCAGGCAATAAAAAATCCCGATAATGATCCAACCAGCGTGCAAGATCGACTAAAGGATCATCTGAATGAGCAGCCTCACTGCCCACATAATAGCTACTGAGTCGCGCTAACGCCTGTCTGGCTGGAAGTTTTGCATCATCCGTTGACTCCAGCAGACTTTCATCCGCAAGGAAACGTTCGCCATCCTCAATTAAATAGCTTAGCGGCAGTGCCTCAGAGTCCTTATATGCGCCTTCAAAAACGATTTTTCCCGTGTCCAATCTACAAGCAAAACTTGCGAGTTTGTCGAGGCTTTTGGGCAGGATAAATTTTTGTTCTTTGTAGCGCATCATGCCGCATCAGCCTTTGGGGCAAAGAACGGGGCAACACGATATTGCTGGATGGTAATGGTATTCCATACCTTGCCAGTGACATACGGGTCATTGGAAAGTGCATCGCTCATGGCATCACGGTCGGGGAAATCATATACCCCGCATGAGCCTATCATCTTGCCTTCGGCATCCAGAATTGCCCCGCCATAAAGAAGCTCGCCGCGCTTCTGCTGCCCTTCGGCATACGCCAGATGCTTCTCCCGCGCGCTCAACCGGCGGGAGAGGGCATCAGCATCTGTGGCATCATAGGCGATGAGCAGGAATTGCATAGAGCAGGTTTATGTTATGCTGCGTCTTCCGTTTCCGGTTCTGCGACCTCACCTTTGAGAGCCTGGGTGATAACACCGGCACTTTCGCGGATCTTCTTTTCGATCGCATCAGCGGTTTTAGGGTTATTCTTCAGGTAATCGCGGGCATTTTCCTTGCCCTGCCCAATGCGCTCATTATTGTATGAGAACCACGAGCCGGATTTTTCCACGATGCCGGATTTCACGCCGAGGTCAATGAGCTCGCCCAGCTTGGAGATACCTTCACCATACATGATATCGAACTCCACCTGACGGAAAGGAGGGGCGACCTTATTCTTCACCACTTTCACGCGGGTGGCATTGCCTACCACTTCCTCTTTGTCTTTCAGCGCGCCGATGCGGCGGATGTCGAGGCGAACGGACGCGTAGAATTTCAGTGCATTGCCGCCGGTGGTGGTTTCCGGGTTACCGAACATCACACCGATCTTCATGCGGATCTGGTTGATGAAGATCACGGTGCAGTTGGTACGGCTGATAGAGCCGGTGAGTTTGCGCAGCGCCTGGCTCATCAGGCGGGCTTGCAGGCCCATGTGTGAATCACCCATTTCACCTTCCAGTTCGGCTTTAGGTACGAGTGCAGCCACAGAGTCCACGATCACAACATCAACCGCGCCGGAACGCACGAGTGTATCGGTAATTTCGAGCGCCTGTTCACCGGTATCAGGCTGGGAGATAAGGAGTTCATCGGTATTAACGCCAAGCTTTTTGGCATATACGGGGTCTAGGGCATGCTCGGCATCCACGAATGCGCACACGCCACCTTTTTTCTGGGCTTCTGCCACGATATGCAGGGTGAGTGTGGTTTTACCAGAGCTTTCAGGCCCATAGATCTCAATGATACGGCCGCGCGGAATACCTCCCACCCCAAGGGCAATGTCCAGACCTAGTGAGCCGGTGGATATAGCATCGATCTTCTCGGTCTGGCCTTCGCCGAGTTTCATGATAGAGCCCTTGCCGAATGTTTTCTCGATCTGGCTCAGTGCGGTTTCAAGTGCTTTATTCTTATCCATATGTTCCCCCTGAACGATTTTTCGTTAATAATAGTTACCGTCAATCTACACCGTTTATTATTGAGCGCAAATGCTATTTGTGAGTGTGTATGGTCGGTGCAAATAATGTTCTGGTGAGGATGTATAACACCATGCCATTGCAGATATGCCAGAGGAAATGCGTGCCGTGTACGAAATCTTCACACACAGACATATCAATACTTCTAAATGTAATAGAGAGCGTAAATAATAAGCATGCCATAAGGAATGCGTGTTTGGCAGGATGCCCGCGGTAAGCAAGGGCTGCGCCAATGACAAGCAATGCAAATAAACATCCAAAATAACTGGCCGAACCGTTGAAACTATATTCTCTTGGTAACTGTATCATAAGATAAGAAACACCAAGAAATGCAATAAGTGCGGCGAATGACTGCGCTTTGCTCAGGCCAAGTAATGAACGCAGCGATATGACAAGGAAACAGCACACAAAACAGATGATGGGTATGATATCGGCGAACATGGTGATGTATGTTCCGAAGGTGTGGAATGAAAAGCTGCCGACACCTACAAGTGCAATGAGGCATATAAGGATAAGGCAGGACCTTGAGTGATGATGTAACTGCTTATATTGCCTGTATAAAAGCCATGAAGCGATCAGGAATGCTGCATTAGTGATGGCATTGAGTGGCTCACTCCAAAACGTAGTGTCCAGCCGCTCGCAATAAAAATCCATGGGTGCAAAAAGGGAGTTCATCCCCCGATGACTTCTTTGAGCTTACTGGCCAATTGTTTCAGCGTAAATGGTTTGGCGAGGAAGTTAAAACTGCGCTCTGTGCCATAGCTGTTCACAAAAATATCTTCGGCATAGCCGGAAATGAATATCACCTTCACGTCAGGATATTGTGGCGTGAGTTTTTCGATCATGGTCGGGCCGTTCATGCCAGGCATGATAACGTCGGTGATGATGACCTCTACATCCTTGCCGTGCTCGGTCATCACTTCGATACCGGTTTCGGCGCAGTCTGCTTCCAGTACGGTGTAGCCTTTATTTCTCAGGGCGCGGGCGGCAAAGATACGCACAGGTGTTTCATCTTCTACCAGCAATACAGTGCTTTTACCCGTCAGATCCACGTTGGATGGTTTGTCTGCGGCATCCGTCTCGGCTTCTGCGGCAGCAGTCGATTGTGTGGCTGCAACGCTTGGGAAATAGATGTTGAAGGTAGTGCCTTCATTTTCCTTGCTGCGTACATATAAATAACCACCCGTTTGCTTGATGATACCGTATACGGTAGACAAGCCAAGGCCGGTACCAGAGCCAACCGGTTTGGTAGAGAAGAATGGCTCGAAGATCTTCTGGATGATGTCTTTAGGGATACCGCAGCCAGAATCAGCTACTTCAACCAATATATAATCCCCTTTAGGAATGGATTTATCTTCCTCGGCAGGGGCGATCAGGTCACGCGGCAGGGAGCGTTCACCACTGATGGATACTTTGCTGGTACGAATGGTGAGCGCACCGCCATTAGCCATGGCATCACGGGCATTCACCGCAAGGTTGATAAGTACTTGCTCCAGCTGCCCCTGATCGGCACGAACATGCCCAAGGTCACGGCCATGGATCATCTTGAGTTCAATATTTTCACCGATAAGCCGGCGGATAAGGTTCGAAAGCTCAGCCAGTACGTCGGTCAGGTCAATGATCTTTGGCTGTAAGGTCTGGCGGCGAGAGAATGCAAGCAACTGGCGCACAAGGTTTGCTGCGCGGTTGGCATTCTGTTTGATCTGCATGATATCAGCGAATGATTGATCGCCAGCAGGGTGTCGCATAAGCAGCAGGTCGCAGAAGCCGATCATGGCGGTGAGTAGATTGTTGAAATCATGCGCCACACCACCAGCCAGTTGGCCAACGGCCTGCATTTTCTGGGAGTGGGCGAAGCGAACCTCAAGATTCTTCTGCTCGGTAATATCCACGCATTGCATGATAAGTACCTGTTCGAGATTTCGTTTGATAATACTAAAATATGCCGACACCGTGACCTGCACATTGTTTGGCAATTTTAGGCTAAGTTGTATCGGGTCTGTTGATACTTCCCCGGTGGATGCTTTGGTGATGATGATCTCGGCATCGCGGCGTTCGGCATCATCGATCATGGAAAGCAGGCTGCAAGGCAGGCTTGAGACCAGAGTGTCCTGAGTTAGTCTGTGGAATGCGGCATTGGCTATAACAATATTGCCGGAGGCGTCAAACTGCGCGATAGCGATAGGGGAATTATCAATAAAATTTTCCACAGCCTACCACAGCTTCTTTTTAATATCCGTGCTGCTTTCAGCATAGCTGTGCACCACGGCGGTGCAACCGAGCAGCTTTCCTGTGTCATCCGCGATGACCTTCTGGTTCACGAACACTTTCATGAAGCCACCACTCTTCTTTTGCAGCATCAGTTCGCCTTCAAAATTATCCGGGATGATACGGCCGGTATTTTTGCTGCTGTGATAGATCACATCATTCAGGGCAAGGTTGCTGGAAGAGATTTCTCCCTCTTTAAAACCAAGCCATTCTTCCAGCACATGGTTGATATATACGAACACGCCATCCGGCCCGGTCATATATACGCCCATATCCATGGAATCCATGATATGCGAGAACAGTGTGACCGTTGATTTGTTTATCGGAGAATCAGACGGTTTTTCATCGGCACTGGCGCGTGCCTCCACGAACTCACGGCCACGCAACAGCACAAAACCACTCGGGCGCAAGATAGGTTCAACGGACATAACAATTTTATGCATCTCGTTGCCTGCGCCTTTAATATTGAAGATCACTTTCTCGAACACGCCGCGGCCGATGGCGGCATAGATCTTGTCGCTTTCCTCGCGTGAGACAGAGCCGATCTCAAGCAGCATATCGAGCGTCCGGCGTGATTGTTTCAGGAAATCAGGGAACATGCCCTGGAATGAGCGATCGAGATATACAATGTTCCCATCGCGCTTCATGATCATGCAGAATTTGTTATTGATACCAAGGGCAGAAGCGAACAAGGAATTCTGGAATTCGGTGGCAAGCAGCAGGTCGTGGGTGCGCTGTAATTGCAGCAACACATACCAGCCGGTGGCGAAAACAACAAAAACAAGAAACGCCGATAGTGCTACTTTATCAGCGGTCATCAGGATGACGGAAAGTCCCATCACAAAGGTGATGATGAATATGGCCATGATATAGGCCACGGACGGACGACGTTTGCGGATAACAAAATCCATCGCGCCATTGTGTGACATATCAATATCTGTGTAACGTGCCTGCATCTTGGAATTAGAATCTGTCAGTCGAATATTAATTTTCTGCTAATAAATAGCGCAGGTTTTTGAAAATAAGCAAATAAATTAAAACGTCTTGCCTTTGAGCTGGTAAACGTAAGAGATGATCTTGGCCACGGCCTCGTAATGCGCGGTGGGTATTTCCTCATCAATATCAACGGAACTATATAATGCGCGTGCCAATGGCGGATTCTCAACGATGGGTACTTCATGCTCTTCGGCGATCTCCCTGAGCCGTTTGGCCATAAGGTCTTGTCCCTTGGCCACCAGTGTGGGGGCTTTCATTTCCTTGGAGTCATATTTGAGCGCCACCGCAAAGTGGGTCGGGTTGGTAATGACCACATCTGCCTGCGGTACGGCAGCGATCATTCGTTGGCGGGCGCGCTCTTGCCGCAAGGCGCGCAGGCGTTGCTTTATCATCGGATCGCCTTCCGATTGCTTGTATTCATCGCGTATCTCCTGCCTGCTCATACGGAGGGATTTGATATGTTGCCAACGCTGGTAGAACAGATCGAGCAACGCAATGAAGAACATGGCAATCACAATGCCTACCAACAGGTGGAAGCTGGTATCGCCCAGATACTGAAGCATGGCATTAGTGGTGCTGTTCGGGAGTTGTTTGATATGGGTGAGTTCTGGGTAAACGGCAAGGAAGGCTACCACACCGACCACGATGATCTTTATAAGGCTTTTAGTAAATTCCACCAGGGAGCGTATCGAGAACATGCGCTTGATTCCAGCCAGCGGCGATATCTTGCTTAGTTTTGGCATGATGGGCTCAGTGCTGATGACAACGCCGTTCTGCAGGAAACTTGAGCCAAAAATGGCAAATATGATGCAGGCAAGTGGAAGTGCCAGTATCGCCAGCGAAGAGAACGCCACTGTGGAAAGTGCTGTGCCTACACCTTTCATATCCACGGGCATGCTCTCGGGGTTGGCAATAAAAGGCATGAGTAGCAATTTGATATTTTTAAGCATGGAAGGAGCAAACGCTACCACCGTGAGTGCCAACACAAATAATATAAGAAAGCTGGTGACTTCGCGTGAAAAAGGGACTTGGCCTTTTTTAAAGGCTTCCTCCAACCGTTTGGATGTCGGTTGTTCTGTTTTTTGTTCCTGATCCTGATCGTCTTCAGCCATCTCAACCCCCGTACAGGAAGCCGCCTAGCGTTTCGCGGAAATAATCAAGATACCACATGAGCATGGAGCTTATGACGATCATGAATATAAAGAAACTGATAAGCAATTGTGGCGCTATCATAATAAAGAAGACCTGCATATTCGGCATCAGTCGTGCAATGACGCCTGCGCCCAGATACATTACCATACCCACCACAAGGTGGGGGGCGGATAGTTTCATGGCCATGGCGAACGCGCCGCTCATTAGCCGGCTGGCCTGATTGGCAAAATCTTCCACCATGGGCATTTTCCCCGGTAGAAAAAGGGAGTAGCTGTCAGCAATGCCACGCAGCATGAGATGATGGGTATCGCTGGCAAAAATAATTACCAGTGCCGACATGGCCAGCATATTACCCAGTACAGAGCCTTGTCCGCCCTGACTCTGTGTGACATCCGGGATGAGGGCGGAGGCAAGGCTGGACTGGTAAGCGATGATCATGCCGGCCATGTGGATGGCAGCGATCATCATGCGTGTTATCGTGCCGATCAGGAAGCCGGTGAGTATCTCGGCGATGATAAGTGTGGTCAGCCCAAATATCTCTGATGGCAAGGGTGGCAGTGCCTGCAATGTGGGTGTCAGCACGAGGCTGAAGGTGAGGGCAAGTAACAGGCGTATACGCACGGAGACATAGATCTCGCTGAAGCCGGGCATAACCATCAGTGCCGTGCCGAGGCGACAAAATACCAGCATGAACGCGAACAGTTCGGAAACTAGGAATTCCGACAGCATCACTCTATTTGCACGATCTTCTCGTGCAGCTTGTTATTGAATGATACCAGCGTGTCGAACATGAAAGGCAGCATCAGGGAAAGTGTCACCAGCATGGCAAGGATCTTGGGCACGAAGGTAAGGGTGGCTTCCTGGATCTGCGTGAGTGCCTGGAATAGTGCGATCACAAGGCCAACCAGCAAGGCAACCACCATCAGCGGTGCTGCTATCATTATCAGCACATAAATGGCTTCACGGCAGATATCAATGATTTCGGCAGCTTCCAAATCCATACTCCTGCTAGGTTGATTAACCTATAGCTGAAAAAAACAATGGAGGCATCCTAATTTTACGATATGCTATTGCCCAAAGTTATAAGGGGAAGTAATGGCGCAAGATCCACAATTCACAATGGAAGCCTTCACCGCGCATGCGGTGCAGATAACAAAAGCATTTGAAGAGCGGCGCATACGATTCCTGCACAAACTGAAATTCCGTGCAGTGCTTGCCTGTGTATTATTGTTTGCGTTCCCGTTCTGGTTCACGCTGCTTACACGCTGGGATTATCTGGGTAATGGCCTGTCGGCTGTTGGCACACTGGTGGTGCATGTGATGGCAGCGATCATACTCATTATATCCATTATCGTGTTTGCGGTGCATCCCTTGTTCCGCTACCGCTACGATACACTCAGAATAGGCGCATCCATGCCCGGCTCGACCGGCGTGGTGAACCAGCCCATGCTGCTGAAACAACAACTTTTCACGCAGCTATTAGGTTATTTTGGCGCATTCACCATGTATGGTGACCGTAAATTATCGCTGCGTAGTTTCAGAAGTGCACCAAACCTGCCGGAATTCGACAGCTATGATTCCTCTGATTACATCCGCGGGCAGTTTAACGGCGTGAATGTCGAGATCTCTGAAGTGCATTTGAAAGTACAGCGGGAGTCTTCGCAGCTTGCTGTATTCTCGGGGCTATTTATTGTGCTGGATATCAATGATACCAATCTTGTACTGCGTGGCAAATTCGACGGAAAGACCGTGGTGCTCCAGAAACACGATAGCATCAACGATTTTGTGGCTGAAAAATATGATGGCTACAAGCGGGTCAGTTTTACTGAAAGCAGCTTTACGCAAAAACTGGAAGCCTATTCCACAGTACAGCCGGAAGCAGAGCGATTACTTTCAGAGAAATTGTTGCGCTCGTTCCTCAAAATTTCTGATGTGGTGATGCAAAGCAAGAATCAGTCCCCTTCCGTGGATGACAAGATAGCCTATGCCCTTGAGCGCATGGCCGAAGGGCTTGGCGATATGATGGCCGCCATGGCCGGTGCGATCCTCAGTTGGTTCAAGACCGGTAGTTTCCGCGTGGAATCCTCGCGTCACAGCTATTCGCCGGTAGAGACCAATATATCCAAGGATGCAAAGGCATTCGCCCTCACACCTCAGTGCGCTTTCTTTAATGATAAGCTGCTCATCAGTATTCCTTCGAATAAAAATCTGTTCGAACCGGATTCTGTATTCCATAAGCCACTGACGCAGGAAGACATCACGCTGGCCTTTGCCATCATGGGTGAGATCTCAGATATATCGAAAGCGGTGGTGGATGCTTTGCCTAAGGAAGTTGCCTAGATAGGCATTCTTATAATTTCCTGATAGGCGTTTATCACCCGGTCACGCACGGCAACCACGGTGCTGAGCGTAAGTTCGGCGTTTGATACGGCGGTCACCAGATCAGCCAGCTCTACTTTGCCGGTGAGTGAATCCATTTGCAGGGCTTCAGCTTTATACTGATTATCGATCGCTTCCGTCGCTGCGCCTTTCAAGTACTGCGAGAAGGACGCATTAGGTGTTTCCTCCTGCAAAGGTGCAGCTTGCATTTCCTGCTGCATCTTGAGCTGGTTACGGTAGGCATTCAATGCGCCAATTTGTGTAGAATCCATATATTATCAGCCTCTCAGCAGATCGATCGTTCTTGTGAGCATGCTTTTGGATATTTCGATCATATTCAGATTCGCTTCGTACCCGCGGCGTGCTTCACGCATGTCCATCATTTCCACAATAGTGTTAACATTTGGATAAAGAACGTAGCCTTGTTCATCGGCGGCTGGATGTGATGGATCGAATTTTTTCTGGAAGTCAGACTGGTCATAGGCGCGCTTCACTACTTTCACCGTTTTTATTCCCAGTTCCTTATCCAGCATATTCTGGAACATGACGATCTTACGACGGTATGGCTCTGAACCCGGGGTTGCACCTGTGGAGTCCGCGTTGGCGATATTCTCTGCCACCACGCGCAGGCGATCGCCTTGTGCCTTCATTCCGGACGCTGCGATCTTTAATGTGTCAGCAAGTTGCATGATTCACTCCTTATGCTCCGCCGCCCGGACGGCCAATGGCAGTCTTGAACATGTCCACTGTTTTGCGATACAGGTTCAGCACCTTGGTATATTCCGCCTGGTTCTCAGCAGCTTTCATTAATTCTTCTTCCACGGTTACGTTGTTTCCGTCAGGGTTAAGTTCGTAGGTATGTTTGCGCTCCACTGCTTCGAAGGCCGACATACTTCCGCCCACACTCATATGTTTCTCATTCGTAGTACGCATGGGCAATTTTTGTGCCGGTGAGGCAGAGGCCGCAATGGCCATTTTCTTAAAGTCCGGTTCAGCGACATCCTGTGCGCGATAGCCCGGTGTATCAACATTGGCGATATTCTGGGCAATCGTACTCTGGCGGGCTGAAAGGTAGCCGAGCTTGCCGCGCATGAGAGTGAACAGGGATACATCATTATAATTCATGCTGCCTCATGGTGGGTAATTATTGCCTAGTTTGTAACTATAGAATACATTATTATCTACCCAACACCAACAAGAAATGTGCCAACTGCTCATACAAAAATTTGCTTTTCTAAGATTTTTACGGCAAAACTAGCTGTGCACTTAACAGGAAGTTATCGCGGGGTCTCGCCTAAATGCTTTATTTAACTAGAAAAATCGGCGAATCCATCATCATCAATAATAATATTGAGCTGACCGTGGTGGAAGTGCGCGGCAAAACCGTAAAGCTGGGTTTTGTGTTTCCAAAAGAAGCAACCATCCTGCGTAAAGAACTGCACGAGAAGATCACAGAGCAGAACCTTGCAGCAGCCAGCGGCGGTCTTGGCGACTTTACCGACATGGAATTCAATTTAGATCTTGGTGTGCAGCCATCTCCGACCAAAAAGGATGGAGGCGGCAATGGAGAATGAACCATCACCGGAGTTTGATAAGAACAAGCTCGCTGTTGCACTTACCTATGACAAGGATAATGATGCCGCGCCTCGCGTATCCGCTAAAGGCAAAGGCTATCTGGCAGAGCAGATCATTGCGATTGCAAGGGCAAGCGGAGTTGAGGTAAAACAGGACACAGATCTTGCGGCCTTGCTTTCAAAGCTGGAAATTGACACACCGATCCCACTGGAAGCCTATGCTGCCGTGGCTGAGATACTTACCTATATCTACCGCAAGAATGATTCAATGAAGGGGGCGTCATGAGTGTAGTACCTTCGCCTGAGAAATTGTTTGAGGATATATCTACCTTCATTACACAGAGCCGTGAATTGCTTGAAAAAGGTGCGGTGATGGAGCTTGAAGGGCTGGATGGAGAAGTAAAACGCCTCTGTGAAGCAACCCTCAATCTATCCAAAGAACAGCGCGCGCAATATGCAGATAAGTTGCAGGAACTTCTGCGTAGCCTGACCGAGTTAGGTAACGAACTTACACAGCAGCGCGACCAGCTGGCATCAGAGATCCGTGGGCTCACGGATTACCGCAAGGCGCATGTGGCATACAGCAATGCCGATGCTACCGATACTTTCGGCAAGAAAAAGGACGATCATGGAAACGGTTGATTATAGCCGTTTTGTGCTGGCATTCATATTTGTGCTGGGGTTGATCGGTTTGTTCTATGTTGTACTGAAACGTTACGGAAATTCTTACAAGATATACAAAGCTAATGAGAATACTTCAAACAGGCTTGATGTGATCGAGGCGCGTTATATCGATGCGCGAAGGAAGCTCATGCTGGTGCGTCGCGATAATGTAGAGCATCTTATATTGCTTGCAGAGGGGCGGGAAACAGTGATCGAAACGGGAATCGAACCAGTAGCAGCCAAGGAAGTATCGCATGATTAAATGGGTATTGCTCATTTTAGCTACAGTGTTCTTTGCCGATAGCGCATTTGCGCAATCCATGACGGTGGATCTCGGCAATACATCCGGCGGCACGGCAACCGCGCGATTGATCCAGCTGGTTGCGGTGATGACCATCATCTCGCTCGCGCCTTCCATACTCATCATGATGACGTCGTTCATGCGTATCATCATCGTACTTTCTTTCCTGCGCAGTGCGCTCGGTTTGCAGCAGACACCGCCAAATGCCGTGCTTATCTCGCTGGCGTTGTTCCTTACGGCATTCATCATGGCGCCTGTGTTTGAGCAGGCCTACAATGATGGTGTGCAGCCGCTTCTGGAAGAGCAGATCGACGAGAGACAGGCGCTGGAATTCATCGGTGCGCCGTTCCATGAATTCATGATGATGCATGTGAGGGAAAAAGACCTGCAATTATTCGTGAGTATGTCCAAAGACATGGAGATCAAAAAACCGGAGGATACACCGTTTCGTATCCTTATCCCTGCCTTTATGATAAGCGAACTCAAGCGCGCCTTTGAGATAGGCTTCCTGATATTCATTCCGTTTGTGGTGATCGACATGCTCATTGCCTCCATCCTGATGGCGATGGGTATGATGATGCTTCCACCGGTAATGATCTCGTTGCCATTCAAGGTGATCTTCTTTGTGCTCGTAGATGGCTGGTACATGGTGTGTGGCAGTCTTATTAAAAGTTTTGGGACGGTCTGATGCATATCATTGGCACTATTTTATCTGCATTGTTCATTGCACTGCTTGTGGGAGTGGCGCTCACCTTCGGTCTTGCCTTGATGGGAGCCATACTCATCGTGGCGCTTGCGGCCACGCTGTTGTTGTATGGCAAACAGTTATGGCTGCGCTGGCGCTTCAAGGAAAATGCCAGCAGGGCCGAAGGCGGTGTACGAATAATCGAAGCGGAATATACCGAGATACAACGAAAGGAAGATTAGTATGCGCATTCCATTTTTAATGATGTTGCCGTTACTGGCAGCATGTGCTGTTCAGCCAGACCGCGCAGCCATTGCCAAATGCCAGAGCATGGGGGAACAACCCGGTACAGAATCGTATGATACCTGTGTACGCGAAGAAAGTGCTGCAAGAATCATGGAACAGCAACGCCGTGAATATGAGCAGATGAAGCAGAACGAGCAAGACTGGAAAATGCGCAGGTATTAGTTAGTATTCAATAACACAATATAATGATTACTCTATGACCAGAATAAAAAATTATGCCGATGAAAATCCGCCCAAACGCTCACCCAGGGAAATAGCCAGCCAATTACTGACCGGAAACCTTGGCATCGGCAGCACGATCAAGGTTTCGCATGAAGTCACGCTGACGTCTTCAAGCAGCTTTGCAGATTTCCTGAAAGCCTTTCGCTTTGAGGAGATACTTGTGCTTATTGAAAATACAGAAAGCCGTGTTGAACGCACGCCGTTCAAGAACACGCAGAAACCATTCCTAAAAAAATTGAAAGCGTATGTCACAGAGTTGGCAGCCACCGGAACATATACCGGCGATACTACTGATTTGCGTAATTTTCAGGCCGCGCTGGAGAAATATGATCAAAGCAGGCCATTGCTGGCTTTAGTGGATACGGTCTTACCCAAGATACGCGATGGCAAACCGCTGGATTCTCTTGATCCGGGTGATCTGTCTGAGGCTGTGCAAATGATCAATGACATCCGCATAAAGCAAGCTGACCGCGCGGCGACGCTGGATGCCGGCAAGGATACCAGCCTTGGTGCACTTGATCGTGTCATGCACAGCCAAACCCTTATTAGACTTGCAAAGGAAGTGCATGAGGATCTGCAGGAACTGGATAGACAAATTAACCGGTCTGGAATGCAGCTGGGTTAGGCATCGGCTAAGCGAGTAAACCTGCAATATCACTTACGATCTTTTTAACCCGCGCTATCTTATCATCGCCCTTTGTCCATTCATGGGTGAACACCACCTTCTGGTCCGGGCGGGCTTTTAGATTACGAACATTCTTTGCGATGTATGCAAGCAGGGCATCGGGATTTGGAAAGCTGTTATTGTGGAATGAGAATACTGCGCCTTTCGGGCCGGTATCGATGCGGTCGATATGGGCGGCCTTGCAGAGTATCTTGAGATCAAGGGTCGCGATGAGCGTTTTTGTTTCATCCGGCATGTCACCGAACCTGTCCACCAGTTCTGATGCAAAAGCACTGATGTCATCAGCGGTTTTAAGGTCAGCTGCACGGCGATAGAGGCCAAGCCTCAGTGGCAGATCTTCAATATAACCTTCTGGAATCAATACAGACAGGCCAAGGTTTATTTGTGGACTCCAGTCATCAGTCGCCAGTCGTCGGTCTCCAGTTTCTTTGCTGGAGACTGAAGACCGGAGACTGGCGACAGCCTCTTCAAGCATTTGCTGGTACAGCTCAACACCTACCTCACGGATGTGTCCTGATTGTTCCTCACCCACCAGATTACCAAAGCCGCGAATATCCATATCATGCGAGGCAAGCGTAAAGCCTGCACCCAGAGTATCGAGCGTGCTCATTACTTCTAGCCTGCGCGTTGCATTTTTGGTGAGCAGCTTATGGTGTGGCAGCAGGAAGTAGGCATACGCCCGCAGCTTGCCGCGCCCCACACGACCGCGCATCTGATAAAGCTGTGCAAGACCGAAGAGATGGGCTTTGTGGATAATCATGGTGTTGGCGGTTGGAATATCCAGACCGGATTCAATGATGGCGGTGGAAAGCAGAATGTCATATTTGCCATCATAAAAATCATTCATGATTCTATCAAGCTCGGCCGCTGGCATCTGCCCATGCCCCACGGCGATGCGCGCTTCCGGCACAATTTCTTTCATCTGCACTTTAAGCTCGGCAATATCTTTGATGCGCGGGGTAACAAGGAAGGTCTGCCCGCCACGATGCATTTCGCGCAGCACCGCCTCGCGGATCACCACAGGATCGAACGGCATCACGAAGCTGCGTATCGCAAGTCTATCTACTGGCGGTGTGGTAATCAGGCTAAGGTCACGAACGCCGGTGAGCGCCATTTGCAGCGTGCGTGGAATAGGGGTGGCAGAAAGCGTCAGAACGTGCACATTGCTTTTTAGCTCCTTGAGTTTTTCTTTCTGGCCCACGCCAAAATGCTGCTCTTCATCCACGATCACGAGGCCAAGATTCTTGAATTTTACACTCTTGGAAAGCAATGCATGTGTGCCGATAACGATATCAACTTCGCCCTTGGCCAATAGCTCATGCGTTTCTTTTTGCACTTTTGTGGTCACCATGCGTGAGAGCTGGCGTATCTTGAGCGGGAAACCTTCAAAGCGTTTGCTGAAATTCTTATAATGTTGGCGGGCGAGCAGGGTGGTCGGCGTGATGACTGCCACCTGCATCTTAGCCGCGCTGTCACCCATCGCCGCAACGAATGCTGCGCGCAGTGCTACTTCAGTTTTACCAAAGCCCACATCGCCGCAGATGAGCCTGTCCATCGGTTTGCCAGAGTGCAGGTCTTCCAGTGTCTCGCTAATGGCACGATCCTGATCTTCTGTTTCTGCGTAAGGAAAACGCGCAACAAAATCATCATAAGTACCGGCAGGTGTTTCAATCACCACGCCCGGCCTTATCTGACGCTCAGCTGCTATTTTAAGCAACGCTTCAGCGGCGATAAGAATTTTCTCTTTTAGTTTTGCCTTGCGTGCCTGCCATGATGCACCGCCGAGTTTATCGAGTTTTGCGTCTTCTTCATCCAGCCCGAAGCGCGAGACAAGGTCGATATTCTCAACAGGCAGGAATAATTTATCACCGCCATCATATACCAGCTTCAGGCAGTCATGCGCTGCGCCAGAAACGGTGATGGCTACAAGCCCTTCAAACCGCCCGATGCCATGTTCTTTATGCACCAGCAACTCACCTTCATTGAAGTTTGATGCTTCCTGCAGGAACACTTCAGATTTGCGCTTGGGCTGCTTTGCGCGTGCGATACGTTCACCGAGTACATCCTGCTCGCTGAGAATTAAGGTGGATTCTGTTTCAAAACCATTCTCTATCGGCAGCACGGAAAGTCCAAGCGACTTACCGCGTACATTGTTTTTTTCTTTCCATGATTCTGCGCGCACAACATGGAATCCACGCTCCGCCAGCAGTGTTTGCAGGCGTTCACGCGAGCCTTGGCTGAAGCAGGCGAGCATTACATTCTTACCTTGCTCACAGGCATTGTTGATGCGCTCTTTCAATTGATCGAACGGTGTGTAATCCGGCTGGTTCTGTGCCAGACGGATGGCAGGCCTGAAAAGCGGCTTGCTATTGGGTGGGCTGAACGTATCGAACTGGATGCAGGAATTTTTCAGCGTGATAGATTGCCATTCCTTCTCCATCACAAAGCCAAGTTCCGGCTGGATAGGGTGATATACCGCACCAGCGGCAAAACTTGTTTTTTTATTGTTCATGCTCAGCGCTTCTAGGCGGGCATTGTAATAATCACGGATGCTTTCATGGCGTTCTTCGAGTGTTTTGCTTGCCTCAGTATCCATGCTGATGGCGGCATTCGGGCAGTAGTCAAAAATGGTCTGGGTCTCATTGTAAAACAGAGGCAGCCAGTGCTCCACGCCCGGATAATTATGCAGCGAGGACACCGCTTCGTATAACGGATCTTCTTTACTGATAGCGCCGAACATCTCACGGTAATTCTCGCGGAAACGCAGCACCGTATCGTCATTAAGGATGACCTCACTCACCGGATGCAACACCACCAAGTCCATATGTCCGCTGCTTACCTGCGAGAGCGGGTCGAATGTGCGGATGGATTCTATCTCATCACCGAACCAGTCCAGACGTATACCTTCACCCAGTGCTGGTGGTACAATGTCCATGATACTGCCGCGCAGTGCGAATTCACCGGGCTCGATTGCTTTGCCTACACGGCGGTATCCGGCGGTGGCAAGGAAAGAAACGATCCTGTCCTGCGCCAGATTTTGCTTTTGCCTGATATGCAGGGTCACTGCCTGCATCAGGCTTTTTGGCGGTAATTTCTGTATGGAAGCTGTTGCAGTGGTGAGCAATACGAAAGGTTTTTTTATACTGCCATCGACCAGTTGGCTGAGCACCTGCATACGCGCTGCCATGATGGAAGCATGCGGCGATACACGATCATAGGGCATGCAGTCCCATGCAGGGAAGTGCAATACCGTTAGGTCAGGTGCAAAGAATTCCAGTGCAGCTGCAAGCGTCCCTAATGTGCGGTCATTTACTGCCACATGCACCAGTGAAGAGGGGGCAACACCATGTTTGCCAGCCAGTAATTCGGCAATAGCAAGTGCTTCCGCACTGGCAGGTACGCCAGGCAACTTCATATGTTGGGCAGTTGATATGTTTTCACGAGTCTGTGCGGTCATGTTTTAGGTATGCTATATTCTTTCATCATATCCAGCAGTGGCAGGTATTTAGAATTAGGCATCGTTTTACCCGTCAGCCAGTTCCATATGTCCCAATCCTGCTCATCCAGCAGGCTTTCAAAGGTATCTAGCTGCTCTGGGGAGAGTTTTCCCAGGTTTTCCTCAGCGAACTGGCCAAGGACAATATCGGTTTCCTTACAGCCACGATGCCAGCTGCGGTATAGCAGGCGTTTACGGCGCGATTCCTGCTCCATAAATTAATCCAATATCCTCAAAATTAATCATTTTTTTATCATTCGGGGGCTATAATTTAGCCCAGAAACCGTAACAAATCCGGAAACGCATATGCTACTCGGCTACCGAAGCGATGACGCCGTCATCACCATCTGCCAGAATAACCCCAAAAAGTCGATAGAAATTACCGATGTGAACAAGATCGCAGAGGATATGCTGGGATATAAGAACGCTGACCTTTCCGGTAAGAACCTTGCCAGCATCCTGCCGCCACGCATCGCAGAAATGATGGGCGAGTATGTTGAATACGCAAAAGATGCCAACGATGTGGGTGAGGTGCTTGCCAAGGTGCAAAGCTTTGCCATCATCGGAAAAGACGGAAAAGAGACCGGATACCGCCTGAAGGTGGTGCGTTCTGAATCCAGTGGTGACAGCATCAATTTCAAGCTGGTATTGCAGGATCGCATGGGGCTGCGCAAGAATGAAGCACTGCGTCAGGCAATTCAGGAGAATTTCAAAGGTCACGAGGTTTTAGACCCAACGACGCATTTGCCAGATAAATACTCACTGGGCAAAGACATCGAGCTGATGGGTTATTACAACAGCAAGAGCGATCTGCGCACCTGCTTTGCTATTTTACAGATAGACCATTTCGATGATTATTTCTCTCAATATGGCAACAATACCTGCGTTTCCATCATCAAGCACATCGCTATGGTATGTCGCCAGAACCTGCGTCCGGATGACGTGGTGGGCAGTGTTGCAGCAAGGCGTCTTGGTGTGCTGCTCCTTGATACCACACCGGAATCAGCACGCATGGTATTCAACCGCCTGCGCTGGCAGATCGCTGCCAATCCATTCGACCTTCCAAATAAAACCACACTTGGTCTTTCTGTAAGTATTACCTTTGCCCGTATCGGTGGGGTGATTGCAGACAGAAACATGATCGATGATTGTGCCGCTGCACTGGATGGTATGGGTGCGGATGTTGCCAATGCGCTTGTTGAGATCGACGAAGCCGATAAACGCAGCGCTAAATTCTAGTATTATCCCGACTACGATCTTCTTCGTTAATTCTGGTAGTAAATCTTTTGCCAGATCCTGCAGAAGGTTGTGCCTGCGACTCTCTGACACGCACAGGTTTTACATGCCGGTCAAATGTGACCTCATCTTTAAAATTGATCGTGACCGTGCCGCAGCCAAAATTGCCATGAGGATTGGCAGCTGGTGGAGGTGGAGTATCTGTTTCTGTATTGAACCCGCGCAGGTGTTTTAGGATGCGTCTCGGCAGGCTATGATGGGCGCGTAATTTTTCCGCGGATACAGCTCTGTCCTGTTCTTCAAAACGCTTCACCCTTTCTTCATCAGAGTGCTTTATAACGCCTCCCTCCATCTCCCGCGGGATCTGGATGCGCTTTAATTCTACCAAAGCAGCGCGCTCATCTAAATTCGTGTCTTCACCGCCCCAGCCCTTATATTGTTGCTCATCGTACCCATGCAGATACATGAAATCTTCTCGTCTAAGTGCGATACGCCCCTCTTTGCCCGGGACATAATCTTTATTTCTACGGAATCTACGACTTGGTGGTGAATCAATACGCAGATAGATATTAGGATCTTTGGTGAACTGTGTATTAAGCCAGCTGGCAAAGCCGGGTGCGATGATATTATCTGCATCGAGGTTACACAGGATGTCGCCGGTTGCTGCGCGGTGTGCCATGTTCTTCGCATGTGACATATGGAAATGTGGTTTGTTCTCAACCCTTGCATAGCGAATTTTTCCAGAATCGATCTCTGTTTGATAATTCTGTTTTATCCATTCTCCCAGACCGTCCTGACTGTCGTAATCAAGGATAACGAATTCAACGTCGGGGTATTCAGCGGCATTCTTCAGATTCTGCGGTAGCGTCTCTTTCAGGTGATGAAGACGTCCCTTACAGGTGGTGCAAAATGAGATTTTTGCTGGATTTTTCATGGCCATAGGTTAACATAATTTTACTAAGAATATACTAAAAAATAAGCCGCTGTTCTTGTGTTTCACTATTGATTATGCTGGCTGTATGCGGCACGAACTGTTGTATTTCCTGTTCTCACAAGTTACGCGCATCAAGGGCGTAGGGGGTGCTACGGCCAAAGCGCTGGAGAGGCTATTGCCGCCATCCACCACACCGGGCAGCCTGCCTAATATTCGCGATATTCTATTTCATTTGCCCGTGGGGCTTGTGGACCGCCGGTTTACCTGTCCTCTTAAAGAAGCACCCGACGGTGTGATCGCCACGTTCGTGGTGCATGTGGATGAGCATGTGCCACCCAAACAAAAACGCTATGGTAAGCAGCCTTATAAAGTGTTGTGCTCGAATGACACTGGTGAGATCACGTTGGTATTCTTCCATGCGCGGGATGATTATCTGAAGCAGGCACTGCCGGTAGGTAAAACGCGAGTTATCAGCGGTAAGGTGGAGCATTTCGATTTCCAACTGCAGATGACACATCCAGATGTCATCGCGCCACTGGATAAGCTGGCAGAGGTGCAAAAACCAGAAGCGGTCTATCCGCTTACCGTTGGACTGACCTCACGGCGTATCCACCACATTGTGGTTGATGCACTTTCTAAGCTGCCCGAGTTGCCGGAGTGGATAGAAAATTCCAAATGGCTTTCATGGAAAGCTGCACTTACTCAGGCACATAACCCAACCTGCACGGAAGATCTGCTGCCGATTGCGCTAGCCCGCGCGCGCCTTGCGTATGATGAGATGTTCGCGACACAACTGCACCTCGCCATACTACGCAGCCAGACAAAAAAACAGGCAGGAGAAGTTTTAAAAGGTACGGGCGCGCTTACCGCATCACTGAAGAAATCGCTGCCATATGCACTTACCAAAGGGCAGGAATCAGTGCTCGCCGAGATTTACAGTGACATAGAATCCGGGCATCGCATGGCGCGGCTGCTGCAAGGGGATGTTGGCAGTGGTAAAACAATCGTTGCGTTATTTGCCATGCTGCGTGCAGTAGAGCAGGGAGCGCAGGCGGCACTCATGGTGCCAACAGAACTCATTGCCCAGCAGCACTATGAAACCATTTCGCAACTTGCATCTGCGCTTGGCATCAATGTGCGATTATTAACAGGCAGCGTAAAAGGCAAGGCGCGCAAGGAAGCATTGGAGTCCATACAAAATGGCGATGCAAAAATTATTGTAGGTACACATGCGCTGTTTCAGGAGCATGTGGAATTTAGCAATCTTGCGCTGGTGGTGATCGATGAGCAGCATCGCTTTGGTGTGGGGCAGCGCATGGCTCTCAGCCATAAGGGCAATAACCCGCATCTATTGCACCTGACCGCTACGCCGATTCCACGTTCTTTGGCCATGACGCTCTATGGTGATATGGATTCTTCCAAACTCACAGAAAAACCAGCAGGTCGCCAGCCTATCACCACGCGGGTTATTCCTGCCGTGCGTTATAATGAAGTTGTCGATCGCCTCAAAGCCGCGCTGGACAGGGGAGAAAAAGCATACTGGATATGCCCGCTCATCGACGATAATTCGAGTGCTGATGAGCAGTTGCAGGCAGATCTTGCTGCTGCCAAATCACGCCATAAGGAATTCAAAGCACGCTTTGGCGATGTCGTAGGGCTGGTGCATGGCCGCATGAAAGCGGATGAGCGAAACGCAGAAATGCATAAATTCACCGAAGGAAAAACACGCCTGCTGGTTGCCACCACCGTGGTGGAAGTAGGGGTGGATGTGCGTGATGCCACCATCATCGTGATAGAAAAAGCAGAACGATTCGGGCTTTCGCAGCTTCATCAGTTGCGTGGCCGCGTTGGCCGTGGTGATAAAGCAAGCGCATGTGTGTTACTTTATTCAGATGAAAAGAACCTTATGGTGGATGCACCATCTCCCACAGAAACACGCCTGCGCGTGCTGCGTGATACGGAAGATGGATTCAAGATAGCAGAGGCTGATCTTGCCAATCGCGGGGCAGGGGAATTGCTCGGTGTGCGCCAGAGTGGCATGCCCAGAACTATCTTTATGGACCTGTTCTACCATCAGGAATTGCTTGACCAGGCACGCAAGGATGCTGTGAATTTATTGACATCTGACCCCACCCTGTCATCTAAGCGAGGAGAGGCAGCAAAACTACTACTAGAGATATTTATGAAGGAATATCAGTTGGTTGATGATAATTCCGGCGCTGAGGTGCAGTTAGATAAAACTCTAAAAAATTCAGCATAACCTAGTTTTTACTGGGTTTTTTTAACCATGTGACGCTATAATCGTATCCGATTTTGATTATTAAATGGTAGTATCACATGTCAGGAAAAACATACTCAGATAGCCCAGCATTTATAGATTTTTGTGAATCAGCATCAAAAGGTATTATTTTTACTGGTTTTTCCGATGACTCATCGATTCGCGTATATTTCACAAATTATCCTGATGCATCACTTGCAGCCCGAAAGCTAACCAAATGTGATAAAGAGGTGGGAAGAGTTTTTCAAACCATACACAATGATGCCGATGCTACTACTTTTCCGGGTATGCAAACTGATGGAGATATAAAGATTGAAAAAGGCAAATCTCCTGTGCCTACGCCTACGGGGCAATTCAGCCTATTCTATGTACCGCTCACTATGGAATCAAAAGCTGCCGAGTATCACTTTGCGAAGATGAACGCAGCGGGTAAACTGCACCGTTGGGATATACCGACGAGTGAAGCCAGGGATATATTATTGCACTTCAAGCATGGCTTAGATGGTCATGCGATCAGATAATTAATATGCAGCCTTCAAATTATAACACGAACATAAACGTCAAAAGCGCTATCAAATTACCGAAGATATTCGTTGCTATCGCGAGTTACCGTGATCCTGAATGCCAGCACACGGTGCGTGACCTGTTTGCCAAGGCAAAACATCCGGAGCGTATCTCCGTAGGCATTTGTTGGCAGTTTGATCCTATTCTTGATGCAGATTGTTTCGACCATCCGCCGCAATATCCTGAGCAGGTGCGTATCTCACAGTATCACGCTACACAATCTAAGGGTGGTTGCTGGGCGCGTGCAGAAGCACTTTCGCTCAGGCAGGATGAAGATTTCGTATTGATGATCGACGCACATATGCGTTTCATCCCGAACTGGGATGAGGAAATGCTAAGGGCACTTTCCATGTGCCCGGGCAGCAAGGTTGCCATTACTGCACCACCCCCCAATTATGATCCGCCAGATAAGCTACAACCCTGCGAAAATAGTGTTTCTGTGATGTATGTCGGAGCGCTTTGGCAACATGACGGGTATCAGCCGGTATCGCTTTCCAGCTGGCTTTGCAAAAAAGAAAACTGGCAGAAACCCCCAACACCTACACCAATCATTGTAGGGAATTTTTTATTTGGCCCAGCGCGTATGTATTATGAAGTGCCATACGATCCGCATATCTTCTTCCGTGGGCAAGAGCCTGTATATTCCGTGCGTTTATGGACACACGGATGGGATCTGTACCAGCCAAATACCACACTCATCTATCATTACTGGGAGTCTCCCAGCCGTGATAAGGGTGGCGCGCATTACAAGGCAAATACAGATGCACAGTCATCGAACCGTCCACAAATAGCCCTGAAAAGAGTTCGCCATTTATTGGGTGTTGAAGAAACAAATGACCCTGAAGCATTGGTTGAAATCAACAAATATGGCATCGGGAAAACGCGTTCCCTAGAGGAATACTGGGCGTTTGCCGATATTGACCTGAAGGCAGGCACTATCGGTGAAAAAGCCAAAAAAGGCCGCTGGACGGCCTATGAGCCGCAGAAAATGGCTGTATAAGTTCATTGAATATAGTGCTTATAAAAGGCATATGATATTTATGGCCACAAACAGGTCATGCTGGATAGTATTAGAGCTAGAAGCAGCAAAAATTGCGGGTTTTTGGCCAGTGTAAAAAAAATACAAAAAACTGTTTTTTTCCTGTTGACACCACCATTCGTTTAAGCCATAAAGGCCTTCCTTTTTGACGGGCTACCAAAGCGGCCCAGTCCTTGATTTTGCAAAATTTCGGTTTTCCAAGATCTGCAGTTTGATACAGTGAAGAGCATTTAAGCGCAGCTGACGTCGTGTTACAGCGTCTAATCTTTTTCGGATGGTTAGAGGTTGTTGAAAATAACAGCACAATGTCGCTGCGTATAAACAACACATAAGCCTTCGGGTTTATGTGTGCATAATACGCTAACTTACCAACGTAAGTCCAAGGCGCAGTTGGTATTGGTGATATTGTGCGTGTTTCCGAAAATTATGTAGCCCATCCATTCTGATGGGCAGCTAGATTTCAATTTGAGATTTAGGAATCATACTCAAAACTTGAGAGTTTGATTCTGGCTCAGAACGAACGCTGGCGGCAGGCTTAACACATGCAAGTCGAACGCCCCGCAAGGGGAGTGGCAGACGGGTGAGTAACGCGTGGGAACGTGCCCTTCGCTTCGGAATAGCCCCGGGAAACTGGGAGTAATACCGGATACGCCGTATTGGGAAAGATTTATCGGCGAAGGATCGGCCCGCGTTAGATTAGCTAGTTGGCGGTGTAATGGACCACCAAGGCTACGATCTATAGCTGGTCTGAGAGGATGATCAGCCACACTGGGACTGAGACACGGCCCAGACTC
>CAZHUC010000008.1:0-73576 GCA_964535825.1 uncultured Rickettsiales bacterium
AACTACTCAACGATCTTAGCTACGACGCCGGCGCCGACGGTACGGCCACCTTCGCGGATAGCGAAGCGTACGCCTTCTTCCATCGCGATCGGCGATATCAGCGTTACTTCCATCGTCACGTTGTCGCCCGGCATCACCATCTCAACGCCATCTGGCAGGGTGATAGAGCCGGTTACGTCCGTGGTGCGGAAGTAGAACTGTGGACGATAGTTGCTGAAGAATGCCGTGTGACGGCCGCCTTCTTCTTTCGTCAGTACATAGATCTCGCACTTGAACTTCGTGTGTGGGGTGATAGAGCCCGGTTTGCAAAGCACCTGACCACGCTCAACTTCCTCACGCTTCGTACCACGCAGGAGAACGCCCACGTTGTCACCAGCACGACCTTCATCCAGAAGTTTGCGGAACATTTCCACACCGGTACATACCGTTTTCTGGGTCGCTTTCAGACCAACGATCTCGATCTCTTCGTTCACTTTCACGATACCGCGTTCTACACGGCCGGTCACTACAGTACCGCGGCCAGAGATAGAGAACACGTCCTCGATCGGCATCAGGAATGGTTTGTCGATCGGACGCTCTGGTTGCGGGATGTAAGAATCCACCGCATCCATCAGCTTCAGGATCGCGTTCTTGCCCAGTTCTTCGTTCTTGCCTTCAAGCGCAGCAAGTGCAGAACCGTGGATGATCGGTGTATCATCACCTGGGAATTTGTATTTGTTCAGGAGGTCACGAACTTCCATCTCAACGAGGTCGAGAAGTTCTTTGTCTTCCACCATGTCGCATTTGTTCAGGAATACCACGATCGCAGGAACACCTACCTGGCGAGCCAGAAGAATGTGTTCGCGGGTCTGTGGCATAGGACCGTCAGCGGCTGATACCACGAGGATCGCACCATCCATCTGTGCCGCACCGGTGATCATGTTCTTCACATAGTCAGCGTGGCCCGGGCAGTCAACGTGCGCATAGTGGCGCTTCTCGGTCTCGTATTCAACGTGTGCCGTGTTGATGGTGATACCGCGTGCCTTCTCTTCAGGAGCAGCGTCGATGTCTGAGTATGAAGTGAATTTCGCTTTGCCCTGCTCAGCGAGGATCTTCGTGATCGCTGCCGTCAATGACGTCTTGCCATGGTCAACGTGACCAATCGTGCCAATGTTGCAGTGCGGTTTATTACGTTCAAATTTTTCCTTCGTCATATCAATGCTCCTTTAATTCAATTTATTTAGTTTTGCCTGCGGCTGCGATCGCGGCAGCGCGCTCTGCTGCCGGAAATTTAGCAACAAGTTTGTTTAAGTTGATCTGTTGACGATCCTGTACATCGCCTTCTAATACACCGTCACCTTGCAACGCTCCCTTATGAATGCCAATTCTTTGGAGTTCATCTTGCAGTTCAGGCGTCAACGGTACAACCGTGCCTATGGAAACAGCGGCCGCTTCCGTAATTCTTGCATCCGTGTATCCGGTTCTGTCTAAAACCTGCTGTGCTTGTATGGGCGTCATCATCACCTCATTAAATTCGTTACCGCCGCCGTTATTAGGCGGGAAGTGATGTAAAGTCTAGCGGAATTTGAATGGAGCGGGTGAAGGGAATCGAACCCTCATAGCCAGCTTGGAAGGCTGGAGCTTTACCACTAAGCTACACCCGCGCTCCTTGTCAAAGAGGCTCGGTTCTATAATGCCGCACCATCACGGTCAAGCACCAGAACATCAGCGCACATTATTTTGCGCCATGGAAGCTGCTATCCTGCGCTCCAGCTCAATGGCCTGAAGGTCATTTCTAAGGCTTGCCTTGCCGCCCAGCTGTATCGCCGCCAGCACATCCTTTTTTGCCTGATCGAACTGGTACAGCAACCTGAGCGCAAGGCTACGATTATAATACCCATCCGGATCACGCGGACTAACGCGTATACTATCATTGGCAAGCGATAGTGCGGCCCGTGCATCGGCATCTACCCCACGGGAATTGCGCTGTTCGCGACGCACCACACCACGGTGCAGATAGGCCTGTATATTTGAATTATCTTGAGCAATCGCCTGTGTATACAGAGCTTCTGCGCCTGCGTAATCACCCTTGATAAGGCTCTGTTGGGCCTTGAACACTAACTTCTGCGATTCATTGAGGGTTGGCCTGGCCTTACGCGGCTGGCTTACAGTGGCGTTTTGCATACGCGTAGCAAAGCCGTGCTGCGCGTGGGCAGCTAGCGGCATCATAATAACAAGAAAAGCCAGCAAAAAATGTTTCATAAACAGTGGTAGATTACGCCTGATATTTGATATTCGTCAATGGGATTAAGCGCATAGGCGTATATTGTGTTTCGCAAATCCTATGCTATTATGCGCCTCCAAGCTGCAGGAACTAAGGAAATATCCATGTCCGGACACTCCGCCAAAAAACTACAGGACCGCCCCATGAACGCCTATGACACCGAGCATTATTTTAACGGTTTTGGAAACCATTACTCTAGCGAAGCCGTAGCGGGCATATTACCTGTTGGCCGCAACTCACCACAACAAGTGGCCAAAGGCCTGTATGCTGAACAATTCTCAGGTACTGCTTTTACTGCGCCGCGTAACGAGAATAAACGTACATGGATGTATCGCATCTGCCCGACCACGGCACACACCGCCTTCAAGCGTATGGATAATGGATTGCTCAGGAGTGCACCTTTTAATGAAATGGAAACACCGGCCAACCGTCTGCGCTGGGATGCCATTGATATACCAGGCAAGCCTACTGACTTTATCGATAGTCTTATTACCATGGGTGGCAATGGCGATGCAGAGGCCGGCACGGGTGTTGGCATTCATATGTATGCCTGCAATCAATCCATGAAAGACCGTGTGTTCTTCAATGCCGATGGCGAAATGCTCTTCGTGCCACAACTTGGCGTGATCAGGATCTGCTCAGAACTTGGCATACTGGACATTACTCCCGGCGAGATCGCAGTGATGCCGCGCGGCATGCGCTTCCGTGTTGAACTGCCTGAGAAAGCAGCGCGTGGCTATATATTGGAAAATTACGGCGCAGCGTTCAGATTGCCGGATCTTGGACCGATCGGCGCGAATGGCCTGGCCAATCCGCGCGACTTCCTTACCCCTAAAGCATGGTTCGAGGACAAAGCGGCAAAAACACAGGTCGTGCAGAAATTCTGTGGCAATCTGTGGGCAGTAGAGATTCCTCACTCACCGCTGGATGTGGTGGCGTGGCACGGTAATCTTGCGCCGTACAAATATAATCTGGCGCACTTCAATACTATCGGCACGATCAGTTTTGACCATCCTGATCCATCTATCTTTACTGTACTCACTTCACCCAGCGAGATACCAGGTACAGCCAATGCTGATTTCGTAATTTTCCCGCCACGCTGGATGGTGGGCGAGGATACGTTCCGCCCGCCCTATTTCCATCGCAACGTGATGAGTGAGTTCATGGGCCTTATCCATGGCATTTACGATGCCAAGGAAGGCGGCGGTTTTGTGCCGGGTGGCGCCAGCCTGCATAACCGCATGTCCGGCCACGGCCCGGATGCGGACAGCTTTGAAAAAGCTACCAAAGCAGAGCTTAAACCTCACAAGATCGACCAGACACTGGCCTTCATGTTCGAGACACGCTTTGTCATAAAACCCACAAAATTCGCTATGGAAACCCCTGCCCTGCAAAAGGATTATGACAGTTGCTGGAAGGGCTTTAACCGCGGATTCAAAGGTTAAATTCAATATTATTTAATGATTTCTGTGCAACACTGAGCTGTTATGCCCCAGCCTGACGCGCTTACACCTGCTCACTTCAAGCCTGATTGGCTTAACCGGTCAGACGTTGTGAAGCTCACCCAAATATTCCGATCCGCGAACATCCGGTTTTTATTCTTCGGTGGCGGCCTGCGCGACACCATCATCGGCATGTGTGCCCCCGGAGATATTGACCTATATGCCGCCGCCTCGCCTGAGATCATAAAAGATGCCCTTGATAAGGCAGGCATCGCTTCCACCGTTGGCGGATATGGCAAAGTCATCGCCGATGTGGATGGATGTTCGTTCGATATTATCCCGTGGCTTGATCCTGATTTTTTAAGCGACGATGTGCAAACATCGCGGGAAGCCATACGTCGCAAAGCTATTTACTGTGATTTTACCATGAATAGCCTCTTTCTTACACCTGACGGTGAAGTGTACGATTTCTTCGGTGGCGTGAAAGACCTTTTGAATGGACGCGTTCATTTCAATGTCGACCCCAATGATTCCATCCCTCGTAAACCGCCGGAGATAATTCGTTTCTTCCGATTCCATGCATGGTATGGCAATGGCGCACCGGATGCATACACCGTACAAGCCTGCAAAAAGCTGGCATATCTTCTGCCACACTGCACCGTGGCCAATGGCAACCTTTTCAACATGCACCGCGAGATGGCGCGGCTGCTGGATGCGCCCAAGCCATATAACACCATCACAACCATGCATCAGAACGGTATTCTGGATCATGCGTGCGGCTTTCCGGTAGAGTGCCTGAAGCCACTGCAAATTCTTGAATCACTGGAAACCAAGTATGGTGTGCGTTGTGATTATACGTTCCGCCTGTGTGCATTATTGCTCGGCAGTTCGCTTGATCCTGCCTCTGCATTGAAAAAGACCAGCGAGTTCCTCTCTCTGCCTGATGATGTAGCGCTCAAGATCAGGACCATGCTCGGATTGCTCGACTACATGCATACAGACACGATCTCGCCTGTTCACCATATCTTGCAGGCAGCACTTAGTGATGAAGCCTTCCAAAAACTTATCCTGTTGCACTGTGCCCGCAAAAAAACTTTGGCGGCTGCGCATCAAAGCTATGAATCCATCATGCCACTTTGTCTGCTGGATAGTGACGCGTTTGAAGACATGCTCAGTGATTGCATAAATCATTATGTATTGGCTTATCCACAAAACCCAGAGCTTGCGTTTACATTGGTTGAGTTATCAATAGTACTTATCATCATCGGATTGATCACCAGTTCCATACTGGTAGGTCGCGATCTGATCCATACCAGCGAATTGCGCGCCACTGTGTCACAACTCGAGCGCTATAACACCGCTACCAATGCATTCCGCCTGAAATATAACTGCCTGCCCGGCGACTGCCATAATGCCCGCGAACTGGGTCTGGTGTCACCGGGACATGTTGCGATTGGGGATGGCGACAACAGGGTTGGAGTATGGGGAGCGAACTCTTTTGGACTTTATGAACTTAATGATTTCTGGGAACATTTGCGCAATGCGAACTTGATTAAGGAAGAAACTTCTTCAGTAATGCGCGGGAATGGAAGTGTTGTGAATTCACTGAATGCGCCGGCACTTGCCGCCCGCGTTGCCTCACCTAGTAATTCTGTCGCTGCAGGTGTTGGGATATTCCCTGGCTATTATCTGGGGTTTGGTCCTGAGCCCAGACCGCAAGTGGCGCGTGATGCTCATTATTTTTGGATCACCAGCTCCAGTGTTAGTGATCTGCACGGCGCGGCAGCGTTACCCCCTGCCGATGCATATTTCATTGACCAGAAGTCAGACGATGGCCTGCCACTGAGTGGTGCGGTACAGGCTGTAGGCGACTTCGCTTCGGACTGGTTTGGCCCAACGCTATCAGCTGACGGTGTAGGAAATTTTGCAGGCGGGGAAGGAAGTGCCAACTGCGTAAATAACAGTGTTACACCAAATCAGTATAACATCAAGTCAACCGCATCGACAGATCCCGACTGCGCAGGTGTAACCTGCAGCCGCTGCGGCACGATACACAAAACCTCGTTTTAATGGATACGATGTAAGTGGTGGAGGAGGCTGGATTTGAACCAGCGAACGCTTACGCGGGCAGATTTACAGTCTGCTGCCATTGACCACTCGGCCACTCCTCCACACAGGCAAGGGTGTCTGAGGTATAGGAAGCCTCTGGCAAAGTCAAGGCCATTTCCCGGCAATACCGGGCACAAACAGGCCTATTTATCGTATATTTATCAAATAATTGCTATTTACGCAGCCTTGCGGTAAAATAGTAAGCTCTTTAGGAGCTCTTATGTATTCCATTCTGGCATTTGCAGTTACGCTCTTGCAACTGGCCGTAGTTACTACGGCTATCGCCATCAATCGTTTGGATCTGATCGGCAGCTTCATTGTCTATGGCTCTCCTATCTATCTGATCACCCATATTTATGATCTGAATCCTTTCGTAACAGGAAAACATCTTAGCTATTTCCTGATCTTTTCTTTCCACACATTCAAATATTTCTTCCTGGCGCGTGCCTACTTCACAGAAGACGAGAATGTTCCGCGCAGCACTGCACTGGTGATGGAGATCATGTATCTCTTCATGTGCGGTTATTATATGGAATATTAGATCTAACGCAGCGCCTCGCGGAAGCGATCCTTGTAAAAATACAACGCGATGAGCGCCACGATCTCACAGGCGATGACATAATAGGCTATGGATGCATAGTCACCGGTGGCTTTTATCAGCCATTCACAAACGAACGGCGCTGTGCCGCCAAAAACCGCCGCGCTGATATTATAGGAGATCGCCATCCCGGTATAACGCACGGAGGTCGGGAATAACTCCACCAACAACGCCGCCACCGGACCAAGATAAAAACCTAGCACAAACGCAAAGATGGCCTGCGTCAGGCCGATGGTGAACACATCGCCCCCAACCGTAAAGTTGCTAAATAATGGATAGGTCATCAGTGCAATGATAATAGAAGCCGTCACCATCACGCGTTTGCGGCCATACCGGTCAGAAAGCCATGCCGCAGGATAATACGCAACCATCATCAGGAAGATATTGATAACGTTGAACCACAGCGCATTATCCATACTCACGCCCAGTTGTTTGTGTGAGAAGCTGATGAAATAAATAGCCGTCAGATAGAAAGGCATGGTTACTGCGATATAGATCGTGAACCCTTGCAAGATCTCCCATGGATGTTCGCGCACAGCCTGCTTCAATGGCTGCTTGGCAAGCTGGCCATTTTGTTTGGCTTCCTCATATACCGGGCTTTCATGGCAGTGCGTGCGGATATAAAACCCGATGAGGCCGATAGCAACACCCATCAAGAACGGAATGCGCCAGCCCCATGCCTCGAAGGCTTCCTTGCCAAGGTACGCCATGAATCCCTGTGTTACCAGCAGGCCGAACAGGAATCCGATATTCAAACTGATGAGCGAGGCAGACCCCGCCACGCCACGTTTGTTCGGCGGCGCATGTTCAACAATGTAGGTAATAGAACCGGAAAATTCTCCGCCCAGCGACAAGCCCTGCAACAGGCGTATCAGGGTAAGCAATATAGGTGCGAGAATGCCGATCTCCGCATAGGTGGGAAGCAGGCCGATACAGCCTGTAGGTATCGCCATCATCAGCACCGCGATCACCATGGCGCGTTTGCGCCCATAGGTGTCACCTATCCAGCCGAACAGCACCGCACCCACCGGGCGGATGATAAAACCTGCGGCAAATACGCCGTAAGTAGCAAGCAGTGCGACCGTTGGATCGCCCTCAGGAAAAAATAATTTGGACAGAAGCCAGGCCATCTGGCCGTAGAGTGCGTAATCATACCACTCGAGGCCATTACCGATCATTCCGGAGACGACAACTTTTTTCATGACTTAAGCTGTAGCCGATTGAATAATAAAAGGCAATCACGCCGAGGGTTTATCACCCAGCCACACTTTTTCGCCCTTTTTGCGCTCGGAGTCAGATTTCAGCTGGCCGCAGGCCGCGAAGATATCCTGCCCGCGTGTGGCACGCACAGGAGAAGAATAGCCTGCATCATTAACGATGCGTGAGAACGCCATGATACGGTTACGGCTTGACGTTTCATACTTCGCACCCGGCCACGGATTCCATGGAATAAGATTCACCTTCGCAGGAATTCCTTTAAGCAGGCGGCAGAGTTCGCGCGCATCGGCATCGGAATCATTCACGTCTTTCAGCATCACATATTCAAACGTAATGCGTCGTGCATTATTCGCGGCCGGATAATCGCGGCAGGCCTGCAGCAATTCCTTGATGGGGTATTTTCTGTTAAGTGGCACGAGCTCATCGCGCAGTTCATCACGCACGGCATGCAGGGAGATCGCCAGATTCACTCCCAGCTCTTCACCGCATTGTTTTATCATCGGCACAACGCCGGAGGTAGAGAGCGTGATCTTGCGTTTTGATATTGCGATGCCTTCACCATCCATGATGATCTTGAGTGCACGCGCCACCTGATCATAGTTATAAAGCGGCTCGCCCATACCCATCATCACGATGTTGGTAAAGATGCCATCTTCGCGCTTTTTGCCCCACTCACCCAGTCCGTCACGCGCTACCAGAACCTGCGATATGATCTCGCCAGCTGTCAGATTGCGCACCAGTTTCATCGTGCCGGTGTGGCAGAAAGAGCAGGAAAGTGTGCAGCCCACTTGCGATGATACACAGAGTGCGCCACGATCTTCTTCAGGGATGAACACCGCTTCCACTTTGTTCTTATCGGCAAATTCCAGCAGCCATTTGCGTGTGCCATCAAAAGAGGTGAGGTTCTTTGCGATGCCAGGGCGCTCAAGTGTGAACAGCTCGGAAAGTTGCTGTTGCTGCTTTTTAGCGATGCTGGTCATCTGTGCGAAGTCGGTTGCACCTTTCACATACATCCACTGCCATATCTGGCCGGCGCGGAATTTTTCCAGCCCATTCGCTACAAGCTGTTCTTCCAGCTCCTTACGCGTAAGGCCAATGAGATGGGTTTTTTCCTGTGTCATGCAACATGCCCTCGGCCACCGCCATTACCACGTTCAGGAACGGAAGGATTGAGACCTATACTATCCATGAGATTGCGCAGTTTTGCTTTGGCATCCGGTGCATTGCCCAGCGCAAGGTATGCCTCGCCAAATACGGCCTGTGCCTCTGATAGTGTGGGAGTGACCGGGTCGATATCCGCATACACATTGCCCACACGCTTCTGGAAAGCGATCATCCTGTCACTGATCGGTGGTGGCAGTAATCTTTCTACTTCGTCCAGTATTAGCCCGCTTTTAAGTATCGTATACATCTGTTCATTGGTAAGTGCTTCGTTAGCGCGCTCTACCTTATCCCATATTCTTTCAAGCCTGCTTCTGGCCGAATTTTGATCTGCAGTGCCTGATGGCAATCCAGCGATTACTTCATCTATTTTGTGTTTTACCTCATCGTAGGCAGGCAATGTCCCGGAGGTGATATATTCTGTGGCGATATGACTTAAGTACTCCCCAAAACTCTGTTGCAGTGCTTGCGGCAGGAACGCCCTTATATTCATAAGTTCCTGACCGTCTGCAAGTAGCGCATCCATCTGCTTGCTGGTAAGTGTTACATCGGTCATGCCTTGACTCCCAGCTTATATGCACCATCCGTTATCTCTATGGATAATGCATCACCTGCCAGTTCACGCAGCTTGGTGCGCAGCCTGTAAATATGTGTCTCCAGCGTATGAGTATTGATATCAGGCTCAAACCCCCAGACACGCTTCAACAATTCTTCGCGGTCGATACCCGCCTTGCCCGTCTCGGACAAGCACATAAGCAGCTGTACTTCCTTGTCGGTAAGGGTCAGGATACCGCCATCGTGCGATAATGTTTTAAGGCGCGTGGAAAGTTCAAATCCGGCGATATCGATCTTCTCATCGGCTTTACGATTTTGCATATATCTGTGCACTTTACCGAGGACATCCTGTATACGAAGCGGAAGATTATCATCGGTAATGACCAGCGCATCCGGCCATTCCTGCAATTGCTCTTTTGATTCAGCCACCTGCGCAGAAATACCCGTCTCTTTCCGGATCAGGCCTGCCGCCACTTCGGTAAAATCCTGATTTTTGCTTACGATCACTACCGCGCTCATCGCGAAATTCCCTAGATTTTCTGCCATTTTGTAGTATGGATGGGCATATTCCGCAAGCGATATGGATTTTCATGCAGGAAAAACCTGAGAGCATAAGCAAGGCACATCTTTTCACCGGACGGGCAGTTGACCAGCTGCGCCGCCAATTACCTGTTGTTTTACAGGATGATAATGGCAATAGCACCGGCTTTTACCCGCTGGAAGGGATGACAGCTTCTATCTGGCAGGAATTGCGGTCGTTAAAAGCCCCTGTGTCTTTAATTGTTACAGAAGCACGCGCAAAATACCTTGGCCTCAAGGTCAAAGCAGGCACCGTTGCATGCCTTGACGCCAGTGCCATGGATATTGCACAGCTCCAGGCAATGGCAGATCCCCTTGCCTCCTCATCTGATATCCCTGCACTTACATCGCTTGATGCGACAGACGCGCACATTACCGCCATGCGACTGGTGAAGCACGCATCACTACTGCCTGCGCTTGTGGTGATCGATAACGTGAATTTCCCTGATGCATGGCTACGCGTTGCCACTAGTGACATCGCTGCCTACTGGGCGAACCCGCCACTGGATGTAACGCCGGTAGCTCAGGCGTACCTGCCGATACGCGAAACCGAAAACTCCCGTATCATCTGCTTCCGCGATCGCTTTGGCACATCAATGCATATGGCAATCATCATCGGCGACGCATTGGCAGAAGATGCACCACTCACCCGCATTCATTCCTCCTGCCTTACAGGCGATATATTAGGCAGTCTGCGTTGCGATTGTTGCGACCAGCTGCATCTAAGCCTGCACCAGATGGCCGACCATGGCAGCGGTATTTTACTTTACCTGCATCAGGAAGGACGCGGTATCGGCATTGCAAATAAATTGCGCGCCTATGCCCTGCAGGAGCAAGGCATTGATACATATGATGCGAATCTTATGCTTGGCTTCGGAGAAGATGAACGGGATTTTGCACTCGCCGCTGCGATCTTGAAATCACTCGGCAAGACACGCATCACGCTGCTTACCAATAATCCACGCAAGGTGGAGAATGTGGAACAATACGGCATTGCGGTGGCAAAACGCCTGCCAGTTATTGCAGCAGCAGGCAGACACAATCAGGCGTATCTTGATACGAAATCAAAGAAATCCGGACATTTATTCTAATATCGCTGAGGCGATTACTGCTTATTCTTCTCGATGATGCTTATGAGATCCTGACCAAGTTCAGACTTGTCAGGCTCTGCGGCTTTAACCGTTGCCGGCCATACGCAGCTGTCTTTTTTCCACAGGCCAAGTTCGGCATCGAGATTCACTTCTTTCCATTTTGGATGGCCCTTTTCCTTTAGCATCGGCATGCTATCACGCAGTGCCTTACCAAGGGCTGCCATCCTTTCGCAACGCTTCTTGCTGCCACTTTCTGAGAAGTCGAATGACACCATTACTGCCTGCACGGCAATGGTCGATACATTGCTTTTTACAAAGTTGTAATCGTTCTTGCTAATTTCTGCTGGCTTGTATTCTTCCAGCATCTTCGGATTATCCATCGGGATGAAATGCACCTGCTCAAGCATAGGCGCATATTTATGGTTTTCCGGCAGCGTCAGATCTTCAAGATTCTTGAACAAACGCACTGGCTTGCCCGCCACATAGATAACAGCATCGAGTTCACCTTTAAGCACCGCGACCACACCTTGCGCCGGCGGAATCTTCTGCATGTCAGCAGGTGTGATGCCCATCATGGAAAAGATATTGATGGCGGTCAGCATGTTGCCGCTACCCTCTTCACCAATAGCAATCTTTTTACCTTCAAGGTCAGAAAAACTCTTAATTGATTTACGCGCAAGTACATGCACTTCTTCATTATAGAATGGGAAGATCATGCGCAGGTTACCAGCCATACGGATCGAATCTGGACTCTTCGAGCGCGCAAGGAAGCCAAGCACGTCGGACTGAACGATACCAAGCGCAGCATTCTCTGTGCTGTTGATGCGTTTGATATTGTCGATAGAACCTTCAGATGGTTTTACATCAACAGGGATGCCGATCTTTTCACCGACCATCGCAATATCTTTACCAAAAGCGAAATATGTGCCGGTCTTCGGACCTGTCACGATGCCAAGCATCTCTGCTTTTGTCTCTGGCTTTACTTCTTTTTTTGCGGAGGGTTTAGAAGGTGCGGCAATAGCTACCGATGCAATTACCAGTGACGCGAAGAGTGCGCCTGCAATACGCTGAAACATAGACTTCCCGTAAATTATTAATATTTATTCACGACGGAAAGTAAATCCCTATTGGCTCTGTTGTCAACCTCTGTCATGGTTTTAATGGCAGTAACCTGCTCATCCGACGGCTCAATATGTGTCACCTGGCCGATGATACCGCCTTCTTTGCCATTGATAATTATGGTTTTATCGGCATTTTCCTGAAGCTTTGCTGCCATAGGCTGTATCACGGCATGCGCCGATGCTTCGGGAATGAACGCACCACCCCATAGCTTATTGATATGTATAACTACAGCTGACACTACAAAGAGTGCCGAAACTCCGCTTAGGAAATAGGCTTTGTCCTGATCGGAGCGCTCCGCGATCCATTTTTTGACGTGGGCAAAGCGCGACGTCTTTTTTGCAGACACCGGAAAACGATGAATTTTTGGCCTTGAATGCGAGATAACAGCCCCCTGATCAACAGCACCATCATAGCGACGTGTGGATAATTACTCAACTACAGTAATAATTACAATGATTTTTCTTACATTTTTTTGGGTATGCGTTGCGAAAATACACTATTTGTATTAACAAGCTCTGGATGAATGAATCACTCGACAGATTATCATGGTTACTGAAGGAAACCCGTGCCCATGGTGCCGATGCTGCAGATGGCCTTTACCTTCACTCGGTTGAATCCTCCACATCCGTACGTCTTGGCAAACCGGAAGATATCACGCGCTCAGAAAGTGCCGTGATCGGCCTGCGTGCGTTCTGTGGAAAACAACAGGCAATCGTATCGTCAACCGATACCAGCGTTCCTGCACTCAAGGAGCTTGCAGAACGCGTTGTGAGCATGGCGCGTGTCACGCCCGCCGATAATGATGCTGGATTAAGTTCACAATCATTACTCGCAACGGATATTCCCGCTCTTGATCTGGAAGATACATACGAACCCGACAATGCATGGCTGAGGGAGCAATGCAAGAATGCGGAAGAATCGGCACTTGCCGTGAAAGGCATCACCAACTCTGAAGGCGCGGAAGCAAGCCACAGCCGCACGCGTATCGACCTCGCGATCGATAGCGATGATGTACGGTTCGCAGAGTCTTATCAAAGTAGCATGTTCTCTGTTTCCGTATCCGTACTGGCTGGCAAAGATACCAGCATGGAAAGAGATTATGATTTTTCTACCAAGCGCCATCATAAAGATCTGACAGAAGCTGGTGATATTGGTAAGCAAGCCGCAAAGCTTGCGCTCGCAAGACTCAACCCACGCAAAGTGTCCACCTGCAGTGTACCAGTGATATTCGATCCACGCGTCAGCCGTAGCCTGGTTGGTATTTTTGCCGGCGCTATCTCCGGCAGTGCAATAACACGCGGCGCAAGTTTCCTGAAAGATGCCATGGGCAAACCTGTTTTCAATGACAGCATCACCATCATAGATGATCCGCATATCGCTTGCGGTCTTGCTTCCAAACCATTCGATGCGGAAGGTGTTAAAAACGGCACGCGTGTGTTGCTGGAAAATGGTGTGCTTAAAAGCTGGATACTGGATACGCGCACCGCAAACAAACTGGGCCTGAAAACAACAGGCAACGCTTCACGCTCACCGTCATCATCGCCCTCACCTGCTGCCACCAATACCTATATGGCAAATGGCAAGCACACGCCGCAAGCACTGATAAGCGATATCAAGAATGGGTTTTACGTCACCGAAACATTCGGCATGGGCGTCAACATCATCACCGGTGATTACAGCCAGGGCGCATCCGGCTTCTGGATCGAAAATGGCGAGATCGCCTATCCGGTATCCGAGATCACCATCGCCGGTAAATTGCAGGATATGTTCATCATGGCAACGCCTGCCAATGACCTGACCATGCGCTACGCCACGAATGCGCCGACAGTTCGCATAGACGCCATGACCATTGCAGGTGTATAAACCCTTTATGTTGTATGATTATACCACACGCTACTTGCTGAAACGTCTCCTGCGCGAGCACATACTGCGCTATCGCGGGCGTATTCTTTTTGCCGTGATGTGTATGTTCATCGTTGCAGCAGCAACTGCTGCCAATGCATGGATGATGCAGCCAGCGCTCGACCAGATATTCATCGAGAAAAATCGTGACATGCTGATGCTGATCCCTATCGCGGTGTTCGTGATTGCGCTGATCGGTGCAGCGGCGAATTACGGCAACTTGCTTTCCATGCGTTTTGTGGGCCAGCGCATTATTGCGGATATGCAGAAGCGCCTCTTCGCTCATCTGATGGTAAGTGATATCGGCCTGTTCTATTCGCAATCGTCCGGTAAACTCATTTCGCGTTTTACTAACGACATCAACTTAATGCGCAATGCTTTTTCCAACGTGCTTACTGCATTCGCCAAGGAACTGCTTTCGATGATCTTCCTCATCGGCGTGATGTTCTACCAGAACGCTGAGCTCGCGGTGATTGCACTTCTCGTATTCCCGGTTGCCATCTATCCGGTGGTGCGTCTTTCCAAGCGCATGCGCAAAATTTCTGACAGCACACAAAATCAATTGGGTGAATTCACATCAACGCTGGATGAGATATTTCAAGGCATCCGCACGGTAAAATCCTATAACCGCGAAGGTTTTGAAATAAACCGCGCCGGCAGTATTATCGAAGCATTGTTCGGGCTTTACTACAAAGCCTCACGCGTGCAGACCGCCTCCACACCTATCATGGAAGTGCTTAGCGGCATCTCGATCGCTTCTGTTATATGGTATGGTGGTTTTCAGGTGCTCGACAGCGAAACCACCCCCGGCGCATTCTTCTCCTTCATCACTGCATTCCTGATGGCATACAAACCAGTGCGTGCGCTGGCTGGCCTTAACACCACCTTGCAGGAAGGGTTAGTGGCAGCCGCTCGTCTTTTCCATGCACTTGATATGCCACCGACCATTGTTGATAAACAAGGCGCACAACCCTTACAGATCAGCACCGGTCACATACGGTTCGAGAATGTGTCTTTCTCTTATGGTAAAGATGCAGCAAGCGTCGATCACATCACGCTGGAAGTACCGGCAGGAAAAACTGCTGCACTCGTTGGATTATCTGGTGGTGGCAAGTCCACACTCATGAATCTTTTACTGCGTTTCTATGAAACCGAGTCTGGCCGCATCACGATCGACGGACAAGACATCAAAGACGTAACACTTGCATCACTGCGCGCCGCTATGGGTTTTGTACCTCAGGAATCCATGCTGTTCGATGATTCTGTAAAAACCAACATTGCCTACGGTCGCGAAGGCGCATCGGACGAAGATATCGTCACCGCAGCAAAACATGCTGCAGCCGATGGCTTTATTCGCAACCTGCCAAAATCTTATGACACGATGATCGGATCGCATGGTGTAAGGCTCTCTGGTGGTCAACGTCAGCGCATTGCCATTGCGCGTGCTATGCTTAAGAATGCGCCGATCTTATTGTTGGATGAAGCAACGTCTTCGCTCGACAACGAATCCGAACGCAGTATCCAGGAAGCGCTCTCTACCCTTATGCGCGGCCGCACCACGCTGGTGATCGCGCATCGTTTAAGTACCATTGTGAATGCCGATATCATTTATGTGATGGAAAATGGCCGTGTCGTTGAAAGCGGCACACACGCCGAACTCATGAATGCAAAAGGCAAATACCACCAGCTTTATGCCAATGCCGGTGCTACAGAAATTGTTTAACGCACATGTCAGTTAAAAAGAAGATCCTCAAAAGCCCCGCTATACAGTACATACTGAGCCTATTGCTTGCGGGCTATATCTGGCTTGTATTCCTGACCAATAAAAAAATAAAAAACATTCATCCCGACGCCATGAAATACATGCGCGGTGAGGAAAATGCGGTCTTTGCATTCTGGCACGGGCGCATGATGATGCTTCCCACCTTCTGCCCTCCCAAGCGCAGGATGCATGTGCTGATTTCACTGCACCGCGATGGCAAGCTCATCTCGCAGGTGATTGAGCATTTCGGGCAGAAAACCGTGAGTGGCTCTACCAGCAAAGGCGGCAAGGAAGCAGTGAGTGAAATATTGAAACTGCTGGAAACCGGCGTAAATATAAGCATCACACCGGACGGGCCGCGTGGCCCTGCACAGGTAGCAGCGCGCGGTATTGCCGGTGTTGCACGCTTTTCTGGCAAAGTGGTGCTGCCCGTGGTATTTTCTGCCACTCGCGCAAAACGCTTAAGAAGCTGGGATAAATTTATGCTGGCATTACCATTCGGCAAAATATTCTTCTATGTAGGAAAACCTATTATCGTTTCTGCTGATGGTGATGAGGAGAGCGCACGCCTGCTTATTGAAAATTCCATGAACGCATTGCTGGCAGAAGCCGATGCACGTATCTCTGCATAACGTATATTTTGTAGCATCTTCGCTGCTTTCTCCTTTCCTTCCGCTGTGGCTTGAAATACGTCGCCTGCGTGGCAAGGAGGATGCAAAGCGCAGCCCGGAGCGTTTTGGTATCGCTTCATATAAACGCCCTATTGGCATGCTGCTATGGATTCACGCGGCAAGCGTCGGCGAAGCGAATTCCGTGCTGTATTTTATCGAGGAACTCAAAAAGAAATTCTCGCATCTGAATATTTTGGTAACTACAGGCACAGTGACCTCTGCAAACCTTAT
Source organism: uncultured Rickettsiales bacterium (assembly GCA_964535825.1). Classification (GTDB taxonomy): domain Bacteria; phylum Pseudomonadota; class Alphaproteobacteria; order Rickettsiales; family SXRF01; genus CAZAQK01. The sequence goes on from CAZHUC010000008.1 coordinate 16,705, forward strand.
GGCAGCGCGCCTGCCCAAAGGGGTCATTCACCAGTATGTACCGGTGGATACGCCACTGGCGACCAGCCGGTTCATGCATCACTGGCGTCCCGACATCGCGCTTTGGGTGGAATCAGAGCTATGGCCTAATCTGATCGCATGCGCCGATAGCTGGAATTGCACCATGGGCATTATCAATGGCCGTATGTCTGAGCGGTCGTTCCGTTTGTGGACAAAATATCCCTCCATGAGCCGCCCAATGATAGGAGCGTTCGACATGGTATTTGCGCAGAGCGAAGCAGACGGCAAACGCTTTGAAGCGCTGGGCGCAAAGCGCATCTTCTCATTCGGCAATATGAAATATGACGCACGTCCGCTTTCCTGCAATGAAGCAGAGCTCTTGCAAATAAAGCAGGGCATCGGTTCTCGCCCGGTATGGCTTGCTGCCAGCACCCATTCAGGTGAAGAAGAACAGATCATCAAGGCGCATGATATACTCAAACAAACCCGCAAGGACCTGCTGACCATCATTGTACCACGCCATCCAAATCGCGGGACAAAGATCTCAGAACTCACTGGAAAAGGCCGTACGGCCCTGCGTTCACAAAAACAAACCATCACTTCATCTACAAAATTTTACATTGCAGATACGCTGGGTGAACTTGGCTTATTCTATCGCCTTTGTGACATTGTGTTCATGGGCGGATCACTGGTACGTCATGGTGGGCAGAATCCGCTTGAACCGGCACGCCTTGCCTGCGCAATACTCACCGGCGTGCACACACATAATTTCAAAGATACCTATTACGAAATGCAAAGAGCAAAAGCCTGCATACGCGTTGAAAACGCAAAGGATCTGGCGGCGCAAATATCTGCACTGTTCGGCAACGCCGCAAAAATCAATGACCTGCGGGAGAATGCAAAAACATATGTGGAAACAAAATCTGGCACGACCGCCCGATTGATCAAAGCACTTAGCCCGATATTGATGATCGGAACACAAAAATGAAAACACCTTCTTTCTGGCAAACCAAAAATATCATGGCAGTGGCCTTGCTGCCTGCAAGCATGGTGTATCAACGTATCACGGCGTTGCGTAGCCGCTTTATCAAGCCGACAAAGATCAATGTACCGGTGATCTGCATTGGCGGTCTTACGGCGGGTGGTGCGGGTAAAACGCCTGTGTGCCTGCATATTGGTGGATTATGCAAAGAGCGCGGTATCAATGCATGGTTTCTAAGCCGTGGATACAAGGGAAAGCTGCAAGGCCCGATCCAGGTAAAACCGTCCGAACACACCGCATATGAGGTCGGTGATGAGCCGTTACTTCTGGCGCATGTGCTACCTACCGTTATAGCAAAAGACCGCGTGCTTGGCGCACAGTTCGCTGCAAAAGCTGGCGCAGAACTTATCATCATGGATGATGGTTTTCAAAATCCTTTCATCCACAAGGATGTGTCCATTCTGGTCGCCGATGGCACGTTGATGTTCGGCAATGAATATATCATTCCGGCCGGCCCACTGCGTGAGCCTATAATAAGCGGCCTCAAGCGTTCAGAGGGCATCATCATCATTAACCCGCAGTCACATTCTGGCATTCCTGCCATTGGGATACCGATGCTGCGCGCCAACACAAAATCCAATGACGATGCACTAAGCCTGAAAGGAAAAAAGGTAGTAGCTTTCTGTGGTCTTGCCTATCCGCAGAAATTTTTTACGACGCTTTCTTCTATTGGTGCAAAGCTGGTTGAAACAAAAACATTCCCCGATCATTACGAATATAGCGACGCCGAGATCGATGCGTTGGCGCTGAGCGCAAAAGATAAAGAAGCCATATTGGTCACCACCTCCAAGGATGCTGCGCGCATGAATGCAAGATGCCTTTCACTAGTCACAGTTGTGTATGTAACGCTTGATTTTGAGAAACCAGATGCATTAATGGCACTGATCGATAAAGCGCTTAAAGCATCATGACCCTTGAAGTGATAAAACACCGCCTTGAAGCATTTGGCCTGCAATTATTTTATGGGCTGCTGCGCCTGTTACCACTAGATACGGCATCATGGCTTGGCGGATTTCTAGCAAGGCATATCGGCCCACTGCTTAAAGCACAGCGCATAGCAAAATCTAATCTTGCACGTTTTATGCCGCATCTTTCTGCCGCAGAACAAAAGAAGATACTGCGTGGCATGTGGGATCATCTCGGACGCGTGGCGGCAGAACTTGCGCATATTACTAATCCTGAACTTACCAAACGCATAGATTTCATCGGCTCTAAGAACATGCCAAAGCCGCATCAGGCAGTGATGTTCTTCTCCGGTCATTTTGGAAACTGGGAATTGCTTCCTTATGTATCGCGCACGCATGGTGTGCCAGTAACGCTTGTGTATCGTGAAGCGAACAATGCGTTTGTTGACAAGATCATTGCAGATATCCGGGCATTCTATGCTGGCGGCATGTTTCCCAAAGGGCCGCGCGGCGCAGTGAAGATGGCGCGTGCGATCAAAAATGGTGAAGCGATCGCGATGCTGGTTGACCAGAAGATGAATGACGGTATCGCCGTTCCGTTCTTTGGTGTATCTGCCATGACCGCGCCTGCCATCGCGCAGGTAGCGCTGCGTTATGACCTGCCTATTCTGCCAGCCTATGTACTGCGAAAAAGCGGCGCACATTTTGAGGCACATATGTTCCCCGCATTACACTATGAAAAAACCGGGGATGTAGAAAAAGATACGCTCGCCATCATGACCTCTATCAACACCATGATCGAATCATGGATACGCGCGCATCCCCAGCAATGGTTCTGGGTGCACAAACGCTGGCCTAATGCGTAACCTTCACATCGCCATCCTGGAAGGTCAGCGTGAGTGTTTTTGCGGCTTTGGCTTTTGTAGTTGAGTTGACCAGCTTTCCTGCACCGTCACGCACCAGTGCAAACCCACGCTCCAGAATTTTTTTATAATTCACGCTCTCGAGCAGTGCTGCGAGGTGTTTTAGTTTTTCTTCGCGCTGGCTCAGATTGCGCAGCATCGCCTGATACAGGCGCTGCTGGTATTCCGGTAACCGCACTGAAAATTGCTGGATGGAAACAGCAAGTGTTTGTGGTTTAAGCGCTGCGGCCAGAACGGCAAGTTTTTGTTCCTTGCGCAGCAGGAATGCCGGCAATGCCTGCTGCAGGCGCTCATTCGCTACATCAAGACGTTGTATGGCATTCTCAAGCAGTTGCGACGGGCGCGGCAGGCCACGCGAAAGCCCGGATAGTTTTTCCTGAAACCGTGCAAGATAGGACTGCACTGAGGCAAGCAATCGTCCATCCAGTTGATGCACTATCAACTTTAGCTCGGAAAGTACCGGCACAGCCATTTCTGCGGCTGCCGTTGGTGTGGGTGCGCGCTGGTCTGAGACGAAATCAATCAGCGTGGTATCGGTTTCATGGCCAACCGCAGAAATAAGCGGGATGTTCGATGCTGCGGCAGCACGCGCCACGATCTCTTCATTGAACGCCCACAGATCTTCTATCGACCCACCACCACGCGCCACGATAAGTACGTCTGGACGCACGAGGCCAGCAGACCGAGTCAGCCCTGAGCCGCGCCCCATGTGTGAATCAGCAGATTCACGCGGGGGCAATTCATTAAACCCATTGATGGCGGCTGCCACCTGCTCGGCAGCTCCCTCACCCTGAACAGCTACCGGCCACACCAGCACATGCACAGGAAACCGGTCTGAGATGCGATGCAGTATATCGCGTATCACCGCACCCGTTGGTGATGTCACCACACCGACCACACGCGGCAGGTACGGTAATTTTTTCTTGCGCTCCGGTGCGAACAGGCCTTCAGCCTCTAACATCTTTTTGCGCTTTTCCAGCAGTGCCATCAATGCACCCGCGCCAGCAGGTTCGATATGCTCCACCACAATTTGATATTTGCCATTGAATGCGCTGATGCGACCGGTGGCAATGACCTCCAGCCCCTCTTCCGGCTTGTGCTGGAGCTTTGAAAGCATGCCTTTCCAACATACGGCATTGATAACGGATTTATCGTCTTTCAGAGAAAAATAGGCATGCCCCGAGCTATGAGCCCCGCGCCATCCCGATACTTCCCCGCGCAGGCGGATAAGGCCAAAATGGTCTTCCAGCACGCGTTTTATCGAAAACGATATCTCGCTGATGCTGTAAACTGGCTGGTTATGGTTGAAATCTATGGCTGTTTCTGGCATGGAGGGGATTCTAGCAGGTTAAACCGATTTAGGAAGTCTATGAATAACGTTCTGGTTATTGGCTCAGGTGGCCGCGAACATGCCATATGCTGGAGGCTCAAGCAGTCGCCTTCTGTCGCTCAACTTTTTTGCGCACCGGGTAATGGCGGCATCGGGCAGGATGTAACCTGTGTTTCGATAAAAACACCCGATGAGATCATTCGCTTCTGCAAAGAAAAAAATATTGCGCTCGTTGTGATTGGCCCAGAGCAGCCACTCGTTGAAGGGCTGACCGACAGGCTGGAAGCCTCTGGCATCCCGACCTTTGGCCCTTCCGCTAAAGCAGCTGCACTTGAAGGCTCTAAAGGTTTCATGAAAACATTGTGCAGCAAATATAATATTCCAACTGCTGCTTACGGCTTCTTTGATAATGAAACATCCGCGCTTGGGTTTCTGGATGGAAAATCTTATCCCATTGTGGTGAAGGCCGATGGCTTAGCTGCTGGCAAAGGCGTCATCATCGCGGAAAATAAATCAGATGCCGAGGCAGCCGTGCGCGAAATGTTCTCTGGCTCGTTTGGTGATAGCGGTAAATCGGTGGTGATCGAAGAATTCCTTGATGGTGAAGAGGTAAGCTTCTTTGCGCTATCGGACGGAAAGCATGCCGTGCAGTTCGGCTATGCACAGGATCACAAACGCGCTTATGATGGCGACAAAGGCCCGAATACCGGCGGCATGGGCACGTATGCACCACCACCGATCATGACCGATGCGCTGTGCAAACAGGTGATGAAAGAGATCATCGAACCGACTGTACGCGGTATGAATAAAGATGGCATTCCGTTCAAAGGTATTCTGTTCGCAGGACTCATGCTCACAAAGAACGGCCCGAAACTGCTCGAATATAACGCGCGTTTTGGCGATCCGGAAACACAGGTGCTGATGGCACGTTTCAATGCCGACCTTTATCCTGTGCTGCTTGCGTGCAGCAAAGGCGGGCTGGATAAAGTAAAGATATCATTCTGCAATGAAGCCGCCGTATGCGTGGTGATGGCCGCAAAAGGGTATCCCGGTTCATACCAGAAGGGCTCTGTCATTCGCGGTCTGGACAAAGCAGCAACCATTGATGGCGTCAAAGTGTTCCATGCTGGTACGGAAAGCAAGGATGGCAATATCCATGCAACAGGCGGACGTGTGCTCGGCGTAACCGCACTCGGCGCTACCATCGCGGAGGCGCAGGCAAAAGCCTACAAAGCAGTGGATGCTATCGACTGGCCAGAAGGTTTCTGCCGCCGTGATATTGCATGGCGCGCACTTAAAGCTGCTTAAGATTTTTCTTCGGTTTCCACCCAGTATTTCTTGATAAGTGGTATCTGGCTCATCGTGAAGATGATGGTGCAGGTGAACATGCCGAACACTTTGAAATTCACCCAGAAGTCCGTGGAAAAATTACGCCAGATACATTCATTAAGCGCCGCAAGAAATACAAAATAAACACCCCAGCGCATGGATAAGATCATCCAGCCCTTTTCTTGCATCTGCATCGCTTCACCCAGCAAATATTTAAGCAATGGCTTTTTGAAATACACGCCGCCAAGCAGAATGCTGGCAAAAAGCAGGTTCACGAATGTGGGTTTCATTTTGATGAATAACTCATCCTGCAGCAGCAATGTCATGCTGCCAAATATTGCAACCGCGATACCTGACACCAGCGGCATCACTGCGATCTTTTTTTCCATCGCATAGGTAATGATCAGAGAAACAGCGGTAAAAACAATGAGAGCCGCAGTGGCCGCGAGCAACCCAAATGCACGATATGCAAGGAAAAAAACAAGTAAAGGGCCTAAATCAAGCACTAAACGCAATTTGGAGTTCATCGTCTCAACCTTAAATTAATCTTTTTCAAAGAGTATGTTGCCACCATTAACCGTTATGCTAGAGTGCCTGACTGGCAATGAAAAGAAAAAAGGAAGACCTCTTTGGAAACTTCTGTACTGATTGTTGAAGATGAAGCGGCCATCGTAACGTTGCTGCGCTATAACCTGGAGCGTGAGGGATTTCGCGTGTATTCCACCGGCGATGGCGAAGAAGCCGTAGCCATGGTTAAAGATTACAAGCCCGATGTTATCGTGCTTGACTGGATGCTGCCTTCCATGTCCGGCGTTGAGATCTGCAAACAGCTCCGCTGGAGTCCTGAGACCAAATCCATTCCTATCATCATGCTTTCTGCGCGCGGTGAAGAAGGCGACCGTATCCGCGGCCTTGATTCTGGCGCTGATGATTATATCGTAAAACCATTCTCTCCGGCAGAACTGATCGCGCGCATTCGCGCCATTTTCCGCCGCTTCCGCCCTGCGCTTTCGGAAAAAACATTGTCGTTCGCAGGCATCGCCATGGACGTATCCGGCCATAAGGTGACGCGTAATAATGTGGAAGTGCATTTAAGCCCTACCGAGTTCTCGCTGCTGCGCTACCTGCTGGAACATCCCGGCCGCGTATTCTCGCGCGAGCAACTGCTCGATGCCGTATGGGGGCATGATATTTACGTTGAGCTCCGCACGGTAGACGTACATGTACGCCGTCTGCGCAAGGGCCTTGATTATGATGGCAAACAGCCTGATCTCATCCGCACCGTGCGTTCTGCCGGTTATGCGCTGGAAGAAAATCCGGACGGAGAATCTTTCGGCGATGTAGTGGAAGAAAAATAATTATTTCAATAGTTTATAGCTATCACGTGTTCATGTAACTGTCATAAAACTGACCTTGATTACCCCTGTCTGATTGCTTAAAATCCGTTAAACAAATTCACAGGAGAAGTAAAATGTCTGGCAGCAGCATTAAAGGCGTTCCTATTCGTTCAGCACCCAGAACACCTGCAAGCGACGCGCTTGTAGACGCCTATCACCGAATTACCACTGATTCAAAAAAATACAGCGAGGGAATGAAGAATGCAGAAGAGGCTATCCTGAATGCAACAGCACCTTATGACGATGATGCCTTACTGTTTGAACAGCAAAGAATAGCGAGTGCATACGAATATTATTTGCTAGGGCGTACACAAGAGATCAAGGATGAAACGATTGGTGACGTGCTACCCTTGGATCCAGACACTTCCAGAACTAATCATAGCGCAAAAGATGCGCTTGATATTATGAGGACAGCGGCAGGCCGCATTGAAGAACTCAGCGATGCTGACACAGCGAAAGAAGTAGTGCGCGCAACCATCGCATGGGTGCATACTGCCCTTGATGAAGTAAAGGATTTAGTAAGAAGTGAGGGGGTAGCCACGCATAAACAACCGTCACGTCCTCGGCGTACAGACCGGGGAATCTCCTAATTCAGCAACTTTAATAACTCTTGCTGCGTCAGCGTGTAATTGCTCTCTTCCCATGCCTGCTCAAGCGACTTAAGCATCTTACCCATCACCACACCTTCCTGTACGCCGTGCAATTTGAGTATTGCACCATCAATAGGAAATTCCGGTGGTTGCCAGTTATTAGTAAGCCCTAGCATGGATCTCGCGTTATCCAGCGTGATCTTTTTACACATAATAGATGCGGCAATTACCAGCTGACGGAATGGAGTGATACCAATTTTGCGCAGCAGTTTCTTCTGCCCTGCCACATTGGTTGCTACCTCCTCCATCACCGGTAGATGCGTGTGTATGACCTCGAGCATCTCGTGGGAAGTGTTGGAAAGCTTCCAGCGCGTGCAAATGGTAGGAATGGTTGAAGCCTCCATCAACAGCGCCAGTCGTGTTTCAATATCTGCACATTCTCCCAGTGTTTCTTCTGAGAGCTGGAGCTTCTCAAACTGAACCGTATCGGGTGTTTTGCCATCAAATACCGCTGAAAGCACCGATGACTTATCCATCAGCCTGAGTGCTACATATGGATGTTCTGACGCCAGCAATTTAAACATCTCGTGCTGGATACGTTCACCGGAAAGATTATCAATACCCTCCGCATGTTTAGCGCAGGCAAGTAGCGCTGCTTCATCCGCTGGCGGTTTTCCGTAATAGGCAAAAAAGCGGAAGAAGCGCAGGATACGCAGATAGTCCTCTTTGATGCGCGCCTCGGCATCACCGATGAATCGTACATGCCCGGCCTTTGCATCTTCGATACCGCCGGTATAATCAGTGATCTCGCCACCGAATGTCATATATAGCGCATTCATTGTAAAATCGCGCCGTTGCGCATCCTCTTCCCAGCTACCGGTATATTCCACGGTTGCATGGCGGCCATCACACGCAGTATCGCGCCTGAGTGTGGTGATCTCGAAATGTTTATGGCCAATCTTTGCGGTTATCGTGCCGTGCCTGAGTCCGGTGGGAATAACAGTGATACCAGCAGCTTTGAGCACACCCATGGTCTGTTCAGGCTTGAGAATGGTGGCAAGATCAACATCCTGCACTTCCCTTTCCAGCAAAGCGTCGCGCACTGCACCACCTACAAAGCGGCATTGATGACTGTGCTTTTCCAGCGCATGCATCAATTTCTGTGTTTCTGGCCATTCCAGCCAATCGGGCGAAGCTGTGGTCATGGGGTTACGCGTCCGGGCACAAGCACACCATCTTCCATATGCGGCGGTGAATAATCACCTTTCTTACCTTCCATAGTAAGACCCAGAAAAATGAAGCATGCAAGGCCGATACCAAGGCTTGAAAGCACGATCCAGAACCACGGGCCATCACGGAATTTTGGTTTTTCCGTGCCTGCCTTCACCGCTTTCCTGCCAGTATTCCAATACCACAGCACATAGACGATGAGTGGGATCAGTACCGGCCAGAAACGAAATAAAAACAATCCCATAATTTTCCCCTACAGCGGTATTCTGATACTAACCCTTAACCCACCTTTGGGCGATTCACCAAGTGAAATGCTGCCGCCATGTGCCTGCACAATGTCACGCGCGATGGTGAGGCCAAGCCCTACCCCTGCTGCTTTCAGGTTACGCGACACATCAAGCCGGCTGAACGGACGGAATACTTCTTCACGCTTTTCCTCCGGGATGCCTGCGCCTTCATCATCCACGCGTATCTCGCAATAATTCACCGTCTTTATCAGACTGACATCGCAACGCTTGCCATAACGCAGCGCATTATCGATGAGGTTATGCATCATGCGACGAAATGCACTTACACGAATACCAGTGGTCACGGCTACAGTTTCCTTCAACACCACATCGACCTTCAGGCGGCGGTAATCTTCCACCACATCGGTCAGCAATTCATCGACAGAGATCGGCACGGCCTCTTCCCCGCCTTCACCGCGCACGAAATCCAGATATTCCTGGATCATATGTTCCATCTGCTGCACATCATCACGCAGTTCTTTGGTGGAATCATTATCCGGCAGCATCGCGATCTGTAGCTTCATGCGTGTAAGTGGTGTACGCAGATCATGCGAAATGCTCGCGAGCATTTCGGTGCGTGTACGCACTTGTCTGGAGATACGTTCCTTCATCACAATGAACGCGCGCGCTGCCTTGCGTACTTCACGCGCGCCGTGCGGGCGGAATCCCGGTACATCCAGGCCACGACCAAAACTATCCGCTGCTTCCGCCAGCCGGTTTATCGGCCGTATTTGATTACGCAGGAAAAGCACCGCGATGATAAGGAACACGAAGGATACACCTGTCATCCACACAAGGTAAATGATGGTAGTCCGGCTTTCCAGACGCTTCACACTGGCAAGCAGCCTCAGCGTAAAATCAGGAAAACCGATATGCACTTCGATCACCGCATCGCCGGAGATACGCCGCACGGTAAATGGCAGCGCGATATTCACCTGCATCTGTTCCTGAAATTCCGGATACACATCCGACGTGCGCACCTCATCAAATGCAGCCTTGGGTTCTACCGTAACTGCGATGCCGGTCGCGCTTTCAAAATCTGTGATGAATTTCTCGTGAAGATCTTTAGGCAGTGTTTCCAGCTGCGTAGCAAGAAATGACATTTCCCCCGCCAGCGCATAACTTAAATAGCGCGTTACATTATCCCAGTGACGGCTGAAGAAGATATGCGCCATCACAAGCTGGATAAGTACCGTGGGCAGTACCAGGATCAACAATACGCGACCAAACAAACTTTTAGGCAGAAGTTTTTTTCCTATCATGCCGCCTGCTCCTGCCATGTACCATACAGCACATAGCCAGCGCCGCGCATGGTTTGCAGATGCACGGGCTTGCCTTCATTCTCACCAATTTTTTTGCGCAGGCGTGTGATCTGCACATCGATGCTGCGTTCATTGGCAGTGCCAGGAATGGCTTGCGCTAGCTGCTCACGGCTTACTGGTTTCCCCACACCTTCTGCCAATACTTTCAAGAGCAATGCTTCACTGGATGTCAGGTGAATGATCTCATCACCACGCATCAATTGATTGGCCGATACATCAAAACTGAAATCACCAAATTTCAATATGCGCTTTGTCTCGCGCATAGAAGCTTTGCGGCGCAAGATGGCATTGAGGCGAAGCACCAGCTCTTTAGGTTCGAACGGTTTTGGCAGGTAATCATCCGCGCCTGTTTCAAGCCCTAAGATACGATCTTCCACTTCGCCCATGGCAGAAAGCATGAGCACCGGTGTATCATTCTTGCCCCTGAATGAGGCAAGCAGATCAAGGCCTGTTTCTTCTGGCATCATCACGTCCAGCACCACCACGTCAAAAATGAAACATTCCATTTTACGACGCGCTTCCTTCGCGCTGGCAACCGTGGTGACCAAAAAATTCTGCTCGCCAAGGAATTTTCCCAGAAGCGCCCGCAGGCGATCATCATCATCCACTACCAGTATATGTGCTTTTTCTTGATTCATAGTTACCGTTTGCGCCGCAATAATACATAAAATGCACCGCTGCCGCCATGTTTCGCTTTTGCCCCATCAAAGGCCAGTATGTATGGCCTTATATCTGGCTCTGACAGCCAATCCGGGAAGGAGTCACGCAATACGCCGCCTCGTGCATCGCCTTCCTTGCGGAATGTACCCTTGCCGGTGATTATCAGAAGGAAACGGCTGCCCCGGCCATAATGCATCGCTACAAAATCCGCTACCTTCGCCCGCGCCTCGTCACGCGTGAAGCCGTGCAGGTCCAGCCTGCCATCCATATCCATCTCGCCTTTGCGGAAACGCTCCTGAGTGTTCCTGTCGATACCAACATATTCGCCTTTGCCAATATCCAACAATTCACTATAGGGGATGGAGGGACGCGCTTTGCTGGAAGCGTCCTGCTGTTTGCGTACTGTTTTTGTTTTGGTAGCTTCGCGGCTGCGTTTCTTTATCGGTTTATCAGCACGCGTTATTTCTTCCCACAAATCTTTCTCATCGGGGGTCATATCACGCGAGCCTGATTTTTTCTTCGTCATTATTGCTTCAGCTGGGCTGCCGCTTCTTTGGGAACAAGCAAACTATAACTGCCCTTTGATTTCATATAGCCAGCGTAATACTCGGCCATATCGCCTGCGCCGAAGAATACGTCACCACGCACAGGCCCACGGATCGCACCACCTGTATCCTGCGCGATGACGATACGATTGAATATGACAGGATCACGCTGTGGCTCAGCAGGAAGTTCCGTCTCTAAATATAAAGGCAGACCATACGGGATGTATTTGCTGTCTACCGCCAGCGTACGTTGCGGCGTTACCGGTACACCGACAGAACCGATCGGCCCTTCACCTTCAACCTTGCGGAAGAATACATAAGACGGATTGCGTTGCATCATAGGAAAGGCCTGGTCGCGGTTCTTATACAGCCATTGGCGAATGGTGAAGAAATTGATGTTATCTTTATCCAGCAGATTTTCATCACGCATCAACTTCCCTATTGCTACATAAGGATGGCCATTCTGGTCAGCATAACCGATGCGCACTTCCTTTCCGTTCATTAGGCGGATACGTCCACTGCCCTGTATCTGCATGAAGAACAGCATCACCGGATCATCCACCCAGATAAGTTCAAGCTTCTTGCCGACTAGTGCGCCATTGTCGATGGCGGCCCTGTCCAGATACGGCTTGTTGTTCTTGAGATCGTCCGGTGCGGAGTATAACGGATACTGGAAATCACCGCCCCTGCGGATAGCGCCATACAGCACCGGCTCGTAATAACCTGTGAATAATCCGGTTTCCTTGCCATTATTATTGACCCTGAATGGCGTGAACCGGTTTTCAAAGAATGCTTTTGCTTTTTCTGGCTGCGTTATTGCATTCTTTGCATCCGCGCAGAGTGATTGCCAGACGGAAGAGTCGATCGCGATGTTACTTTCTTTTGCCAGCACAGAAGGTTTTTTTGCCAGTGCATCGCAGGATCTCAGAAATACGGCGAGTGCTTCCGAATGATTCTCTTGTTGCCAACCGGCAAGCGTATCAAACGTTATTTCGCGCGCGCCGAATTTATCCTTGGGCGCAAACAGACTACACGCGCTGCACATGGCCAGCGCCAATAATGCGGCGAAGCGGTAAAGTTTCGACATCAGGTCTCAATGATTTTCCAGTTGGGGTTTTTGGAGGTCACGTCACGCTCGAACATCCATTCGCTTTCAACTGTCTGGGTCTCGGAAGCATCGCCACCGACAATCTTACCTTCAGCATCCCGTTCCACCGTGATCTGTTCACTGGTGAATTTAACGCCCATACGCGCTGCATTGCCAACGAGTTTCGCCTGCACAAGTTCACGGCCTGTGACCGCCACCAGTGTGGTCTCTTCCTTGTTCTCCTGTTCGCTGCGCTTTTCGAGCTCGCGGCTGAATTCTTCATATACGCTTTCAGAAAGCAGCATTTTCAGTGTTTCCGTATCCCCTTTGGCGAAGGCATCGAACACCATTTCAAAGGCCATTTTCGCACCATCCATGAACTGGGTGACATTGAACTGCGGATCTTTTGCCTTAATATCTTTTACATATTGAGTGATTATCGGATCTTTCACCGCGGCCATGAACGGGTCTGACTCTTCTTTGGCCCTTGTTTTGAGGATCTTATCCTGCAATTGCACCACCGTGTCCTTACGCTCCGGCACAACCTCTTGTTGTTTCTTGAAGAATTGCGGATTATCGTGGCCGCTATTTTGCCCCAGCACGTTGCGAAGCCTGAGTAATATAAAACCTGCGATCAGTGCGATTATGACGATATCTGCGTAGGGTATGCCTTCTGACATTGACGTTCCTCTGAATTATTTAATGACCATCTTCACTTTTTTGTATATATGCAGCATAAATACATTTTCCCAGTGAAGGAATCAAATAATGAGCGCAACCAATAACCCACAAACACCGAACACTCAGAGCTTTGCCGTAAAAGGCCAATATATTAAGGATCTTTCATTCGAAAACCCGAATTCGCCGCATAGCCTGCTGGCCAGTAACGCTAAACCGTCCATCGATGTGAATGTCGATCTCAAAGCACAGAAACTTCAGGACGATATCTATGAGATGACACTGCAGATCTCGGCACGCGCGACCGCTGAAGCCAGCACATTGTTCCTTATAGAACTTGCCTATGCTGGTATTTTCCATCTGGTAAACATTCCTGAAGATCGTTTGGAATCTGTGATACTCATCGACTGCCCATTCGTGCTCTTCCCGTTCGCACGCCGTGTCATCGCTGACATCACGCGCGATGGTGGATTCCCGCCATTGATGCTTGATCCTATTGATTTCCATGCGCTTTATAAGCAAAATAAATCGCGTCAGGTAGCAACTGCGAGTTAACAGCCACTTACCATCTGTGGCAAACAAGCATCAGTAGTACACTAATATTCAGCCCAGTCTGTAAATTATCTCTTACGGCAACAGTGTATCTAGTTGATATATATGTATATTATACATGATGCGCTGAGTTATCCCTTTGAAAAATAGGGTTTGCCTTTATATGGGTTTTCCATTATTTTCCCGACTCATAGAGTTATTCCCGTAGCTTACTATTTTAACTAATTAAAAAGGATGGAATGCCCATGATGAATTTGAAAAAAGCGTGCATGCTGGTCACTGCTTGTGTAATGCTTGCACCGGCTGCATTTGCTTCGCACCACGTACAGGATGTTGTAAAAGACGAGCGTGGTAATGTTGTAATGAATACCTTCGGTAACTGCGTTCTCACCAAGTGGGAAGCAGCTTCTGACGAATGTCTCGGTGATGGCCTGCAACTCAGCAAAGAGCAGCGCACTGTATACTTTGATTTCAACAAATCTACCTTGAACTCAAAAGAAAAAGCTAAGCTCGATACGCTTGCTTCTGTTGTTCGTTCTTCAAGCTCTGTTGAAAGCGTTGATATCGTTGGTTTTGCTGACATGATCGGCACTTCAAGCTACAACAAGCAGCTGTCTCTCCGCCGCGCTAACACGGTAAAATCTTACCTCGCGTCTAAAGGTCTCAAGACCCGTAACGCTCGTGTTGAAGCAATGGGCGACAAGATGCCTATCACCAAATGCGATCCTAACCAGCCACGCGCAGACCTGATTGCCTGCCTTGCTGCAGACCGTCGCGTTGAAGTACAGCTGAACGTTAAGAAGTAATCTTAACTGCTAGCTTCAAAGAAAAGGCCTCCCAGCTGGGAGGCCTTTTTTGTTTGTCTATCAACTTGAATTATTAGGCAGATTCTTCCCAAATCGGGTTCTTTATCTTGCGGATCAGCTCTGCATGTGCCGCCAGCTCTTCCTCAGAGACCGGGAAGTTGCGTGCTTCCAGCACCTGCGTTTGTTTTTCAGCCTGCTGGATTACCTGAACATTGACTGTAGCACTACTATCGAGCCCAAGGGTCGACTGTCTGCCGCCCAATAATTCAAGATACACCTCTGCCAAAAGTTCTGCATCCAGCAAAGCACCATGTTTTGTTCGCGCTGACAGGTCGATATTGAAGCGACGGCACAGCGCATCCAGGCTCGCTGGAGATCCTGGGAATTTCTTGCGTGCCACCATCACGGTATCAAGTGCCCTGCTCATCGGAAGCGGTGCAAACCCCACCCTCTCCAGCTCTGCATTGATAAACCGCATATCGAAGGAGGCATTATGGATAACCAACTGAGAATCGGCGATGAATTCGATGAACTTATCTACAACCTCGGCGAACACGGGCTTGGTTTTTAGGAACTCACCTGACAAGCCATGAATGCGAAAAGCCTCATCCGGCATGTCACGTTCCGGGTTGAGATAGGTATGAAAATTCTCACCGGTAGGTATGCCGCGATGCAGCTCAACGCAGCCAATCTCTACCACGCGATGACCACTTAATGGATCAACGCCGGTGGTTTCTGTATCAAGCACTATCTCACGCAAGGCACATATCCTTCATAAAGGTCTTTACTATCCTGAAACTATGCGCCTTGCCCAGTCCCGTGGCAATGATTAAATCTGCACCTGCGCGTTTACTTGCATCACTCATCTGCCCATCTAAAATGTCCAGGAATTTCTCTTCTGTCATACCTGTGCGGCGCATCACTCGCTGCTTTTGTATGATCGCAGGTGCTGTAGCGACCACGACAATATCGCAGCGCACATCCCCGCCTGTTTCAAAAAGCAGCGGTATATCAAGCACTACGACCTTTGCGCCAAGGCGCTTGTTCTTTTTGATAAAACGATTTTCGATGCTGATCACACGCGGATGCAGGATCGCTTCCAGCTGCAGGCGTTTCTTTTCGTTCGAGAATACAGATTGTCCAAGCAAGCGGCGATTCACCTTGCCGGATTCCATCGCTTCCGGAAAATGCTTCCTGATCTGGGCAATGATCTGTTGGTCTGAGGCAAGTAATGCATGCACGATCGCATCAGCATTACAAACTTTTGCACCGAGCGCAGCAAATTGTGATGCCACCGTGGACTTTCCCATGCCGATGCTGCCAGTGACACCTACGACTATCATGCAAGGCGCTCCAGCAAGTGTTGTCTTAGCCCTGCACCAACTTCTGGCTTTATACCGAACCATGCTTCAAAACATGGCACAGCCTGATGCATGAGCATGCCAAGCCCATCAATGATGCCGTTGCCTCGTGTTTTTGCCTGTGTCAGTAGATCGGTCATAAGTGGATTATAAACAATATCATACACTACTGCATGTCCTAAAATACCTTCCAGAGATAGGTTTAGGGGCTCTTTTCCCTTCATTCCCAATGGGGTAGTATTTACGAGCAGATCGCAGTCGGGGAGCAATGCCTCTTTTTTATCCCAGCTGCTGACCATAAGCTTATGAGGAAAGTATGCCGCGAGGCCCTGAGATTTCTTTTTATTACGCGCGCATAAGGTAATGCGTTCAAAACCATCCATCTCCAGTGCTTTACACACGGCGCGCGCTGCACCTCCTGCCCCTAATACAACCGCATGTCTTTTACGATATTGTGTATTGCTCTGCCTGAGATTTTCCAGAAAGCCATACACATCGGTATTGCGGCCGATAAGTTTTCCTGCCGTAACCGTGATTGCATTTACAGCACCCACAGCCTGTGCGCTATCATCACATTCATCTATTAGCGGAATGATATTTTCCTTGTGAGGAACAGTGACATTAATCCCTGAATACCCGCTGTCTTTCAGCGAGCGAATAAAATCACCAAGATCCTGAGGCGCAACCGCTTTAGCTTCGTAGCTACCATTGATATTATATTGCTTCAGCCAATACCCATGCAGGGCTGGTGAAAGACTTTGCTCAACCGGCCACCCAATAACTGCAACTTTTTTAACAGATCCCATCGTTACTGGTGTTTTTCCTGGTGCGTTTTTACATACTGAATAATGGTAGCTGCGGTTTCTTCGACCGAACGCTTTGTAACATCGATCACCGGCCACCTGTTCTTCTGGTACAGCTTGCGCGACTCGGTAATTTCGCGCTGCATATATTCCATGTCTACATAGTTGGTGTCGGCTTCCTGATTGATCGATTGCAGGCGTGTTTTGCGGATCTGTTGCAAACGCTCCGGATTAATTGTGAGCCCGACGATGAGTGGTTTGGTCAGTGTTTCAAGATTTGGCGGCAGCGGACAATCAAGCACAAACGGCACGTTCGCTGTCTTATATCCTTTATATGCCAGATACATACAGGTCGGAGATTTCGAGGTACGCGAGACACCGACAAGAATAATATCGGCATCTTCAAGCTCCCAGTTCCCTTGCCCGTCATCATGCGCCAACGCGTAATTGATGGCATCCACGCGGGAAAAATAATCTTCGTTGAGTTCGTGCTGACGCCCAGGAAGCGCATGCACTTCCATACCAAGATAGCTGGATAACTCATTCACCACATTCGCAAGCACAGCAATGCATGGGAGACCGCGGCGTGCACATTCCAGCTTTAACTTCTCGCGCAGCTCTGTATCCACCAGCGTATACATCACCACACCCGGATTTTCATGAATACTTTCAATGACCTTATCAAGTTGCGCTTTGCTTCTCACCAGCGTCCA
Source organism: uncultured Rickettsiales bacterium (assembly GCA_964535825.1). Classification (GTDB taxonomy): domain Bacteria; phylum Pseudomonadota; class Alphaproteobacteria; order Rickettsiales; family SXRF01; genus CAZAQK01. The sequence continues at coordinate 34,265 of CAZHUC010000008.1, forward strand.
GTTGAATTCTTCTTCTTGTACATCTTCGAATTGTGCGATGGCTGCACGCGCAACACTGCTTACCGTTTCGCCGGTAGAATCTGAGACCAGATGTAAATTGAATTTTTTCATGAAGTGTGGAAATCCCTGTGAGTAAACACTGATATAAAACCGTGGATAATTTTTATCCCCGATACCTGTTTTTTATCCTGATCAGTTATACCTGTGTGAAATAAAAATTACCGCTAATTTAAAACTTGTGGAGAATTATGTTACCCCCCAAATGCACTGAATTATTATTATCTATATTTATTAGATAGTTATATTACCAGTACTAAATTTATCCTCATAGGCTTCATATTCCCTTCCCTTGTTGCTAATCTGTGGATAATAAGTAATCCCCAACTTGCACTGCATAACTACTACTACAATCCTTTATTTATATTTTTATTATGATTAGTAATGAAAAAATTCTTGTGCGTACCCTTCTAGGGAAAACTGAAAAACGGATTCCTTTCTGGTTCATGCGTCAGGCAGGAAGGTATCTTCCAGAATATAGAAAGCTCAGGAGTAATTATAATAATTTTCTGGAATATTGTTACACACCAGAGGCAGCTGTAGAGGCAACACTTCAACCCATAAAACGGTTTGGTATGGATGCTGCGATCATATTTTCAGATATTCTGGTGATTCCCCATGCAATGGGAATGGATGTACGATTCGAGGAAGGTAAAGGCCCGATACTTACACCAGTACGAACAGCAGATGAAATAAAACATCTGAAGCCGCTGGATAAAAAATTCCTCTCACCTGTCTATCAGGCGCTAAAAAGGACAAGATCGGAATTACCGGAAGAAACAGCACTGATTGGCTTTGCAGGACTTCCGTGGACACTTTCCTGTTACATGATCGAAGGTGGATCCAGTAAGGAATTCAATGAAATAAAAACGATCATGAGAAAAGATCCTGAAGTATTTTCTGAACTGACAGAGAAGTTAATTATTGCTGTAACGGATCATATCTTACTGCAAATAGAGGCGGGTGCTGAAGTGATTCAATTATTCGACTCATGGGCAGGAATTTTGAATAATGACGAGTTCTTGAAATGGTCGATCGAACCAACACAGAAGATAGTGCAAGGTATCAGGAAGTATCATCAGGATATACCAATTATCGGATTTCCACGCCAGGCAGGCATAAAATTCATGGATTATGCGAAAATGACAGGTGTGAATGCGGTAAGTATCGATAATTCGGTCTCGCTGGGATGGGTACATGATGAATTACAGAAACATACGGTGGTACAAGGTTGCCTGAGTAATGAACTGCTTGCAGGTGACGCGGATGCGATGCTGGGCGAAACACGGGAGATAATAAATAGTTTTAAGGATAAACCCTTTGTCTTTAATCTCGGTCATGGTATTTTGCCACACACACCGGTAGAAAACGTAGAATTATTGTGTAATTATTTAAAACAAGCAGCGCGGGATTAATGTCTAGAACAGCGGTTATTTTATTCAATCTGGGTGGCCCAGATGATCTAAAGGCGGTGAAGCCATTTCTTTTTAACCTGTTTAACGATAAAGCGATTATACGAGTTCCTCAGCCTTTCAGGTTCATACTTGCTTCCATTATTTCCACCATCCGCGCAAAAAAAGCACGATCCATTTATCAGTGCATGGGCGGAAAATCTCCGATCTTAGATCAGACCGTTGCACAGGCGAACGCACTCGAAAAGATCCTGAGTGTCAAAGGGCAATATAAAGTTTTTGTTTGTATGCGTTACTGGCATCCGATGAGTGATATCGTGGCGATGAAGGTAAAATCCTATATGCCGGAACGAATCATTCTTCTGCCACTTTACCCGCAATACTCTACGACGACGACCGCATCTTCGGTTGCGCATTGGGATAAGGCGGCGGCTAAAGCCGGGCTTTCCAATATCCCGACCAAACTTATCTGCTGCTATCATGATGATTACGGATTCGCTGCGGCACATGTGCAACTCATCAAGGATATTTACTGGAAAGCGGCAGAGAATGGTAAACCACGCGTATTATTTTCGGCACATGGTCTGCCGAAAAAAGTGATAAAAGCTGGTGATCCGTATCAGGAACAAGTGGAAGACAGTGTTGCGCGTATCGTGCAGATTCTTTCCATTGAGGGCTTTGATCATCGTATCTGTTACCAGAGCAAAGTTGGGCCGATGCAGTGGATCGGACCTTCTACCGAAGAAGAGATATTAGAGGCCGGAAAAGATGGCGTGCCAATTGTTGTTGTGCCGATCGCATTCGTTTCCGAGCATTCAGAAACATTGGTTGAGCTGGATGTAGAATATCGCGAGCTCGCCAGCGAACATGGTGTTCCCTCTTATTGGCGTGTGCCGGCACTGGGATGTGAGCCTTACTATATCCAGACACTTGCGGATCTTTGCCTGGGCAAAACATCCAAAAAGAAAGAATGCGACTACTGCAAGAAGCATTTCCCGCAGGATGGAGAAATGCCTTGTAAGATGGCCGCGTAATTTATGGTCGACAGCTTATACCACTGGCTGAAAGCATTTCATATCATCGCTGTTGTTGCCTGGATGTGCGGCATGCTCTATTTGCCGCGTCTGTTCGTTTATCATTCCAAAGTAGCTGTTGGCAGTGAGGCATCAGAGCTTTTCAAGGTGATGGAACATAAGCTCATGCGGCTTATCATCAACCCAGCCATGATCGTAAGCTGGATATTGGGGTTATGGATCGCTTACCTCATCAATGCGTTCGATCCGGTGAATGGACTGTGGTTGCATTACAAACTGGCACTTGTCATAGCCATGCAGATCGTACACGCCATGATGAGTCGTTTCCGAAAAGCATTCGCCCGCGATGAACGCCCTAAATCGGAAAAATATTTCCGCATATTCAATGAAGTGCCAACAATTTTGATGATTATCATCATCATACTGGTGGTTGTCAGGCCGGTATAAGGCGTTAAAGTTTGTTGACCTTAGCTGCTAAATAACGTATATTACTTCCATTCAGACAGCGCACACACTTCCCCGCGCGTCCCTCCCAATCCCCTTCAATTTGTATATAACCCTCCCCGAACAGATTTATTTTTATGAAACTTCAAGAACTTAAGCTGAAAACAGCCGATGAATTACTGCAACTCGCCGAAGAGGCAGGCGTAGAGAACGCCAGCACCCTGCTCAAGCAGGAGATGATCTTCGCCATCCTGAAAAAACAGGCAGAAAAGGGCGAAGCTATTCTTGGTGAAGGTGTTATTGAAGTACTTCAGGATGGGTTTGGTTTCCTGCGTTCGCCACTTGCTAACTATCTGGCAGGACCGGATGATATTTATGTTTCACCCTCACAGATCCGTCGCTTCGCGCTTCGTACCGGTGATACAGTGGAAGGTGAGATACGCGCGCCAAAGGATGGTGAGCGTTACTTTGCACTGGTGAAGGTCAACCGCATCAATTTCGATGATCCGGAAGCTGTTCGCCATCGTATCAATTTTGACAACCTGACCCCGCTCTATCCAGAACGCCGTATCAAACTGGAAGTAGAGAATCGCCCGGATAAAAAAGATCTCTCCATGCGCGTGGCGGATATCGTAACCCCACTGGGTTTTGGTCAGCGCGCATTGATCGTTGCGCCACCACGCACTGGTAAAACCGTTTATCTTCAGAATATTGCGCATTCTATTACCGCTAACCACCCCGATGCTTTCCTGATCGTTCTGCTTATCGATGAACGTCCGGAAGAGGTAACCGACATGCAGCGCACCGTGAAAGGTGAAGTGGTTTCATCTACGTTCGATGAACCAGCGACCCGACACGTGCAGCTTGCTGAAATGGTTATTGAGAAAGCTAAAAAGCTCGTCGAGCATAAAAAGGATGTGGTGATCCTGCTGGATTCTATCACCCGTCTTGCGCGTGCGTACAACACGGTTGTGCCTTCATCAGGTAAAGTGCTCACCGGTGGTGTGGATGCGAATGCGCTGCAGCGTCCGAAGCGTTTCTTTGGTGCTGCGCGTAACATCGAACATGGTGGTTCACTCACCATTATCGCAACCGCGCTGATCGAAACCGGCAGCCGCATGGACGAAGTGATCTTTGAAGAATTCAAAGGTACAGGTAACTCTGAAATTATCCTTGATCGTAAACTGGCGGATAAACGTACCTTCCCTGCCATGGACATCACCAAGTCCGGCACGCGTAAGGAAGACCTGCTGGTGGATAAGGCGACCCTCACGAAGATGTGGGTGATGCGCAAGATCCTTGCACCGATGGGCGCTGTGGACGGTATCGAGTTCCTGCTTGAGAAGCTGGGCGAGACCAAGAACAACGGCGAGTTCTTCGATAAGATGAACAAGCCGTGATGGCTTAAGCAAAAATTAATTCTGCTCGCCTAATTGTGGATGGATGAGTACGCTCGTTCGATACATCCTGCCTGCCGAATGGATCATAGTATTTGGCTTTCTGGTATATGGAGCACTGCTGCTTTTTGGCTATCCGGTGCTTATTCCGGCAGCAGAAGGTGGCGAGGTGCTAATGGCACTGGGGCGCACCAAGAATTACAGCATCATATTGCTGACGAGTGTCGGCTTCTTTGTGTTGATGACACTGATACGAGGCATCATGCGACGGCAGCTTTCTATCCGGTCACTATTGGCTGATATACAGATATTCCTCAGGTTGCTGGTATGTTTGCTGTTGGCCATCTATCTCATGCTGTGTTTCAAATGGTGGGCGCATACGGACGGTGTCCTTTATGATGAGCTGTATGAGAGTCTCGATAAGACATTTGCCTGGCTGAAGGATGGATTTTTCTTTCTGGATTCATTGGCTGCGATCCCGCACATTTATTACTTCCATCTTTTCTCCGGTATGTTTCTTAGCGGGTATATCATGTGTATATTGTTCGAAAAGGAGCAATTTACCCGCATGGTGACCGCCAACATAGCGGTCGCAATACTGGGTGGCCTTGGTTACATGATCGCGCCTGCGTATGGCCCTGTGTTCTTTTCTGTCTCGGAGGATGTGGCGCTTAGATCCAGTCAGGAGGCGATGCTTTCTGTGACCGAGGCGTTCCGTACATCCGGCGGCAAGATATTCAATCCTGCATTCTTCGAGGGTGTGCTTGGTGCAATGCCATCGCTGCACATTGCCCATGCTATTGTCATCACCGTTTATAACTGGCGTTTGAATGTGGGCAATGGGCTGATCTTTTGCCTGTTCACCCTATACATCGCAACCTATGCGGTTGTAACTCGCTTTCATTACATCGTTGACCTGCAGGCAGGCATAGTGCTTTCCTTGCTTTGTATCATTATTGTGGATCGTATGTATGCCATGCATCGGGTAGCGCGAACGAGGCAGTAATTTTAACAGCTCTTTAAGTTTTGCTCTCTAATTTGGGCTGGTATGCATAAATCCCAGCGTTTTCTTACGGTTGAAGTTGTCGCGTTGTTCGGGCTGTGTATATTCTTTCTGCTAAAGAATATCTTTTCTTACCCGTATGTTTTTCCCTCTGGTGGCGGCGGGGAAATCCTTCAGCAATTCGCAGGCACTAAAAGTTACCTGAGCTATCTGATACTGGCGGCAGTGGTCTATATTACCAGCATGGCGGTTCGCCAGTTCATTCTCAAAAAGCCGCCAGGCATTTCGCCAACGCAGGGCTTTATCAATTTCTTCAGGCTCACACTGGCATCGGCAGTGTGCTTTTACCTGATGCTCGTATTCAAATGGTGGTCACATATCGGTACGGCAACGTACGATGATATGTATTACGCCTTCGATAATGCCATCGGTGGCTATGGCTGGATCGATGCTATCGCTGGTGCGCTGCCCATTGATCATATGATGTATTTCCGGCTGTTCGCTTTCTCGATCGTATTCACCTATCTGGTGTGCGCGGCCATACGATTTGAATTGCTCGAGCGTGTGGTGACGGGCAATGCGATCGTTGCAGTTGTGGGTGGTCTCGGCTATATGATCGCGCCCGCTTACGGGCCTTTTATTTTCCTGCCGTCACATGGCGCGCTGCATGAGACCCAGCAGATGATGTTGCAGATGACAGAGAAATTCCGAGAGATCGGCGGCCCATACGAGACAGGATTTTATATGGAAGGTGTACTTGGCGCGATGCCATCACTGCACATCGCCCATGTGTTGGTGCTTAGCTACTACATATCTAAACTCTCAAAATGGCTTGGGCGCGTGTTCGGAGTGTTTTCTGTTTACATCGCAATATACGCAGTGGTCACGCGCTTCCATTACATCATCGATCTGTTCGCCGGTGCTGCATTGGCGATACTAGCCGTATACTGCACGGAATGGCTGGCTATGAAATTACGCCATAAATCGCGAAAATATTGAATAAATACAGCCCTCTATAGGGATAGAGTATTTTAATCTGGTCTTAATGAAACTATTCTACTATCTGTACCCTGTATTTTTTAAACTCAGGAAGGATAATACTATGACTGCTCGCAAGAAAATCGCCCTTGTTGGTGCCGGAATGATCGGTGGTACGCTCGCTCATTTATGTGAACTCAAGAATCTTGGTGATGTGGTATTGTTCGATATCGCCGAAGGCCTGCCGCAAGGCAAGGCGCTCGATATTTCGCAGAGCTCGGCCGTGGATGGTCATGATGTGCATCTGAAAGGCACAAATGATTATGCCGATCTGAAAAATTCCGATGTAGTGATAGTAACCGCTGGTGTGCCGCGCAAACCGGGCATGAGCCGCGATGACCTGCTTGCTATCAACACCGGCATCATCAAGACCGTTGCTGAAAATATTAAAAAACATTGTCCGAATGCATTCGTGATCGTGATCACCAACCCGCTTGATGCAATGGTTTGGGTCATGCAGAAGCTTTCTGGTCTGCCAGCCAATAAAGTAGTGGGTATGGCGGGTGTGCTGGATTCATCACGTTTTGCCTACTTCCTGGCAGAAGAGCTGAAAGTATCTATCTCCGATATCAACGCATTCGTACTTGGTGGTCATGGTGATACGATGGTACCTGTGACCAATTACACCACCATCTCAGGTATTCCGCTTCCGGAATTTGTAAGGATGGGCTGGCTGAAACAGGATAAGCTCGATCAGATCGTACAGCGTACGCGTGATGGTGGTGCCGAGATCGTGGGGCTTCTCAAGACCGGTTCGGCATTCTATGCACCTGCTGCTTCTGCCATCCGTATGGCTGAAGCGTATCTGTATGACAAAAAACGCATCCTGCCATGTGCTGCGCACCTTACTGGCCAGTATGGGGTAAAAGACCTGTATGTTGGTGTTCCGTGCGTTATCGGCGCGAATGGCGTGGAGAAAATTGTTGAAATTTCATTGAATACAGAGCAAAAAGCGATGTTCGATAAATCGGTTGATGCAGTAAAAGGCCTATGTGCCGCCATTAAGCTGGATGGCGCAAAAGCAGCATAACAACAGACTACCCAAGTCACAGAGGTTATAAAAATGAATATACATGAATACCAAGCCAAGCAGATCTTGGCTAAATACAAAGTAGCAGTGCCACGCGGCCAGGTTGCCTACACCCCGCATGAGGCGGTGCAGGTGGCGCAGAACCTCGGCGGCAAACTCTGGGTGGTGAAAGCCCAGATCCATGCCGGTGGCCGAGGTAAAGGCGGTGGCGTGAAGCTCGCGAAAACTCTGGACGAAGTGGAAACACTTGCCAAGAACATGATTGGCATGACGCTGGTTACGCACCAGACTGGCCCGGAAGGCAAGCTGGTGAAGCGCATTTATGTTGAAGAAGGCACAAGCATTGCCAAAGAACTTTACTTAAGCATGCTGGTTGACCGTGCGACCTCGCAGGTGACATTCGTTGCATCATCTGAGGGCGGTGTGGAGATTGAGGAAGTTGCGGAGAAACATCCCGAGAAGATCATCAAGCAGGCAGTAGATCCTGCAGCAGGTCTTCAGTCGTATCACATTCGTAAGCTGATCTTCGGACTTAACATTCCAAAAGAAGTGCAGCCGGAATTCACTAAATTCATTGAAGGCCTGTGGCGTGCATTCATGGATACCGACGCGTCGCAGCTCGAGATCAATCCGCTGGTAATTACTGGCGATAACCACATCATCGCGCTCGATGCGAAATTCAATTTCGATGAGAACGCCCTCTTCCGTCACCCGGATATTCATGATCTGCGTGATCCGGATGAAGAAGATCCGCTGGAGCAGAAAGCGGCCAAATTTGGCCTTTCCTACATCAAGATGGATGGCAACATTGGTTGTATGGTGAACGGCGCAGGCCTTGCCATGGCGACGATGGACATCGTAAAACTCTATGGCGGTACGCCGGCTAACTTCCTCGATGTGGGTGGTGGCGCGAACCGTGAAAAAGTAACCGAAGCCTTCAAGCTGATCTTATCCGATTCCAACGTGGAGGGCATTCTGGTGAATATCTTCGGTGGTATCATGCGCTGCGATATTATCGCAGAAGGTATCATCACCGCTGCACGCGAAGTAAATCTGCATGTACCGCTGGTAGTACGCCTAGAAGGTACGAACGTAGAGCTTGGCAAAAAGATGCTGGCTTCTTCCGGCCTTGCGATTACGACCGGTGATAATCTTGGCGATGCCGCAGAAAAAATTGTCGGCGCAGTAAAAAGAAAGGCAGCCTAATGAGCATCCTAGTAAACAAAAATACCAAAGTACTCTGTCAGGGATTTACTGGCCGTGAAGGTACATATCACTCCGAGCAGGCTGTGGCATACGGCACCAAAATGGTGGGCGGTGTAACGCCCGGCAAAGGTGGCACCAATCATATCGACCTGCCAGTATTCGATACGGTGGATGAAGCCGTGCATAAAACCGGTGCGAACGCATCGGTGATCTACGTGCCGCCTAAATTCGCAGCCGATGCGATCCTAGAAGCCATTGACGCGCAGCTTGCATTGGTGGTGTGCATCACCGAAGGTATCCCTGTGCTTGACATGGTGAAGGTAAAGCGCGCCCTCTCTGGTAGCAAGACCCGCCTCGTTGGCCCTAACTGCCCGGGTGTTATCACCCCGGGTGAATGCAAGATCGGCATCATGCCAGGTCACATCCACAAAAAAGGCAAGATCGGTATCGTGTCACGCTCTGGCACGCTGACCTATGAAGCTGTGGCGCAAACCTCGGCTGAAGGCCTTGGCCAGTCTACCTGCGTGGGTATCGGCGGTGATCCGGTGAACGGCACGAACTTCATTGACTGTATCGATCTGTTCCTTGGCGATCCGGATACGGATGCGATCGTGATGATCGGTGAGATCGGTGGCAGCGCAGAAGAAGAAGCTGCTGAATTCATTAAGAAAAGCAAAGTGAAAAAGCCGATCGTAGGCTTTATCGCTGGCCGTACTGCGCCTCCGGGCCGTCGTATGGGCCATGCCGGCGCTATCGTTTCAGGTGGCAAAGGTGGTGCAGACGATAAGATCGATGCGATGAAATCAGCCGGTATCGCAGTGTCTGATTCACCTGCGACCATTGGTATCACCATGGCACAGCTGCTCAAGAAGAAGGCCGCATAAGTTCCCGCATACCGGCGCATAGCCGGTATGCAGTTTCTTTGTTTTCTTTATTCAATAAAAGCAGTATATTGGGCAGCCTCTGTAACCATATTTGAACAGGCGCAGCCTGAAGCGTGGAATCTGTATGACATCGTCCTTTGAAACCAACTCTCCTTTTTTCGCCGGTAATGCTGCTTTCATCGAAGAGCTTTATGAGCGTTACCTGCAAAACCCGAACAGCGTGGACTCCAGCTGGAGAGATTTTTTTCGCGATGCGACCAATGGCGCAGCCACTCCCGCGCAGCGTGAAGCAAGCTGGACACAGGTAAAGAGTCGTATCATCGGTGTTGCAGAACCGGTGGAAGAAAAGCCAGCAGGCAAAGATAAAAAAGGCGCAGGCGTAAGCCAGGCGGAGATCGAGAAATACGCGCATGATTCTATCCGCGCTATCATGATGGTGCGTGCGTTCCGCGTGCGTGGGCATCTGCTGGCAAATCTTGATCCGCTAGGTCTTGAGGTGAATGATTCCCATGCCGAGCTTGATTACCATAATTATGGTTTCACCGATGCGGACATGGACAAGGAAATTCTGCTGGATGGCTCGCTGGGTATCAAAAAAGCAAAGCTGCGCGAGATCATTACGATATTGAAACAGACTTATTGCGGCAATATCGGCGTTGAATTCATGCATATCCAGCATCCTGATCAAAAAGCATGGATACAGAAGCGTTTTGAAGGTGATCGTGGTCGTTTCGAGCTGAATCTGGAAGATAAAAAAGCAGCGTGGAACACACTGGTAGAAGTGGAATCCTTCGAGCAGTTCCTGCAGGTAAAATACCCAAGCACCAAGCGTTTCTCTGCGCAAGGTGGTGATGCCATGTTGCCGGGTCTTGAAGCAGTGATCCACACCGCGTCAAAGCTGGGCGTGAAAGAGATCGTGATCGGTATGCCGCATCGCGGACGCATGAACGTACTCACCACTGTGATGGGTAAGCCGTATGCGGAATTACTTTCTATTTTCCACGGTAATCTGGATTTCCCTGAGTGGGTATCAACATCCGGTGACGTGAAATATCATCTGGGTTGTTCGATCGACCGAGAAACGCCCTATGGCAAAGTGCATATGTCGCTGCTTGCCAACCCCTCGCATCTGGAAGCGGTTGATCCTGTGGTGGCTGGTAAGGTGCGCGCGAAACTTGATATTATGGGTGATATTGAGAACAAACGTTCAGCACTCGGTATCATGCTGCATGGTGATGCGGCGTTCGCTGGCCAAGGCCTTGTGCCGGAAGTATTGGCGCTGTCTGAACTGCGCGGCTATCGCACCGGTGGTACGGTGCATATCGTGGTCAATAACCAGATCGGTTTCACCACTTCTCCAAAATATTCACGCTTCACACCATATCCGACCGATGTGGCAAAAGCAGTGCAAGCCCCTATTTTCCATGTGAATGGGAATGATCCTGAAGCCGTGGTGTATGTGTGTAAACTCGCAGCAGAGTTCCGTCAGGAGTTCGGACGCGATGTGGTGGTGGATATCATCTGCTTCCGTAAATACGGCCACAACGAATCTGATGAGCCAATGTTCACACAGCCGATCATGTATAAGCAGATCGCAAAAACGCCTCTGCCAGCCAAAGCATATTCTGACCGCCTGGTGGCAGAAGGTACGCTTGCAGAAGCGGATGTGGATGCAAAATTCGCAGAGTTCAAAGCCTTCTTTGAAAAGCAATATGAGATCGCAAAAAGCTTCAAACCCAACAAGGCAGACTGGCTCGAAGGCCAGTGGTCTGGTTTGGAAAAAGCAGGCGGTGATGCCCCAGACACACTCACCGGTGTTGAAGTAAAAAAACTCAAAGATATTGGTAAGGCGCTTTCGGTAAGGCCTGAAAGCATTAAGCTGAATTCCAAAATTGTTCGCCAGCTCGAGAACAAAGAAAAAATGATGGAAGCAGGCGAAGGCATCGACTGGGCAACCGCTGAAGCACTGGCGTTTGGTTCTTTGTTAAAAGAAGGATTCGGCGTGCGTCTTTCTGGTCAGGATTGTGGCCGTGGTACGTTCTCGCAGCGTCACTCTGTGTTGGTAGATCAAGATACAGAAGAGCGTTATATACCGCTCAATAACCTCGGCGATCAGCAAAAATTCTATGAAGTGATCGATAGCTCACTGTCTGAATTTGCGATCCTTGGTTTTGAATATGGTTATTCAACCGGCCTGCCAAATTACCTGACGCTGTGGGAAGCGCAGTTCGGTGATTTTGCTAACGGTGCACAGGTGATCATCGATCAGTTCATAGCAAGTGCGGAAGCCAAATGGCTGCGTATGTCTGGCCTTGTGATGTTGTTGCCGCATGGGCAGGAAGGCCAAGGGCCTGAGCACAGTTCTGCGCGCCTTGAGCGTTACCTGCAGCTCTGTGCAGAAGACAACATGCAGGTGGTGAATGCGACCACACCTGCCAACTATTTCCATGTGCTGCGTCGCCAGCTGCACCGCAAGTTCCGCAAACCACTCATCATCATGACGCCAAAATCATTGCTGCGTCATAAGCTCTGCACCTCAACCCTTGCCGATATGGATAAGGGTACACATTTCAGGCGCATCATTGCGGAAGAAAGCAAACTGGCAGCAGATGATAAGATCAAGCGCGTGGTTATCACCTCCGGTAAGGTCTATTACGACCTGTTCGAAGAGCGTGAAGCACGTGGCCTGAAAGATGTAGCCATTATCCGTCTTGAGCAATATTACCCCTTCCCTGCCCGTGAAATGGCAGCAGAGCTGAAGCGCTACAAGAACGCAGAGATCGTCTGGTGTCAGGAAGAAGCAAAAAATAACGGCGCATGGAGTTTCGTGGTATTCCGTATCGAGGATGTTCTGGAATCTCTTGGCCGTTCTGACCGCGTGCGTTATGTCGGCCGTCCGGATGCCGCATCGCCCGCAGCGGGTTATTTGAGCATCTTCCAGAAAGAGCAAAAAGCACTGGTGAATGAGGCGCTTAGCTTCCGCAGCGAATCCACGGCAAAAAAAGCCGCCAAAGGTTAATTTCATATAAATGTAATAAATCCACTGTTCTCCCATGGTATATTAGACACCGGTTATGTAGATAAATCTTTGGAGCGACTGCTTATGACAAAGCCAAAAGCTTACAATCATGAATACTCTGGTGCCACGATATCGTTTCCCTCAAAAGACGTCGCAGCAGCATATATCGTTAGGGTGATGAAAGATTATGGCCATGGCATCATGGTGGCTGCTCGGGATACGCGTAATGAGGCATTATTTATTCCACTTACCAGAGGAATAAATGATGCGTTGTTTACCGCGGCCGCCCACGCGATTGGCGGCACAAGCACAAAAGTGACGACAGATATTTACAAAGATCGTAACGATCATGATTATTACGCGATGACTATAACGGGTGGCGCGGGAAAAGCAATTCGGCAAGCCATTGAAGAGAAACGTGGTAAGCCGCTGCCAGATTGTGACGAATGTCCAGCTCCCCGTGGAGGTTACTTAGATCTCGATCATTAAATCCGTAAGTGATATAGTGTTGAATACTTGTCCATTAGTTGATGGCTGTTACCGTTTCCCGCTTTCCACACGATGTATTTCATGACAAAAAAGCGTCATGAAAGAGCGCTTGCTAAAATCACGCCTGTTTAAAATCATCGCTGCCATCGTGCTGCTGCCCTATGTGCTGACCATTGCCTACACCGTCGCACCTGCGCCCTCTACGCTGATGCTCGCGGATATAGTAACGTTCAACTGGCCGAAACGTGAATGGGTTTCGCTCGATAAAATATCTCCTAACCTGATACGGTCGGTGCTGGTGGCAGAAGACAGCGCGTTTTGCAGCCATTATGGGTTTGACTGGAAACAGATAGAGAAGAATCTGGATAAGGCTATGGACGGCAAGCGTTTTGGTGGGGCATCTACCATCACGCAGCAGACTGCCAAGAACCTGTTCCTGTGGAATGGCCGCTCATGGCTGCGTAAGTTCCTTGAAGCTCCCATCACGCTGTGGATGGAGCTGGTCATGAGCAAGCGCCGGATACTGGAAATTTACCTGAATACTGCCGAATGGGGGCGCTATACCTATGGGGCGCAGGCAGCATCCAAGAAGTATTTCGGGACTACGGCTTCCGCGTTATCACGCTACCAGGCAGGCCTGATGGCGGTGGCACTGCCAAACCCTATAGAGCGCACGGTGGGCTATCCCGGCCCTTATCTTTCGGCAGCAGCAGGCTCTATCGCCGCCCGTGCCTCTACGGCAGATACATCCTGCCTTAAATAAAAACACTACGAAGTTGCTTGATTTTAATGCATTTTGGCGACATAAATCAGCCTGACTTACGGACTTGACCAAGGAGTAAAATATGGCCGGAGAAATAGTTGTTCCAAGTTTGGGTGAATCGGTTAGCGAAGCGACCGTTGCCAAATGGTTTAAACAGGTTGGCGATGCGATAAACGCTGATGAACCGCTGGTGGAACTGGAAACCGACAAGGTGACCTTAGAGGTGAACGCTCCTGCCTCTGGCAAGCTCAAGGACATCAAGATCCCTGCTGGTAAAACAGTGGAAGTGGGTGCACTTCTGGGTTCTATCGAAGTGGGCGCGGCAGGTGCAAAAGCAGCACCAGCAGCAAAAGCAGAAGCGCCTAAAGCAGCAGCTCCTGCTCCACAGGCAGGCAGCGCACCACAATCTGGCCCTGCTGCCCGCAAGATGATGGATGAAGCAGGTCTTAAGTCTTCAGACCTCAATGGTTCAGGCAAAGATGGCCGCGTGACCAAAGGCGATGTGCTTGCTGCAACCAGCGGCGGCGTATCTGCTCCTGCTGCTCCACGCGCTACTGGCCCGCGTGAAGAGCGCGTGAAAATGACTAAATTGCGCCAGACCATTGCGCGCCGCCTTAAAGAATCGCAGAACACAGCGGCTATTCTCACCACCTTCAACGAGATCGACATGACCAATGTCATGGCGCTGCGTGCGGAATACAAGGACGCATTCGAGAAGAAACATGGTGTGAAGATGGGCTTTATGTCTTTCTTCGTGAAGGCCGCCATCAACGCGCTGCAGGAAATTCCGGCGGTGAACGCGGAAATTTCTGGCGATGAGATCATCTACAAGAATTACTACGATATCGGCATGGCGGTTGGCACCGATCAGGGGCTCGTAGTTCCTGTTATCCGCAATGCGGACCAGCTCTCACTTTCCGGCATTGAGCTAGAGATTGGCCGCCTTGCGAAAAAAGCACGCGAAGGCTCGCTCTCTATGGGTGATCTCACCGGTGGCACCTTCACCGTTACTAACGGTGGTGTGTATGGCTCGCTGATGGCAACGCCTATTATCAACCCGCCGCAGTCTGGTATCCTTGGCTTGCACAAAATCGAAGAACGCCCCATCGCCGTAAAAGGCCAGGTGGTAGTGCGTCCGATGATGTATATCGCGCTTTCGTACGATCACCGCATCATCGATGGCAAGGAATCGGTTACCTTCCTCGTGCGCGTAAAAGAAGCGATGGAAGATCCGCGTCGTCTGCTGCTCGGGCTGTAAGCCATGGGGCTACGCGTTCGCAAAATCTTCAGGCTTGTTCCGGGCGTCCGCCTGAATTTGAGCAAGAGCGGCGGCAGTTTCTCTTTCGGTGGAAAAGGATTCACCATCAATCTCGGGCCGAAAGGCACGCGTGGTACGGTGGGGCTTCCGGGGAGTGGTATCTCCTACTCCAAATATGAAAAGCGTAGCGGTGCTATGGGATGGGTGTGGACGTTTATTCTTATTGCAGCGGCGGTACTTGCGTACTGGCTACGCACAAAATCTTAAGTAAAACAAGATTCCTGCTTTCGCAGGAATGACAAAGGAAGAAGTTATGAGTGAATTTGATCTGGTAGTTATCGGTGGTGGGCCGGGTGGTTATGTAGCGGCGATTCGTGCGGCACAGCTTGGTATGAAAGTAGCCTGCGTGGAAATGCGCGGCGCACTGGGCGGCACATGTTTGAACGTGGGCTGTATCCCGTCAAAGGCACTGCTCAACTCATCAGAGAAATTTGAAGATGCAAAGCTGCACTTCGCGGATTACGGCATCAAAGCCAAAGTCGACCTCGACCTCCCCGGCATGATGAAACAAAAAGACGATGCAGTAAAAGGCCTCACCCAGGGTATCGAAGGCTTGTTCAAAAAGAACAAGATCACCTATGTGAAAGGTAAAGGCAGCATCAAATCGGCTACCGAAGTGTTGATAGATGGCAAGGAATCACTCAAGACCAAACGCATTCTTATCGCCACCGGTTCAGACATCATGCGTCTGCCGGGTGTTGATATCGATGAGAAGAAAATAGTCTCCTCCACCGGTGCTATCGCGCTGGATAAAGTGCCTGCGCATATGGTGGTGGTGGGTGGTGGCGTCATCGGCCTGGAGCTTGGTTCGGTGTGGCGTCGTCTCGGTTCTAAAGTGACCGTGGTGGAATTTATGGATCGCATTGGCGGGCCGATGGACGCAGAAGTGGCCAAGCAATTCCAGCGCATTCTGGAAAAGCAAGGTGTGGCCTTTAAGCTCGGCATGAAAGTAACTGCTGCTGATACTAAGGGCAAAGGCGTGACCCTCACTATGGAACCTGCCAAGGGCGGTGCAGCGGAAAAGTTGGAAGCCGA
Organism: uncultured Rickettsiales bacterium; assembly: GCA_964535825.1. GTDB lineage: Bacteria > Pseudomonadota > Alphaproteobacteria > Rickettsiales > SXRF01 > CAZAQK01. The sequence goes on from CAZHUC010000008.1 coordinate 50,394, forward strand.
TGTGGTGCTGGTGTCTATCGGCCGCAAGCCATACACCGATGGCCTAGGGCTCGATAAGGCTGGCGTGAAGCTTGATGAGCGTGGCCGTGTGGCGGTTGATGGCCATTATGAAAGCAACGTGAAAGGTATTTACGCGATCGGTGACGTTATCGTTGGCCCAATGCTTGCACATAAAGCAGAAGATGAAGGCATGGCAGTTGCTGAAATTATGGCCGGCCAAAAGGGGCATGTATATTACGATGCGATTCCTTCCGTGGTGTACACATGGCCAGAAGTAGCATCGGTTGGTAAAACAGAAGAAGAGCTGAAAGCTGCTGGTACGCAATATAAATCCGGCAAGTTCCCATTCATGGCGAACAGCCGCGCCCGCGCTGTGGGGTATGCCGAAGGGTTCGTGAAAATTTTAGCAGATGCGAAAACTGACCGCGTGCTTGGCGTGCACATCATTGGCCCGTTTGCAGGCACGATGATCGCCGAAGCAGGCCTTGCTATGGAGTATGGTGCATCAAGCGAAGATATCGCCCGCACCTGCCACGCCCACCCTACGCACAACGAAGCGGTAAAGGAAGCAGCACTTGCTGTGCTTGGTAGGGCTATTCATATATAACCTATTGATATAATAGATTTATATCAATAAATAATGGCCTGTTTACTTGAAAATCCGTTGCTAGTCGCCTATAATAAGCGTATACTCCCAACCCCTAGGGAAACAAGGCATGACAGAGACAAAAGCACTCGCACGAACCATGACACTTCCGGCACTTTCGCCGCAGGATGGCCTGCGCCGTTATTTGCAGGAAATCGCTAAAATTCCGCTGCTTAGCAAAGAGGAAGAGGAAACTCTCTCTCGCAAATGGTATGAGCATGGCGATATTGATGCTGCGCACCGCCTGGTGACCTCTCACCTGCGCCTTGTGGCGAAGATCGCTTTTAAATATCGCGGCTACGGTCTGCCGATGGGTGATGTGATCGCTGAAGGTAATATCGGCATGATGCAGGCGGTAAAACGCTTCGATCCCAATAAAGGCTTCCGTCTTTCTACCTACGCGATGTGGTGGATACGTGCCGCCATTCAGGAATATATTTTGCGTTCATGGTCGCTGGTGAAGATTGGTTCATCGGCGGCGCATAAACGTTTGTTCTTCAATCTGCGCAAGCTGAAAAAGAAGATCGATGCCAATGGCGAGCATGGCCTTACCGATGAACAGGCCGGTGATATTGCTCGTATTCTTGATGTAAGCCGCGAGGAAGTGCTGGATATGGATGCTCGCATGAGCGCATCTGACGTGTATCTCAACAGCCCTATCTCGAACGATGGCGAAGAGCAGAAGATGGATCTGCTGGCAGATACATCAGCCAGTCACGAAGAGATCATTGCAGACCGTCAGGAACTGGAACAGAAGCGTGGCCTGCTTGCGCGTGCTATGGCAAAACTATCTGGCCGTGAGCGTGATATCCTTGAGCGTCGCCGCCTGAAAGATGACCCCGACACGCTGGAAGATATCAGCCAGCAATATAACATTTCACGCGAGCGCGTGCGCCAGATCGAGGTGCGTGCCTTTGAGAAACTACAAAAAGAGATGGTAAGTGACCAGTAGCCAGCAGCCAGTGGCCAGTGTATAACCCTCCCCTATGTTCTCTGCCTTAAAGAAACTTTTCCATCCCGCCCCGTTCGCTGAAGAAGCGCATGCTGCCTATGTGATATTGGTGGAGCAAGCGCGCAAGCCGTGGTTCTACGCGAAGCAGGGTGTGGCCGACACGGTAGATGGCCGATTCGACATCATTATCCTGCATATATTCTTGGTGATTCATCGTCTGCGCGCTGAACAGTCGCAGGATGCAGCCGTATTTGCGCGAGCACTCTCCGAGGTGTTCTTTTCGGATATGGATAGAAATATCCGTGAAATGGGATCGACAGATACCGGTGTAGGCAAACGTATCAAGAATATGGCGCAGGCATTCTATGGTCGCCTGAGTGCCTATGAGAATGGTATGATAAATCCGGAGCAGATGCGCCCTGCCCTGCAACAGAATATTTTCCGTGCCGGCAATGAAGCGACCGACGAACGACTTGCAGCGCTCGAAGATTATATGAAGCGTAATCGAGAGTATTTGGCGGGGCAGTCTCTGGAAGGATTACTCGCTGGCAACCTTCGTTTCATCGACTGAATCAGCAACATTCCCACCCGTTGATGGCAGGCGCGCTGCCGCAACAGCGTATGCGTTAAAGGCTTTATAGGCAGGCTTGACAGCGGCGGGCGCTGCATCCACCACGGTGGCTTCCTGAACCGTATCATCCACGTCTGTTTCTGTTTGTGCGGTATTGGCAGGTGATGCTGCGCGTACGGGCGCAGGTTTCTCCTGCGCTGGTGAAGTGATCTGTTTGAGCATTTGGCTGAAAGCACCCGCAGGTTCTGCCCGCGGCAGCGATGCGTTGCTTGGTTTATATTTCACATAGCTGTTCACGATGATCTTTTCATATTCATTCAATACACCGCGCAACATGTTCTGCGCTTCTGGCGGCAGGTTCTGGCCGATCATCTGGGCAAGCAGTGTGGCCGGCGCACCAATGGGAGCGCCAGGCGAGAGATTATTGGCCGTTACCACCAACGATTGTGCAATGGCAGCAGAAGGTGATGATGGTGTGCCGGTGGTTTGTGGCAGAAGCTGATTATTGCCACTTGCGTTTGGGTCTATTTGCGCGCTAGATACTGGAGGAGCTACGGCGGTGGGTGGTACGCGCAGCGTATTACTTTCAGGCACTGGTGTAGCGACCAGAGATGGCTGGGGAGTAACTGATGTAAGAGTTGTATTGATCAGGGGCAACATGGCCAAGCACTCTACTTGAGTAACATATATTAGTATTTGACCAGAAAATGCACTAAAAGTCAATCTAAAGGCTTGCTAACCTTATGAAAATATTAATAAATATACCTTATAAATCCGCTAGAGAATGTTAAGTATAGACCACTAACCTATTGTAATGCATGGATATATGAATAAATTTTTACTAATTATCACGCTGCTTTTTACTTTTGCCACTTTTATCGTTCTTTGGATCACGCAGGGCGACAATAGCTCAGGAAATGGCAACGAAATGGCCACGGCCATTGAATCAGGAGATTCCTATGGCGATGAGCAAGGTGCTGCCGCGATCGGCGGTGCATTCACCCTGACCGACCAATACGGACGTGTGCGCACCGACCTGGATTTCCGCGGTCGTACCATGCTGGTATTCTTCGGATTTACGAATTGTCCCGATATTTGCCCGGTTACGGTTGCTACCTTATCGAGCCTTATGGAGCTTTTGGGGGATAAGGCCAGCCAGGTTGCGCCTGTCTTCATTACGGTTGACCCTAAGCGTGACACACCGCAGGTGATGAAAGACTACCTGAAGAATTTTGATAACCGCATTGTGGCACTCACCGGATCTCCTGATGTCATCAAAGAAGTGACGAACACTTACAAGGTCTATTACTCCATGCGCTCAGATGACGACGATGAAGAGGAAGCCGGTGATACAGGTTACGGATCATCAACCGACCATTCTGCGCACGCGGGGCATGGTGGCGGTAGTTCATATCAGGTGGATCATTCTGGCTATATCTATGTCATGGATAAGGAGGGTCGCTATGTGAAGCATTTCCCTTACAATGTGTCTGAGCAGGAGCTCGCCGACGAACTCAAACCTTTCCTGAAATAGAACGCCTATGTCATTGCAGCACGGTCTGGAACTGGGAAGAAGAGGCTTGATGTTCATCCTGTCCTCTCCTTCGGGGGCGGGCAAGACCACCTTGTCAAAGCGCCTGCTGGAAACATACAGCAATGCTGCAGCACATGAGAAGATCGTAATGTCAGTATCGGTCACCACCCGCACGAGCAGGCCGGGTGAAGTGGATGGTAAGGATTATTTCTTCATAGACCATGAACGTTACCTCAACATGGTGAGTGCCGGCGAATTGCTTGAACATGCACGCGTGTTCGATCATCATTATGGCACACCACGCAAATTTGTGGCTGATAACCTGAACAGCGGTACGGATGTGCTGTTCGATATTGACTGGCAGGGCACAAAACAGCTTAAGGAAAAGGCCTCTGACGAAGTGGTGAGCGTATTCATATTGCCGCCGTCTATGGCCGAGCTGGAACGTCGCCTGAATTCCCGTGCACAGGACAGTGCCGAGGTAGTGGCAAAGCGCATGAGCAAGGCACGCGCCGAGATCAGTCACTGGCATGAATATGATTATGTGCTGATCAATCAGGACGTAGAAGAAACGCTTTCGCGTATTGATGCCATCTTGAAAGCAGAGCGCTTAAGGCGTACGCGTCAAGAAAAACTCGCCAGCTTTATTGCGGGGTTATAGTTCTTTATCTGTTTGGCGTATAGCCATCAGAGATATTTACTTTGGTGCACCAGCTTTTGTGGTCTTCTTCGAGTTTATTGGCTTGAACATGTTTGTAGACTGCATAGGCAAGAGCGCCGATAGCAACGATGCCTGCCGTAAATGCCAGCTCTTTTTTTGTTTTTGGTACATCAGTAACAGCCAAAATCTCTAAAGCTGCCCAGCCCGCACTACCGGCAAGGCCAAGGGCTGTCATCGCCTTTGCTTCGCCGCGCGTTTCTGCAATTTCGTGCTCTTTGGCTTTTTTCTTGGCATGTAATTCTTGCAGCGTTGTCATGCATAACCTCTACACCAGCATTCTAACACAATAAATTGCTGGTAATGTTACAGGAATATGAAAGTTTGGATGGTTGTAATATATTGAATTTATATGATTTTATAAGACCTTGCCAGATTGCACAGGCCCATCAGGTCTACCTGTTCTGCCCGAAGCGTGCCCTCGATACCTGCCGCAGCAAGCAGTTTTTCGGTATCGCAGCCGAGAGGCTTCAGGGCCTGCCTGAGCATTTTCCTGCGCTGTCCGAAGGCGGCGGCCACTACTTTTTCCAGCGTTTCCTTTTTCACATCCACCAGTGGTTTTGCTCGTGGTGTAAGGGTCACTACCTGCGAGGAGACCTTCGGCGGTGGTGTGAACGCGCCGGGTGGCAGGTCCATATCGGTGCGTACCTCACAGAGCCACTGGCTGATGATAGAAAGCCTGCCGTAATCCTTATTGCCATGGGTGGCAGTGATGCGCTCGGCCACTTCTTTCTGGAACATCAGCGTCATGGATTCAATGGAGGTTGGGTCTTTGTAAACAGCATCCAGCCAGTTCAGCAGCATCTGTGTGCCGACATTATAAGGCAGGTTGGCCACGATCCTGCGTGGGGCAGGAATATCTGTGATGTTAACTTCCAACGCATCGCCGTGGATGATTTCCAGTTGTGCACCAACCACATCTTTGAGTTGCTGCATGATGGCAAGGCAGCGCGCATCTTTTTCAATGACATAGAGTTTCTTGACACCGGCTTTAAGCAGTGAGCGCGTAAGCCCACCCGGCCCCGGCCCTACTTCAATCACATTGCACTGACTCAAATCACCGGCATAGCGCGCAATATCATCGGTGATGCGGCCATCGAGCAGGAAATGCTGGCCTAGGGATTTCTTTGCCAGCAGCTCGTGCTGGTCGATGACCTGCTTCAGCGGCGGCAGTTTGGAGAGTGCATTCAAAACTATATGCTTTCGTAAGGAAGGGGCTATAATGGCGGCCATGATAGCATAACAACGACACCCTGCAAACTGTGCAGGTGGCAGGATCCATGGACAGCGCCTTTATCATTATATGTGCCCTATTGCTTAATGCGCTCTTTGCCGGACCACGGCGCTTATATGAGCATCTTGGGGTGTTGGAGGTCATGCACATGCCGGCAAAGAAACTGCGTGAGGTAGAGCGTAAACTGAACCGTGAGCACAGGCCAGAAAGCGAGCTGGAAATGCGCGGGTATGTGGTGCTGGCGGCGGGAATATGTGCGGCACTGGCGATCGGCTGGCTATTGCATGCGGTAAGTGCCGCTACCAGCGAATTATTCGAGATATTTGTGCTGGCATTGCTACTGCCCGTGCGTCCGACCATCGATCTTGCAAGCACTGTGAAAAAGAATCTTGAACAGAATAAGCTGAAGCAGGCACGCGAAGTTTTCGCGCAAACCACATGGCGTCATCACGCCGTTATGGATGAGCATTCACTGGCACGCGCGGCGATTGAGATCATCGCCGTGTATTTTTCCGAGCGCATCATGAGTCCGCTGGTGTTTTATATGCTGCTTGGATTACCCGGTGCACTGGTGGTGATATTCATCACCATGCTGCATGATACGGTATCGGGCGGTAAATTCGGTAATGCCGCAAAACAGGCCTATGCGCTGGTGCACTGGATACCTTCACGGCTTGCGGCGTGTGTATGGATAGTAGCAACATTGTTTATGCCTGAAGGCAAGATCAAGCTGGTGGCCGCCCGTCTCTGGCCGCTGATGACCGATCAAAAGGTGCAGTCACTGGCACTTTCCTGCGCAGGGCATGCGATGAATGTATCGCTTGGTGGGCCAACATCAGTTTATTCAGGTGGCAAATGGCTGGGGAATGGAACGCCCAAGATCATGCCTTCCCACATTGGTGTGGCGCTTTATCTATTCGCGGTACTTCATGTGCTGCTTGTTATCATCCTTGGGCTTGTTCTTTGACTTCTTCTTCCAGCTTTCGCGCAGGAATTTCTCGCGGATATTAACGGTGGACCGTTCGCCAATATCTTTCCAGTTCTCTTTTAGCCAGTGGTCGGCCTCTTTACGACCAAGATCTTTCAGGAACATGAAAAAGTCCCAATCTGCATTGATCTTGCTGGAGGCATTGAGGTTATGGATCTGGCTAGATGAATAGATAAGATGGATGTGCATATCCTTGTAACGACCGTGTTCCAGCTTGCCATCTTTGATAAGGCGTGAGACAAATTCAATGGCGCGCATCTCTGCGATCAAGCTGGAATTGAAGGAAATTTCATTAAGGCGGTTGATGATGTCGGTCGCTTTGGTCGGAAGCTGATCGTTGTGGATAGGGTTGATCTGCACCAGTACCACATCTTCCGAACCGCATTCGTAAATGAGTGGGTAAATGACGGGGTTACCCATATAGCCGCCGTCCCAGTAATGTTCGCCATCAATTTCTACTGCCTGGAACAGGAACGGGATGCAGGATGAAGCGAGGAGCACATCTGTCGACATCTCGTCGCAGCGGAATACGCGTGCCTGCCCGCTTGACACATGGGTGGCAGCAACGAACAGGCGAATGATGCTGCAGGCGCGCAGCGCATCCATATCCAGAAGGTCATCCAGAATGCCGCGTATCGGATTTATATTAAGCGGGTTGAACACATAAGGCGAGAATACGCGGCTCATCATATCGAACCAGAAATAGCCCGGTGTAAAATCCATATTCCAGCCGGTCAGTATCCTGTCGAGTGGTAACTTATGAAGCGGTGTGAATGCTGCTGCTTCGCTGGTGCGTCGCCAGAAATCCTCGAGGCATTGTTTTGCGCCATCGCGGCCATTATTCATGTAGCCGCTGACCAGCATCGCTCCGTTCATTGCTCCGGCGCTGGTGCCGCTGATGCCATCGATGGTCAGCTTTTCTTCTTCAAGAAGGCGGTCAAGTACACCCCATGTGTATGCGCCGTGCGCACCACCGCCCTGTAGGGCCAGGTTTATCTTCTTAGTGGCTGCCACTACTGTGCTACCCAGCCACCACTCATGGTGATGACCTCGCCGGTCATTGAACCGCCATTATCATTGCACAGGAAGGCGATCATCGCGCCAATCTGTTCTGGTTTGATGAAGCGTTTGTTCGGCTGTTTTTCACCTAGCAGCTGCGCAGTGGATTCTTCAATGCTGATACCTTTTTCTTTGGCTTTATCTTCAATTTGTTTTTGCACCAAAGGTGTGTGTACCCAACCCGGGCAAATGGCATTACAGGTGATGTTGCTTTCTGCATTTTCCAGCGCGACCACTTTGGTAAGGCCAATGATCCCGTGCTTTGCCGCGACATAAGCTGCCTTATGTTTTGAGGCAACCAAGCCATGCACGGAGGCGATGTTGATGATGCGACCAAAATTATTTTTCTTCATCAGCGGAATGGCTGCTTTCGCAGAGTGAAATGCTGAAGAAAGATTGATGGCTATGATGGCATCCCACTTGTCATCAGGGAAGTCTTCGGTAGCAGCGGTGTGCTGGATACCTGCATTATTTACCAGAATATCTACGCTTCCGAACTGCCGTTCACATTGCGCTACCATATCAGCGATTTGCGCAGGCTTAGACATATCCGCCGGTGAGTAATCTGCGCTGATGCGGTGATTGCTTTGTGTATCTTTTACCAGTTTATCAATGGCGGCTTTATCGCCGAAGCCATTGAACAGGATGTTGCATCCCTCATCTGCTAGTGTTTGCGCGATGGCAAGGCCGATACCAGAGGTTGAACCTGTAACGATCGCATTTTTTCCTTTGAGCATAGCCCGTCTCCATAAGATGTATGAGTTATCCGGAACTTAGCAAAGAAATGCTGAATTAAAAATCATTTTGCAAAACGCAGGGTTATTTTCAGGCCCGGATTATTGTCATCAAGGATAATGGTCGCATCATGAATGCGGGCAACCGCCGCCACCATGGAAAGGCCCAGCCCGTTACCCTTGGTGTGACGGCTTTCTTCCATGCGGAAGAATTTTTCAAATACCTTGTGATGATATTGTTTAGGTATACCTGCCCCACTATCGGCGATGCTGACTTCCAGCGCATCGGGGAGCTCCTTGCATATAATGGAGATCACGCCACGCACCGGTGTGAATTTCAGCGCATTATCCAGTAGGTTAGCGAAGGCCTGCGTGAGCAGGTTCTTCTCGCCGTTGATCGTGGCGGTTTCAGGCAACTCACATTGCAGGTGGATGTTCTTCTCTGCCGCATAGGGTTCATAAAATTCCACCATACCGGATAATATCTTGCGCAGGTCACACGGTTCGAACTGGCGGAACTCGGTGTTGGCTTCCAGCTCTGAGATCTTGAGAATGGAATTGAAGGTGGCAACCAGCTCTTCCAGATCGCGTATGTTCTGCTCTAGCAGGATATACGAGGGATTGGATGGCTGCATGCCACGCATGCCGGCATCCAGCCTGCTGATGATACGGCTGAGCGGGCTGCGCAGATCGTGCGCGATATTATTGGCGAATTGTGAGAGGGATTCCAGCAGGTTCTGCGTGGTATCCAGCATGCGGTTCAAATTCGCTGATAGCTCGTCGAATTCATCGCCACCTCTGGTAAAGGGAATACGCACAGAAAGATTACCTCGCATGATGCGATTGGCAGAACGGTTGATGATGGAGAGTCGGCCGATAACGCTCCTGGTCATGATGAGTGCACCGATGAACGCCATCATAAAGGTAAGAAGCAGGCTTGCCCAGAAGGTCTGCGCAATGGTCTGTTCCATTTTTTGTTTGTTCTGTGTGCTTTGCCCTACCAGCAAATAGCGCCACTTGGAAAGCGGAACGGTAATGGCGCTTACTTCAATACCGCTTGGTTTGCCGCGGCTGTCGACAATGAAGAAGCGTACCCATGACCCTTCTTTCTCGAAGTTAGTAACGCGTGTGGCGTTGTGTGGCCACTCATTCAGGTTGCCCGAGAGTTTTTCATAATCTTTGTTGACCAGCAGGTAGATCTCCGTGCCTTCCGGGTCGTTCGCCACCAGTTCTTTGATACTGGCTTCCAGCCCTTCCGAGCCGCGTTCCTGATATTGGCTGAGCAGGTAGAAATATTGTCCACGAATGGAATCATCCACCTGATCTGCGATATATTTCATCGCAAAGGTATAAATGAACCCGAAGAGGATGATCACCGAAAGCGAGAACAAGCCCACATAAACAAGGGCCAGACGAAAGGTGAATGTTTTTACGGTACGGGCGAGTTTTGACTCGAGTGTCACTTACGCTACCAGTTTATATCCAGCGCCGCGCAGTGTCTGGATCATGCTCTTGTCAAAGCCCTTATCCACCTTTTGGCGCAGGCGTGAGATGTGCACGTCGATCACGTTGGTTTGCGGGTCGAAATTATAATCCCATACATGTTCAAGCAGCATGGTTCGGGTCACGACCGTGCCGGAGTTGCGCATGAGGAATTCGAGCAGCGCGAATTCGCGCGCTTGCAGGTCGATGTCCTTCTCGCCACGTTTTACCGAGCGTGTGAGCAGGTCCAGTTCCAGATCACCACATTGCAGCTTGGTAACTGCCTTAGTGCCGGACTTGCGGCGGGTGATGGTTTCGATACGGGCGACCAGCTCGGTGAATGAATATGGTTTTGCCAGATAATCATCCGCGCCTGCTTTCAGGCCCTTCACGCGTTCTTCCACCTTGTCGAGCGCGGTCAGGATGATGATCGGGGTTTCATTGCCGGAGGCACGCAGTGTTTGCACGATGGTAACGCCGTCTATTTCTGGCACCATGCGGTCGATGATCATAGCATCGTATTTTTCGGAGGCGGCCATAAATAGGCCATCTTTTCCGGATTCAGCATGGTCCGCCACATAGCCTTGCTCGCGTAGGCCCTTGAGGAGATATTTTGCCGCTTCCTTATCGTCTTCAATGAGTAGCAATTTCATAGCTGAAGCCACTTTTTGTGAGACAGCCCTTGTACCGCTTTTGTGGTGATTTGTCTAGCGTTACCGCCCCATTTCGCGCCGTGTCTGGCTGATGGAAGCCTCGACGAATTTGCCCACCAGATTCATGCCTTTGCTGGCTAGATTCTTGATCATGTCCTTGGAATTTTCATATACGGCAAGCTGGCTCACGGCATACTGCATATGGGCGTTATCGATGAGTTTTATGGCAGCATCCCGCTTGGTTTTGTGCTCTTTAAGATACTGAATCAACTTATCTATTTGGTCTTTTTGCTTCAATCCCCCTTGCTGGATGAAAGCAAGCAGTTCACCGCGCAGCATGGGGTCTTCTACATGGGCAACGGCCTCATTGATGGCCTCAATGCTTTTGCCCTGAAGCTGTTTTATTACATCATTGATCTCTTTTACATCGTGGTTCAGTTCATCGGTGCGTTGCAGGAAATCATTATCTGCCAAAGGCTTAAGCAGAGCAGCGAACAGCACGGCATAATGCTGATATAGCTCCGAGATGCGCTCCCGCGTGGCGCGATCAGGCCGCGTTCTGCTAGAGGCAGGCATTTGATTTATAACCATAAGATCGGAGCTTGGCGAAAGCTGCCTTCCTTTGGGCTTAAAAGGCGAAAGAGGGTTTTCCTGCAAATAGCGCAGGCAGCTTAGGTCATAGGCAAGATTTTCAACATTCAAGCGCCCGCCATCTTCGAGTGCGGCTGGATCTTGCGAGAAAAAGGCACGCACCGCATCGTGGAAATAGTCGATCCGCGGGCGGAAATCCCCCTCACCTGCCAGCAATTCATGCTGGGTTTCGATCTCGCATATCTCCTGATACAGGCGGGTGAGCAGGCTTGTGAGTTGTTCTTGTTCAGCGGCGGATAGCTTCATTGTTAGTTGCTTGTTGTTAGTTGTTGGTTGATAAATACACCAGCAACCACAAACCAGCAACACATGACTCCTTTAGCCGTTTATATCCACTGGCCGTTCTGTAAATCCAAGTGCCCATACTGTGATTTCAATAGCCATGTGCGCGATAGTGTCGACCAGAAGCGCTGGCGTGAAGCCCTGCTTGCCGAACTTGATCATATGGCGGCTAAAATTCCGGACAGAGTGGTTGCCAGTATCTTCTTTGGCGGCGGCACACCGTCTCTCATGCCACCTGAAACTGCCGGTGCGCTTATTTACCGTGTTAAGGAATTATGGCCTGTTGCCGATGACATCGAAATCACTCTTGAGGCGAATCCTACCTCGGTCGAAACGCATACCTTCCCGGATTTTGCAGCGGCAGGTATCAACCGCGTGTCGCTGGGGGTGCAGTCGTTCGATGATAAGGAATTACAATTCCTAGGGCGCGGGCATTCTGCGAAAGAAGCAAAGAAAGCCATCGATCTGGCGCGCAAAACATTCGCGCGTTATTCGTTCGATCTCATTTATGCAAGGCCGAACCAGACGGTTGCTGATTGGGAAAAAGAGCTTGCAGAGGCGCTGCCATTTGCGGGCACACATCTTTCGCTCTACCAGCTTACGATAGAAGAGAACACCGCCTTTCATCATGCGTATGCCAAAGGTAAGTTCGTCATGCCGGATGAGGAGTTGTCAGAAGCACTGTACCGACGTACGGAAGAGCTGATGGCGGCGTATGGCCTGCCTGCTTATGAAGTTTCTAATTATGCTAAGCCCGGGCATGAAAGCAGGCATAATATCGCGTACTGGAATTATCAGGATTATGTGGGCGTTGGGCCTGGTGCGCATGGAAGGCTTTTATTAAATCGCTCCCGCATTGCCACCCAGACCATTAAAAGCCCGGAGCGCTGGCTGGAGTCTGTGGAAAATAAACAGCATGGCGTTGAAGTATGGGAGTCCATTCCTTCATCAGATGAAATTGAAGAACGCCTGATGATGGGATTAAGGCTTGTGCATGGTATCGATGCTGCTGCATTGAACGGTACGATCAACCAGAAGAAACGCGAACTATTCATCCGCGAAGGATTGCTTGAAGACAGGCAGGACAGATTGCAGGCCACACTCAAAGGCAGGCTTGTATTGAACCGGCTTACGGCAGAATTACTCTAACTCAAGCCCTGGTGGGTCAAAGCTGCGTGGTGCAGGTTCTATCACACGGAAACCGGAAGGTGTTACCTCCATGATCGCGAGTTTGCGATCATTCGTGCCATCCTTATTAAGCCGCACCAGACCGTTAGTAGGCGACATATACCCATCCGGATTGGTAAGTGCCTGCAGGTCAATGGTGGTATTGGGCTGATTCATGGTGAGTTGGGTTATCCATGATACCGCATCATAGGCAAGGCTTGCCAGACGGATCGGTTTATAACCATAGATGACCTTGAAGCGATGCTCGAATGCCTGAGAAATATCCGGCGGTGAACTGGAGAACCATGCGCCATGCATTTCTGGCATCTTGGTGATCGCAGGATCATCCCACAGGCCGGTGCCAAGCAGTTTTATCTTTGCAAGGTCAATGTTGGTTTTTTTAATGGAATTGATGATGTTCTTCAGTTGCGAACCGCCATCTGCAATAAAAATGGCCTGGAATGCCTGATCCTGATTGGCTTCATTGTATGAAGCAAGGCGGGCAACGGCAGCATCAATGTTGGCAGGGCTTGGCGCATAAAGTTCGATCGGTGATACTGCGCCACCTTTCCTGCCGTAAATGGTGGCAAGCGCGTCCTGGATCTTGCGGCCATAAGCATCGTTCGGTGCAAGCAGTGCCACACGGCGCAAATTATGCAGGAAGGCATAGTCGGCTACGCGCTGCACTTGCTGTTCAGGCAGGAAACCAAAGATGAATGTATCGGTTCTGGCGATCTCCCTGGTGTTGGAAAATGTAAGCATGGGGATGCCTGCTGGCTGGGTAATAGGCTGTACCTGTGCCACAGACTGGCTGAACAATGGCCCGATCACAAAGGTCGCGCCCTGATCTACGGCTTGTTTCGCTACACGAACGGCATCCGCGGCAGTGCTGCCGGTATCCTTAGGCAGCAGGATGATCTGCGAGCGTATATCTTTTGATGGTACAGAAAGATAGCTATCATAAAGAGCCATATTGGCCGCATCCATCATGGCATTGCCAACAGAGAGCGAATCGCCTGAAAGCGGTACAAGGAGTGCTACCTTGATAGCGGGTGTGCCCGGTGCGATCACCCCGCGAGAAAATACGGGATTTTCTGCCTGCATTAACGGTGCATCACTAGAGCGCGGGGATTTCACCACTTTTGAAGGGCTTTTGACCGGCGGGCTACAGGCGGCAAGTGCAATAAGTGTGGCTGAAAGTAATGTGAATAAAGAACGTTTCATGAGAAGCACCAACACGCTATAGTGTGAAAAAATCAATGCAAGGAAGCTACTGTGAAACCACTTTCCAGTCAAATACAACCACCCGGTTTATATATTGTTGCGACACCTATCGGCAATCTGGGCGATATTACGCTGCGCGCGCTGGAAGTATTAAAGAATGTTGACCTTATCGCCTGCGAAGATACGCGGGTCACGGCCAAACTGCTTTCACATTATGGCATAAAAAAACCAACAATTTCTTATAATGACCACAATGCCGCCGATCGCCGGCCAGAGATATTTGATACGATAGAAAATGGCGGACGCGTTGCACTGGTCTCAGATGCGGGAACGCCACTGATATCAGACCCGGGCTATAAGCTGGTGCGTGAAGCAGCCGCGGAAGGCATACACATCACCACCCTGCCCGGCGCATCCAGTTTGCTTTCTGCTTTGTGTCTTGCGGCACTGCCGACAGACCGATTCTTGTTCGCAGGTTTTTTGTCGCCAAAAGAAGAAGCCTGTAAAAAAGAATTATCTTCCCTTGCGAGGATCGATACCACGCTGGTCTTTTTTGAATCGGCCAAGCGGTTACAAAAAACGTTGTCATGGATGAATGAAACGTTAGGAGATCGCGACGCGGCAGTTGCGCGTGAACTCACCAAACTACATGAAGAATGTAAACGTGGAAGATTACAGACGCTTGCCACTTATTATGCAAAAGAAGGAGAGCCAAAAGGCGAAGTGGTCATTGTGGTTGCACCACCTGCTGCGGTCGAAGCATCGCAGGAAGATATAGAAAGCAAACTGCAGCTTCTGCTTAAAACACATAGTGTAAAAGAAGCAGCTTCCATCGTGGCAGAAGAAACCGGTACAGCGCGCAAGGAAGTTTATTCAAAAGCATTGGATATCATGAAACATGCAGGCAAGAAATAACCGCAGGGATTCTTACCGGTTCGGGATACATGCCGAGAAGATGGCAGCGTGGTATCTGCGCGCGAAAGGGTACACGATTCTTGCAGAACGTTATCGCAATGTGATGGGTGAGATCGATGTATTGGCGCGTAAAGGTAATGCGCTGGTGGCAGTAGAGGTTAAGGCCAGGCAGACGTTGCGCTCATGCGAAGACAGTATCACACCGATGAAACAACAGCGCGTTACACGCGCGATGGAAGGCGCGCTCGCTGATAAGAAAATCACTGGACTTGCTAGCACCCGCAGTCCTAATATACGCTTCGATGTTATCTGGATAACGCCGTGGCGGATGCCCAAACATATTAAGGACGCGTGGAGACCATGAAAAAAAATCTTGCAGTTTTTTGCCTGTTGCTGGGTGCGATGTATGTATCTGGGTGTGTGCCATTACTCGTAGGTGCGGGCACTGAAACCGCAGTGGTGGTGGCGCAGGAGCGCTCTGTTGGTAATGCAATGGATGACGCCAGCATTCTCGTGCAGTTGAAAAATCTCTATGCCAAACAGGATTACAAAGACCTGCTCGCTAATGTGGAGATCAAAGTAGTGGAAGGTCGTGTGTTGCTCACGGGTAATGTTGACAAGCCTGATTCACAGATCGAAGCGGTGCGTCTTGCATGGACAGTGCCTGGTGTGAAAGAGGTCATCAATGAAGTGCAGATCAACGACAAAGCAGGATTTGCCAATTACGCGCGCGACCTGTGGATCAGTACGCAGATCAAAAGCCGCCTGCTCTTTGCTAAAGATATACGCTCTATCAACTATTCACTCATCACTGTGAACCAGGTGGTATATCTCATGGGGATTGCACAGAATCAGACAGAGCTCGATAAAGCGACCTATATTGCAAGCACCACAAGTTATGTGCAGCGGGTAGTAAGCTATGTGCGCATGAAAGATGATCCGCGCCGTGGCTACGACGTACAGTAATCTTATATGAGCCTGCGCGTCGCACTTCAGATGGATGCGCTCTCATCCATCAATCCACATACGGATACTACGCTGCGTCTTGGGATTGAAGCACAGAGGCGCGGTTATGAAGTGTGGCAATACACACCCGATAAACTGCATTACAAGAATGGCGATGTGTGCGTACGCGCGTCGCGTGCATTCTTGCATGATGATGAAACGCACTGGTTCGAATTAAGCGAAGAAGCGTTACATGATATCAGGGATTTTGATGTGGTGTGGCTGCGTCAGGACCCGCCGTTCAATATGGCGTATCTTACGACGACCTATCTGCTGGAGCGTGTGCATCCCAAGCCGTATGTGGTGAATCATCCGGCGAGTGTGCGCAACCTGCCAGAAAAATGGTTTCCTACCGAGCTCAAACAATTCATGACGCCGACGCTCATTGCATCAGACATACGATCCATCCGCGAATTTCGCGCCGAGTATAAGGATATTATCATTAAGCCACTCTATGGCCATGGCGGGAATACGATATTCCGCCTGAAGCAGGATGATGCGAATTTCGGCGCGCTGATGGAAACATTATTCGCTACCAGCAAAGATCCATGGATGGTGCAGAAATTCCTGCCAGAGATGAGTGACCGCGAGGTGCGTATCATTCTGATCGACGGGACATTCTCAGCTATCGCAGGGCGTATCCCGCCTGCCGGCGAGACGCGTGCAGCGCTACGCGTTGGTGCAAAATATGTGAAGGCAGAAGCGACCAAACGTCACATGGAAATATGTGAAGCACTTTCGCCGCTGCTTAAAAAACATGAATTGTTACTGACCGGCATCGACGTGATCGGTGACTGGCTGACCGAGATCAACATCACCTCCCCTTCCTCCATTCCGCCGATCAACCGCTTATACGGCACACGCCTTGAGTCTGATGTATGGGACGCGCTGGAGCGTCATTTACCATAAGCAATGAAATGCGGGTTCTCGTAACTTGATTTGCCGTAGGTCAGTGGTGTGCCATCTACTGTTTCAATGCGGCCGCCTGCTTCACTTAAGATGGCGTGACCTGCGGCGGTATCCCATTCCATGGTGCGGCCAAGGCGCGGATAAATATCCGCTGAGCCTTCAGCGACCATGCATATTTTCATGGAGCTGGAACTGGGAAGCATCTCTTTGATGATGAGTGTTTTTAAATATTCCTCTGTCGCCTTGGAAGGATGCGAACGGCTGCGCACCACCACCAATCCATCGGCAGCAGGTTTGCGCACCGCGATAGCTTCAGGTTTGCCTTTTTCTTTTTCGCGCCATGCACCTAAATTCCTGCCGCCATAATAAAGCAGATCTTGCGGCGGCGCATAAATGACGCCAAGCACTGGCTGGCCGTTTTCGATCAGGCCGATATTGACGGTGAATTCTTTTTCGCCACGCACAAAACTGCGCGTACCATCCAGCGGATCGACCAGCCAGAAACGCGCATGTTGCGTTGCGGAAATAGTCTCGTCTTCTTCGGCGATGATCGGTATCTGCGGCGTGATGACCGATAACGCATTGATTATATGGCTGTTTGCCGCGATATCGGCATCGGTCACCGGGCTGTGGTCGTCTTTTTTGCGGGCAGAAAGTTCGCCGCCAAAATACCCCATGATGATTTTTCCGGCATCACGCGCAATAACGCAGCACGAGGCTAGATATTCCTGATAATTGGTGCTATTCATACGGTTGGTTTATACCCAAACAACCTTCAAGTACACCAAAATCACTGGATATATCATGCAGACCGCCTACCTCAAGCAACACGCCCAGCACATCAAAGAGATCATTTCCGCCCTGCCAAAATCGGGTGATGAGGACATGCAGGAATTCACCCGCCAGTTCTATGCGCGCATCATGAATCCTGAACTTGAGCGGGTCGATGCAACCATGGCGGCATCGATTGCAGCCTCTGCCTATGAATTCATACAAAAGCGTGAACTCAAAACACCCAAGATCCGAGTATTCCAACCACAGAAGCGCAAGCACGGGTATGAATTGCCTGCCGTGGTGGTGGAGCTACTGAATGATGATATGCCGTTCCTGGTAGATTCATTATCGGCCGAGCTCACACGCCACGGATTCACCATTCGCGAAACATTCCACCCTATTTTCAGAGTGAAGCGTGATGCCAAAGGTGGCTTCAAGGCACTCGCGCCGATGCAGGAAAAAAGCAAAGATTTCTCGGCGGAGTCTTTGATCCATTTCGAAATATCAGTCTTGCCTGAAGGCATGACCGAAGAACAGCTGGAGCAGGACCTGCTATGGGTCATTCAGCATATTAGCGCAGCAGTTACTGACTGGCGTATGATCGTTGAAAAAGCAAATACCACCATCGCCGGTATCGGCAAAGCACCTACAGGCCATGATAAGTCTATGGTCACAGAGGTGCAGGATTTTATGCGCTGGCTGATAGAAAAGAATTTCGTATTTCTTGGCTATGCCGAATATGATCTTTCGAAAAGCGGCGATGCGTTGACATCAACCGAAGAATCGCGTCTCGGTGTGCTCAAGATAACCGATGATCTGCTCACTGCCGATGGCGGTACATTGCCACCAGAGGCCAGTCATTTCCTGCGTAGCCAGCAATTGATCGAGGTCACAAAATCAAGCCGCCGCTCGGCGGTGCATCGTCCTGTGCCAATGGATACCATTTCCCTCAAGCGTTTCGACAGCAAGGGCAAGGTGATCGGTGAAGCACGGTTCGTTGGTCTGTTCACATCGAATGTATATTATCAAAGCGGCGTGGAAATTCCGCTGGTGCGCAAGAAGATCGAGCAGGTACTGGAGCGTTCTAATTTTGATCCGGTAAGCCATGATGGGAAGTCGCTGAAGGCTATTCTTGAGTTCTTGCCACGCGACGAAATATTTCAGATGACCGATGATGATCTGTTCGAGATCAGCCTTGGTATCCTGATGCTTGAATCGAAACCTGCCGTGCGCATGTTCGTTCGCAAAGATGCATCAGAACGGTTCGTGAGTGTGATGGTGTTCGTACCGCGTGAACGTTTCTCCACCGAACTGCGTCGCCAGATACAGTCGATCGTTGAGAAAGCATTCAACAGCCTTTCCTCTACCTTCTCTACCCTTATCACAGAAGAAGCCCCGCTTGCCCGCCTGCACCTCATAGTGAAAACATCCCCGGGTGATGTGCCAAATGTGAATCTGGCCAAGATCGAATCAGAGATCGCAAAACGTGCGTATCTATGGAGCGACCAGTTGATGGAAGCGCTGGTTGCGCGTCATGGCGATCAACGTGCCCAGAAATATTTCCGTAAATATGGCAATGCGTTCTCGCAGGGCTATATCAATCGTTATGATGCAGCGGGCTGCATATACGATATCCAGAAGATAGAAGAAGCGCAGGAAAAGAATTCACTGGTGATGGATCTCTACAGTAACAAAGCAGAAGATCCGGCATTGCTGCATCTGAAGATCTATAACCCACTTTATGAGATCGCACTTTCTGATATCCTGCCGCTTCTGGAGAATGCCGGATTCCGTGTGATCGAAGAACATCCATTCAGGGTACAGGTCGCGGATAGTGAGACTCCTGTACGTCTGCGTGACTTCAAATTACACATGTCTGAAGCCTCATCCTTCACGCTTGAGCAAGTGAAAGAAAAATTGCAGGAAGCGTTGCTGATGGTGTGGCAGCGTGAGCTGGAGAATGACAAATTCAACGCACTTATTCTGCGTGCTGCTCTGGATGCACGTCAGGTCACGATGTTGCGTGCCTGCGCTAAATATCTCAAGCAGATCGTGTTCTCATATAGCCAGCCAGCGATCGAACAGGCTCTGAATGCGCATCCGAAAATCACGAAACTTTTGGTGGATCTCTTCGAGGCACGTTTTGACCCGGCAGTAAAAGATCGCGACGCAAAACAGGATGCCATCCGCAAATCGATCGATGATGCGCTCGCAACCGTTACCAATGCGGTCGAAGACCGTATCATCAGACGTTATATGGAATTGATGGGCGTGATACTGCGTACCAATTACTACCAGAAAGATGCGCATAATAAGGACAAGCCGGTACTGTCATTCAAATTTGATTCTGCCAATGTGCCGGAGCTGCCGCTGCCACGTCCATTCGCTGAAATATTTGTGTATGGGATGCGTGTGGAAGGTATCCATCTGCGTGGTGGCAAGGTAGCGCGTGGTGGCCTTCGCTGGTCTGACAGGCATGAAGATTTCCGCACAGAGATACTGGGCTTAATGAAAGCGCAGATGGTGAAGAACTCCGTGATCGTTCCGGTGGGCTCCAAGGGTGGCTTTGTGCTGAAGCAAGCACCTGCACCAAGTAACCGCGAAGCCTTCATGGCAGAAGGTGTTGCCTGCTATAAGATGTATCTTTCTGGCCTGCTTGATATCACCGATAACATCGTGAAGGGCAAGATCGTGCCTCCTAAACAGGTGGTATGTCACGATGGGGAAGATCCGTATCTCGTGGTTGCAGCCGATAAAGGTACGGCCACATTCTCTGACATAGCAAACAGCGTATCAGCAGATTATGGCTTCTGGCTGGGCGATGCGTTCGCTTCTGGTGGTTCTGTTGGATATGACCATAAGAAAATGGGAATTACTGCACGCGGTGCATGGGTTTCTGTGACGCGCCATTTCCAGGAAATGGGTGTGGATATCGACAAAGAAGAATTTGTCACGGCGGGTATCGGTGATATGGCCGGTGACGTATTCGGTAACGGTATGTTGCTGTCTAAGAATATCCGGCTTGTGGCGGCCTTCAACCATATGCACATATTCTTAGATCCGAACCCAGATGCGGCAAAAAGTTTTGCCGAGCGTAAGCGCCTGTTCGAGCTGCCACGCTCCAGCTGGAAGGATTATGATGACAAGCTGATCTCCAAAGGTGGAGGAGTGTTTGAGCGCAGCGCAAAGACCATTGAACTATCAAAGGAAATGCAGGTAGTGCTGGGTGTCAGCAAAGCCAAACTGACGCCCGATGATCTTATCAAAGCTATCCTGCTTGCGCCGGTCGATCTGCTCTGGAACGGCGGCATCGGCACCTATGTAAAAGCCGAAGATGAAAATCACGAACAGGTGGGGGATCGTGCCAATAATGCTGTGCGTGTCAATGGTCGGGAGCTTCGCTGCAAGATCGTCGGTGAAGGCGGCAATCTGGGCTTTACCCAGAAAGGCCGTATTGAATATGCCCGCGCGGGTGGCCGCATCAACACCGATGCGATCGATAATTCAGCCGGCGTGGATTGTTCCGACCATGAGGTGAATATCAAGATCGCCTTCAGCGGCGAGGTTGCCGGTGGCAGCCTGACGCTTGCCAAGCGCGACAAGATATTAGTGGACATGACCGATGAGGTGGCGCGCCTGGTGCTCAAGGATAATATTTTGCAGACGCAGGCCATCACCATCGCGCGTCAGCAATCGCAAAGCCTCCTTGATTCACATAAGCGCTTTATCCATGTGCTGGAAGCGCGCGGCTTGCTCAATCGCGAGATCGAGTTCCTGCCAAGTGACAAGCAGTTTCTTGAACTTAAAGCAGCAAAGCGCGGCCTGACACGGCCTGAGATCGCGGTGCTTCTCGCGTACAGTAAAATGGCATTATACAACGACATGCTGGCCTCTTCGCTGCCAGATGAGGATTATTTCGTTTCCGATCTGAAGCGTTATTTCCCCGTGCCGATGCAGGAGGATTTTGCCAAGGCTATCGAAAAACATCCTCTGCGCCGCGAGATCATTGCCACGGTGATGACCAATAGTGTGGTGAACCGCGCTGGTATCACTTTCTGTTTTGATATTGCGGAAGATCTTGGCGCATCGGTACGCGACATTGCGGCGGCATATGCCACGGCGCGCGATGCCTTTGGCCTGCGCCATATCTGGAACGGCATCGAGCAGAATGCAGCTACCATTGATGTGGAAACACAGGCAGAGATGTATACCATGACCACGCATTTCCTCGAGCGTGTAAGTGCATGGTTCTTGCATCATTTGCCAATGCCGCTGGATATTGATGATGTCAGCAAGGACATCATCCCTGCCGTGGCAGAGATCGATAAGAACAGATCTTCGCTGCATTCCGATCTGACGCGTACAGAAGCAGAATCGGTTACAGCGCGTCTTATGGAGCGTAATGTGCCTAAGAAGCTGGCGGAGACAGTCGCATCGCTTGGCATCCTTTCCGCTGCTCCGGATATCATTTATGTGGCAAAGAAAGCCCGCCTGCCGGTCAAGGATGTTGGTAAGGTCTATTTCGACCTTGGCTCGAAGCTGGGACTTTCATGGCTGCGTCAATGCGCAGAGCGCATGCTTATCAATTCACATTGGGACAAGCTGGCGGTCAACGCGATCATCGCCGATCTGTATGACGAGCAGCGCCGCCTGACTGACCGCGTGATAAGACACACGGGCGGCCTGACCGCATGGCTTGAGGCGAACAAGGGCGATGTGGATTCGCTGGAGCGCTTCATGGAAGGTATCAAGACCGGTGAGGTTCTGGATCTTCCGCGCCTGATGGTGACGCTACGGCAGATTCGCGCACTGGGCGTGGTTTAATGGCTCGCTCATATCAACCCCTAACATCCCGAATGGCTATGACACTCAATGAGTTCCCGCGACCGCTTAACCGTGCAGTTATGCGCGGTTTTACAATCATCGAACTGGCTGTGGTCATGGTCATCATCGGGTTGATCGTCGGTGGTATTCTGGTTGGCCATAATCTTTATGATACGTCACAGAAACGAAGAATCATGCGTGAGGCAGAAGAGATCAACACTGCATTGCTTGCATTCAAACTAAAATATGGGCAGCTTCCGGGGGATTTTTCACAGGCAACCAGTATATGGGGAGATGTTTTTGGATGGCCGGTGGGTGAAACGGCGAATGGCAATGGTAATGGATTGATACCGCTGTGTAGTGCTGAAACACGGCGTGTATTTGAGCATTTGAGCCTAGCGGATATGACTAAAGGCCGTTATAACCCAGACGGTGCATCGCCCGCCGACCAGGTAGGCGTTACCTTCCCACGGGCTACTCTTGAAACACATGGATACCGTGTCATGTCAGATAATTACAGTGGCAGCTTCGCACATTTTGCAAACAAAAATATGCTGAATATGGGACAACAGAATAACTCAGGCTGCCTTGATGGTGGTGCAGCTCCTTTCACGCCGCGTGAAGCATGGGCGCTGGACGTCAAGTATGATGACGGAGAGGCAGAAAAAGGGCGCTTATGGAACTATGGCGCGTCCTGCGTAAACTGGATGGCTGGAGGTACTTTTCCCTATCTTGTTACTAACGACAGCACTAAGACCTGTTCTTTTCTCTATCTTATGACAACCTCTAATTGAACATCGAAGGTCGGCTTTTAGCTCAGTGTTTAAAGTGCCTGATGCCGGTGAACACCATGGCAATGCC
>CAZHUC010000009.1:0-5922 GCA_964535825.1 uncultured Rickettsiales bacterium
GGTGATGCACACCACCCGAAGCTCAACGAGCCGAGGGTGGTGGAGCATAGGAGAGTCGAACTCCTGACCTCTACAATGCCATCGTAGCGCTCTACCAGCTGAGCTAATGCCCCACAAAGTGGATAGGGGCTAAGTGACTAGTGGCTGCGGCAGAAAATGTCAATATCGATATGCCCCATGATTAATGCCTGATTAATGCTTAGGCGCTAGAATGCCGCCATGCATTCTACCCCCAAGATACCCAAGGCATTGGTAGCGCTGTATTTTCTGCTTATTCTGCAGACACTCCTGATTCTTGGTGCATTTGTATATACCGTACAGACCTCAGAGGAGATACGGTTCGGTGGTGATTTCGTTACATTCTGGCTGCGCGGGCAGGCGCTGATCGAGGGGGATCTTTCACGCATCTACGACATGGCGGTGTTCGATTATGTGCTGCCCCAGAATGAAGATGCGCACCACATATACACAGTGTTCCCATATCCGCCCAGCTTCCTGCTATATCTCTGGCCACTGGGTTATTTCTCGCAGCCGGTGGCGATGGGGATATGGTTGCTGGTGACCGGCTTCCTGTATGCTTACGCTATTTTCCATTCGCAGGAGTGGCATCGCTTTAAGCGTAGTGAGCCACCGCAGAGGAATCTGCTTGCCATATTCATCTGCACTTCGCCCTTTGTTCTGAGTAACATCCTCACGGCGCAGACCGGATTTCTCACCGGCGCGCTGCTGATAGCAGGGCTGGTGCTGCTTGATAAAAGGCCGTGGCTTGCGGGTATATGTATCGGATTGCTGAGTTTTAAACCGCAGCTTGGCATCATGCTGCCCTTTGCGCTACTTGCCGGGCACTATTACAGAACGTTCCTGTCTGCTGCATTAACGGCCATTGCGATGGTGATCGCCAGTTGCTATCTGTGGGGTATCAATCTCTGGCTGGAGTATCCAGCCTACTTAAGCAAATTCGGTGAGCTGGTGATGCATGTACCGGAAATGCTCATCGGCCTGTATTGCAGTTTCTTCCACTATGCGCGTCAGGTCATGCCGTTGCCGCTGGCGTTCGCTGGGCAGGGCGTGCTGATCGGTATTGCTATTTGTACCGTGTGTCGCGCATTCTCTTCCTATACCCACAAGGAGTATCGGAATTCCATACTCATCTGCGCCACCTTTGTGGCTGCACCGCACACCATGGCGTATGATATGACCGTGTTCATCGTGCCGGTGCTTTATATCACCCATCTGGCGTGTCAGGGCAGGGTGAGCGTTGCGAGCATCATTCCGTTCCTGTTGCTGGTGACGCTGCTGCCATTCAATCTGAATAAATTTAATCTGATAGGTATTCCAGCCGGAGTGATCGTGGTCACCCTGCTGTTCCTGTCACTCATCCCCCATCTTAAGGGCGGCCAGAAACGCTGATTGCGGGATGGTGACGTTACCGATCTCACGCATTTTCTTCTTACCTTTTTTTTGCTTCTCGAGCAGTTTGCGTTTGCGAGTGATATCACCACCATAACATTTGGCCAGTACGTCCTTGCGCATGGCAGAGATGGTCTCACGGGCGATGATCTTGCCGCCGATAGCTGCCTGAATAGGGATGGCGAACATGTGTTTGGGGATAAGGTCTTTTAAGCGCTCACACAGCCTGCGGCCGCGGAAATCGGCCTGCGTGCGGTGCACGATGAGTGCCAGTGCATCTACCGGTTCGCCGTTCACCAGAATGTTCATTTTTACGAGGTCTGATTCCTGATATTCCGCCAGTTCATAATCGAAACTCGCATAACCTTTCGAGCAGCTTTTCAGGCGGTCATAAAAATCGAACACCACTTCGTTGAGTGGCAATTTATACACCAGCATCGCGCGAGAGCCGACATAGGTCAGATTTTCCTGCACGCCGCGCTTTTCGGTACAGAGCGAGAGGATGTTGCCGAGGTAATCATCCGGCGTCATGATGGTCGCGCGTATCCACGGCTCATCAATATGGTCGATCTTGGTGACATCCGGCATGTCATTCGGGTTGTGCAGCTCAATGTGTGTGCCGTCGGTCATATACAGGCGGTACACCACGCTTGGCGCAGTGGTGATAAGATCAAGGTCAAACTCGCGCTCTAAGCGCTCCTGAATGATCTCCAGATGCAGCATGCCAAGGAAACCACAACGGAAACCAAAGCCCAGCGCGGTGGAGCTTTCGGTTTCGAATTCAAAGCTTGCATCGTTTAAGCGGAGTTTTGCGAGACTGTCTTTTAAATGTTCGAACTCGCCGGCGTCGGTGGGATATAATCCGCAGAACACCACAGATTGCGAAGGTTTGAAACCGGGCAGGGGCGCATCTGCCGGGCGGCGTTCTTCAGTGATGGTATCACCCACGTTGCAGTCGGCCACTTGTTTGATACCGGTGATGATGTAACCCACTTCACCCGGCTTTAATTCGGAAACCGGCACTTTCTTAGGGGTAAACACGCCAAGCTGCTCAACCGTGTAAGAAGCACCGTTACTCATCATGCGGATCTTTGCGCCTTTGGAAAGTGTGCCTTCTTTTACGCGCACCAGAATGATTACGCCGAGATAGGTATCATACCAGCTATCCACCAGCATGGCCTTAAGCGGTTGTTTCTCATCGCCGGTCGGTGCAGGCAGGCGGGTGACGATCGCTTCCAGCACATCTTCGATACCGATACCGGTCTTAGCCGAGATCATCAGTGAATCTGATGCATCAATGCCGATCACTTCTTCTATCTGTGCTTTGGCGCGGTCTGGGTCGGCGGCGGGCAAATCAATTTTATTCAATACCGGCACCATTTCATGGCCGGCATCCATGGCTTTATATACGTTAGCGAGGGTTTGTGCTTCCACGCCTTGTGAAGCATCGACAACGAGGAGCGAGCCTTCGCAGGCAGCAAGGCAGCGCGATACTTCATAGCCGAAATCCACATGGCCGGGCGTATCCATCAGGTTCAGCGTGTAAGTCTCGCCGTCTTTGGCTTTATATTTAAGGCGTACGGTTTGTGCCTTAATGGTGATGCCGCGTTCTTTCTCAATATCCATGGAATCGAGCACCTGCTCGGTCATCTCGCGTGCATCCAGACCACCGCATACCTGTATCAGGCGGTCGGCGAGCGTGGACTTCCCGTGGTCGATATGGGCGATGATGGAGAAGTTGCGGATCTTGGTCAGGTCGGTCATAGACCGGCTTAAATAAGGGAAATCTGGCGTTATCGCAACGGTTTAATTAGCCTTTCTGCCTAACGGCTGAAAACCGCAGCAATTTCAAGGTGTGGGCTATAAACGAACTGGTCGATGGCCTCGGCGTGGGTGAGGCTAAAACCAGCATTTTTCAGTATCTTTGCGTCACGGGCGAACGTGCCGGGGTTGCAGGAGATCATCACCACACGGCTGATGCCAGAAGCCGCAATTTCTTCCACTTGGCGTTTTGCCCCCGGGCGGGGTGGGTTTATCACCACGGCTTCAAATTTTGAAAGCTCAGTTTTTGATAGTGGAGCGTGGAACAGATCACGGCATTCTGCGGTGAGTATCTTTTCAAGCTGGTGTTTTTTTGCAGCCTTCTTAAGGTGCGATACCATACCGGCGTGGCTTTCCACTGCATGTACTGTATGCGCCTTTGTCATCGGGAAACTATAAGTGCCTATACCAGAGAAGAGATCCAGCACATTACCCTTGGTGGGTATATGCGTAATTACGAATTCTGTGAGCCTGGCTTGTGCTTCGGCAGAAGATTGCAAGAAGGCATCTGCGGGTAGGGCTATGGGGTATCCTGCAAGCATGATTTCTGCTTGCCTGCGTGATACGATGATCCGTGGTTCCGAGTTATTTACCTGCATGCTAAGCCGTGCAACATCGGTGTGTTCTGCCAGTGCAAGCAGTGCCTCACGGTTTAGTTCCTGTTTCAGGACAAGCAGCATATCAATGCCGGATTCAAGATGCGTGAGCTTTATGGATTTGATGTGCTCCACACCTTGTAGATCACCAAGCGCTTTGCTTAGTGGAAATAAAAAACTCTGCAGTGGTTTTGTGAGTATCAGGCATTTTTCTATGGGTAATAATTCATTCGTTCCCGGACGGAAATATGCCATTTGTGTTATACCCCCCCGGCGGTATACACGCATCTCGACACGACGCCTGCTGCTGGCCGGAAGAAAAGCAATGGATGCATCAGGCAGATCATAGCCTGCCTGCCTGAGCGCAGAATGGAACATCTGCGTCTTGAACGCTTTATACGCCTGCTCTTTGAGTTGCTGCAAGGAGCATCCACCGCAGGATTCAAAATGGCGGCATGGGGGTATCGCACGGTTCTCACCGGCAGTGATAATTTCTGCGATCTCACCGCGCAGTTCTGTGCTCGTTTCTTTAAGCACACGCACATGCAGCGTATCGCCCACTACAGTTTTTGGTACAAATAATGGCTTGCCGTTCACGTCAGCAATACCGTCACCTAATCCGCCGAGGGAGGTGATCGTTGTTTCTAAATGGGAAATATTAGGCAATGATATCCGGGTAAACCTGTTGCTCGATGCGAATGATTTCGTCACGGAGTTGTAATTTCATTTTCTTGAAACGTTGACGAGAGAATTCATCAAGGCCGGTAGTCTGGATCTGGGCATCGAGGTCGCGATGTTGGAGACGAAGCGACTCCAGCCGCTTAATCAGCATCAGGTCTTCATTCATGGTTTAAATCCGTATATGCAAATTCGGGTTCGATTATAACAAAAAACAGCAAGAAAATCACACTTTTTTTACGGTAATTTTCTCAAAAAAGTTAAGAATTCAGCCCTTCCCAACGGGTTACAAGCGTATGGGAAATATCGAATAAATCCAGTATGCGACCCACGGTATGCCCCACTATATCTTGTATTGTTTCGGGCTTATTGTAATAAGCTGGCACAGGTGGAGCAATGATGCCACCCATCTCAGACACAGATAACATATTCTTCAGATGGGCATTGGTCAGCGGTGTCTCGCGTACCATAAGCACCAGCTTGCGGCGTTCTTTAAGCACCACATCAGCGGCACGGCTAAGCAGGCTGCTGGTGTTGGCAGTGGCGATCTCGGCAAGTGTGCGCATGGAGCAGGGGGCGACCACCATACCCTCAGTTTTGAATGAACCGCTCGATATGGCAGCGGCGAGGTCCTGCGGAGAATAATAATGATCAGCCAGTGCATGTACCTGTGGAAGTGTAAAGGGAGTTTCATGCGCGATGGTAATTTGCGCGGTCTTGCTTACCACAAGATGGCTTTCCACGTTTGCAGCCTTCAAGGCCTTGAGTATCTCGATGCCATACACTGCACCAGAAGCGCCGCTGATACCAATAATGAGTCGTTTGTTTGCCATATGACTAAAAACAAATGCGGCAGATAAAAGATTTTACCTGCCGCATAAGAGCCTCATGTTAGCACTGATTACAGGTTGTTATCAGGCTCAACGTTACAGTTATCAAACTTCGCCTGAGTAGGAGCTTTGTCCCAACCCTGCTGGAAGTAAGAGTTAGCACAGTTCACACTGGTGTTGCCTGCGATACCGCCTGCGGACGGAGCGAGGTCACCCAGGTTGCCGCCTGCTGCTGGAGAGAGATTGCCCAACTGGTCAGGTGCAAGGTTACCGAGGTTTGCAGGTGGGTTGCCACCCTGACCAAGTACGCCAAGGTCAAGACCACCACGGTGCGTGAAGAATGGATCAACATAAGTGAAGAATTTATCGTTGATCTCAAAGTCACGGATAGAAAGGAACGGCCTGTCAAGCGGATCAATAATTTCGTTATTGAATGAAGCCTGAGGCGCTGCCTGAGGAGTTGGCTGCGGTTGAGGCTGTGGACGAGGCTGCGGAGCTGGAGCCGGAGCTGGCGCTGGAGCCGGAGATGGAGTAGGTGACGGCGTCGGAGATGGAGTAGGTGACGGCGTCGGAGATGGAGTAGGTGA
>CAZHUC010000009.1:6146-41437 GCA_964535825.1 uncultured Rickettsiales bacterium
TAGGTGATGGCGTCGGAGATGGAGTAGGTGATGGCGTCGGAGATGGAGTAGGTGATGGCGTCGGAGATGGAGTAGGTGACGGCGTCGGAGATGGAGTAGGTGACGGCGTCGGTGGTTGAGGACAACCAGCTCCGCTACCGTTAACTACCGCACATGGACGTATGGTAGTTCCATCATCACCAACTAAAACTTTTCTGCCTCCCGTTATATAAAGACCACCAGGAGAACCATTTAATACATAATCATGATAAGCCTTATCATCAACAACCACACCATTAATGGTATTATCATATTGGAAAACATCAGAAGTAGTGGCGCGTCTTCTACCATCAATGGTAATATACCCATCATTGGCTGGACCAGTGTTTGATGTAGCATCAAGGGTGCTTTGATTGGCGATATTGACCAACCTATTGGCAGAACCGCCAGTGGCTTCTGCAGTAATTTTGATTGAACCAGCCGTCCCGGTATTGCTATGAGCATCTATTGTGGACTGGTTATCTATAAGAATTAAGTTGTCATAAATACCATCTAATGTTTTGGCTGTTAGGATGACTTGTTTAACAGGAAAGTCATTATTGCCTAATGTAGAATTATTGTTGATTTCAATAGCATTGAAGCCGCTTGCAGCAGCAATATTGCCCGCAACTACCGGATTTACAACTTCGTAATTGAGCAGTCCATCACCAACTGGATCAATGCTAACTCTAAACGATTCACCAGCACCAAGAGCAATGCTGCCATTATTGCTTAAAAGTGTCGTGCTACTATCAACACTTACCTGTTGTCCCTGAGCAATAACATATCTACCATTACCTGATTGCACTGTACCACCAGTTTTGCTGATTTCAATGCTAGCATTGGCAACAATTCCATCGTTATGATCAAAAACAAACGTATTGGTCGGATTGGTCATGAATCCGTTACCTTCAGCATCAGAAATGCCACGCGTACTAACAATCAGGCCACCCTGAACATTGATTGCTGCATTACCGCCAAAAGAGAAACCCTGATTATTTACAAGAAAGACTCTTCCTGTTGAAGTAAGTCCGCCATTAAAGTTTGTTCTCCCGTTGTGAATACGGTTTAAGGATATTGCGCTGCTCGGGGCAAAACCTGCTCCTAATTCCGTAAAGAAAGCAACAGATTCAAGACTGGAAGTATCAAAGTTAGACCAATCAATAATAACTCGCTGAGTGCTCTGTGTTACATTCGTAATGTTGCCACTTTGTACCACGGTTGCTGCACCTGCACCTGCAGCTGCAATGTTTGTAGTGCCAGGTGTTGTATTCGTAACTTGTGTTGCTGGAGTTGCATAAACGCTACCTGGAAATGCAAACGCAGTGGCAAATGCCGTGATGCTGGCGATGGCTTTTGCAGAAAGAACAGTGGTGGTATTGAGCACGCGGTCAGGAACAACAATCGAGCAAAGCGCGGCACTTTTCTGTTTAACGGCATTTTTCATGTTACTTCTCCAAGGACTCGTACGGTGTGTTAGATTTATTCAACGGCAAAATGTGTCAAATAAAATTGGTTAAAATTCGGTTAAGATTACCTTTCGGCCGGCTAAAGTCAAGCAGATTTGAGAAATCAAAAACATGCATGAAAATAACCAGTAAGTTGTTTTAATTCAGAAGCATATCGCCTAGAACCGTCCCGTCATACTAAAGAAAATACGGGGGGTATTAGCGTGCCCGCCTTGGTTGTTGGCTGGCCTCGTGAGAGGATCAGCCACTTCAAAGTTGGCAGAGAGATTTTCGTTGAAGTTGGTGCGCAGACCGATACCTGCTGAAGCAAGACTCTGGTCGCCATCAACAGTATTTTCAAGCCATACGCGACCCACATCATAGAATCCATAGAGCTGGAAAGCATGCAACATTGGATCATTGAGTACTTCACCATAACGCAGCTCTATGCGGCCCGCAACGCCGTGGTCGCCGTTGATCTCTGAAGGATCATACGCACTGCCGAAGAACGCGCCACCCACGGTGAACTGTTCTGCCGCAAGCAGGCGATCAAAAGAGTACTGGCTGGTTGCTGCAGTAAAGAGCGAGAAGCCATTCGGTAGTGGTTGTGTACGCGTGATATCCAAATTGAATTTGGTGAAATCCGCGCTACCATCGGTGCGGGTGCGATCCGAACCTTTATCGGTAGCACCCATGATATCGATCCCCTGGCTGATCTGCGCATCGAAAAGATCTGCGCCGCCGAATTGATCGACGAAGTCATATGCACCGCCGGCACGCACGACACGCAGCCTGTCGCGGTTCAGGTTGGTATCACCGAACACATCGGTCGAGCTGTTGCGAGTATCAACGATAAAGCGGCCATTCAGGTTTTCTGCACGAGAGCGCATGAACGGATGAGCAAGCTTAACCTGGAAGAAATTAGAGTTACTCTTGATGTCGAGATTTTTGAGTGAGTCGCCGGGTTCACTGTGCGTGAGTGAGCCAACCACTACAACACGCGTACCTTCGTCACTGATCTGCTGTTCATGCTGGAGGTCAATGAAGCGCAACTCTGTGGTAGGGCTGGTGGTAATGACGCGAAGTGCGGTGCGATCATAACGGCCAAGGATGGAATTCGCTACAAATGTTGCGGTATGCTGGAACGGACCTACGAATTTGCTACCGCGGTTATCCACGGTGTAAGAAGCCTCATAAGGTTTCTGGATCATGGTAACAACGAGTTCGGCGCTACCAGGAGCACGGCCCGGACGAACCAGACCTTTTGCGGTCGCACCCGGAAGATCGTCCATCAGGAGCAGGTAGCGTTCGAGGTCCGCCACGTTCACTGGTTTTTTGGATTTCAGGCTTTCACCGTACGACTCAAGCATCTTGCGACCTTCATCGCCCTCAACCTGTCCTTCGATGCGCACATTACTGATGTAACCTTCGATCACGTTGATGCGCAGTGTACCTTTGCCGATGTCCTGTGCTGGCACAACCGCCTGTGACAATACATAACCATTATCACGGTAGTGCGCGGTGATAGCGCGTGCCATATTATTCACATCAAGCAGGGAAACTTCCTGGCCGATCTTGCCATCAAATGCAAATGCCAGCTGTTCATCGCTGTAGAATGAATTACCCTCGATATTCACCTGCTTCAGCTTGAAGCGGGTCTTCTCAAGTTTTTTGCGCATCTCATCAGAAACGGCCTGTTCCTGTGTTTGTTCTGTGCGGACGTTGCTGGTGGGTGCAGCTTGTTCAGGGCGTTGGAAGCGTCTTTCAAGGTTTGATGGGTCTACGGACCTGGGAACATTCTGGCCAAATGCCGGAGTAAGTGAGGAAGCAGAGGTTGCTATTGCAAGCAGGGTAACATATTTGATCTGACGCACAGTGAGGGAAACGGGCATATGGGACACCATCCTTAAACGTTACTCGTTACTTTAGTAGCCGCCTGGGGCACGACGACACACCCCACGCAACATTAAATTGCTGAAGCAAAATAACTAAGTAATTTTTTGCTAACAGTAAATCGCTTTTTATCCACATGTGGCAAAACTTATACAACTAGAAGATTCTAGTCACAAAATTACCACAGTCAGATAACCCAATACCTTTGAAATCAGGTACTAGTTGAGAGCCTGCTGGTATTGTAATTGATCAAGCTGTGCCGCCTGGTTGAGCAGGGCAGCATTGACAATATCAACACTAAGCGACTGCTGGATAGAGATCAGCAGGTTATCATCCATGTTCTGGATGATCTGTGGTTGCAGCAGGTCCTGAATCTGGCTGGCTGTCAGTGCGGCTTGTGCAAGGCTTTCGGTATTAACACTGATATTCTGCATAGTATCCAGGCCAACCTGTACGTTGGAATAGAAATTGAAGCCGATGAGCAGGCCGTTCACGTTGATAAAACCACCGCGCATCTTAGACAGTTCCTCATCGCCTACCACTTCACTGTTGCCGAACGTCTCGCCAGCTGCATCGCTCAGGCCAGCGGCATGAGCAGAAGAGGAGAATACGCTGGAAAGGCCAATAAGCGCCAGCAGGGTCAGAAAAAATGTGCGTACAGAAAACATAAAACCTCCAAAATCCTAATAATATCCCGGTGAATACACGGTATTTAACGCTACAGCGCCAAGCTGGCCCGTGGTCAATGCGTTACGGAACTGTGTGATACCGTACGGTTTCCAGGAGTCGTCTGAGTTGAAATTCTGTCTCGCCAGCTGCATGTCGCTGGTGATAACAAATAAAATGCCATTCCACATGGCTTCAAATTCCTTGCGGTCATAAAATACCAGTCCAAGGGTAGGGTCTCCCACAGATACGCGGTCTTTCTCAATACCTTTGATAACCACAAAATGCAGGTAATTTTTTTTGTTTATCAGTACGATGGCCGGGATCTTCACGCGTGCCAGCTTATCCAGTGATTCGCGGAAACCCTCAGCTTCATAGCCAATAGCATTCAAATATTGTTTCATATCGAGCAGTGAAAACCCTTCACGCTTGATCTTTTCAGCATCGCCATGCTGTATCATGGATTCCAGGGCTTCCATCTCGGAAATGGGATAATCGTAATGGTAGCTCAGCAATGTAGCCAGCGCCGCCGAACCACAGCTGAAATCATATTTCTGGCGCACTACCTTGGTGTAGCGGCGTTCGAGGAAAGATTTGGTCTTCAGGTTATAATCGCCGCCGCCGCCGCGAATATAGATATCACTGGCGGCAAGGGAAGCAGGAGCAGAGAATATGTTAAGCGCAGCCATTACAACGCTGCAAGCAGAGGCGCGCCAGCACATTGAAAGAGTATTTGCTCTGGCGTGCATGAGAACCAACTACTGAAAGTTTACGTTAACAGTCGTTGCCTGCTGGATAATCACGTTATTACCACTGTTCTGGATAACGCTGGTAAGGCCGGCGACGTTGCTAAGCGCACCCTCGCTGATAGAGTTTGCACCTGACACGTTGTTTGAGGCGTTATTGCCCTGAAGCGACGCAGAAAGGTTTGATGAAAGCAAAGTAATATTATTGAAAGTACCGCGGTATGTATCCAGCTCTGCATCGTTCACAACAGATGCCAAGCTGAGGCTTTCTTCATCTGTACCAAAATCTTCTGCCATGGAAGCAACTGGGAGCAGGGAGACGGTTGTTACCATCAATGTGAAAAATGTTTTAGCGATAATCTTCATAATCATATCCATGCGGTTAGTGCGTGTTCCTGTTTCTTTGAGAGGGTGGGGCTTTTTGCAAAGCCCCACCATTCCCAAGATCGTGTAAGGAGCGAACTCCTTACGGTATCAACTCTTAGTTACCTACAGAGATGTCACCGGTAGAGATGGTAACAGCCTGCTGGGTGTTAGCGTTGATGCCGGTGTTCTGGCTAACAGCCATTACGCCGTTTGCACCAGCGAATGCACCGCCAGACACATAGTTGTCACCGTAGCCGGCAACATCTGATTTGTGGTGGAAGTGTACGCTAGAGTTAGTAACAGCAGATGCGAGGTCAGTGTTGGTAACTTTAATGTTGCCAATCTTAACGTTCGTGCTGCTGTCGTTGTTGCTGTTAAGGCTGTTGAAGCTGTTGAAAGCTACATCACCAACGGCAACGCTGTTATCGTCGTTGTCTTGGTTGTAGCTGTTGTCAACGCTCTTATCGTTAGCAACGTCAGAAACAGCGATGTTACCAATGGTGGTGCTGCTATCGTTGTTGCTGTTGTTGCTGAAAGAGTCGTTGTCAATGATGCTAGCAGAGCCAGAAGCCATATTGCCATCATCATTGGTGTTACCGCTGTCAGAAACAGCAAGGCTCACATCACCAACAGTGGTGTTACCATCGTTATCCTGATCGTTGTCATGAACGGTGGTATTGGTTGTGGTGTTGGTTGTGGTGTTGATCGCGGTGTTAACGGTATCGTTATCCTGATCATTATCCTGGCTGTTGTCGTTGTTGAAGTTAGACACAGCTACATCACCTACTGCAACGTTACCATCGTTATCCTGGTTGTTGCTGTCGTTGGTGCTGCTGTTGTTGCCAACATCAGTCAAAGCTACATCACCTACCGCAACGTTACCATCATTGTCCTGGTTATTGCTGTTTGTGGTGTTGGTTGCAGAATCGTTATCGATAATGCTAGCAGAGCCAGTAGCGTTGTTGCCGCTGTTGCTGTTGCCAGTGTTATCAACAGCGAGGCTTACATCACCTACAGAGGTGTTGCCATCGTTGTCTTGGCTGTTGTTAACATCGTTATCCTGGTCGTTGTCCTGGTTGAAGCTAGCGTTGGTGCTGTCATTGTTGCCAATGTCAGAAACAGCTACATCACCTACAGACAGGTTGCCATCGTTATCCTGGCTGCTGTCGTTAGCGTTGATGTTAGCAGTGTTGGTTTCTGAATCATTGTCAATGATGCTAGCTGCGCCAGAGGCTACGTTGCCATCATCGTTGCTGTTGTTGGTGCTGTTGTTGTTACCAACATCAGAAACACCTACATCGCCAACAGTGGTGTTACCGTCATTGTCCTGATCGTTGTCAGAAACATTGCCGCCAGCCTGGTTGCCATCATCGTTTTCGATTTCGGTGTTGCCGATATCGTTGTTATCGTTGTTGCTGAGAACATCGTTGAAATCGTTATCTTCGCTGGAAGCGGTTGCGTTGGTGGTAGAAGTATTACCAACGTTGCTGCCATCGTTGTTATCGTTATTGTTTACGGTAGCGAAAGCTGCGGTAGACGCGAAAAGCGCAACAGCAGACACGCTAGCGAGAAGTAATTGCTTAGACATGTTTGACTCCTAAGTTTGTTAATAGTGAAAAGGTAGTTCTTATTAGTGTCGAGAGGGCACATCCGAGGATGCAATTAATCTTTTAGTTAATTTAACCCATGGGTGTCCGTTTTAATATTTTGTAAATTAATTGCAAGGCTTTTCTGAAAAAAAAAATATCAAATACTACGCACAACAAAACAATTACGAATCAACGCGTTGAGTCGATTGTGTGTCACAATGTTGCAGGTGTTTCTAAAATAATAAGCCGGACAACTGAATATATGTATATTCATTCAGTTGAGAGTGGAATGTTAAGAATATAAGTCGCTAAATGGTGACTTAGAAACTACCCACATCAAACGTCATCGGAGTCCTGAAGATCAGGCGAATATCCGGCGCGTCATCTGTAAGACCCGCACTCAGTGTGAAGTTCAGGTTAGTGCCGTCATTCAGCAGATAGGAATACCCAAGGTCAAGACTGCCCACCTGCAAGATGGTGGAGTTGGAGATATTCGCATCATTGATCTTGGTTTTCAGCACTGTGCTGTGGCTATAACCAAGGCTGATGGAGCTTTTTTCATTCAGCGAGAGGCTTGAGCCAAAACTTGCACTGATGGAATCACCTGGCTCAACCTTACCATAGGTCGGGAAGCTGCGGCCGATATTGTGTAAGTAGCCTACGTTAGAGTAGTATACCAATGGATCTGACGGGAATATGGCTGTTACGCTCGGTTGAACAGCATAGAAACCAGAGCCGGTCGGCAGTTCTGTTTGTACACCATTGACCACAGGTACTTCGAACGGTCCAGTGCCGGTGATGGTTTTGAGGCGCATATTGCCGATAAAATACGGCCAGCCGTCCTGACCATCATTGATCTGGTAATGCGCACCAAATTCCACATCGCCGAGATCAGCCCCATCAGCAGTGGTAAGGGTTTCAGGAGGGTTTGGTACACCAAGCTGGCGTGTGGAGGTGGAGTCCTGACGGTAAACATACGGCACGCGTGCATCTATTTCAAAACGGTTAGTGATACCGTAACGTACGCCAACGGAAGGCGATAATATGTCACGCTTCACTTTAGAGATGTCAAACGCCCCGATATTGAGGGCAGGGATGATGCTGAAGCCGCTGATGCTGACGCGTGTAGAGGTGGAGTGTGTGTATTCCACTGCAGGCGTTACGACCAGCTTGCCTTTTTGCAGCAATACGCCGCCTTCTTCGATAACGGCAGCTATTTCAGGTGGTTTCTCGGTAGATTGCTTGCGATCTGTACCCACTTCCTGAGGTTCACGGGAGGCACTGCGAGATTCTGTGTTTTCCGCTGAAGGGTTATCCTGCTCAGGTATCGGCCTGCCAGTTACCTTGCTGAATTGCATTTGCAGCTTTTCAAACTGCACACGTTCCCGTGCGAATTCTGAGCGTTGGCGCTCAAGGGTTTTTTGTTGTGCATCAAGTTTCTTCTCCTGTTCTGCAAGGCGCTTGGACTGGAGGTCCATGGCTTTGAGCAGGGCAGCTACTTCACCATTTTCTTCCTTGGCAACCGCTGTATTGGAAATGCAGGCTGCGGCAATAAAACCAACTAGGCAGAGTATTTTTCTGGAACGTTCGAACAGCATCTATACACCTATCGCAAATTTTTATTCAGTTCGCTGATTAACACAGCATTTCTTCGCTGGCCACGATAAAACGCAAGCCTCTGGTAAATTTAGGGCAAAAAAATCACAGCTGTAGCGATTTTGCCACGTCAAAAGCAGCGTAAGTCAGGACAGCGCTTGCTCCGGCGCGTTTGAAAGCAAGCAAACTTTCCAGCATGACGGCATCACCATCGATCCAGCCGCGCTCGGCCGCTGCCTTGATCATGGCGTATTCACCACTTACCTGATAGGCAAGCACTGGCACATCGAAATTATTTGCCGCCTGCGAGACAATGTCCAGATAGGCGATGCCGGGCTTTACCATCACCATATCCGCGCCTTCTGCGATATCCATGGCGATCTCACGCATGGCTTCGCGGCCATTGGCGGGGTTCATCTGGTAGTTACGCTTATCTGATTTGCCGAGATTGGCGGATGATCCCACAGCATCACGGAACGGGCCGTACATGCTGGAGGCATATTTGGCAGCATAAGAAAGTATGATGGTATTAGGGAATCCATGCTCTTCCAGTGCGCCGCGTATCGCGCCGATGCGACCATCCATCATGTCTGATGGTGCAACAATGTCGCAGCCTGCCTTGGCTTGTGTGAGTGCCTGCTTGCAAAGGGCTTCGATGGTGCGGTCATTATCGACCACGCCGTCTATCACGATCCCATCTTGTCCGTGTGACGTGTAAGGATCGAGTGCAACATCCGCGATGATGCCGATATCCGGCACGGCATTTTTTACTTCGCTGATGGCACGGCAAACAAGATTGTCATCTGACCAGGCGAGTGCACCATCAGCAGATTTGAGTGCAGGGTCTATCGCAGGGAACAGGGCGATGGCAGGTATATTTAGTTGTGCAGCTGACTTTGCTTTTTTAACTAGTATATCCAATGTGATGCGTGATACACCCGGCAGCGATGCGATCGGTGTTTCCGTGTTGCTTCCTTCTTGGACGAACACTGGCCAGATGAGATCGCTTGGATGCAATCTGTGCTCTGTCACAAGCTCGCGACACCATGCGTTCATACGGGTGCGGCGCAGGCGGGTGGAAGGAAAGGTGATGTGTGGTCCTGACATAATAATCTTGAATCATTTGGCAAAATGCCATTAATACGTTGCTACAACATTTATCATGAGTTCGTCAATGACATCACCAGCATTAAAGCGCATTCTCTCCGGCGTGCAACCTACAGGTAACCTTCATCTTGGTAACTATCTGGGAGCTATACGGAATTGGGTGGCACTACAGCAGGAGTATGAGTGCTTTTATATGCTGGCCGACCTGCATGCCATCACGGTGGCGCAGGATGCCGAGAAGCTGCGGGCTTCTGTACGCGAGAGTGCCGCAGCGCTTATTGCTTGCGGTGTTGATCCTAAGAAAAGTGCGATATTTCCTCAGTCGTGCGTGACATCGCATGCCGAGCTGAACTGGATACTGGCGTGCCATACTCCGCTTGGCTGGCTGAACCGCATGACGCAGTTCAAGGAAAAGGCCGGCAAGGATAAAGAAAAGGCGGTACTCGGGCTTTATGCATATCCGGTGCTGATGGCCGCAGACATTCTTTTGTATAAAGCCACACATGTGCCTGTGGGCGAAGACCAGAAACAGCATATCGAGCTGACCCGCGATATCGCCGGTGCATATAACCGCTATTACAACGAAGAATATTTTACTTTGCCAGAGCCACTGATTCTGGGCGAGGCTACCCGCGTGATGTCACTGCGTGATGGGAAAAAGAAAATGAGCAAATCCGATGAATCGGATTATTCGCGCATCAACCTGACCGATGATGCCGACACCATCGCGCTTAAATTCCGGAAGGCGAAGTCAGATATGGTGGAGGGTATCTCATGGGATTCGGAGAACAGGCCGGAAGTGGCGAACCTGCTCACCATGTATGCTTCTTTCAGGAGCATCACGCGTGATGCCGCACTGAAAGAATGTGAAGGTAAGAATTTTGCCAGCTTCAAGCAAATGCTGACCGATGCTGCTGTTGCGCATCTTGCGCCTATTACCCAGAAGATGCGTGATGTGCTGAATGATAGAGCATATCTTGATAGCGTGCTGCAGGATGGCTCAGCGAAGGCACGCGCAGTGGCGGATGCAACCGTGGCGGAAGTAAAGCATACGGTCGGCTTCCTGAAATTTTAGCACATGTGCAAAGCGTGATTGCCGAGGAATGGTTCAGGCGATATAGTGCGAGTGATGCAAACTAAACCTTCTGTCCCTTTCGCCATGCTTTTCAAGACCGTGCTGGTTGCCTCCAGTCCGGCGCTACTTGTGCTTTTTACGCTATTTGCCATGTGGGATATGGAGTTCCAATATTTCATCTATGGCTATCTGCTTATCATGCTGGTGTCGCTGGTGTTCGTGATGCCGTTCCTTTCAAATATCAATGCACTTACTCACTATGTGAACGATCTGGCGCAGGATAAACGCGTGCAATCACCTGACTTAAGTTTTTTAAGTAACGTTGGTGAGCTTTCCGGTTCATTGCTGAAACTGCAGAGGTCGTGGGAGAACAAGCGTCAGGAAATGGAGACGGTCATCACTGAAAGGGAAATTCTGGTGGATACCCTTCCGGATATCCTCATCATGACCGACAACAGCAAGATGATCGTGCGCACCAATCGCGCAGCCCGCAATATCTTTGGGCAAAATCTTGCGCATCGCCATTTGCGTGATGTGATACCCAATGAAAAACTCATCAGTGCGATACAGATGGTGACAGAGGATCTGCAAGGGCAGTCGGTAGAGTTCCATCTTGAAGTGCCAGAGCCGCGCGATTTTCAGGCGATTATCGAGCGTTTCCCGATTCCGTCGGAGGGCGGTATTTCCATCGTTATCACGCTCACCGATGTCACACAGCAGAAGCGCATCCAGCGCATGCGCGCCGATTTCGTGGCCAATGCCAGCCATGAGATACGCACGCCACTCGCATCGATCATCGGGTTCATTGAAACACTGCGTGGTCCGGCAAAAGATGATTCTGCCGCCCGCGAAGAATTCCTGAAGGTCATGGCGGAGCAGGCAGAGCGCATGTCCAAACTGGTAAATGACCTGCTGTCGCTTTCAAAAATTGAAATGAATGCGA
Organism: uncultured Rickettsiales bacterium; assembly: GCA_964535825.1. Lineage (GTDB taxonomy): Bacteria > Pseudomonadota > Alphaproteobacteria > Rickettsiales > SXRF01 > CAZAQK01. The sequence continues at coordinate 17,594 of CAZHUC010000009.1, forward strand.
ACAGCGTACCGATGAACAAGGTTGATTTTGCGCGTCTGATACGCAGCGAGAAACAGCATTTCGACTGGAGCTGTAAACAGAAAAATGTCGTGATGCGTATGAAGATGAACGACAACCTTCCGCCAACGCGCGGTGATGAAGATGAGCTGGGGCAGGTGGTACGCAACCTGATAGGCAATGCCATCAAATATACCAATCATGACACGGAGGTGATCGTTTCGCTCAAGCTCACCTCAGCACTACCGAAAGATCATGCATTCCGGCATCTGACCCGTGCACTGCTTTTCTCTGTGCAGGATCATGGTGAAGGTATACCCAAAGAGCACATACCAAGGCTTACCGAGCGTTTCTATCGTGTGGATACCGCGCGCACCCGCAAGGTGGGCGGCACGGGACTTGGTCTTGCCATTGTAAAGCATGTACTCAGTCGCCATCAGGCGGTACTTACGATCGACAGTGAAATAGGCAAGGGCAGTACCTTCAATATTTTCCTGCCCGTGTACGAAGATATTGTAAATCAACAACATCAGCCGGAGTGACCCGGCATGAATTTTTAGCACTTGACTCTGGCAGTAGTCTGCTTAGTGTCTCGCTATGATTTCAAGAGCACAGTCAGGCACTTACAATCGTTTTAGGCAATATACCGAGAGGGGGGTATATGCATTATTATTTGCTTCTGCCTCAATTTCCATTTGTATCGCTGGTGCTATTGTATTCTCCGTAATGGTAGAGGCTGTAAAATTCTTCAGCCATGTCTCAATACTGGATTTTCTTTTTGGTACACAGTGGAGTCCACAGATCGCCATGCGTGCAGATCAGGCTGGTGCAAGTGGCGCGTTCGGTGCTGTACCGCTTTTCTGGGGCACATTGCTAATCACATTCATCGCGATGCTGCTCGCTGTACCGGTTGGGTTATACGCCGCCATCTATATGTCTGAATATGCGAATCGCACGGTGCGTGACTGGGTCAAGCCTATACTCGAAATTCTGGCAGGTATTCCTACAGTGGTGTACGGGTATTTTGCCATCATGCTGCTTGCGCCAGCCCTTGGTGCACTGGGTCAGATGATTGGTATTTCCATCGCAGCGGAGAGCGCGTTGACGGCAGGTTTGGTGATGGGGGTGATGATCATTCCATTCATCTCGTCGCTTTCTGATGACATCATCACGGCCGTTTCGCAGGCGCTCAGGGACGCTTCTTATGGTCTGGGTGCAACCCATTCAGAAACGATACGCAAAGTAGTGTTACCTGCCGCGATGCCAGGTATCATGGGTGCGGTATTGCTTGCAGCATCACGCGCTATCGGTGAGACGATGATCGTGGTGATGGCAGCTGGCATGTCTGCGAACATGACATTCAATCCACTGGAATCGGTTACGACTGTAACCGTGCAGATCGTTGCATTGCTCGTGGGCGATCAGGAATTTGACAGCCCTAAAACACAGGCTGCTTTCGCACTTGGTCTTACACTTTTCTGCGTAACACTCATTCTTAATATCGTTGCCCTTCTGGTAGTAAAAAAATATCGGGAGGCGTATGAATAAAGTTGCCTTTGACAGTGCGTGGCATGCAAAACGCCAGCGTGCAGAAAAACGATTCCAGCTATATGGAAAAATTGCTCTGGGTATTGCTGCTGCTGTACTCATGGTGCTGCTTGGAAGTATTGCCATGCGCGGGGCATCTGGCTTCCTTCAGACAGAGATACGGCTGCCGCTAAAACTCGGTGGTGAGATACTGCCGGCAACCAATCCTGCAGAATTGGAGGATCTGTCCGGCACAGGATTCATGCCGGTGATACAGGAGTCACTGCGCACTCTTTATCCTGATGTTACAGACCGCAAGGAACGCAGGAAACTGTATGATCTCATCAGTGATGGGGCAGGGTTGGCGCTGAAGCAGATATTGCTCACACATCCGAACATGCTTTCTGGTACGCAGCATATTTGGCTGCCCGCATCTAGCGCTGTTGATCTGTTCATTAAATCAGGCACATCTAAACTGGATGCACAACAAAGAGAGTGGCTTGAGGTTCTGCAGTCGCAATATGCGGTGCGCAAGTCATTCAACACCACATTCTTCACCAGCGGTGATTCGCGTGCTGCGGAACAGGCAGGATTCCTCGGTGCGATGGTGGGTTCATTCTTCACGCTTATTATCTGTCTGCTTGTTGTATTTCCTATCGCCGTGATGGCAGCGATTTATCTTGAAGAATTCGCGCGCAAAAGCAGGTGGGTTGATATCATCGAAGTGAATATCAATAACCTTGCTGCAGTACCTTCTATCGTATTCGGCCTGCTTGGCCTTGCCGTCTATATCAATGTGATGGGTCTGCCGCGTTCGGCATCGCTGGTCGGTGGTTTTACGCTGGCGCTCATGGTGTTGCCGGTGATCATCATTGCAACACGCAGCGCTCTTAAATCTGTTCCGCCATCTATTCGTGATGCAGCAAGAGCACTGGGTGCAACGCCTATACAAGTAGTGTGGCATCACACATTACCACTGGCTATGCCGGGCGTTATGACGGGCACTATTTTGGGTATGGCACGCGCCATTGGTGAAACAGCACCACTCCTCATGATCGGTATGGTGGCGTTCATCGTTGATATCCCCGATGGATTCACAGCACCTGCCACTGTGATGCCGGTACAGATCTATCTGTGGGCATCAAGCCCTGAGGCGGGTTTTGCAGAAAAAACAGCGGCTGGTATTTTGGTATTGCTCGTGTTACTACTGGCCATGAACGCGCTTGCCATCTTTTTACGCAAGCGTTTTGAGATACGTTGGTAGGGTATGTCTAAGATCACTGCAAAATCAGTCAGGGTTTTTTACGGAGCTAAACAAGCCCTGCACGATATCGATATCAATATTCCTGCTAACAGCGTGACCGCACTCATCGGTCCTTCTGGTTGTGGTAAATCCACCTTCCTGCGCTGCATCAATCGCATGAATGATACGATCGAAGGTTGCCGCGTTGAAGGCAATATTCTTATGGATGGCGAGGATATCAATGCGCGCGGGCAGGACGTAGTGTTGCTGCGTTCAAAAGTGGGCATGGTATTCCAGAAACCAAACCCATTTCCAAAATCCATTTATGATAATGTGGCGTATGGTCCGCGCATCCATAACCTTGTTAAAAATAAAAGCGAGACGGATGCAGTGGTAGAAAAAAGCCTGCGTCAGGCCGGACTATTTGATGAAGTAAAAGATAACCTGCAATCACCCGGCACATCCCTTTCCGGTGGTCAGCAGCAGCGTTTGTGCATCGCGCGGACGCTTGCAGTAAGCCCGGATGTCATCTTGATGGATGAGCCGTGCTCTGCGCTTGATCCGATCGCAACTGCGCGTATCGAAGAACTTATCAATGAACTGAAACAACATTACACGATCGTGATCGTAACGCACTCCATGCAACAGGCCGCACGCGTATCGCAACAGACCTGTTTCTTCCATATGGGGAAGGTCATTGAATCGGGTGCGACCAGCCAGATATTCACCAGCCCCGTACACCAGCAGACGCAAGATTATATCACCGGCCGTTACGGCTGATAATTACTTTATATCAATATGTTGATATAAAAAGCAGCCATAGATGGGTGTATTGTTAAGTGTTTTTTATACTTGGTCCTGTATAATCAAATCCATATCAATACAATAATAAATACTGGTATTACATATGGTTAAGGCTATCGAGCTTCCTTTTGCCTCTTCCATGGAGCGTAGGCTTACGCTGCGCCTGCTGGCCTATTGGGAGAAACTCAGGGCAGGGCAGCTAATGCCTAGTGAGAGCTACTTTAGCGCGGATGATATCGTAGATATGTGGGATAACTGCTTTTTGCTGCATACCGCGCGATTCCCAGAGCCTGATTACCATTATTCACATATGGGTGAGGAGATCACCAAAGCCTGGCGTGGCGGTCTGTGGGAAGGTGATGCTAACGGCCTTGTTTCCCCTAAAACATCAGAGCTTTCTGTGATCTATGAACAGATGGTGGCCAACCCAAAACCGATTGTTGATGAAGGTGAATTCACCAACCTGAACCGGCGAATGGTGCGGTTTCGCCGCTGTTTCCTGCCATTGGGTGAAAATGGCAAGGTGAGTGCCATTTTGGGTGGGATGCACTTCAAGGTTTTTTAGCCCTGAAAATACCCCATTTTTGTGGTTGACTTGCCGTAAACCATGCAATACATTCCAGCACCTTTTTTAGAAAACTAAGTAATTATTAAATGTAGGGCGTTATGCAAACCTATTCGGCAAAACCTGCTGAAGTTAAAAAGAATTGGGTCCTGATCGATGCTGATGGCGTCGTTCTCGGCCGTCTTGCTTCACAAATCGCGAAAATCCTGCGCGGCAAAAACAAAACCATTTTCACTCCACATATTGATACGGGTGACAATGTGGTAGTTATCAATGCGGATAAAGTACGCCTGACCGGTAAGAAAATGACCAACAAGGTCTATTACCGTCACACAGGTCATCCAGGTGGTATCAAAGAAACCACACCGGAAAAAGTACTCACTGGAAAATTCCCAGGCCGTGTGATCGAGAAAGCAGTTGAACGTATGATGCCAAAGGAAAGCCCATTGGCACGCGCGCAGCTCACCAAACTGAAAATCTATGCAGGTAGTGAACATCCACATGCAGCACAGAACCCTGTGGTGTATGATTTTGCTTCTGCTAATCCAAAGAATAAGAGGGCATAATTGTGGCAAAAGCAGCAGCAAAACTTGAAACTGTAAAAAAATCTGCTCCTAAGACAAAGGCAGCCAGCGACAGTAAAGAACTCATCACCTATGGCACTGGCCGTCGTAAGAATGCTGTAGCACGCGTATGGATCAAGCGTGGTACTGGCAAGATCACCGTGAACGGTAAAGAATTCGAAGAATATTTTGCACGCCCTGTGCTTCGCATGATCATCAACCAGCCATTCGCTGTGATCGATCGCGTTGGCAGCTTTGACATTACCTGCACCGTTGTTGGTGGTGGTCTTTCTGGTCAGGCGGGTGCGGTTCGTCTTGGTATCAGCCGTGCGCTTGATGCGTATGATGCGATCTTCCACAAACAGCTTCGCAAAGGTGGTTTCCTTACCCGCGATAGCCGTGTGGTTGAACGTAAGAAATACGGTCATAAGAAAGCTCGCCGTAGCTTCCAGTTCAGCAAACGCTAAACGAGAACGCGATACTTTTCAAAAAAAGGCGTCTTCTCAGACGCCTTTTTTGTTATATAAGGACTAACCATGACAAAGAAGATCAACATAGCCATCATCGGTGCATCTGGTTATACGGGTGCTGAGCTTGTGCGTCTGTTGCTTACACATCCGTATGCAAACATTGCACTTCTGACTGGCGATACGCAGGCCGGCAAGAAGATGGGCGATGTCTATCCGCATTTGGCGACCTATAATCTGCCGGCACTGGTTTCCATTGATCAGGCAGATTTCTCAAAGATAGACCTTGTGTTCTGTTGCCTGCCTCACGGCACAACGCAGAAAGTAATAGCCTCACTGCCAAAACATGTTCGGATCGTGGATCTTTCTGCGGATTTCCGTTTGGTGGATGTTGCCACATATAAAGAATGGTATGGGCATGCACATCAGGCGGTGGAGCTGCAAAAAGAAGCGGTATATGGCCTTACCGAACTGGCGCGCGATGATATAAAGAAAGCGCGGCTTGTAGCTAATCCCGGCTGTTATCCCACCTCGGCACAGCTGCCGCTGATACCGCTTTTAAAATCCGGTGCGATAGAAACGAACGGTATCATCATTGATTCCAAATCCGGTGTGACCGGAGCTGGTCGGAGCGCAAAGCAATCGAACCTTTATTGCGAGATCACCGATGGCATGAGTGCTTACGGTGTTGCCTCGCACCGTCACGCGCCTGAGATAGAGCAGGGGCTGAGTTTAGCTGCGGGTGCAGCGGTCATGGTATCATTCACGCCGCATCTCATTCCCATGAGTCGCGGAATATTATCGACCATGTATGTGAAACTCAAGGGTGACCACAATGTGAAGAACCTGCGGCATATCCTGATGCGCACTTATCAGGATGAGCCATTCGTACATATACTTCCTGAAGGGATACTGCCTACCACTCATCAGGTGAAGGGCACGAATAATTGCCTTATTTCTATCGTGGCTGATCGTGTGCCGGGGCAAGTGATCATCGTTTCGGCCATCGATAATCTGGTGAAAGGCGCATCGGGACAGGCGGTGCAGAACATGAACATCATGTTCGGGTTTGCTGAAAATGCAGGGTTGCAATTATCGGCCGTTTTTCCGTAAAATAGCGGCATGAACAAACCATACATCCTTCCTTACCGTGGCGATTATAACCCTAACGGTATTACGCCCACCATTTCGCCGGGGGCATTTATTGCGCCGGGTGCAGCGGTTATTGGCGATGTGCAGATAGCAGAAGATGTCGGGTTCTGGTTCGGCTGTGTGGCGCGCGGGGATGTGAATATCATCCGTATCGGCGCGCGCACCAACATTCAGGATGGCACGATCATCCACGTTACGCGTGACACGGCAGCTACCCATATTGGTGAAAATGTGACGATAGGGCATTGCGCGCTCATCCATGGCGCGACCCTTGAAGATAGTTGTTTCATCGGGATGCGTGCTACATTGATGGATGGCGCAATCGTTGAATCAGGTGGTTGGGTGGCGGCAGGCGCGCTGGTTACCCCGGGCAAAGTGGTCAAAAAAGGCCAGATATGGGCAGGCAGTCCTGCCAAGTATTTCAGGGACTTAACCGACGCTGAAAAGGCTTTTATCCCGGTTTCTGCCGAGAATTACGTTAAACATGCCCGCGAATATTTAGCCTTATCCCTATAAGAAATCAGGCTTTTTTGGGCATTTCACAAAACCTTCATATTTCCGTCAGGCATTTGATGTACAATGCAACTATAGGAAAAGTGTAACTTATGGCAAATTTACCCATACACACTGTTGGAGAGGCAGCAGACGCGGTGAGCAAGAACACCTTGCTTGTTGCCGGCAAGAATGCTGCCAGTGTGCTGGCGGGCCCGGCTGCAGCATTTGGTAATAGCGTTGCTATGCTTACGGCATTGGGGCTTACCGCTGCTGTCAGTGCCAGTTTAGTACAGATCGAACATAATGGAAAAATAAAGAATACCGCCAAATTCTATAAAGAAGAGCTGGCTGCCAAGCTGGGCAAGAATGCCAATCAGATCGGCGAAAAGGACCTGAATGCTATTGCCGTAGGTAGTAGGTTCGGCGGGCTGGAAGATAATCCGGTCATTGCTGAAGAAATGCAGCAAAGCCGCAAACGCAGGAATATTGGCGTGGCGTTATCAGCAGTTGCCAGCGTCGCGACCTATGCCATTCTGGCTGTTGCTATGCCGGGTGGTGCTGCAGAAGGCATAATGGGTACTATCGCTAAAGGTATTATTGGCCTTGCCACATATTTTGCCGTGAAAGCGCCGCTACATTGGGTAAGCGATAAAGCATTCGGTGTGGATAGAAAGACCACACATGAAAGAATTCAGGAAATTGCGCGTGATCGTGCGGCAGGAAAGACCATCAGCAGGGAACAGGTGTTCGATGTGTATGTGTCTGCTAATCCTGACCTGCAGGATGTGATCCGTACAAAATACCGCAAATCTTATGAAAAACTTGACCTGCATGACAAGCAGACGCTGACCAATAATCTTGGTACGATGATGCATGTGGATGTGGTGGCCGATGCCATCAATGGCGGCAACATCAATGTGTCAGAACTTGCGTTCGCAGCGGTTGGTCAGGAATCCGGTGTGCCGATGAAAGATGGTACGCAGCGTGAGAAGCCACACGGTTTCTTAAATGCGATGAAAGAAAAATGGCATAATATCGTTGACCATTTCTCTCACAAGCAACCGGATGCTCCGGCGGCTTCTGTTGAAACGGATGCGGTGGCGCGTTCGTTCGCGGATCGTGTGGGCAAGCGTCATGATCCGGATATGACGCATCTTGAAAGAGTGGAACAGGCGCGTACGGAAACTCCGCACCCGCAACAGCGCTAAGCCTTAAATTCCTTTACTGTATGTGTATGTCCTAATGGACCATGGCCGCTACCGAAGCCGGGGGCGTTCTTGATGGCTTCCTGTATATAGCGATGTGCGCGTTTGACCGCAGTGGCCAGCGATAATTTTTGTGCAAGGCCGGTCGCGATGGCGGATGCCATGCTGCAGCCTGTGCCATGGGTATGGGGGGTATCTATGCGAGCTGCGTGGAATTCTTGTGTAGCATCAGGCATCATTAGTAGATCTACTACGGTTACACCACTCATATGCCCACCTTTGATAAGTACGGCTTTAGAGCCAAGTGCCAGAATCTTATCTGCAGCAAGTTTCATATCCTCCAGTGAATGAATAGCACATCCGGATAAGAACTCTGCTTCTGGAATGTTTGGGGTCACGATCTCTGCGAGTGGTATCAGATACTCCTTCAGGGTATCCAGCGCATCGGGTGCAAGCAATGGCGCGCCACCTTTGGCAAACATGACCGGATCAAGCACCAATGGCAGAGAATGAATATGCGGCAGCAAAGACTCAGCCACCGTTTTGATAACGCTTGCCTTGTGCAGCATGCCGGTCTTTATGCAATCTGCTCCTATGTCATCCAGCACTAATGTGATCTGTTGTTTTATGAAATCATCCGGCACATCATGAATACCGAACACACCTTGTGTGTTCTGTGCAGTGAGAGCCGTGATGGCAGTTGCTGCATAGCCACCGAGTGCGGAGATGGTCTTGATGTCGCCTTGAATGCCTGCACCGCCGCCAGAATCTGAGCCGGCAATTACCAGCACACGGCCTGTACTAGCCATTGGCCGCTTTCTTTACGCTGTTGCAAATATCATCAACAAGGCGGTTGATGACCGTGTCACTCTCGCCTTCAGCCATAACGCGGATGACGGGTTCAGTCCCTGATTCACGGATAAAGATACGTCCGTCATTACCGAGAGATTTTTTAGCGGTTTCGATGACGGCCTGCACCTCTGGCTGCTTAAGTGGCGATGCGCCTTTGAAAGGTACATTCTTCAGTACCTGTGGAAGTGGCTGGAACAATTTGCTGCACTGGCTGAGAGGCCTGCCATCTTCCAGCATGAAGGCTGCCACTTGCAGGGCAGCGATGATGCCATCCCCCGTGGTGGTATAATCAGAAAGAATGATATGTCCGGACTGTTCACCGCCGATATTAAGTCCGTGCGTGCGCATATGTTCCACCACATGACGATCCCCCACCTTGGTGCGAGCGAGCTTTATTTTCTTACTTGCAAGGTATTTTTCCAGCCCCATGTTCGACATGTCGGTTGCAACGATCGTATCGCCTTTTAATGTACCTGCTGCTTTGCAATGTGTGGCGATCATGGCGAGCAGCTGGTCGCCATCGGCGATCTTGCCTTTTTCGTCGCAGATGATCACGCGGTCAGCATCGCCATCAAGGGCAATACCCATATGTGCGCCGCGCGCAACAACCGTTTCGCACATAATAAAAGGCGAGGTTGATCCGTAGTCTTTATTGATATTGAAACCGTTTGGTTCGATACCGATGGCATGAACTTCTGCGCCGAGTTCACGGAAGATGGTGGGGGCAACCTGATAAGCCGCACCATTCGCGCAATCAACCACAAGGCGCAGGCCATCGAGCTTGAGTGATTTCGGGAAGGTAGATTTGGCAAATTCAATATACCGGCCCTGGGCATCATCCAGTCGTTTTGCACGGCCAAGCTTTTCGGGGACGGCCAGACCTTCCACATTGCCGGAAGCGATCATGGCCTCGATGGCTTTTTCGGTTTCGTCGGAGAGTTTGTATCCATCAGGACCGAATAGTTTGATGCCATTATCCGCGTATTGATTATGGGATGCGGATATCATCACACCGAGATCGGCGCGCATGGATCTCACCAGCATGGCAACGGCAGGGGTTGGCATAGGGCCGACGAGAACCACATCCATGCCCACGGCGATGAAGCCAGCGGTGAGGGCAGGTTCGATCATGTAACCTGAAAGGCGTGTGTCCTTGGCAATGACCACGCGGTGGCGGTGATCCCCGCGTAAGAATTGTTGACCCGCGGCCATGCCCACCTTCAGGGCAATATCCGCCGTCATCGGGTGAGTGTTTGCTGTGCCGCGTATGCCGTCTGTGCCGAAGAGTTTTGTCATATTATGATGGCGCACCTTCTTCTGCGATCTCAGTGTCAGGTTTGCGTCCTTTTGAAGAAGGCAGCGATGATTTTCTCACCGGGGCTTTTTTCTTCGTCGGGTCTTCGCGGCGGATCGGTTCACCTTTTATCAACGCCTTGATCTCGTCACCGGTCAGGGTTTCATATTCAAGCATTGATTTGGCGATGATGTGCAGCTCATCCAGATGTTCATTGAGGATATCAAACGCCTTCTGGTGTGCCTCACGGACGATGCGGTTGATCTCATCATCGATGAGGTTGGATTTGTTCTCGGATACAGATTGTGATTGTTGCCCCATGCTGTAGCCAAGGAATACTTCCTGCTGGTCACTGCCATAGAATAGCGGGCCGATCGCATCAGACATGCCCCATTCCGTCACCATGGCGCGGGCCAGCCGTGTTGCATATTTAATATCGCTTGATGCACCGCTGGATACTTTGTCATGACCGAAGATAATCTCTTCCGCCACGCGGCCACCCATGGAAACCGCAAGGTCGGCATACATCTTATCGCGCAGGTAGGAAAGTTTATCGGCTTCCGGCAGGCGCATCACCATGCCCAGCGCGCGGCCGCGCGGGATGATGGTGGCTTTATGGATAGGGTCAGAGGCCGGACTGTATAATGAGACCAGCGCATGGCCGCCTTCGTGGTAGGCGGTCATTTTCTTTTCTTCATCGCTCATTACCATGGATTTTCGCTCAGCGCCCATCATGACCTTATCTTTTGCAGATTCCAGCTCACGCATGGTCACCACCTTCTTGCCTAGGCGTGCGGCAAGCAGCGCGGCCTCGTTCACGATGTTGGCAAGGTCTGCACCTGAGAAGCCGGGTGTACCGCGAGCAATAATGCGCGCATCTACATCCGGTGCTTTTGGCACTTTCTTCAGATGCACCTCAAGGATCTGTGTGCGACCATTGATGTCCGGGTTAGGGACGGTGATCTGACGGTCGAAACGGCCCGGGCGGAGCAGGGCAGGGTCAAGCACGTCAGGACGGTTGGTTGCCGCAATGATAATGACCGATTCATTCGCTTCGAACCCATCCATCTCAACAAGTAATTGGTTGAGTGTTTGTTCGCGTTCGTCGTTGCCGCCGCCAAGGCCAGCACCACGATGACGGCCTACCGCATCGATCTCATCGATGAAGATGATGCAAGGGGCATTCTTCTTACCTTGCTCGAACATGTCACGCACGCGGGATGCACCCACGCCCACGAACATTTCTACAAAGTCAGAACCCGATATAGTGAAGAACGGTACACGTGCTTCTCCGGCGATAGCGCGGGCGAGCAGTGTTTTACCCGTACCCGGAGGGCCAACCAATAAACACCCACGGGGTATCTTGCCACCGAGGCGCTGGTATTTCTGCGGGTCTTTCAGGAAGTCAACGATCTCGACCAACTCTTCTTTCGCTTCTTCGATACCCGCAACATTCTCAAAGGTCACGCGTTCGGTTTTTTCGGTCAGCAGCTTGGCGCGTGACTTGCCAAAACCCAGCGCACCGCCTTTGCCACCGCCGGACTGCATCTGGCGCATGAAGAAAATATATACCCCCACCAGGAGCAGGATAGGAAACCAGCCAAGCAGAACACCCCAGAAAGAATCCATCGTATCTTCACTTGGGGCGGCCGCTATCTTTACACCTTTTTCTGTAAGGCGGTCTACCAACCCAGGGTAATCAGGGGCCTGTGTGTAGAAGGCTGTGCCATCAGAGAGGTGGCCAGTGATAGTTGATCCCTTTTCGCCACTGCGAATAACTACGTCGGAAACATCGCCAGCATCGACCTTTGCCAACACATCTGAAAAAGCGAGCCTGCTATGGCCGCTTTGCTCCATGCTTCCCTGGAACATATTGAATAAGGCCACCAACATGATGCCGATGATCAGCCATACAAAGATATTTTTGCCAAAATTGGGCACTTATGCGGACTCCTGTCTAAGATTCATACTATCATTCATACCGTAAAACGCTGGTGCAGCAAGTGATTTTGCTTGTCTTAATGTGGCAAAAAATTGCAGCTGTGCGTATTGCGGACCGGTGTATTCAATATGGGGTACGGCAGCCAGTTCTTCAAGACGCCAAAAGGCAGGAAAACTGTAAAAAATATAGGCAGGTAGAGCCTTATGGTCTTTGGGTAAGGAGTTGCGGTCGAGTTGCTCAAAGCCTTCCTTGCCTAATGCGCGCACCGTCAGTCTATCCTGATATGGGGTGGTGGTATTGAATGTTACCTCGAACCTGTCATCCCAAAGCGCCTTTTCATTAGCGGATAGAGTAATGGCAGAGGTGATGGCGGCAAGTTCCCGGCTGATCAGGAAACGCCCCGTTTTATGTTGGTGGTCGATCAGGCATCCCCCAAGGCTTGTTTTTTTAAAGCCTTCTGGTTGAGCCATCCGACCATATAATTCTTCGATCTGTTCACTGCGTACGGAATCATCCCCAGAGACATGATTCAGCGTCATAGCCAAGGCATGCATGCCCGCCGTTTTGGGTAGGGACTGAAAATCAGAAAAAGAGAATGAGACGAAACCCTCAGGCTGAATAGAAATTAAATTAGTCAAATAACTGACTATATTATTTTCCAGCATGTTGCGGATAGTTCCAAAACGATTGGCTAAACTTCCTGCCCTCACAGACAGGTTCGTTCCCTCAAGGTTCTTGCGGATGATATTACGCGTATAAGCCATGCTTTGGTTGCTGGGATCTTCCAGCCATGGCTGCTGCTTTTCTTTCAGGTAATCTTGTAATTCCTGCTTGGTATTTGCAAGAAGAGGTCTTATCAGGCGGATGCCACCAAGCGACGATACCAACGGGATACCCGCCAGCCCCCTGATGCCGCTGCCCCGTGCCAGACGGAACAGAAGGGTCTCTCCCTGATCCTCAAGGTGATGTGCCGTAAAAAGATCGAAGATACGATGTTCTGTGCACCATGCGGTAAGCAGCGCATATCTTGCATTGCGCGCGGCTTCCTGTTTGCCGGAGGATGGCTTTTCACCAGACCACACAAGGGTGTGATGGGAAATGCCGCGTGCGTTACACCATGCAGCGACATCCGAGGCTTCTTTGGCTGAGCCTGCCCTGAGTCTGTGATCGATCGTGAGTGCTATGGCGTGCCCGCCAAGTGATCTGGCCCAGCTATCAGCAAGCAACAGGAGCGCCATACTGTCAGAGCCGCCAGATACGGCTACAGCAACGACCGGTGAGGATTTAAAAGAACCAATAGCATGCAGCGTGTTCTTAAAGCGATTCTGTAACTCAGATTCGCATGCCTGCATGGCTAGTTGTTGCACCCCATGCGCTTTTGTTCTTTGGTCGCTTTATCAACGATGCTGATGGAGGTCTTTTTAAACTTTGTCGTGATCTGGCCAAGTACAACGCAGGCTTCCTTGGCACGATCCAGCGCATCAAGCGACATGGCGAGCTTAAGAAGGTTGTCTGGCGCTTTCGGGCCGCTTGGCAGTGCTTCGAACCCCTGACGGAACGCATCAGCTGCATTCACATAATCGCGGCGGATGTAGAAGGTCTCGCCCTGCCAGTAATAGGCATTACCGATCAGCGGGTCTTTAGGATATTTTTTAGAGAATGTGCCGAAGGCATCCGCGGCTTCTTCGTAACGTGTCTGATTCAGGAGGCGGAACGCGTAATTATATAGATCACGCGGGGTATTGAAGGTCTCTGTTTCTCCGGCTTCAGGTACATGTAACATACCATCACCCGCCGTGGTCTTGCCATCGTTAACAGGCTCTACTTCAGGTTCTGAAGTGTCCTGTATTTCATCACCCATTGGCTTGGCGCGTGGCTTTAGCGTTGTCTGTGGTTCTGCCGTTGCCGGGGCATCGGATGCTGGTGCGTTCGCTGCAGCCGGGTTCTGGCCAAGCTCACTGAAGCGGAATTCGGTGTCTTTCTGGAATTTTTCCAGCATCTCTTTCATCTGGCGAACCTGGAAATCGCTTTCTTCCACCTTGCCGCGCAGGTCACGCATGGCTTCTTCCATGCTGGAAAGGCGCACTTCAGTATCAGCGCTTGGCGAAAGCTCTCCCTGATTGGCAGATGATGAGGTGGACACATTGACGCCGCTGCGTGCCAGTTGGCGTTGCAGGAGCATAATGTCGCGCTCCAGCCTGTCTACACGGTCAGCATTTGGGTCGCTGACCTGCGCAGAGAGTGGTGCAGCAAGCAGTGTGGTAGCAAGGAGTGATACGAAAACAAAGCGTGTGGTGCGCATACGTTACCCGGACGTTGATTAAAGTTCAGGGAAGATACCGAAAAACACTTCGCCCCACAACAGGTTTCCCTGCGTGGGGCGAAATTAAAGGCTAAAAACCAATAAGGTTATTAGTTACCGATCACCGTTACAGCGCGGCGGTTCTGAGACCAGGCTGATTCATCAGAGCCGATGATAGCTGGACGTTCTTTACCGTAGCTGATGGTGCTGATGCGGCTGGAAGCGATGCCCATGCCAACCAGATATTTCTTGGCAGCAGCAGCACGGCGCTCACCGAGTGCAAGGTTGTATTCACGGGTGCCGCGCTCGTCGCAATGGCCTTCCATGGTTACGCTAACATTTGGATTCTGTTTCATCCATGCAGCCTGGCGCTCAAGCGTGCCTTGGCCTTCCATGGTGATAACAGCACTATCATATTCGAAGAACACGCGGTCGATAACGCCAGGTGCGATCTCTTTAGCGTTCGCATACAGGCCAGAACCGCCAGCAGCGTTGCCGCTACCATCAGCACTGGAAGAAGAACCAGAAGGGGTTTCGCAAGCAGCGAGCAGGAAGAGGGCAGAAACAACTGCCAGTGACTTTTTAATCATATTCATAATAAACTCCAATGCGTTAAATCAAACATTACAAATTCGAGGGCGAGGGATGCCATGAAGACCCTAACCAGTTAGCTTAAAACCGCTATAAATCAACAGCACTTTCGCACTCATCCAGCAAAACAAAGCTATTGTGTTATAACGGCAACAGTGGTGACCATGCCGGGTCAGATCCATCCATAGGTGTTAGCACTTCACGAAGGTTATGTCCCGTTAAATCAACAGAATATAGACGGGTATTTCCCATGCGCCCGCGAGAGTTAGGGAATTGGCGGTGGAACACGATCACGCGGCCGTTCGGTGCCCAGCTTGGGCCTTCGTCCATGTAACTTTCGGTGAGTACGCGTTCACCAGAGCCATCCGGACGCATGACACCGATATAGAAACGTCCCTGATACATCTTGGTGAAGGCGATGAGGTCGCCACGCGGAGACCATACCGGCGTGCCGTAGCGGCCATTGCCAAAGCTGATGCGCTGGATATCGCCACCACCGGCATTCATCACATAAAGCTGTTGAGAGCCGCCGCGGTCAGAGTTGAACACGATACGGCTGCCATCAGGTGAATAGCTCGGTGATGTGTCGATGCTGTTGCCCGAGGTCAGTTTGATGAGCTGGCGATTGCGCAGGTCCATCTTGAAAAGCTGGGTGCTGCCGCCGGATGCAATAGACATCACGATAGAATTTCCATCGTTAGAGAAACGCGGTGCGAACGACATGCCTTCGAATGTTCCCAGTGATTCTTCGCGGCCTGTCTGCAGGTCGCGCAAATAAACGCGTGGCTGTTTGCCGGCGTAAGAAAGATACAATATCTCCTGAGAGCTTGGAGAGAAGCGTGGAGTAAGTACCAGCGCGCGCCCATCAGTCAGGTATTTATGATTCTCGCCGTCCTGATCCATGATGGCAAGGCGCTTGATACGCTTAAGGTCCGGGCCACTTTCCGATACATACACAATGCGTGAATCAAAATACCCATCTTCACCGGTCAGGCGCTTATATATCTCATCCGCGATGATGTGGGCGATACGACGCCAGTTATTGCGGAAGGTATTATATTCTTTGCCGGCGATCTGTTGTTCGGCATACACATCCCACAGGCGGAACGACACTTTCAGCTTATCACCGCTTTCAGCGATGACCATACCGGTCACCAGTGCGGCAGCATTGATCTTGCGCCAATCACCGAAGCGCGGGTTGCTGGTCTGGGTGGTGATCTGCTCAATGAAAGCCTGCTGGCTGATAGGGCGGAACAGGCCGCTGCGCTCGAGATCGGCGGATACGACGCGCATAATTTCTGCGCCCATGCCGTTGCCGGGAAGATCAGGCAACGCTATCGGTAAAGGGTCTACATTGCCGCGTGTGATGTCGATCTTCAGTACGGCGTGTGCAGGGGTTGAGAGGAAGAAGAAAGCTACAAGCAGTGTTAAAAAGCGCGTCATGTCTGTATTTTCCTGATTAAGCTAACGGTGGGAAGACATATCTATACGAAATGTAAGCTTCGCTCAAGCCTCCGCATGAAAGTATTTTTACTTCCATATGCGATTTTTATACGGCCTAGAAGAGCATTTCTTTAGGATCGAATCGGAGTTCCATTTCGCGCCAACGAGAATATTTTTCCGGTGGCAGGTTTTTCAGAGGGCTACATTGCTTTACCGCACGTATGGCAGAATCTGCAGCAGCACGATAGAATGTATCGCTTGAGTAGCGACTCTTGCTTTCCCGTGCGAGCTCTACTTTGATTACGCTTCCATCCTGTGCAAATTCTGCCTTCAGAACAATAACGAGCTCATGTGCATCTTTGGCACCAGCAGGAGGGCTCCAACATTTTGCATATTGACTCTTGATGGCGTCCTCCTCGCTGATGGAAAGCGGCAGTGTCGGGTCATACTGGTCGGATTTGCTTTTACCGCCGCCATCTTCCTTCTGTTTCTCTTTTTTATCTTTTTGTGCGGTGTCCTTCACGGCCTTGAGAACGGCCGCCAGATCTTCTTCCTTCGCCTTTTTCTTATCTTCTTTTTTCTCTTCAGGCTTCTTTTCCAGCTTCTTCTCTGTTTCTTTCGGCTTTTTCACCTCGGCTGGTTTTTCTGCCGGTGGAGGAGGGGTGGATTCCTCGGCGGCCTTTACTGGTGGCGCAGGTTTTGTTTGTGCTTTGGGCTCTTCTGGTTTTTCTTTCTCTGCCAATTTCTCGGAGCGTTTAACATTGCTGATGGTGCTGATGGGGAGAAGCTCCACTGTAATGGCCTGTGGCTCGATCTCGCGATCTCTATCAAGTATGGAAGGCAGGCCAAAAATGACCAGAAACAGCACGAACGCGTGAAGTGCTGCAGAATAGGTCAGTCCTTTCTGGCGTTCCTCGTACACTGGTTACTTGCCTTTACCTGCTACAGTGCCAACATCGGTAAGCAGCGCAACCTTATTGAAACCAGCTGCATTGACTTCGCCTACAACCTGCATGATCTTACCGTAATCGACGTTCTTGTCGCCGCGTACGAAGATACGCGTGTCTTTCTTTTCCTTGGTGATAGCACCCAGTTTTTCCCTGAAATCTTTCAGCGATACAGACGTTTTTTGAATATAGATCTTGCCATCTGAGGTGATGGAGACCGTCAGCGGTTCATCCTGACCTTGTACGGGATTGGCTGAGGTTTCCGGCAGATCGACCGTGACACCGGTGGTCATCATCGGTGCGGCTACCATGAAGATGATGAGCAGTACCAGCATCACGTCCACCATCGGGGTGATGTTTATCTCGGCAAAGCTGCTCTGCCTGCCATTGCGTCTGCGGCTGCCGCCGCCATTACCATTGAGACTTGCGCCCATAGATCAAGCCTCCAACTGGCGGGAAAGGATGGTATCGAACTCTGTGGAGAAATCTTCCAGCTTGTTGGAAAAACGCACAACCTCAATGTTGAATTTATTGTACGCGATAACCGCAGGAATAGCAGCGAACAAGCCGATAGCTGTTGCAAATAATGCTTCTGCGATACCGGGGGCTACCGCAACAAGAGACGTATTTTTAGACAGTGCGATGGAATGGAAGCTATGCATGATCCCCCATACCGTACCGAACAGACCAATAAATGGTGCTGATGAGCCAGTGGTGGCAAGGAAACCAAGGCCGCTTTCTAAGTGCTCGATCTCGCGGTTGCGGGCAACCAGCATCACCTGCACGATCCGGTCACGCAGGCCGATCTTGATGCCTTGTTGTGGCGTGCTGCCTTTGCTTTTGGAGCGGAACCATTCTTCCATGGCGGCAATAAAAATATTGGCCATAGGGTGGCCGCCGCGCTTTTTGGTTTTTTCATGGAACTGGTCAAGCGCTTCGGATGACCAGAAATCATTTTCAAATTTGGTAGCTTTTGCCTTAACGCGGCGGAACAGGAAGGTTTTTTCAAAAATAATCGCCCAGCTCCAGAAGGATGCAAAAAGCAATGACAGAATCACGAGTTGTACCACAATATCTGCCTGCGAGAACATGCCCCAGATGGAAAAATCAAATGCAGGCGCGGTGCCTGCCAGATCGGTGGATGCAACACCTTCTACTGCTGTGGATACTGCTGTGTTTGCCATGGTCTCAACTGTCTTTCGTTAGTGGTTATTAAAAATCTTGGTTATTGCGTCTTTGATCTCGGACGGCAGACGCGTCGGTTTCATGCCTTCACCTACCACTGCTAAGCGGATAGATAAAGTTACAAGTATGTCATTATCTTTTTTTATGGTCTGACTCATATCAAGGCTTGCTGTGCCTATATCGTCGAGGTGTGACTCGATTGTCAACAAGTCATCCAGTCGGGCTGGTTTGAAAAATTCGATATGGCAGGTACGCACGGCAAAGGCGATCTTTTGTTCGCCCAGCAATGTTTGCTGGCTGATACCGACCTGACGCAATGCCTCGGTACGTGCGCGTTCAGCGAATTTCAGGTAATTCGCATGATACACCACACCGCCGGCATCGGTATCTTCATAATAAACACGGATGGGATATTGGTGCATTGTGTTATGCGTCTTCGTTCGTTTCATCCAGTGGCAGGGTGGCCACCTGTGCAGGGGGCTTAAGGCCCAGATGCTTGAAACAGGTATGCGTCAGCATACGCCCGCGCGGTGTGCGCTGTAAGAATCCGACCTGTAGCAGATAAGGCTCGATGGTTTCTTCAATCGCGTCGCGTTGTTCGGAAAGTGCTGCTGCGATGGTTTCAACTCCTACAGGCCCACCCTGATAATGCTCGGCGATGTAGGTGAGGTAGCGCCTGTCGGCAGAATCGAGCCCGAGACTATCAACTTCCAGACGGCGAAGTGCTTTGTCGGCCAGTTTCTTATCGATCGCTTTGCTATCATCAGCATGCGCAAAGTCGCGCACACGGCGCAGCAGGCGAAGCGCGATACGCGGCGTGCCGCGCGAACGGCAGGCAATTTCGTGTGAACCATCCTTGGTGATGTCGATGGCAAGTTTTTCCGCAGCGCGTTCGATCACATGCTGTAATGCCTTGGTGTCATAGAAACGCAAACGCAGCGGAATGCCGAAGCGATCACGCAGCGGGTTAGCAAGCAAGCCAAGCCGTGTGGTTGCGCCGACGAGCGTAAATTTTGGCAGGTCGATACGCACCGTGCGGGCCGCCGGGCCTTCACCGATCATCAGGTCAAGCTTGAAATCCTCCATAGCGGGGTACAGCACCTCTTCCACGGCGGGATTCAGGCGATGTATCTCGTCCACGAAAAGTACATCGTTCGGTTGCAAGCTGGTCAGCACAGCGGCGAGGTCTCCGGCTTTTGTTAGTATCGGTCCGGAGGTAGGACGAAAGCCAACCCCCATTTCCTTTGCAACAATTTGTGCCAGGGTGGTTTTGCCAAGGCCCGGCGGGCCATAAAGCAATACATGATCGAGTGCGTCCTTGCGTGAGCGCGCCGCATTTACGAATATCTTGAGGTTCTCGCAGACTTCCGGCTGGCCGACGAATTCATTGAATGATACAGGGCGCAGCGCGTGCTGGCCGGAATCGTCTTCGTTCTCGGCAGGGGTGATGAGGCGGTTTGTGGCGTCCTGTGTCATCCGCGCATCAGCTCCTTCAGGCTAAGTTTTATCAGCTGGTCAAGTTCGGTTACTTCCGACTGGCTGGCTTTCAGCGCCGCAGTATAGGCTTCGGACCTGGAGTAGCCAAGATTTACAAGTGCGGAGATGGCATCATCATGTGGTGTGGCGGCGGGTGGCACAGCCGCAGATTTGCTGGCGGCTTTCTTTTCACCTTCCATAGGTAATGAGCCGCCGCCAACAGGTAGCTTGGTCGCTTTATCTTTCAGCTCGGTCACGATGCGCTCGGCAAGGCCTGCGCCAATGCCTTTGATACGTGAAAACGCCGTGGTGTCTTTTGCCATGATGGCATGGGCAAGCTGGGCAGGTGAGTATGCCGACATAATGACCAGTGCCACTTTATTGCCGACGCGCTGCACGGTGGTAAGCAGGCGAAACCATTCGCGGTCTACCACATCGGAGAATCCATACAGATGGATATGTTCTTCACGCACATGGGTTTCGATGACGAGTTCAGCCGCCTGACCAGCAGCGGGGAGGGCAGCCAGCGTGCGGCCGGAACAGAATACATGATAGCCGACGCCGCCGACATCAAGGATAACAAAATCTTCGCCGATTTCATCCACACGTCCGCGCAGTTTACCGATCATGCGAGTGCTCCCGATGTGATATGATTCAACGTGCGATGGTGTGCATGGCAGATAGCAACCGCCAGCGCGTCCGATGCATCGGCTTTGGCTGCGTTACTTCCCGGCAACAATGTTTTCACCATCATAGCCACCTGTTGCTTGTCCGCATGGCCTTTACCCACCACGCTTTTTTTAACCATGGTGGCACTATACTCGCTTACCGGAAGTCTGGCCAGCGAAAGCGCAAGTAAAAGTGCTCCACGCGCCTGTCCCAGTTTCAGGGCAGAGGCTGCGTTGTTATTCATAAAAGTTTCTTCAACTGCGGCTTCTTCTGCGCCATAGACTTGTGCGGCTTCGATGATGCCATCGTGCAGTTGCCGCAGACGTTCAGGAGTCGGGGCATCAGCAGTGCTTGTGACCACGCCGCATGCCACGAACGAAAGCTGGTTCTGTTTGGAAATAATGATGCCCCAACCTGTACGCTGCAAACCCGGGTCAACGCCGAGGATGATGGTCATGCACTGAGCGCCGTCATCATCGCTTCAGGGATATCCACATTGGTGAATACCTCCTGTACATCATCATTGTCATCAAGCACCTCCACCATTTTCATGAGTTGTTTTGCTTGTTCTTCATTCACCGGTGATGTGGTCTTTGGGATCCATGTGATCTTGGCGGATGTTGCCGCGCCAAAAGATTTCTCCAGCGCATCACGCACCGCGCCGAAATTTTCCTGCGAGCAGGTGATGGTGTAATTTTCGGCATCGGCATCACAATTATCAGCGCCTGCTTCCAGTGCGGCCTCGAACATGGCATCTTCCCCGGCAACGGAGATGGGGTAAACCAGCCAGCCACAACGTTCGAACATGAAGCTCACGCTGCCGGTCTCACCCATGTTGCCACTGTATTTGGTGAAGATGGAGCGTATATCGGATGCGCTGCGGTTACGGTTATCAGTGAGTGCCTGCACGATGACAGCCACACCACCCGGGCCATAGCCCTCGTAACGAACTTCTTCGAAATTATCAGTATCTACGTTGCCGCTGCCGCGTTTGATCGCCGCTTCAATTTTATCGCGAGGCATATTCTCCTCACGCGCCCATGCGATGGCGGCTCTAAGGCGTGGATTCACATTAGGATCAGGCATGCCCAGCTTGGCTGCGGAAATGATCTCACGCGTCACCTTGGTGAAGATCTTCGCTTTCTTGGCATCCTTTGCACCTTTACGGTGCATGATGTTCTTAAATTGCGAATGACCTGCCATGCTATTTTCCTGAATCGAGGAAAATATCTACGCGGTCTGGCTCGCCGCCCGGGTTCTTGTCGCCCTGCGCCTGCACATTGATGCGCAGGTTGGCCACGCCCTGTTCGATCAGGTAGGCACGCACTGCAAGTGCACGAGAAAGAGAGATACGACGTGCTGTGCTTGCCTGGTCATTCATGTTGGCGGCATATGACATCAGGTTCACACGCAACTTATCATTGGCATTCACTTTCTTTGCAAGTTCCTCAAGCTGTGGCTTGATGCTCAGTGGCACGGCCGTTTCGGTTGACCTGAAGCTGATGGACATATCCGGTTTCTCAGCCTTGTCATTTGCCGGAGCTGCTGCCTCTTTAGGTGCAGGTTTTTCTTCTGCAGCAGCAGGTGCTTCTTTTGGCGCATCCTCAGGGGTAATGAGCTCTACCGGCTTAGGAGCATCAACGGTTGGTAAAGCAGGCGGCGCAGGAGGTTCTGGAAGTTTTATCTCCTCGGCCGGTGCGGGTACAGGAGGTGCAGGTGGAACGATCTCTGCTGGCTTAGCATCAACAGCTGGTGCTGGCGGTAAGCCAGGCAGTGGCGGCAGTGCCGGTTTTGCATCCGGTGCTGGTGGTGCTGGGATCGCAGGTAATTCCTGAGATGGAGCATCACCTACAGGTGCAGGGATGGCAGGAGCTTCTTCCGCCGGAGCAGGTGCAGCAGGTACAGCCACCGCTGGCATATCAATAGCGGGCTCTTCTTCCTGCGGTGGAGCTGGTGGCGCGATCAATGCTTTTTCCAGCGCGCTTTCTGTTTCCGGTGCTACCGGTTTTTCATCAACCGGAGCTACAGGCTCTGGCGGCACGACCGCAGGCACTTCTACAGCGGGTGCAGGTGGCGGTGGCGGAGCAATGGCCGGCTCTTCCTTCACTGGTGTTGCTTCTGGCGCAGGTGCATCTGGCACTACAGGAGCTACTGGTTCTGCTGGCGGAGCTTCTACTTTCGGAGCTTCAGCCGGTTCTTCCTTAGCTGGCTGTTTGTCTTTTTTCTTCTTTTTATCTTTTTTCTGTTCAGGTTTCTTGGTTTCAACAGGTTCAGCTTTTTCTACTGGCGCAGGCTCAGGAGCTGCCGGAGTTTCTATAGCTGCTGGCTGTTCAATTGGTACAACTTCCGGTTCAGGGGTCTTTACAGGTTCTGGCTTAGGTGCTTCTTCCACCTTTTTCTCAGGTGCTTTTTTCACAGGCGCAGGTTTTGGCTTATCGGTAATTGGCTTTCTGTTCTTGATGAACTTGGGCTCATTCTTATTGATGACCTGGCCTTTTGGTCCTTCGATCCATTCAAGTTTCTGGCCATCAGAAGGAGCTTGCACCGCTTGCGGGCTAGGAACAGGTGTGGTCACTGGAACTGGTTGCGCAACCTGTGGTGCTACCTGAGGTTTTTCTTTAATGACGACCGGCTTTGCAACGCTCTTTTCTTCGGTAACAGGTACTGCCGGAGCGTCCGCACTGCGGTATTTATCCAGAACATCCAGATTGAGTTCGATGTTGGGCTGTGCAGGATTTGATCTGTTGTCGAAAGCAAATGCTTCGGCTGCCAGGAACGATGGCACAAGCGATAAACAGACAACTGCAACACGGATAAAAACAGGGGCAGGACGGGTCATAAGATCCTTTTTGCTGATAGGGGCATATGTGAGCCTCCATGATTAAGCAAAACAACCACTACGGGCAACTGAAATTTATGTAATTATTCTCAGGCGGCTTTTGCCACCAGTGACTGAACGGAAGAAGAAAGGCTGCCATTGCAGGCAACCAGCGTACGAGAGTAACAGTTTGCAGGATTCCCAGAGAGATCCATTACTTTTCCGCCAGCTTCCTGCACCATCAGCATGCCAGCTGCGATATCCCATGATTCGATGCTGGTGTAGAACCCGCCATCAAGGCGGCCAG
>CAZHUC010000009.1:41537-59405 GCA_964535825.1 uncultured Rickettsiales bacterium
GCTGCGATATCCCATGATTCGATGCTGGTGTAGAACCCGCCATCAAGGCGGCCAGCGGCGATATAGGCAAGGTCAAGTGCGGTTGCGCCCAAGCGGCGGATGGTCTGCTCGCCGGTTGCAAGATTTTGGTAGGTCTTTTGCTCGGTAGGCGTGAGCTTCTTAAGCGTCTTTGTGCCAGAGCTTGCGAACATGGCATCGGCCATTTTGTCGCGGCCGGAAACGACCAGCCGGCGGTTGTTAAGGAACGCGCCTTTATATTGTTCGGCTGTGAACATTTCATTATGGATGGGATCGTAGATCACACCGGCAATGATGTTGGTATTGCCATTTGCTTCGCGCTTCTCAAGCGCAATAGAAATGCAGAAATACGGTACGGCATGTATAAAGTTGCTGGTGCCATCCAGCGGGTCAATGATGAAGCGGTGCACACCATCTTTGCCTGCGATCTCGCCACCTTCTTCCATCAGAAACCCAAAGTCAGGGCGTGCAATGGAAAGCTCTTTGTGGAGCAGTTTCTCAGTGCGTGTATCTGCGTTGGTCACAAAGGTGGATGCCCCTTTGCGTGATACCTGAAGGTTATCTACTTCGCCAAAATCACGCAGTAATCCTTTGGATGCCTTGAGGGCAGCCGCGGTCATCACATTGATGAGTGGTGATTGCATTATGATGCCTTTGCGCGTTCCACATAGCTATTGCTTGTGGTGTCGACCACGATGCTTTCGCCCGCTTCAATGAACGGAGGCACAAGCACGCGTACACCATTTTCCAGCACAGCGGGTTTGTAAGAAGAAGAGGCGGTCTGGCCTTTTACCACCGGGTCTGCTTCCACGATCTTCAGGGTCACTTTGCCAGGCAATGCAACAGAGAGTGGTTTGCCTTCGTAAGTTTCCACCATCACGGTCATGCCGTCCTGCAGGTAAGGGAAGGCATCGCCGATCATTTCTTTTTTCATGATGAACTGCTCATAGCTTTCATTATCCATGAAGGTCAGGTCATCGCCATCAGCGAACAGGAAATTGCAGGAGCGAGAATCCAGCGATACGCGTTCGACCTTTTCATCGGAAGCAAGGCGCACGTTATTCTTTGTGCCGGATTTCAGGTCTTTAAGTTCTACCTGGTTGAATGAGCGCAGGTTGCCCGGGGTGCGGATCTCATGTTTTACCACCAGCATCAGTTTGCCCTGATACTCGACCACCATACCCATTCTTACTGCCGAACCGTCGATACGCATAATTATTCTCTTTTTTCTAGGGCCTTCGTTATGGCCAGATTAAATTCTTTTACGGCTTCCTTTGACCCTTTGGGGTGATTCCAGATAGCGGTTATCGCCGCGATGAAATCTGCACCGGCCGTAACCAAAGGCGCACAATTGGCCGCGTTGATACCACCAATTGCCACACACGGCAAGAGCATAAATGCTTGCCACCACTCCAAAATATCGAGGCCTGGCGTGCCCCATTTCTCTATTTTTTCCTGCGGTTTGGAGGTGGTTGGATAAAACGCCCCAAAGGCCACATAATCGACCCCGGCTTCACCTGCTTCCATGGCGATATGGCGGGAGGCATGGGCGGTAGCCCCGATCACCATATCCTTACCCACAATGGCACGGGCTTCGGCGATCGGCATGTCGTCATACCCCAGATGCACGCCATCTGCGGCTATCTTTGCCGCCAGATCAGGCCTATCATTCAGGATGAATGCCACTTCGCGCTCCTGGCAGATGGGCATAAGTTCCTTTGCTGCCTTGATAATATCGGCATCATCCGCTTCTTTCAGGCGAAGCTGGAACGCGCCCACATCACCACCGGAAAATGCTTCTTCCAGCTGTTTCCGGAAGGCAGAAATATCAAACGAGGGAGGGGAAACGAGGTATAAGCGGCAGGTTTGAGGCATCAGTTATCTTCTACGTTTATCACCATCACGGGTTATCTTACCGGTATGGCCATTTTCCAGATTTGGTGGGGGAAAAGATACAGAGCGATCAGTTTCAAGGTTCTTTTGTACAAGCCAACCGTCACTTCCTATACGTTCCCGAACCTCGCCATGCGGGGAATCAGATAGTCTTGTAACACACATACCTACGCGTTTATCAACATACATTTCTCGCCAGAGCTGGATAAAAACAGGAGCAACCTGGTCTAACACCGGCTGAATTTCTGCTATTTGTTTAGCATTGAGTTTGTGATTCACTTTGGTATCCAATCCATCTTTGCCGAGGAGGTATTGGGTAAAGTCGTCACCCTTATAATTTTCTACTAGTTCGAAACGTGATTCACGGCCATCAGGAACATGAAACACATGAATATGCGCCGGAGGAAATTCGTGACGACGCATGGGCTGAGTAAACTGCTGGCTTTTGTCGAGTTTCTGTCTACGATTCCTGCGTCTGGTAACGTGGTCATCATGTGCATCGTCACCTACATCAGGGCGTATACGCTTTGAATTAATATAGAAATCTTTGACTTCCGGGGCATCGAGCTCTGGCGGCGCGTACATAACGATCCGGTACTGTCCGTGATTAAAGCCCCAACCCAGCACACCAAGATACCGCGGATTTTTCTCCGTAGGTCCAAACTGGACGATATCTTTAATTGAGCGAGGAATCCCGTTCATACAGATTACTTGTTGTCTTTATACACCCCGATCATATTCTCGAGCAGCTTGAGGGCTTCCGTGCGCGGGCGCTGGAAGGTGTTGCGGCCGATGATAGAGCCGTTGCCGCCACCATCACGGATAGCGCGTGCTTCATTCAAAATATCTTCTTCGCCTTTGGCAGCGCCACCAGAGAACACCACAATGCGTCTTCCATTAAAGCAGCATTGTTTGATATGCGCGAAGCGTTTTGCAGCGGTTGAAACGTCAACTTTCTCTGCTTCATACACTTTCTTTGCTTCGGCTTGCTCAATGTGCGCTGTTGGTGGTTTTACCTTGATGATGTGCGCACCAAGCAATGCAGCCATGTGCGCGGCATAGGCGGTGATGTCGATGGCGGTTTCGCCTTCTTTGGAAATATCTTCACCACGCGGGTATGACCAGATAACAACCGCAAGGCCGCAATCTTTTGCTTCACGCGCCATGAACGCGATCTCTTCCATCATCTCGAAGCATTCTGCCGAGCCGGGATAGATGGTAAAGCCGATAGCCGCACAACCGAGGCGCAGCGCATCTTCAACGGAAGAGGTGATGGCCTGATTTGGCGCGCCTTTTTTTGGAGCAAGTGAGTTGGAGCTGTTCACTTTCAGGATGGTTGGAATTTTGCCAGCGAAGGTTTCACAGCCAGCTTCCAAAAAGCCAAGCGGTGCAGCATAGGCAGAAAGCCCGGCATCAACCGCAAGCTGGTAATGATAGTGCGGGTCATAGGCATCAGGGTTTTTTGCGAAGCTGCGGGCAGGGCCGTGCTCAAAGCCTTGGTCAACCGGAAGGATAACCAGTTTGCCTGTGCCGCCGAGTTTGCCGTGCATCAGAATGCGTGCGAGGTTTTCTTTGGTCTCAGGATTATCACCTTCGTAGAAACTCAGGATCTTTTTTACTTCCGGGGTGAGTTGGCTGATTGCCTGAACTTTTGCGGTCATCGTCATAACTTTCCTTTACATCGTGATATATGGTTCTGTTTTAAACCTGCGTGCCTGCTTTTTCAAGCGCGCCGTGTTGTGCGTTTGGTCTTAGGAGACGTTTTTGCAAGAGCGGCTACGCCCGGCAGGGTTTTGCCCTCCATCCATTCTAAAAATGCGCCGCCGGCTGTTGATATATAGCTGAAATTCTGCGTCATGCCGGCATGCGAGAGGGCCGCCACGGTATCGCCACCACCGGCGATGGAGCGAATTTGTTTGCGTGACGTATATTTGGCAATGGTGCGGGCAAGGCCGATGGTGCTTGCATCAAATGGGCTGACTTCGAATGCGCCGATAGGCCCGTTCCAGATTACGGTTTTGCAATCTGCCAGTGCTTCGGCAAAAAGCTGTACCGAGCCGGGGCCGACATCTGTTGCCATACCGTCCTCAGGGATCGCATCCACATCCATCACGCGGCAGTTCGCCTGTGTTTTAAATTCAGACACTACCACCAGATCATTTGGGAGCACAATTTCACAGCCATTCTTCTTGGCGGCTTTTAGTATGCGTTGTGCGGTCGCCTTCATGTTCTTTTCACAGATGGAGCGGCCAACGGAATAACCTTGCGCGTATAAGAACGTGTTTGCCATCGCGCCACCGATGATGATCTTGTTCATCGTTTTGGTGAGGTTGCCGAGCAGTTCCAGCTTGGTAGATATCTTTGAACCACCGATGACCGCAGCGATCGGTTTTTTGGCAGTGCTGAAAATGCCGCCGAGTACGGAGAGTTCTTCTTCCATAAGCCGGCCAGCAGCAGAAGGCAGGTATTTCGGTATGCCGGAAACAGAGGCATGGGCGCGGTGTGATGCAGAGAATGCATCGTTTACATAAATGTCACCAAGGCTTGCGAGTTCTTGTGCAAAACGTGCATCGCCTTTTTCTTCTTCGGCATGGAAACGAAGATTTTCCAGTAACAAAATTTCGCCGTTCTTGAGTTTTTTTACAGCGTCTTCTGCGGCAACGCCAACGCAGTCCACACCGAATTTTACTTCCTTGCGGCCAAGGGCTTGCGCCAACGGATCGACCAATGGTGCAAGGGACATGGAGGGAACGAACTTGCCGCCCGGCCTGTCAAAATGCGACAGTACAACAACACGGGCTTTTTTCTTGAGCAGGTAGGAGAGGGTGGGCACTAAACGCCGGATGCGCGTGTCATCAGTAACTTTGCCGCCGCTCATAGGCACGTTCAGGTCGCAGCGTACCAGAACCGTTTTGCCGTTATAGTCGAAGTCTTCAAGCGTATTAAATTGCAGCGTCATTTAGTGTTCATCCACAATCTGGCTACATCCAGCATACGGCAGCTAAATCCCCATTCATTGTCATACCAGCTGGCAACGCGCGCGACCTTCCCGGTAACGTATGTACCGGTGATGTCAACGATGCTGCTATACGGGGTATGGGTATAATCAATAGAGACAAGTGGCCTTCGTGAAATATGCAGAATGTCTTTCAGTGTTTCAGTTTCTGCGGCTTTGTTCAGAGCATCATTGATGTCCTCTTTGCTTGCATCTTTTAACGTGGTGAAGCTGAGATCCACCAGCGACACATTCGGCACAGGCACGCGCACGGAGATACCATCAAGCTTGCCTTTAAGTTCCGGAATGATGAGGCCAATGGTCTTGGCAGCGCCCGTGCTGGTCGGGATCATCGACATGGCGGCCGAGCGTGCACGGCGCAGGTCTTTGTGGCTGTTATCTACCAGATTCTGGTCACCGGTGTAGGCGTGGATGGTGGTCATGAATCCGGAATCGATACCGAATACTTCATGTAATACTTTAACAACTGGCGCTAACGCATTGGTAGTGCATGATCCCACAGATACCACCTGGTGGGTATCTTTGAGCGCATCATTATTTACACCATATACGATGGTTGAATCAGCATTTTCTGCGGGTGCAGAGACGAGCACTTTTTTTGCGCCGCCTGCCAGATGTTTTTCCGCTTCATCGCGCTTGTTGAATTTGCCAGAGCATTCCAACACAACATCCACACCCATTTTTGCCCATTCGATCTGCGTAGGGTCTTTCAGGCGGGTGAGCTTTACCGGCTTGCCAGCGATGCGCAAAATATCTTCACCATCTGCTTCCAGCTTTGTGCCAAAGCGGCCGTGCACAGAGTCATACTTAAGTAGATGAACATGTGTGTCGATCGCGGCAGGGCCGTTGACGGCAACCAGCTCAATGCCCTTGTCAGGGTTTTCATAAATTGCGCGAAGTACGCAGCGGCCAATGCGACCAAGTCCATTAATGCCAACTTTTATTGTCATTTTACTTTATCCATAACTGCTTTAACCGTTGCATCTGCGGTGATGCCAAAATGCTTGTATAGATCTGGTGCAGGTGCAGATGCGCCAAATCCGTTCATACCGATGAAGATGCCGTTATTTCCGATATAACGTTCCCAACCGAAACCGCCCGCGGCTTCGATGGCAACTTTCAGCGTATCCTTGCCCAGTACATCTTCGCGGTATTTGGCTGGCTGTGCATCGAAGAGTTCCCAGCATGGAAGCGATACGACGCGTGCAGAAATATTCTTCTCTGCCAGTTTTTTCTGAGCATCCATGGCGATAGAAATTTCAGAGCCGGATGCGATGAGTGTAACTTTTGCATTTGCAGCGTCGGAGAGCACATACCCCCCGCGGGCACAGAGATTATCTTTAGTATATTCCTTGCGCACGGCCGGAAGATTCTGGCGTGTGAGCGAAAGGATGGATGGGGTGTGTTTGTTGGTGAGTGCCAGAGCCCAGCATTCGGCTGTTTCAGTTGCATCAGCTGGACGGAACACGTTGAGATTCGGAATTGCACGAAGGCTTGCCAGGTGCTCAACCGGTTGATGGGTTGGGCCGTCTTCACCGAGGCCGATGGAATCATGTGTCATCACATAGATCACACGCTGTTGCATGAGCGCAGACAAACGAATTGCCGGACGACAATAATCAGTGAACACCATGAATGTGCCACCGTATGGGATGAATCCACCGTGCAGACTCAAGCCATTCATCATGGAGGCCATGGCGTGTTCACGCACACCGTAATAAATATAGCTGCCGCCATACTGGCTGCTTGATACGGCTGACTGGTTCTTTGCTTTTGTGTTGTTCGAGCCGGTCAAGTCAGCTGAGCCGCCTGCCAGTTCTGGAATAACAGGTGCAAGTGCGTTCAGCACATTTTCGGATGATTTACGCGTAGCTTCATTCGGTGCTGTTTCTGCCAGCTTCTTTTTAAAATCTTCGAAGGTAGCTTGCCAGCCATCTGGTAATTCACCTGCAACCTGCTGGCTGAAGACAGATTGAATTTTTGCATCTGCGCTTTCGAATGACTTTGTCCAGTCGGCAAATGCTTTGCTGCCTTTTTTCCCAGCTTCACGCCATGCGGAAAGAATATCGGCAGGTATTTCAAATTCTGCGTGTTCCCAGCCGAGCTTTTTGCGTGCACCAGCAATTTCATCTTTGCCGAGTGGTGAGCCGTGGCATTTTTCTGAGCCTTCCTTGCTTGGCGCACCATAACCAATTTTGGTGCGGCATGCGATAAGGGTAGGGGCATTGCTATTCTGAGCTTTAGCGAGTGCAGTACGCAGTGCATCAACATTGTGGCCATCAACGGATGGGATCACATTCCAGCCGTAAGATTCAAAACGTTCTGTTACATCATCGGATACAGAAAGGCTGGTTGGGCCGTCGATAGAGATCTGGTTGTCGTCCCACAGCACGATGAGTTTGCTCAGCTTCAAATGTCCGGCAAGTGATGCGGCTTCGTGGCTGATACCTTCCATCAGGCAACCGTCACCTGCGATAACATAGGTGTAATGGCTTACGATCTTATCCCCGAAGCGTGCATTCTGCATACGCTCGGCGAGTGCCATGCCCACAGCATTGGCGATACCCTGTCCCAGTGGGCCAGTGGTGGTTTCAATTCCGGTCGCGTGGCCGAATTCCGGATGACCGGCGGTCTTTGCACCGAGTTTGCGGAAATTTTTTATTTCATCCAGCGTCATATCTTCATAGCCGGTGAGATAGAGCAGGGCGTATTGCAACATCGAACCATGGCCGGCGGAAAGTATGAAGCGGTCACGATCAGGCCAGTTCGGGTGTTTCGGGTCGAATTTCAGGAATTCGGTGAACAATATTGTGGCTGCATCGGCCATGCCCATGGGCATGCCGGGGTGGCCGGAAGCGGCTCTTTCCACCGCATCCATGGAAAGGGCGCGGATGGCATTGGCCATATCTTTAGGTGAAACAGAGGGATAATCAGAGGTTTTGGGCATAACCGATGGCATATCTTTTTACTTTATTTCTGTAAGTCACATGTTAAGATTCACCGTTGTAATCAGATTATTAGAACTTCTCAACGAAAAATGATTATGTCTGACACGCAAACCGCATCACCACTCACTGTTGCCCTTGGGAAGATCCACGCCGCGCTCGACCGCCTGGATAGGGGAATTCAGCAAAAAACAGTGGAAAAAGCGCATAATGAGCGTGAAAAGCAGCACCTTACGCTGATAACGAACGAGAACAAGCAGCTACAGGATGATCAGGTGCGTCTGAACCAGACCATTGATGACCTCCAGAACCAGTATGATGACCTGCACAAGGTGGCAGTGAATATCTATGGCCGTCTGGACGACTCTGTGCGCCGTATTACCAAGATTATCGGTAATTAACAGGTAAAGCGTTAGATTTTTTGTTTTTTCAGCAAATTACCACTTGACTAAAATCCCGTTCCGATTAATTTTCCCGCCTGCCTATGTGGGGGCGTAGCTCAGTTGGTAGAGCGTCTGCTTTGCAAGCAGAATGTCGCGGGTTCGATTCCTGTCGCCTCCACCATTAAATAGCCGCTTCAGGCGGCTTTTTTTATGTCTTTAGCAGCCAGATCGTTTCTTTGGCCGGGCTTAGGCCTTTGAGGCCGCCAGGAACATCAATGGTTTCCAGTAATGTGATGGTATAGTTCTTGTCGTAGTGTCGTCGCACTTCTTCGCTCGTTACGGAGAATGGCGGGCCTGGTTGCGTGGATTGGTCGTATTCATAGCAGATAAGAAGCTGCGGGGCATTGGCGGTGATCTGCATAAGGTGTGCTGTGTAAAGTGTGCGCATGTCTTCCGGCAGTGCAACAAGTGCCGCGCGGTCATACACTGCATCCACATGTCCGAGTGTCTCAGGCCGTAATGCAAAGAGATCACCGACAAATATATCGAGGTGTTCGGCATTATAATGAAGTAACGAGCCTTGCTGTGTGATGGTTGGTTTAATTCCAAGCTCAGCAAATAACTGTTCAATGGCCAGTGGTATCAGCTCAATGCCAACCACATGATAGCCACGCGCCAGAAGCCATGCGATATCCAAAGTCTTTCCGCAGAGCGGTAGAAATACACGCTGCCCTTGCTTCAGGCCTAGTGATTCAATATGCCTGCGTAGAAGAACATTCGCTTTCTTTTCATGAAAGGCGATCTCGTTCTTGTGCCAGCGGCGATGCCAGAAACTTCCGTTCATAGGGTATTTTTAGTTGTGATGGTTTTCCTGCACAAGAGATATGTTATTTGCTTGCACCAGTTTTTTTCATCACCTACAAGCGTTGCCATGATATTTTCAGGTAGAAAAATTATTGTGTTGGCAGCTTTATTTGTCACTGGCTGTGCGCTGCAAAGTGCATCAGACGAATTGGTCACTGAAGGCAATATCGTAGCGATCAGCGAGAAACAATTGCTCATTCAGGAACGGACTAGCGTAGTCAGGCTGGACATGCGTGGTGCAACAGGACAGAAACTTGCAGCGCGTTACAAAGCAGGGCAGGAAGTGACCTTGCTGGGACGTCGCTCCGTAGATGAGCATGGTGACGCTAAGGAAGACATACAGGTTATTGTCTTCGCAGACGGCCATCGGCTCAGGGTTGCGCCCTAGTTATTCTACTTCGTTGGTTATATCCTGAAATGTGTATAGCCGCCGATTATCTATAAATATGTAGCTTTTGTCCGGGAGCATTGGCAGGTTGAATCCAAAATATTGGTTGAGGATCATCCTGTAGGTATTGACAGGTGACAGGTGTTTCACAAGCTGGTCTGCAGGAAAGCCAGCACCATATATAGCATAAAGGATCTGGGTTTTTTCACGAAGATCCTGACGCGAAACATCTTTCCATTTTACCGGTGTAACATCTTGGCCGATCAGTGCCTCATTACCAACATATTTTTCTGGCCATGGGCCTTCATCGGATTGCAGGATGATGACCGCAGGTCTTGCTCCTTTTTGTATAGCATCCACCAATGCGAGTATCTGTGTGTTGGCAAATATCAACTGATCAAGATAGTTATGTTGGCGTGAAGAGGTTGCCGCTTCTTGAAGTGTTTTGCATTTGCCAGTCGCATCCATGACAAAAGGAGGATGAGGTAACAGGATATGTGCCAGTATATATTTCTTCTCATTACTATTCGCCAACTGGGTCAGTTCATTGAACTGGAAATAGATACGCTGGCATTGATCATGGCGGTTATTGGTGTATGGCCAGGAAATAATATCGTTTAGCCCCAATCGACCAAACAGTGATTGCGACATGATCGACCGGAAAGATTCCGGCATGTCGCGGAAATTACGATTCTCGGTTGCAACTGGATTGGTGCGAGTAGGATTCCACCACGATCCTAAATGATAAAAATTATAGTGCCATTGAGTGAACAGGCGACCAATGCGGTGATTCTGTAAAACGGTATACACTGGCAGCCAGTCTGTATTTTCTCTGTCAATACCGGGGCTCAATTTTTTGAGATAGTCTATGTTGAGTGTTGATGCCATGGAATGCGCAGTGCGCTGGTAGTTGGCAAATGCATTATCTGCAACAGAGAAACCACGCTGGCGTAGGGAGTCGAGAAAGGGATGGTTATCAAAACTGTACACTCTTGCCAGAGTTTCCTGACTGGCATAACGATCAAAAACCAGATGCCAGACATCCGGGCCGTTGGGTATAGAAGTATAAGGAATATCTGGAAAAATATCCTGCGCGACCGGACGATTTGGGGATTGCTGCATCTGGTATGTAACAATGCTTATTAGTGGTGGTAAAACAAGTACGATGAACAGGCAGTTAAGTATGAATGATAAATGCTCATCATTCGGTGTTCGTGACAGTTCGCAGCACAAGTATACGCTTATCACCAGACCTGCAGCCAATATGGCGAGCTCAAAGTTGCTGCCGCCGATCGCTCTTGCAATAGTAGGGAAGTAGAAAAAATAAAATATGATCGTTGTGGCGATCAGGGCGGATCTGCGCTGAGATCTAATGAAAAAGTAGAACAAAAAGCACAAACACAGCGCTAGAAAAATAAATGCGACGGATACTGTCACCAGTTCATTAAGTGGCAGGCGGTTCTGGTTCGTGGAGAAATTGGTGAATGTGATTGTAAGAGGAAAGAGAAGTGCAAAAAAAGGAGCGTGTGTGAAAAACAATCGTATCTTTTGTATCATTTGTTGTTCCTGCTGTACTCGATTAGGAGTCGTGTACCTGAAGCAAGCAGCTCTTTGCGTACTACCTTGGCACGACTACTAACATGATGCAGGAATGATTCTTCGTGGTAGTCAGGAAAAATATCTTCACGCAATGCCAGCAGGCGTTGCACCATAGGGTCGCTCTTCAGAGGAAATTCGATAATACCGGCAGGTGCAAGGCGTATCAGCCAGTCCAGCGCCGCTTCCATCGGTACGTTACGTCCGATCACGATGTGATGCAGGAATGCCAGCGACAACAACATATCCGTGCGTGCGGAGCGTTCGGTGAAACCTTGACGCTCTTGCTGTGCCCAACCATGGTTCGGACTTGGGTTCGCTGCATCCAGCCATAACGGCAGGAAATTTAAATTTTCTGCATTAGCGCGTGCGAATGCTTTTTCCAACGCACCATGATCAATATCCCATCCGACGACATGTGTTGCGCCAGCTTTCAATGCAACAGCAGAAAAATTTCCTGTGTTGCAACCAATGTCCCATAAGATGTTTGGCTGTACTTGTGAAACTGTCTGCGCGATGAATCGTGCTTTCGCTTCCGACTCTTCGGCAGCGTAACTGTTACTCGTTGCGTAGTCCGACCATTCGGTGTGTGCTGCCGGCAGTGATAACGAAGAAATATGATCGCGCAGACCTTCCAGTATGCTGGTGAGGCCGCGCTTTGATAATTTGGTTGAACGAATGTTGCCGAGTTCTGACATTGATGCGTTGGCAGATTTTTTTTGCAGCGCCGCCTGCATGAACACATGACTGAATATTGTCCAGGAGAATCGCGTTTTGAAAGGTAGTAGCTTTGCAAGCAACTCCGGCTCGATGCCTTCGAGGTTTCCTCTGAAGAAAAGATTGTGCGGAATACCAAGTTTTACATTCAGAAGCAGGGGATTCAGGAATTGCATGCAAAATTGGCGATGGCCTGCCCATATTTCACCCTCGCGCCACGGGCGGATGGATAAATGATCGATAAATACAGGTTTTACCCCTCGAAACTGCACATTATAGGCGCTGGCGTCCGATAAAGTGAAATTGTGCTTCAGAAGCTCAAGATGTACGTCCAGATGGAGCAGGGCGGCCTGCTTTAATAGGGAAAATGACCATTCATAGGGGTAGGAAACCAGCGTAAGTCGTGGATGTTCAAGCACATAGGCGATTTTGTCGCCTTGGGCGGCATAAGATGCCGGATTTGCCTCTTCTGCGCCTAAAAGCAGTTCTTTTTCAATAAGTTGATTAAAAATCCCCAAATCGCGGGCTTTGGCATAATTATCGGCTGCATAGGGGGTTATAAACCGCAAAACACGGTCATTTTGCACATATACAGAGCCGCTGGGATCACGAAATGACCCGGGATCTTGTATTAAAACCGCGCTATTTGCCATGATTTGCTGGTTCTTTGCCCAGTAATTTACGGAAAAATTCCTTACATTTATGCCAGTAGAGCTTCACCATGCCAAGCCCTATCGCTACCCCGGCAATGATGCTCTGGAGGATGATACTTCCCGTGGCCGGATCGAGATAAGCAAAGGCATTTGGTGCGTAAAACAGTGCCAGTGCAAAAATTGGCAACACAATATTTAGACGATATGGCAGCATAATCCCCCTACCTGTTGATGCATCAGCCATAGCATGACTAGTGTCTGGCCACAAGAAAAAGCTGAAAGATGTGTAGAATTAAATTGCATTATTAAACCATTAATAATTAATAATTTTGTTCTTATTCATGAAGAATGTTATCTCATAATATAGATAAAATACATATAAAATACAATATATTAAAACATTAAGTTAAAGCTATTTGATAAATGAAATAGATACATGTGCTTAGGGTAAGTTAATTAACTAAAATGCAATCTTTAGTTAAATGATTAATAACCCCCCCTGTCATATAATGGGAGACACAAATAAAGCGGGTTTTGTCTTGAAACGATACAACATAGCACTGCAGAACGGTCTTGAGTTCTCACGCACATTGGTGGCGTGGCTGGTGTGTTTTGCATTGATCGTGCAACCAACACTCGTGTATGCGTTGCCGACTGGTGGCGTGGTGAGCGGTGGTGATGCAACGATCAGTGCAAATAGCAATACGCTCACTGTCAATCAGTCAACACAACGCGCGCTCATCAACTGGACAGGTTTTGATATTGGTGGTGCCGAGTCGGTACAATTCAACCAGCCGGGCACATCATCCATTACGCTGAACCGCGTAAATAGCGCCAGCGCATCACAGATCAACGGTTCACTCTCTGCCAACGGTCAGGTCTGGATCATTAACCAGAATGGTGTGATGTTCGGGCAGGGGGCGCAGGTGAATGTGGGCGGCTTACTGGCAACCACAGCCGATATTGCCGATGATAATTTCATGAATGGTAATTTTGCATTCAATATCGCGGGTAATCCTGCCGCATCTATCGTTAATGATGGCAGTATTACCGTTGCAGATGCGGGTATCGCATCGCTTGTTGCGCCGGTGGTGCGTAACAACGGTGTGATCCAGGCAAAACTCGGCACGGTGAATCTTGCGTCAGGCGATACGTTCGCGGTGGATCTGTACGGTGACGGGCTGATCAATATCGAAGCAAGCGCTGCCTTGCAGCAGCAACTTGTATCGAACAGCGGTCTTATTCAGGCGGATGGTGGTTCTGTATACCTCACAGCCGCGGCGGCTGGCGACATGGTGGATAGCCTTATCAACATGGACGGTATCATTCAGGCCAATAGCATTGGTGAAAAGAACGGTACAGTGGTGCTTTATGCCGAAGGCAGCAACGCGGTAAAAGGTAATATTGCTGAAAATAAAGGCCAGAAACAAGGTGTAAGCACCGTTCTGGTAAGCGGTACGATTGAAGCAACGGGCACTGCTGCCGGTGAAAAAGGCGGCAATATCGACGTACTGGGCGATCATGTAGGCATCATGAGTGGTGGGTTCATCGACGCCAGCGGCCAGATCGGTGGCGGTAAAATACGCATCGGTGGTGATTATTTCGGTGGCGCGGACACCCCAACGGCACTCGCAACATTAGTACAGCGTAATACCACTATCAAAGCGAACGCTATTGAATCCGGCAATGGTGGTCGCCTCACCTTCTGGGCAGATGATACCACATGGTTTGGTGGCAATGTTGAAGCCAAGGGTGGCGCATTATCGGGTGATGGCGGCTTCGTGGAAGTATCCGGTAAGCAATATCTTACATTCAAAGGCTCAGTAAATACTCTTGCGGCAAACGGCAATACCGGTTTGCTGTTGCTTGACCCGGCCGACATCGTGATCGCAGATGGCACGGCAGACAGCGCGGCGGATGGTAACAATACCTTCTCCGGTGATCCGTCAGGCTCGGTTGGTACGATCCTGAGTGGCGATACTGGCCCTAGCACCATTTATGAATCAGAGTTGGAAGGCATTGCAGCGGGTACGAATATTTCGCTGGCGGCTACCAACAGCATCACCATCAATGATCTCACCGACAACAACCTGAACCTTGCACAGACCGGAGGCAACTCTGTGACCTTCACTGCCGGCGCTGGTGGTTTCAGCATGAACGCAGGCGATACCATCACCACCGCGGGTGGTGCGCTCAACATCACCACCACCGGTGGCACCAGCACCATCGGTAGCCTTGCTACTAATGGTGGTCTTGTCACATTGAATACGGGCGGTACGACAACCGTTTCAGGTGTAGTGAGTGGTACGGGCACAGCCTTGACAAAGACGGGCTCTGGTACTGTTAACCTGAACAGTGCGAATACCTATACAGGCGGTACAACACTGACTGCCGGTACTCTTGGCGTGGGTAACAACAGCGCGCTGGGTACGGGTACACTTTCGCTTAACGGCGGTACACTGTCCGCCTCCGGCGGGTCACGCACGCTGGCTAATAACGTCAACCTGGATGCTAATAGCACCATCGGTGGCAGTTCTGCACTCCAGTTCGATGGCACGTTCACGAACGCATGGGCGAACAATATTCTGACTGTTAACAATACTGGCCTTACAACATTCGGTAATATCAATCTCTCGAATGATACCACAGATCGTGTTCTGCAGCTTAGTGGCTCAGGAAGTGTTGTTGTGAATGGCGTGATAGCGAACGGTGGCGGGTCTACTGCGAGCTCGCTCGGAAAATTAGGTACTGGCCTGCTGACCCTGAACGGAAATAATACCTATGCCGGTGGTACATACCTGACCGGCGGCATCATTGAAGTAGGCCACGACAATGCGCTTGGAACTGGAACATTAAGGCTCAATAGCGGTACGCTGCGTAGTGCTGGCGGTGCCCGCACATTATCTAACACGGTCAATATGCTGGCAAGCAGTACCATAGGCGGCAGCCTGGACCTCAATTTTAGCGGTTCATTCGGTAACCTGAACGGTGACCGTACCCTTACCATCAATAACAGTGGTGCGACCAACTTTGCAAATATCAATATTTCTAACGGTGCGACAGACCGTATACTTACATTCGACGGTACTGGTAATGCCACTGTCACAGGTGTGGTAGCCAACGGTAGTACCTCAACCGCCAGCGGCATCACCAAAGCCGGTTCAGGTACGCTGACACTGGATGGGAATAATACTTACGGCGGCACGACCACGCTCACTGCCGGTACACTTGAAATAGGTCATAATAACGCACTGGGCACGGGCACGCTTTCACTCAACGGCGGTACGTTGCAGGGCGATGGCGTGGCACGCACGCTGGCGAATAATGTGACTCTGGCAGCAAACAGTACTATCGCCGGTTCTTCTGCCCTGCAATTCGATGGTACGTTCGGGAATTTAAATGACTTCAGGTTGCTTACTGTTAATAACAGTGCGCTTACCACCTTTGGTAATATCAATATTTCTGACAGCGCGACCGACCGCATGCTGGGTCTCATAGGTAGTGGTAACATTACCGTGAATGGTGTGATCGCAAACGGCAGCACATCTGGCTACAGCTCTCTTATCATCAATTCCGGTGGCACACTCACTTTCAATGGCGCAAACACCTATGGTGGTGGCACAACCCTCACGATGGGCACACTAGTACTGGGCAATAACGCGGCACTGGGTACAGGCGCACTAGGATTCAACGGCGGTACGATTCAGGGCAATGGCGTGGCACGCACGATCGCGAATGATTTCTACTTCGCACCTTCTAGCAACATCGCAGGTAGCTCTGACCTGATCTTTACAGGCACTGGCTATAACGGCGGCGCCAATACACTTACGGTTACAAACTCAGGTAACACCACATTCAACAATCTTGCCCTTTCTCTGAACGCTTCCGATAACGTATTGACGATCGGTGGCACGGGTAACGTTACCGTTGGTGGCACTATCAGCAATGGTGGCACTTCAACCGCCAGCGGTATCACTAAAACCGGTTCAGGTACTCTGACACTGGATGGCAATAACACTTACGGTGGCACGACCACATTGACCGCCGGTATACTTGAAATAGGCCACAATAATGCGGTTGGTACAGGCACGCTTTCACTCAACGGCGGTACTCTGCAGGGCGATGGCGTGGCGCGTACGCTTGCAAACACGGTTACATTAGCGGCAAACAGCGTGATCGCCGGTCTTTCAGACCTGAATTTCAACGGCACGTTCGGGAGTCTGAACGGCGATCGTACGCTTACCGTAAATAACAGCGGCACTACAACATTTGGCAATATCAATATTTCCGATAGCGCGACTGACCGTATGTTCACAATCGGCGGCACAGGCAATGTGGTTGTTAATGGCGTGATAGCAAATGGTGGTACCGCCACCTCCAGCGTCCTCGTCAAAAACGGTTCAGGTAGCCTGACCCTTAACGGAAATAATACATATAGTGGTATGACCACTGTTAATGGCTTGATAATCATAGGACATAATAACGCGTTTGGTACCAGTTTCTTGAATCTGGGATTTAACAATTCGTTGCAAGGTGATGGTGTGGCACGCACACTGTCGAATAATGCATCACTGTCGGCTGCAGGTGTGATCGGTGGTAGTTCAGATCTTACTTTTACCGGCACATTCATGAACGCATGGGGAAACCATAACCTTACTATTAACAATTCCGGCCTTACCACTTTTGGAGATATCAATCTTTCCAATGACGCAACCGACCGCACCCTAATAATTGACGGCACGGGCAATGTGGTGATAGGTGGCACGATCGCCAACGGCAGCACCTCGACCGCCAGCGGTATCACCAAAATCAGCTCTGGTACATTAACACTGGATGGGAATAATACTTACGGCGGCACGACCACGCTCACTGCCGGTACACTTGAAATAGGTCATAATAACGCACTGGGCACGGGCACGCTTTCACTCAACGGCGGTACGTTGCAGGGCGACGGCGTGGCGCGTACACTTGCAAACACGGTTACATTAGCGGCAAACAGCGTGATCGCCGGTCTTTCAGACCTGAATTTCAATGGCACGTTCGGGAATCTGTCTGCGAATAGAACACTTACGGTAAATAACAGTGCAGCAACTACGTTTGGAAATATTGACATTTCAAATAGCGGGACTAGCCGTAACCTAACCTTTAATGGTACAGGTAACATTACGGTAAATGGCGTGATCGCCAACGGCGGTGGCTCAGCCAACAGTTTACTTCAACAAAACGGCAGTGGTGTACTCACGCTTAATGGTGCCAATACGCACCGCAACACCAGTATCAGTTCAGGCATTATTGAGATTGGCCATGATAGTGCCCTGGGTACTGACCTGTTTTATTTCAGTGGCGGTGCTATCCGCGGCAATGGCAGCACACGCACGATCGCTAATAACATAGC
>CAZHUC010000010.1:0-54059 GCA_964535825.1 uncultured Rickettsiales bacterium
GCGAAGGTGGCCGTACCGTCGGCGCCGGCGTCGTAGCTAAGATCGTTGAGTAGTTAGAAGGATTGGATGAAGGATTAAGTTATGCAAAACCAGAAAATCCGCATTTGGCTTAAAGCGTTCGATCATCGCGTACTGGATACCAGCACCGCGGAGATCGTATCGACCGCCAAACGCACGGGCGCACAGGTGCGCGGGCCGATTCCTCTGCCTCGCCTTACTGAGCGTTTTACGGTGAACCGTTCGCCGCACGTTGACAAAAAGTCACGTGAGCAGTTCGAGATCCGTACGCACAAACGTGTGATCGACATACTTGATCCGACACCACAGACCGTTGACGCGCTGATGAAGCTCGACCTTGCGTCTGGTGTAGACATTAAAATCAAGGCGGAGGCTGCATAATATGCGTACCGGTCTTATTGCAAAAAAAGTGGGCATGACCAGCCTCTACACACCGGAAGGTGAAGTAAAGGCGGTAACCCTGCTGCAAATTGATAATTGTCAGGTTGTAGCGAAGAAAACCAAGGAAAAAGACGGCTATGATGCTGTGCAGCTGGGTGCTGGTAGCGTTAAAGCTAAAAACACCACCAAAGCGATGCGCGGTCACTTTGCGAAAGCAAAAGTAGAGCCTAAAGCAAAAGTGGTTGAGTTCCGCGTAGCGCCAAATGCGCTTATTGAAGCGGGTTCTGAACTGGTAGCTAGCCATTTCGTACCTGGTCAGTATGTGGACGTGATCGGCGAAACCAAAGGTAAAGGCTTTGAAGGCGTTATGAAGCGCTGGAACTTTGCCGGTCTTGAAGCAACGCACGGTGTATCTGTATCTCACCGCTCACACGGTTCAACCGGTCAGCGCCAGGATCCAGGCCGTGTATTCAAAGGCAAGAAGATGGCCGGTCATCTTGGTACTGAACGTGTGACCACGCAGAATCTCCAGATCGTATCTGTGGATGATGCCAATGGTTTCATCGCTGTAAGCGGCGCAGTTCCAGGTGCTGAGAACGGCTATGTACTTGTAAAAGATTCTGTGAAGAAAGGTTTGCACCCTAAAGCGCCTTTCCCTGCGGGTCTTCGTAAATCCGAAACACCAGCTGCTGCTGAAGAGCAACCAGCTGCTGAACAAACCAGTGAACAATAGGTGACCTATGAAAGTTAAAGTGGTTACATTGGACAATAAAGACGCAGGCGAGATCACCCTTGCTAAGGAGATCTTCGGTCTTGAAGTCCGTATGGATATTCTACACCGTATGGTGGAATACCAGCGCGCCAAGAAACAAGCTGGCACGCATAAAACCAAAACGATCTCTGAGATCAGCGGTACGACCAAGAAGCCTTTCAAACAAAAAGGTACTGGTTCTGCCCGTCAGGGTTCACTCCGTTCGGCGCAGATGCGTGGCGGTTCTACGATCTTTGGTCCGGTTGTTCGCAGCCATGCAGTTGAACTGCCAAAGAAAGTACGCAAGCTCGCTATGAAGCATGCACTTTCTGCCAAGAAGAAAGAAGGCACGCTCTTTGTTATTGAAAATGACAAAGTAAAAGCGGCAAAGACCAAAGCTATCGCAGCATCATTCAAAAAGAATGGTTGGGATGCTCCACTGATCATCGGTGGTGAAAAGCTGGATGAGTCTTTTGCGAAAGCTGCCCGCAACATTAAACATGTGGATGTATTGAGCCAAGCTGGCGTGAATGTCTATGACATTCTCCGTCACAAACAGCTGGTGCTCACGAAGGATGCTGTGAAGCACCTGGAAGAGAGGCTTAAATGAAAAAGGCAACTAAGAAAGTAGCTAGCGCAGAAGCACGTCAGTATCACTACGACGTATTGCTTTCTCCGGTGATCACCGAGAAATCAACCGCTGCATCTGAACATGGCAAGTTCGTGTTCAACGTGCGTCAGGATGCTGGCAAGGAAGAGATCCGTTCCGCAGTGGAAGCACTCTTCAAAGTAAAAGTAACCAAGGTGAACACGCTGAACCGTTTGGGTAAGAACAAGCGTTTCAAGAACACCATGGGCAAACAGAGTGATATGAAAAAAGCAGTCGTAACATTGGCTGAAGGCCAGTCTATCGACTTACAAA
The DNA here is from genome assembly GCA_964535825.1 of uncultured Rickettsiales bacterium. Taxonomy (GTDB): domain Bacteria; phylum Pseudomonadota; class Alphaproteobacteria; order Rickettsiales; family SXRF01; genus CAZAQK01. The sequence continues at coordinate 2,073 of CAZHUC010000010.1, forward strand.
GTGGAGTGAAATAACATGGCACTCAAGAGTTTTAAACCAACCACTCCAGCTCAGCGTCAGCTTGTTATCGTTGACCGTTCTGAACTTTGGAAAGGCAAGCCAGTTAAGCAGCTGACTGAAGGAAAGACCAAGACCGGTGGTCGTAACCACCATGGTCGCCTCACGGCATTCCGCGTTGGCGGTGGTCACAAAAAGAAACTGCGCGTGATCGATTTCAAGCGCGATAAGTTCGACGTGCCTGCAACAGTTGAGCGTCTGGAATATGATCCAAACCGCTCTGCGTTCATCGCGCTCATCAAATACAGCGATGGTGAAGTGTCTTATATCCTTGCTCCTCAGCGTCTCGCTGTAGGTGACACGGTTATCGCGTCTGACAAAGCGGACATTAAACCTGGCAACACCATGCACCTGAAGAGCATCCCTGTTGGTACTATCATCCACAACGTGGAAATGAAAGTAGGCAAGGGTGGTCAGCTTGCTCGTTCTGCTGGCACATATGTGCAGCTCGTGGGTAAAGACGGTGGCTTTGCACAGATCAAATTGCGCTCTGGGGAGCTTCGCATGGTACTCGACACCTGCCTTGCTACCATCGGCGCTGTGTCTAACCCTGATCACCAGAACCGCGTGATCGGTAAGGCTGGTCGTAGCCGTTGGCTCGGTATCCGTCCTTGCGTTCGCGGTGTGGCGATGAACCCAGTAGACCATCCACATGGTGGTGGTGAAGGTCGTACCTCTGGAGGTCGTCATCCGGTGACACCTTGGGGTAAAGGCACAAAAGGTAACAAGACCCGTTCTCGTAAGAAGAAGAACAAACTCATCATCAAGAACAGGCATGGTAAGTAGGAGTATTTATGGCAAGAGCAGTTTGGAAAGGCCCGTTCGTTGATGGTTACCTGCTTAAAAAAGCAGAGACCGCCCGCGCATCCGGCAAAAACATGATCATCAAAACATGGTCGCGTCGTTCCACCATCATTCCACAATTCGTTGGTCTGACCTTTGGTGTGTACAATGGGAAGAAATTCATCCCTGTTGCAGTGAACGAGGATATGATCGGTCATAAATTCGGTGAATTTTCCCCAACCCGTACTTTCAACGGCCACACGGCAGTTAAGAAAGACGCAGCACCGGCGAAAAAGGACTAACCCATGGCAAAAAAATCAGCACAGCGCGCCCTTGAGGCAGTGGAAGCAAAAGCGGTTATCAACCGTCTTCGCATTAGCCCGCGCAAACTTAACCTGGTTGCCGGCATGATCCGCGGTATGAACGTGGGCGATGCTATCACCCAGCTGCAGTTCTCTGGCAAACGCATCGCGAATGATGTTCGTAAAGCGCTCCAGTCAGCTGTGGCTAACGCAGAAAACAACCACAACCTCAACGTAGATTCGCTGTATGTGAAAGAAGCGTATGTAGGTAAGAACCTGGTGATGAAGCGTTTCCACACACGTGGTCGTGGTAAGAGCGCAGGGATCAAAAAGCCATTCGCTAACCTTACCCTCGTGGTTCGTGAGCGCGGTGAAGAGCCAGCCAAGGTAGTAAAGTCAGAGAAAAAAGCGGCTAAGAAGCCTGCGAAAAAGTCTGCCAAAAAGGAGTCTGAATAATGGGTCAGAAGGTAAACGCCATAGGCCTGCGCGTAGGCATTAACAAGACGTGGGATTCACGTTGGTTTGCTGGTAACGACTATGCAGACAAGTTGCATGAAGACTTCAAGATCACGAAGTATCTGAAAAAGCAGCTGGATGCAGCAGGCGTAAGCAAGATCATCATCGAACGTCCAAGCAAAAAAGCGCACATCACCATCCACACGGCTCGTCCGGGTGTAGTGATCGGCAAAAAAGGTGCTGACATCGATAAGATCAAAAAAGACATCGCGAAATTCACCAGTGACGAAGTACATGTGAATATCGTGCCTGTGGCTAAACCAGAACTGGACGCTACTCTGATCGCAGAGTCTATCGCCCAGCAGTTGGAAAAACGCGTTGCGTTCCGTCGTGCGATGAAACGTGCGGTACAATCCTGCCTCCGTCTGGGTGGCCAGGGTATCCGTATCAACGTTTCTGGTCGTCTTGGTGGCGCAGAGATCGCGCGTATGGAGTGGTATCGTGAAGGCCGTGTGCCTTTGCATACACTGCGTGCGGATGTGGATTACGGCACAGCTCGTGCTGAAACAGCATACGGTACGATCGGTGTAAAAGTATGGGTATTTAAAGGTGAGATCGTTGGCAAGGAAAAGAAGATCATTGCCGATGTTATTGCGCCAGTAGTACCGAATGAAGAACCGTCTGAGGACAAAAGCGAGTAATTATTATGTTGAGCCCTAAAAAAACAAAGTACCGCAAACAGCATAAAGGACGCATCCGTGGCAATGCCAAGGGTGGCAGCCAGCTGAATTTCGGTCAGTACGGCCTGAAAGCCATGCAGCCTGAACGCATCACTGCGCGTCAGATCGAAGCAGCGCGTCGTGCCGTTTCCCGTCACATGAAGCGTCTTGGCCGCTTATGGATTCGCGTGTTCCCGGATGTGCCGGTAACCCGTAAACCTGCAGAAGTACGCATGGGCTCTGGTAAGGGTTCTGTAGAATTCTGGGCAGCTCGCGTAGAACCAGGTCGTATCTTGTTCGAGATCGACGGTGTGTCTGAGCAGGTTGCTCGTGAAGCATTCGATCGCGCATCTGCAAAACTGCCGATCAAAACTAAATTTGTTGCCCGTGTGGAAGAAGGAGATCACGCATGAAAACCGCTGAGCTTCGTGCAAAAAGCAAAGAAGAGCTGAAAGAGCTTGTGCTGTCTTTGAAGAAAGAACAGTTCAACCTGCGTTTCCAGGTGGCAACCGGTGCTTTGGAAAACATGTCACGTTTCAAGGACGTGCGTCGTACCATCGCTCGTGCAAAAACACTGATCAGTGAGCCGGAAGGCGCGGTGAAAGCTGCCCCTAAGGCTAAAACAGCAAAAAAAGCAGCCGCTCCTAAGAAGGCAGCCGCTAAGAAAACGAAGGCGAAGGAGTAATTATGCCTAAGCGTGTATTGCAAGGTGTCGTGGTAAGCGACAAAACTGAGAAGACGGTCATCGTAAGCGTTGAACGCCGTATGTCTCACCCTGTTTATAAGAAAACCATTCGCCGTTCTAAGAAATATGCGGCTCATGACGAACAGAAGAAATTCAAGACCGGTGATGTGGTGCAGATCATTGAATCCGCTCCAATCTCCAAAACCAAGCGCTGGCGCGTGGTGTACGAGTAAACTGGACATCAGGCATTAAGGAAGAAATAGTATGATACAGCAGCAGAGTAACTTAGAAGTAGCCGACAATTCCGGTGCGCGCCGTGTGATGTGCATTAAGGTATTGGGCGGTTCAAAGCGTAAAACCGCAAGTGTCGGCGACGTGATCGTAGTTTCCATTAAAGAAGCTATTCCACGTGGCAAGGTGAAAAAAGGTGAAGTGCACCGTGCAGTAATTGTGCGCACCCGCCGTGATATTCACCGCGCTGATGGCAGCACCATCCGTTTCGATAAGAACGCGGCTGTACTCATCAACAAGCAGAACGAGCCCATCGGCACTCGTATCTTCGGCCCTGTGACCCGCGAACTCCGCGCGAAACAGTTCATGAAGATCGTAAGCCTTGCGCCAGAAGTATTGTAGGAAGAAAAGGTTATGGCTAACAAATTCAAAGTAAAAAAAGGTGATGAAGTGATCGTTATCGCCGGTAAGGATAAGGGCAAAAAAGGCACTATCCTGAAAGTGATCACCGATGACCGTCGCGTTATCGTAAGTGGCGTGAACAAAGTGAAACGCCATACCAAGCCTTCACGCACGGGTGCTGGTGGCATTGTAGAAAAGGAAGCGTCTCTGCACGTGTCTAACGTGATGCTGGTTGACCAGAAGACCGGTAAGGGTACACGCGTAGGTTATAAGCGTCTGGAAGATGGAACGAAAGCTCGCGTAGCTAAGCGTTCAGGAGAAGTGATCAATGGCTAAAAGTTCAGCAGCAAAAAAAGATTCTGCTTATACACCACGCCTTCAGGCCGTGTATGAGAAAGAAGTTAAGCAGAGCATGCAGAAGCAGTTCAACTACAAGAACCCTATGCAGGTGCCTAAGCTTGACAAGATCGTGATCAACATGGGTGTTGGTGAAGTTGTCAACGACAGCAAGACCATCAACCACGCTGTATCAGATCTGTCACTTATCTCTGGTCGTAAGCCACTCGTTACACGCTCTAAGAAAGCTATCGCTGGTTTCAAACTGCGCGAGAACCTGCCTCTGGGCTGTAAAGTAACGCTGCGCAAACAGGCAATGTATGAGTTCCTAGACAGGCTCATCAACACTGCTCTGCCGCGCGTGCGTGACTTCCGTGGCGTAAATCCTAAGAGCTTCGATGGCCGCGGTAACTACGCACTGGGCTTGAAAGAGCAGATCGTGTTCCCTGAGATCAACTACGATAAGATCGATCAGGTTCGCGGTATGGACATCATCATCGTTACCACCGCAAAGACCGACGAAGAAGCAAAAGCGCTTCTGGCCGGTTTCGCGATGCCGTTTATTAAATAGGGGTAGAACATGGCAAAATTGAGTTCAATCAATAAAAATAACCGCCGCAAGAAAATGATCCAGCGTGATGCTGCTAAACGTGCAGCACTCAAAGCGATCATCATGAACCGCGAACTGCCGATCGAAGAGCGCATGGATGCGCAGTTCAAACTGTCTTCCCTGCCACGCAATGGTTCTAAAGTGCGTCACCGCAACCGCTGTGAACTCACTGGCCGTGCCCGTGGTACTTATCGTAAATTCAAACTTTCGCGCATCAAACTGCGTGAACTTGGTTCGTTCGGCCGTATCCCAGGCCTGACGAAAGCCAGCTGGTAAGGAGGCTAGCCCATGTCAATGAATTACCGTCTTGCTGATATGCTGACCCAGATCCGTAATGCTCAGTCTGCGCGTTTGTCTAAAGTGCGCATTCAGGCATCAAAGTTTCTCGGTAGCGTACTGGAAGTGCTTGTAAATGAAGGCTATATCGATGGTTACAGCCGCGTTGAAGAAGAAGGCAAAGCATTCTTCGATATCACGCTGCGTTATAGCGAAGGTGAACGGGTTATCCGCGAGATCAACTGTATCTCTAAACCTGGCCGCCGCGTATATTGCGAAATTTCTAAGCTGCCAAAATATTACAATGGTCTGGGTATCGCCATTCTCTCCACTTCAAAAGGTGTGATGTCTGATTTCGACGCGCGCAAGGCGAATGTGGGTGGCGAAGTGCTCTGCTCAGTATTCTAAGGATAAGGAACGAAACGTATGTCACGTGTTGGTAAATCGCCAGTAGTTATCCCTTCCGGGGTTACGGTTACGCTTAGTGGCCGTGATGTTGCGGTAAAGGGTAGCAAAGGCGAACTCAAATTTGCACTCTCTCCGGAAGTGCAGATGGAAATTAAAGATGGCAAGGCATGGCTTAAGCCGCTGAGCCAGAGCAAACAGGCACGTTCCCTGTGGGGTCTGTCACGTCGTCACGTGGGCAACATGGTGAAGGGCGTTTCTGAAGGCTTTACTGTAAAGCTTGAGATTCAGGGCGTAGGTTTCCGCGCCTCTGCTGATAAGAATTTTCTCAGCATCTCTCTGGGCTTCTCTCACGAGATCAAGTACGCGATCCCGGCTGGTATCACCATCACGGTTGATAAACAGACCAGCATCAGCATCTCAGGCTTCGATAAACGCCTGGTTGGTCAGGTAGCTTCTGAGATTCGCGAACTTCGCAAACCTGAACCATACAAAGGTAAGGGCGTGCGCTATGAAGGCGAATATGTAAGACAGAAAGAAGGAAAGAAGAAGTAATATGAGTCAGGCTGTAAAATCAAAAGCACTCTTTGGCCGTCGTCAGCAGCGGGTACGCACCGCACTGAAGAAGCATGGCCGTGTGCGTCTTTCTGTATTCCGTTCAGGCAAACACATCTACGCTCAGCTTATCGATGATAAGCAGGGTAAGACACTCGCTGCTGCATCTTCCCTCGATAAGGAAGTAAAAGGCAAAGCAAAATCTACCTCTACGGTGGATGCTGCTAAAGCTGTTGGCGAACTCATCGCTAAAAAAGCTAAAGACGCCAAGGTGAAGGAAGTAGTGTTTGACCGTGGTGGTTATTTATTCCATGGCCGTGTGAAAGCACTGGCTGATGCAGCCCGCGAAGGCGGATTATCATTCTAAGGATTGGACAAAGATATGGCTCGTGAACAACGTAACGAAAATAAAAGCAGAGACCGCGAAGAAGGCTCGGAACTGATCGATAAACTGGTTTCGATCAACCGCGTTGCTAAAGTAGTAAAAGGTGGTCGTCGTTTCGGTTTTGCCGCACTGGTTGTGGTGGGCGATGGTAAAGGCCGCGTTGGTTACGGCGCTGGTAAAGCAAAGGAAGTTTCTGACGCTATGCGTAAAGCGACCGATGCTGCTAAAAAATCCATGATCCGCATCCCGCTGCGCGAAGGCCGCACGCTGCACCATGACCTGTATGGTCGTTTCGGTGCGGGTAAAGTGATCATCCGTTCTGCGCCTGTTGGTACGGGTGTGATCGCCGGTGGTCCAATGCGTGCTGTGTTCGAAGCGCTTGGCGTGCAGGACGTTGTAGCTAAATCTGTAGGTACATCGAACCCACACAACATGCTTAAAGCAACCTTCGTTGCGCTGCAGGATATGAAGTCTCCTCGCGCGATCGCAGGAAAGCGCGGCAAAAAAGTGGGTGACATCGTTGAGCGTCGTGAAGGCAAAGCTGCTGACGTTGAATCACAGGATAAGAAATCAGCTAAGGAATAATGGTTATGGCAACTGAAACCGCAAAAAAAACTGTAAAGCCTAAAGTGGGTGGCAAAGCTCCTGCAGCAAAGCCAGCAGCGGCAGCGCCTAAGAAATCTGCAGCTACCGGTCAGGTAAAAGTAACCCAGATCCAGGGCTGTATCGCTCGCCGTTGGGATCAGGAAGCAACCCTTAAAGGTCTTGGCCTGAACAAGCGCCACCGTTCACGCGTGCTTGAAGATACGCCATGCGTGCGTGGTATGATCTACAAGGTGCGCCATCTCGTAAAAGTAGAAAACGTAGGATAAGACTATGAAACTGAATGAACTTAAAGGTAAACCGGGCGCTCGCCACCGCAAGATGCGTGTGGGTCGTGGTATCGGCTCTGGCAAAGGTAAAACAGCGGGTCGTGGCGGCAAAGGCCAGACCGCGCGTACCGGTGTGCGTATCAATGGCTTCGAAGGTGGTCAGACCCCGATCCATCGCCGCCTGCCTAAGCGCGGCTTCAACAACCACTCACGCGTTGTTATGGAAGTGATCAATCTTGGTGGCCTGCAGAAAGCCGTAGATGCTGGTACGCTGGATGCCAAGAAGAGCATTGATCTTGCAGTACTCAAAGAAGCCGGTCTTGTGCGCTCTGCGGGCAAAGCGGTGAAGCTGCTTGCTAAAGGTGAGATCAAAGTAAAACTCTCTCTTTCAGTAGATTCAGCTTCTGAAGCTGCAAAAGCAGCTATTGAAAAAGCTGGCGGCAAACTTACATTACCTGCTGCTGCTTAATGCAACATCCCGGCGCAAGCCGGGATTTTAGCTTCATCAACTAAATTCCGGATTCTCCGGAATGACAGGAAAAAAGAGACGATGACATCCGCCGCAGAAAGACTTGCCGCTAATATGAATTTTGGCGTTCTGGCACGCGCTACCGAACTTAAAAAACGTCTGTGGTTTGTATTAGGTGCGCTGATCGTCTGCCGTATCGGTTCATTCATTCCTGTTCCGGGTATCGACCCCCATATCCTCGCTGAGATCTATGCCAAGCATCAGGGCGGTGTTCTGGGCGTGTTCAATATGTTCACCGGCGGTGCGCTGGAACGTATGACGATCTTTGCTCTTGCTGTGATGCCATACATCTCGGCCTCCATTATCATCCAGATCCTGACTGTTGCTGTGCCGTCGCTTGCGGCACTGAAGAAAGACGGTGAGGCGGGTCGTCGTAAGATCAACCAGTATACACGTTATGGAACAGTATTCCTGGCAGCCTTCCAGGGATATGGTATTGCCGTGGGGCTTGAGGGTATGACAGGAGCACGCGGGTCTGCCGTGATCGATCCGGGATTGTTCTTCCGCTTTACCACCACCGTTACCTTAACGGGTGGCACGATGTTCCTGATGTGGCTCGGTGAACAGATCACGGCCCGCGGTATCGGCAATGGTATATCGCTTATCATCTTCACCGGTATCGTAGCAGGGCTTCCGGCAGCCATTGGCCAGACATTTGAACTTGGCCGAACCGGTGTTATGAGTACACCGTTCATCTTCATCATCATTCTTACCGTGCTGGCCCTCATTGCACTCATCGTATTTGTTGAGCGTGCGCAGCGCCGTATCATCATCCAATATCCAAAGCGTCAGGTGGGTAATAAAATGTTCGGTGGCGAGAACACCCATATGCCGCTGAAGCTCAATACTTCTGGTGTTATTCCGCCGATCTTTGCGAGCTCGTTGCTTTTGTTCCCACTTACGATCGCCAGCTTCAATGCGGGCGGTGAGGCAGGGATACTCCAGACCATCAGCACCTATCTTGGCCATGGCCAGCCGCTGTACATCGCCTTGTATGTTGGCTTGATCATTTTCTTCTGTTTCTTCTACACATCCGTGGTATTCAACCCGGCAGAAACAGCGGATAATCTCAAGAAAAATGGTGGTTTTATCGCCGGTATCCGCCCGGGTCAGCAAACCGCAGAATACCTTGATTTCGTACTGACACGCCTGACGGCTGTGGGTGCGCTCTATCTTTCACTGGTATGTGTGATGCCGGAAATTTTCGTGGCGAAATATGCTGTGCCATTCCAGCTCGGCGGTACGGGACTGCTCATCGTGGTGAATGTTACGATCGATTTCGTAACACAGGTGCAGTCGCATCTCTTCGCTCACCAGTATGAAGGCCTCATCAAAAAAGCCCGCCTTAAAGGCAAAATGAAATGAACCTGATTCTTTTAGGACCTCCTGGAGCGGGAAAAGGTACGCAGGCACAGTATCTGCACAGCAAACTTGGTGCGTGCAAACTGTCTACAGGCGATATGCTGCGTGCAGCGGTTGCTGCCGGCACGCCGGTCGGCCTTCAGGCAAAAGAAGTGATGGCCAAAGGCCAGCTGGTTTCTGATGATATTATGATCGCCCTGATTCGTGACCGTATTCGCCAGCCCGATTGTGCCAAAGGCTTTATTCTGGATGGCTTCCCGCGTACGACCGCACAGGCGGCAGCGCTGGATGTAATGCTGAAAGAAGAGGGGCGTGCGCTGGATTTTGTGATCGAACTCAAGGTAGATGATGAAAAGCTGGTAGACCGTATCGCCGGCCGTTTTTCTTGTGCCAAATGTGGTGCTGGCTACCATGATACCTTTAAAAAGCCACGCAAAGATAGCGTATGTGATGAGTGCGGGGCGACAGAGTTCTCCCGCCGCGAGGATGATAAGGCGGAGACCGTATCCAAGCGCCTGATGGCCTATCACCAGCAGACCGCTCCTATTATCCCGTATTATGCCGAAAAGGGCCTGCTTTCCTCAGTGGACGGCATGGCAGATATCGACGAGGTGACCCGCCAGATCGATAAAGTTTTAGAAAAGGGTAAAAAACTAGTGAAAAGTGGTTGACGTAGGTGAAATTATCATTAAAATTCCTGCTCCTTGTGAACCAATTTGTTGTAAACTATTGAAATTTTGAGGTTTTTGTGGCTCGTATCGCTGGTGTAAACATTCCGTCGCAGAAAAGACTGGATATTGCCCTTACCTATATCCACGGCATTGGCCGTGTGAAATCAACGCAGATCTGTGAAAAAGCAGGTTTGCCGCCTGAAAAGCGCGTGCATCAGATGTCTGAGTCAGAGATCATCCGCGTGCGCGAGATCATTGACCGTGACTACATGGTGGAAGGTGACCTTCGCCGTGAAGTGGCGATGAACATCAAGCGTCTGGTTGACCTTGGCTGTTATCGTGGTCTGCGTCACCGCAAGAAATTGCCGGTGCGTGGCCAGCGTACCCACACAAATGCTCGTACCCGCAAAGGCAAAGCTAAGCCAATCGCTGGTAAGAAGCTCGTTACAAAATAATCGAACTGGACAGGATTTATGGCTACTAAAGACGCAAATGCAAGAGTGAAGAAACGTGAACGCAAGAACATCACCACCGGTGTTGCTCATGTGAACTCTTCGTTCAACAACACGATCATCACCATCACCGATACACAGGGTAACACGGTTTCCTGGTCATCTGCTGGTGCGCATGGTTTCAAAGGCTCTCGCAAAGCGACTCCTTATGCTGCGCAGGTCACTGCTGAAGATGCAGGCCGCAAAGCACAGGAACATGGCATGAAAACACTGGCCGTTGAAGTAAAGGGCCCGGGTTCAGGACGTGAATCTGCACTTCGTGCATTGCAGTCCGTTGGCTTCATGATCACATCGATCAAAGATGTGACCCCAGTGCCACACAATGGCTGCCGTCCACCAAAGCGTCGCAGGGTATAATATATACATTGGCCGGCGGTCTGTGACCAAAGGCTGGAATAAAGAGAAATACGGAACAAAGGCCATTGGCCGCTGATTATTAGGAGAAAGCAATGCTCGCAAAGAACTGGCAAGATCTGATCAAACCAACCAAACTGGATATCGCAGTCTCTAAAAGCAATCCAAATCAGGCAACAGTTGTAGCAGAACCACTGGAACGTGGTTTCGGTCATACGCTGGGTGTTGCCCTGCGTCGCGTGCTGCTTTCAAGCCTGCAAGGTGCGGCTGTTACGTCAGTAAAGATCGAAGGCGTTCTCCATGAGTTCTCTTCTATTCCCGGCGTGCGTGAGGACGTAACCGATATCATCCTCAACATCAAAGAACTCCGTATGAAAACCGGTTCTGCTGAAAAGAAGCGCCTGACGCTTTCTGCGACCGGCCCTGGTGAGATCAAAGCCAGCATGATCGAAATATCTGGTGATCTTGAGATCATCAATAAAGACCACATCATCTGCACACTGGATAAAGGTGCAAAACTCCACATGGAAATGACCGTGGAAGTGGGTAAAGGTTATGTACGCGGCCAGAAGGCTTCTGATGCTGCGATCGGTCTCATCCCGGTTGATGCGCTGTTCTCTCCGGTGGTGAAAGTGTCTTACAAGGTAGATCATGCCCGCGTTGGCCAGATCACCGACTATGATAAACTCGCTATGAGCATCGAAACCGATGGTTCAGTAAGCGCAGAAGATGCAGTAGCTCTGGCTGCTCGCATTCTGCAGGATCAGCTCCAGCTCTTCATCAACTTCGAGGAATCCAAGATCGAGACCAAGAAAGAAGACAAGCCTGATCTGCCATTCTCTCCATACCTCCTCAAGAAGGTATATGATCTCGATGAACTTTCAGTGCGTGCAACGAACTGCCTGAAGAACGATAACATCGTGTATGTAGGTGATCTCGTACAGAAGACCGAAGCAGAAATGCTCAAAACACCAAACTTTGGTCGTAAATCGCTCAACGAAATTAAAGAAAAACTGGCAAAGATCGGCCTGCGCTTCGGTATGGAAGTGCCAGGTTGGCCACCAGAAAATATTGAAGAACTCGCTCGCAAGTACGAAGATCCGTACTAAGCGCGCGGCATAGAAAAAAAGGAAGTACGTTATGCGTCACGCAATGAAAGGCCGTAAACTGAGCCGTAAATCAGGTCACCGCAAGTCCATGTTCATCAACCTGGCAGCGGCACTGGTAAAGCACGAGCAGATATCGACCACTCTGCCAAAAGCGAAGGACCTGCGTCCTATCGTTGAAAAGCTGGTAACGCTCGGCAAGCGTGGCGATCTGCATGCGCGCCGTCAGCTGCTTTCTGTATTGAAAGATGCCAAGCTGGTAGACAAGATGATTACCACACTCGGTGAACGTTATAAGAGCCGCAACGGTGGTTACACCCGTGTGCTCAAAGCTGGTTTCCGTTATGGTGATATGGCGCCTATGGCCATCATCGAGTTCGTGGACCGCGATGAATCAGCCAAAGGTCAGGATTCTGGCCCGGTACTTACCGACGATATGGCTGAGCAGCCTGCTGCTGCATAAGTTTTATGAAAATCCCTGCCATTGTACCTGCTGTTTGCTGTGTTGTGGCGGGGATTTTATTATCCGGTGATGCAGTGATCGGATATGTTTCGCAAAATGGCTCGTCGTTTGGCTCTTCCGAGAAGTTTGATATTTTTTCATTCGCCGTTGGTTTGTACTTCATCGGAAAAGGATTGTTTATCAACACCATTTTGAATATGCTCAGCGAGTTCAAAAACCGCTAAGGTGTTTTTCATGAATATGTTGGCATTGGCCTATGTGGCGTTCGGTGGGGCAGTTGGCTCTATGGCGCGTTTCCTGATGGTGAATTTTGTTAGCAAGTATACGTCTCCCGACTTTCCGTATGGTACGTTGACAGTCAATATCCTGGGGGGATTGCTGCTTGGCCTGTGGGTGGGCTCTATGGCGTATATGTCGCCTTCTAAGGCCAAGGATCTGCATCTTCTGTTCGCGGTAGGCGCACTGGGTGGGTTTACCACATTCTCTGCCTTTTCGCTGGACGTTATCCTGCTGATTGAGCGTGGTGGCCTGATTCAGGCGGTATTTTATGCGCTAAGCTCGGTACTGCTTTCCGTGGTGGCGCTGTTTGCAGGGATGCTTGCAATTAAACTGGCAGCTGGATGAAAAAAGAACACACTGTTATTGAGGCCGATGATGGCATCCGGCTTGACCGCTGGTTTAAGCGTCATTTTGCCGGATTTCCCCATTCCATGCTGGAGCGTCAGCTCAGGAAGGGCGACATACGTCTGGATGGCAAGAAAGCCAAATCCTCAGACCGGCTGATGGCTGGCCAGGTACTGCTTGTGCCCGAGATCAATCTTACCGCGGCACAAAAGGCAAAAGCCCCTAAACGGCTCTTAAGTCGTGAGGAACAGGCAGATGTGCAGAAATGGGTAATCTATAAGGATGCGAATATCATCGTTATCAACAAGCCGTTCGGCCTGCCGGTACAGGGTGGTACGAAGGTAACAAAAAGTGTTGATGACCTGCTGGATGCGCTGAAATTTGATGGCGATCGCCCTAAGCTGACACACAGGCTGGACCGTGATACCAGCGGTGTTCTGGTGCTGGCGCGCACTGCGCGTATGGCGACCGTGCTTACCAAAGGATTTGCCGAGAAAACCATACAAAAGACCTATCTGGCTCTCGTGAATGGTTGCCCTATGGAATCAAGGGGCACGATAGATTTCAAGCTCATTAAAGCCATGGCCGCTGAGGCCTCATTCGAGCGTGTGGCGGTAGATGACGAAGATGGCAAATATGCCAAAACAGAATATCGTGTTGTTGAATCGCTGGCTCGCCGCTTTGCATTGATGGAGCTCAAGCCTCTCACCGGCCGCACACACCAGCTGCGTGTGCATATGCAGGCCATAGGATGTCCGATCGTGGGCGATCACAAATACGGTGGTAGCACCAGCGATGCCAAGGAACTTGGTGTAGAGAATGTACTGCATCTGCATGCATGGAAGATCGAGATACCGGTAAGCGGTAAGATCATCAAAGTCAGTGCTCCGTTACCGAAGCACATGAAGAACAGTTTTAAATCACTCGGGATCGACGTTCCAAAATGATACCTAATCAGACACCTGCAAAAAAGCCATTTGTGCTGCCCACTCAGGCATTGAAAGATGCCATTGAAAAAGAATGGGCGAGTGGCAAGAAATTCTCACCCACTGCCATGCCGCTTACCGCATTGGCCTATACTGCTATCGATCAGCTGGATGAAAAAGAGAACATTGTTGAAGTGCTCCTTGCCTATGTTGATACGGATACGCTCTCTTACCGTTCATCGAACCAGAAATTGCTGGAGCGCCAGAAGAAGGAATGGGATCCGGTGCTGGCATGGGCGGGAAGTACCTTCAATGCACTTTGGCAGACCACCACCGGTGTGATGCCACTTGAGCAACCAGAAGCTCTGCATGCGGCCATCAGGAAATACTTGCTCACACTGGATACTATGCGCCTTGCTGCCTGCTGCACGCTGGCCAGTGGTTATTCCTCACTGGTGCTTGCTATTGCGGTGCTTCAAAAACAGCTTCCTGCGGCTCGTGCATACGAGCTTTCCCGCCTTGAAGAAGAGGCACAGGCCGAGCAATGGGGAAGGGACGCGGAAGCAGACGAAAGATCACGTCGAATGCAAGCGGAAATTGTTGAAACAGGGCAGTTTTTACGCTTGCTAGAGGCGGTGTAAATTGCTTAATTTAACGGCTAAAATTAACGATTAAATGACAGGTTATGATTACTCTTGCAAGAAAACGAAAACCTAAGTTAGACGAGTCCTTTAAAACAGACGAGGCCAAAAAAGCCATGCAGCCAAATAACGTCATTTCGGAACTGGAACAAAAGCGCGACCGTGCCCGCCAGGGTGGCGGCGCAACGCGTATTGAGGCGCAGCATGCTAAAGGCAAACTGACCGCCCGTGAGCGTATCGAGGTGTTGCTCGATCCGGATTCCTTCGAAGAATACGATATGTTCGTGGAGCATCGCTGCACGAATTTCGACATGGAAAATAACAAAGTTCCGGGCGATGGTTGCGTCACCGGCCACGGTACGATCAACGGCCGTATGGTATTCGTATACTCCCAGGACTTTACAGTACTGGGTGGTTCACTGTCTGAGACCAACGCAGAGAAGATCTGCAAGATCCTTGATATGGCCATGAAAGTGGGCGCGCCGGTGATCGGTTTGCTCGATTCCGGTGGTGCTCGTATTCAGGAAGGCGTGGACTCGCTGGGTGGCTTTGCAGAGATATTCCAGCGCAACGTGCTGGCTTCTGGCGTAGTGCCACAAATTTCCGTTATCATGGGGCCATGCGCGGGTGGTGCGGTGTATTCACCGGCGCTGACCGACTTTATCGTGATGGTGCGTGGTTCGTCTTACATGTTCGTGACCGGTCCAGATGTAGTAAAGACCGTGACACACGAAGTAGTGACCCAGGAAGAACTCGGTGGTGCTGATACGCACACGAAGAAGACCGGTGTGGCAGACCTCGCATACAACAATGATATCGAGGCACTCCTGCAGATTCGCCGTCTGTATAACTTCCTGCCGCTCAACAACAAGGATGGCGTGCCTGCGCGCCCAACCACTGATCCGGCAGATCGCGTGGAAATGTCTCTGAACACGCTTGTTCCTGATAATCCTAACCGTCCGTACAACATGAAAGAGCTCATCGAGCGCGTGGTGGATGAGGGGGATTTCTTCGAACTGCAGCCTGATTACGCCAAGAACATCATCATTGGTTTTGGTCGCCTTGAAGGCCAGACGGTGGGCTTTGTTGCCAACCAGCCGATGCAGCTGGCCGGCTGTCTGGACATTGACGCTTCACGCAAAGCCGCACGTTTTGTACGCTTCTGCGATGCATTTTCTATTCCGATCGTTACGTTTGTGGATGTTCCGGGTTTCATGCCGGGCACATATCAGGAGCATAACGGCGTTATCAAACACGGTGCTAAGCTGCTCTATGCCTATGCTGAGGCGACTGTTCCAAAAATTACGGTTATTACGCGCAAGGCATACGGTGGTGCGTATGATGTGATGAGCTCCAAGCATCTGCGTGGTGACGTGAACTATGCATGGCCATCCGCCGAGATCGCGGTAATGGGGCCTAAGGGTGCGGTGGAGATCGTATTCCGTGGTAAATATCAAAATGAAGAAGAACAGCAGGCACTGATCGATGATTACCGCGCCAAGTTCGCTTCTCCGTTCGTGGCTGCCTCCCGTGGCTTCATTGATGATGTCATCCGTCCGCAGAATACGCGCTGGCGCATTTGTCGTTCGCTTTCTATCCTGCGCGGCAAGAATCTCCAGAATCCGTGGAAGAAACACGATAACTTACCTCTGTAATGGGACAAACCATGTTCAATAAAATCCTTATCGCAAACCGTGGTGAAATCGCTGTTCGTATCATGCGTACAGCAAAGAAAATGGGTATTGCAACCGTTGCAGTATATTCTGAAGCCGACACGAATTCCCTGCACGTCAAAGAGGCAGACGAAGCGGTATATATCGGCCCATCACCTTCCGTAAAAAGTTATTTGAATATCGACAATATCATGCATGCCATCCAGCTTACCGGCGCTGATGCTGTGCACCCAGGCTATGGCTTCCTTTCAGAGAATGCCGAATTTGCCCGCAAATTGCAGCAGGCAGGCGTGGTGCTCATTGGCCCAAGCCCTGAAGCTGTGCGCAAGATGGGTGATAAGATCGAATCCAAAAAGATCGCGCTCAAAGCGGGTGTGAATTCTGTACCGGGTGTACTTGAAGCTATTTCTGGCCCGGAAGCGGCTAAGAAAGTGGTGGATGAAATCGGCTATCCGGTGATGATCAAGGCTGCAGCCGGCGGCGGCGGTAAAGGTATGCGCGTTGCCCGCAACGAGAAAGAATTGCTGGATGGTATTAAATCCGCCGCTTCCGAAGCGGCTTCAAGCTTTAAAGATGACCGCGTATTCATTGAGCGTTATTTTGACAATCCGCGCCATATCGAGATCCAGCTGCTTGCCGATACACACGGCAACACGCTGTGGTTGGGCGAGCGCGAATGTTCTATTCAGCGCCGTCACCAGAAAGTAATTGAAGAAGCACCAAGCGTATTCCTTGATGAAAAGACCCGTCGTGAGATGGGTGAGCAGGCCGTGGCACTCGCCAAAGAGGTGGGTTACAGCTCGGCCGGTACAGTGGAATTCATCATGGATCAGGACAAAAAATTCTACTTCCTTGAAATGAATACCCGCCTGCAGGTGGAACACCGCGTGACCGAACTTATCACCGGTATCGACCTTGTTGAGCAGATGATCCGTATCGCAGCCGGTGAGAAGCTGGAATTCGGCCAGAAGGACGTGAAGTTCCATGGCTGGGCGATGGAATCACGCGTGTATGCGGAAGATCCTAAACGTGGCTTCCTGCCATCCACGGGTCGTATCACACGTTACCTCGAGCCAGAAGATCTGGATAATGTGCTTATCGACACCGGTATCTATGAAGGTGGCGAGGTCAGCATGTTCTACGATCCAATGATCGCCAAAGTATGTACTTACGGTGAAACACGCGATGAAGCGATCGCTACCATGAAATCAGCATTGTCTGCTTTCATCATCGAAGGTGTATCGCACAATTCCAGTTTCCTTGAAGCAATATTGTCGCATGAGCGTTTTGGTAAGGGCGATATTTCCACCAATTTCATTGAACAGGAATATCCGGGCGGTTTCATTGGCGCAGAGCTGGATTCTGAATCCACCAAGGTTTTCCTTGGTGCAGCCACCACCATTTTCCTGCGTGATGCCGAGCGTGCGGCCAAAATAAGCGGGCAGTTGCCGGGCCGTGAACGTGCCATTGGTGCGCGCTGGGTCGTGAATGTGGATGGTCAGGATTTCCCTGTATATGTGCGTGCAGATAGCGACCAGGGCTATTTCATTACCCATAATCGCAAGCTCATCCATGTGAAGACCGGCTGGAAGCTGGGTCGCCGCCTGTTTCAGGCAGAGATCGGTGATAAGAAAGTTTCGGTACAGATCAAACATCTGGAAGAAGGCTATCTGTTGACCTATGGCGGTGCTGAAGTAGTCGCCCGTGTGCGTACACCGCGCGTGGCAGAACTCGCGCAGTTCATGCCTAAGCCGAAGGACACCAACCGTCACGACCAGCTTAAATCGCCGATCGCAGGCCTTATCGTGAGCCTCAAGGTTCAGGAAGGTCAGGAGATCAAGCGCGGGCAGGAACTGCTCGTGATCGAGGCGATGAAGATGGAAAACGTCATGACGGCTGATCACGATACGGTGGTGAAGAAAATCACTGTGAAAGAAAAAGACAGTGTTGGCGTAGATCAGGTGTTGATCGAATTCGCGGCCTAAAAGATCTTTGCGAATTCTTCCTTAAGCACAGTATCAACATCTTGCATGCTGGCATTGATGCCCAACGCATGTAGCGATGTGACTCCATAGTTATTGATACCGCACGGCACGATGCCTTTATAGTGTGAGAGGTCGGGGTGCACGTTCAGGCATATGCCGTGGAAGCTCACCCATTTGCGCACGCGTATGCCAAGGGCTGCGATTTTGGCTTCGTTATTGATGCGCCCGCTATCGCGGCTACTGCCGCTCACATGGCGCGCCGCTTCGCGGGCTGAAGGCTCGCTTGGCCTGCTGGCCTCGCTAACATTCACCCACACACCGATGCGTCCTTCACGCGTGAATCCCTCCACGCCGAAATGGGCGAGGGTGGCGATGATCCATTGCTCAAGGTTTTTTACATACTGCCGTAGATCCATCGCATCGCGTTTCTTCAGATCCAGCATCGCATACACCACGCGCTGGCCTGGCCCATGATAGGTCCACTGGCCGCCGCGTCCGGCGTCGTATACGGGGAAAGGCATATTGCCCAGCAGGTCCATTTGTTTTGCCGACGTGCCCGCCGTGTAAAGCGGAGGGTGCTCCAGAAACCACAGGGCTTCCGGCTGGCTACCATCCAGAATGGCAGCCACACGCTCTTCCATAGCCACCAGGGCGTCAGGATAGGATACTGGCGTCTGGGAGGCGATAAGATCGATAGTGCTCAAGCTATGTGCTGCAGGGGTAAACATGGCTGAAAATGTGGTATTTAAAGGGTTTTTTGTCAATACATCAAAAAAATATATACGGCACTTGCCAAACGGCATAAATTTGCTACACCTTCACCCTCTGATTTTTCCCAGCCTATAAGCTGTTTCGACGTGCGGTCGTGGCGGAATTGGTAGACGCACTACCTTGAGGTGGTAGCTCCGAGAGGAATGGAAGTTCGAGTCTTCTCGACCGCACCAAATTTTCAAATATATAAGGGTATTTAGCGGCCAACGCGGCCGAGACCACCCACTGCGCCGATGCCACCGCGATTTATCTTGTTTGGGGCAGGTACTGCGTCGGCAGGGGCTTCAGGGGCGGCAGCCGTGGTAGCAGGTGCTTGGGCGGCGGGAGGTGCTGCCTGTGCTTGGGCATCGGCCGCAGGGGCTGCAGTGTTTGCCGTAGGTGCAGGCGGTAATGGGTCGCCAGCGCGGCGGACTTTCATCGGTTTGGGCACAGTGGGCACAGCATAGGGCTTAGGAGGTGTTGGTGCAGGGGCTGCCGCTACCGGTGGTGTGGCGGGTGCTGGCGCGGGTGTGGGGACAGTCGTGGCAGGCGCAGCTTTCTGTGCGTTTGTCGTAGGCTGAGCAGCTGCAGGTTTTGCAGGTGTTGCCGTATTTGTTGTCGCAGGCTTTGCGGCCTGGGCAGGTTTGGATGCATCGGCTGCCGGTTTGCCGGTCTCTTTCATGAGCTCATCGAGCTCCTGCTGTTTTTTTGCCTCTGCCTTCTTTTTCTTTTCATTATGGAGCTTCCGCTGCACACTTTTTGGCATAGGGATCGGGCCATTTTTCTTTTTCTTGGCTTTTGCGTAGGAGTCAGACACAAAACTGTAAGAAGACCCCAGCACAGCGGCTGGTATGTCGCTCAGTAGCGCAATCAATAGAATGGGTACTATAATACGCCGCACAATAATCTCCTGTTCACAGGATATTTTAGCGTATCAGCTGGATGTTTTCCAACATTTTCACGGGTTTAGCTGAGGTTTCTGACTCATCTTCCTCAGTTTCAACGGGTTTTTTAACATCCAGGACCTTATTGGTGCGTTTGCACTTCCCGTCAATGAACGCGCCATCCTCGATGGTGATACTCTCATGCATCACGATACCATCAATGTGGCAGGTGCTGAACAGATGGGCATGACGTGAGCGGATAAGTCCAACTACCTTACCATAGACCAGTACGGTATCGGCGGTGATCTCGCCGGTCACTCTTCCATTCCCACGCACGGTGAGCATCTGGCAACGAATGTTGCCGTCTATCGTGCCATCGAAATCGATCACGCCATCGCTTACGATGTTACCAAGGATATGCATCTCACTGGTGACAACGGTGGGGAAACTTCCTTTTTTGGAAGTAGCGGGCTTCTTTGCTTCTGGTTTAGTTTTCCAGAACATAGCGACCCGCACTCAGGAATTTTTTTGGGTTCAACGTCTGGTCACGGTAACGCACTTCATAGTGCAGGTGATTTCCAGTGCTGCGACCGGTGCTGCCCTGAATACCAAGAACATCACCTTTTTTTACCTTCTTGCCTTCTGTGACCTTGATCTCGCTTAAGTGTGCATAGCGGGTAGAAACACCATAACCGTGGTCAATGTCCACATAGTTACCGTAGGTATTGCTCCATTCTGCTTTTTTTACTTTTCCATCGGCGGTGGAAAGTATCTTGGATCCTCCCGGGCCGGAAATATCAAGACCGGCATGGAAGGCGAGCCTGCCAGTAAAAGGATCGATACGGCGGCCATAATGGCTCTGCTCTTCGCCGTTTTTCATAGGCATGGCGAGTGGCAGGGTTTTCAAGATCTGTTTCAGGGCGGTCAATTCATCCAGACGGGTGAACAGTTCGGTCTCTTCTTTGCTGGGTGTATAGCTTGCATCCGGAATGAAAGGGCCGCCCAAGCCTTTGCGGTCATCATTCTTGGCAAAGTTGCGCTTCAGGTCTTTGGGGCTCAGGCCGGTCTGTTCGATAATGGCTTCCAGGTCATCGATCTGCCCTGAGGTTTTCATTTTTACGCGGGCGATGATATCATCCTTGGATGCCTTGAGGTCACTGACCTGTTTTTCCAATAATGCAACACGCGCGAGGAGCTCAGGCTTGTCCATACCAGCCGCGGTGCTATCCGTTACAGCTGCGGTTGCTTCAGGTACATCAACGGCAGTTGATTCAGAAAGACTCACCGGCGTCAGTGTACGCATGGCAATGGCTTGCTCTTTAAGAGCATGCTGGGCTGCCATATAACGGCCTGTAGAATAAGAGGCCCAGAACACACAACCAACGGTCAGAGCCAGTGCGGCGAACTGCATACGCCCCGTGACATGGACGTGCTTAACCTTGTGTTGGGAAACGATAATGATGTTACGCTTGTGAAACCAAATATTTACATAATTCTTAAGCGTAACAAACACATCTTTTAACTGCATTTCATTCTCCCTTAGCATTTTTAGGGCTGACTCCCTGACGCTCCAGTACCGCGGCAAAGAAGCCATCAACTCCGTCTTTGTGCGGAGCTACCCGGAAATATGAATAATTTTCAGATTCATCACCAGGCGACGTTTTATCCCACATTTTTCTTGCACAGACAACCCTGAAATCATTTACATTTTTTAACAGTTGTTCAACTTGCTGTTCATTCTCTTCTTGCAGTATCGAACATGTTGCAAAGATCAGTTTGCCACCTGGTTTCACCAAACGTGCTGCACTTTGCAGAATTGATCGCTGCACCGCTAACACTTCTTCCAGATCTTTTGAAGAGAAGCGCCATTTAAGATCAGGATTGCGTCGCCATGTGCCTGTGCCGGAGCAGGGTGCATCAACGAGTACTCTGTCTGCGCTGGCTTTATGGCGTTTGATGAATTGATCATTTTCATTTTCGATGACATGCGTTTCCACCGTATCCACACCGGCCCGGCGCAGACGTTCTTTTATCTGGGTGAGGCGTTTTGCAGACGTATCCCACGCCAGAATGCGACCTTTGTTTTTCATGCTGGCGGCGATGGCAAGAGTTTTTCCTCCAGCGCCGGCACAGAAATCTATCACACGCATACCGGGCGTCGCATCGACGAGTTCGGCTACTATCTGTGAACCTTCATCCTGTACTTCGAAACAACCTTCCTTAAAGGTGCGTGACGTAAAGATCGGTGCGCGCTTGGCAAGCCTGATACCTACGGCAGAATGTGCGCACGCTGCGACATCAAACCCTTCAGCCTTCAGTGCAGCAAGCAGATCATCACGCGTGGTCTTTATAGTATTGGCGCGCAGGTCGGTATGCGCCTGTTCATTCAGCGCAAGTACTGCTGTTTCAAATTCATCGCCAAAACATGCTTTGAGGTGTGGTGTAAGCCATGCAGGGTAATTAAGCCGCACATGGTCTGGCATATCGGGATGCATGTGTTGCTGCTTATGCATCGCACCGCACATCTTGCCTTCGTCGGCCGTGAGTGGGGCAGGGCAGTGTGCACCGTCTTTGGTGATATTCTGTATGGAGTGCACATCGTAATCTTTACGCAGCATCAGCGCTGCCAGCACATAGTGCCTGCCGGAAATGACCACAGACTCATCCAACATATTATTTAAAAGCGTTGCGTTATCATTCGCACTACGCGCTTTGGTGACCCACCATGCCAGCGACATTTTATGGCGCAGCACCCAATATACCAGTTCACCTATAGCAGCGCGGTCTTTAGAGCCGATGAAGCGGCGCGCCTTGAAATATCCATCGATCTGCTTGTCTGCCGGGAAACGTTTCTCGGATTGCCATGACGTTAAGATGGTATCGAGCAACTCAATGGCTGCCTGTATGCGTGCACCGGGGGTCATGATCAGTTGGTTGCCTTCGTTATGGATTCAGATTTTTTTGGTGGAGAAGGCTTTTTGAATTCCTCTTCAACAGGCGACAGTACCAGCCACATTATAAATCCGGCGATGCAGATACAAACCATCGTCCTGATCGTAAAAGGTCCTTTGAACATGGCAGGTACAATCACCACGATATAACGACCCAGCGGATGCAGGAAATCAAGCCAGCCGAGTCCGCTCTTTTGCCTTAACGAGTTAGCGATAAAAACAAGTATGGCCAGCCCGATAATGGTAAGTGCCGTGTTCAGCAAATAATAATAATATTCCAGAATGATCAACTCTCCGTCCGGTAATTCGGTGCTTCACGGGTGATGGTGATGTCATGGGCATGTGATTCACGCAGGCCAGCTGACGTAATACGTACGAATTCTGCATTCTTCTGCAATATCGAAATGGTCTGGCTGCCAGTGTAGCCCATTGCCGCTTTCAGCCCACCGATGAGTTGGTGGATAACACCCGATACTGGTCCTTTAAATGGTACGCGACCTTCCACACCTTCTGGCACGAGTTTGAGTTTATCGGATATTTCCTGCTGGAAGTAACGATCCGCAGAGCCACGTGCCATCGCACCGACCGATCCCATACCACGATAAGTTTTATATGAACGCCCCTGATATAATACCACTTCGCCTGGGCTTTCCTCTGTGCCTGCAAATAAGCCGCCGATCATGGCGCAATCAGCACCGGCTGCGATCGCTTTTGCAAGATCGCCTGAGAATTTAATGCCGCCATCAGCGATGACCGGGATGTTCTTTTTTCTGGCAACCGATACCACATCCATGATGGCTGAAAGCTGCGGTACGCCGACACCGGCGATGATGCGGGTGGTACAGATTGATCCTGGGCCGATACCCACTTTTACAGCATCTGCACCAGCATCGATGAGAGCTTTTGCTGCATCAGCTGTTGCAATATTACCCGCGATGATCTGAGCGGATTTATAGGCAGATTTGATGGCACGAACCGAATCGATCACACCTTTGGAGTGGCCATGTGCCGTATCAACGATGAGTACATCCGCACCCGCTTCGATGAGTGCTTCAGTACGGGCGAATCCGTCTTTGCCTGTGCCTACGGCAGCGGCTACGCGCAAGCGGCCCTGATCATCTTTGCAGGCGTTAGGGAAGGTCTCGGCTTTCTCGATGTCCTTCACCGTAATGAGGCCAATGCAGCGATATTGCTTATCCACTACCAATAGCTTCTCAATGCGGAACTTGTGCAGTAATTTTTTTGCGGCATCACGCTTGATGGTCTTTTCTACGGTGACGAGGTTTTCCTTCGTCATCAATTCGCTTACTTTCTGGCGTGGGTCGGAAGCAAAGCGAACATCGCGGTTGGTCAGGATACCTACGAGCTTACCAGTTTTGCGTTCCACTACAGGTACACCGGAGATGTTATGGTGGCGTACAAGTGCCATGGCTTCAGCCAGTGTGGCATCCGGATGGATGGTCAGTGGATCGAGCACCATGCCGGATTCGTATTTTTTTACTTTCTGGACTTCTGCCGCCTGTTGTTCGGGCGTCATATTCTTATGGATGCAACCCATGCCGCCATGCTGTGCCATGGCGATGGCCAGACGTGATTCCGTGACCGTATCCATTGCCGCTGAAATAAGGGGAATGCCAAGCGTGATGTTTTTGGTCAGGCGGGTAGAGGTGGTAGCGGCTGAAGGGATGAAATCCGACGCACGAGGCTTTAAAAGTACGTCGTCAAATGTGAGAGCTTCCTTGATTTCCATGCAAAACCTTCCTAAGTTGGGCTTTGCGGGATGCTTCTAGCGGTTTTCCAAGGGTTTGTCACCTGTTAAATTGTATAAAAATGCTACGGTGATGTTTGTAAGAAAAGGCAAAGAAAAACTTTACAAAATCGATGGTTAATATAGATTAAGACCCGAATTTTGAGTCTCATGGATGCGGTATGGAAAAGAAAAAAAATCTGGGAAGAGAGTATCAAGAAGGCGAAAAACAACTGAAAGTGTTGAAAATATTTGCTAATACGGCATTGGCAGGGCTTGCTGGTGCTGCCGCATATCAAGCGCACAGATTATTGAACTCAGCCGATGTTCCAATATCAGGTGACGCATTGGATCAGTTCACTGATCCGAACCAGCCGGTGGCAACTGTGCCGGCTGAACCTGCGACCGGCCGTCCTGATGTTGATATGGATCGCATCAAGCAGGCGGTGGATGATGCCAAAGGAAAACCAGACGGCACAAGTGGTGCTAGCAAGACGACCATGAAACCAATGAAGCAACAGGCGACAGGATCTAATGCTGCTCCTTCCTTTGTAGAAAAACTTGAAGTTCCGCAGGAAACACCGGAACAAAAAGCAAAGCGCGAAGCGGCTTATATAAAAGCAGTGAATGATGGTCTTAAGGTTGAACGCACGGCAGAACAGATTGCAGCGGATAAAGCGATCGCGGAGAAATTCGCACAGATGTTCAGTCAGGATCCTCAATACAAGGATATCGCCAGTGCTGATATCGAATCAGCAGTGCTGAACGGATATTATAAAACCGTTGAGCAGCTGGTGGCGGAAGAAAATATCATAGGCCTGAAACGTCTCTCTAAAGGAGAGAGGGCAACCGCTGAAGAGGTAGCTGTTTATTTTGCCGGCCTGAAGAATGACCCGGCACGCCTGGCTGCCTATCAGGATCAGGTGCGCTCAGCACGCGATACGGGCGGTATGTATGGTATGAATTCGATGGGTGAAATCACGGGTAATCTGGCAAACAGTCCGCGTCAGGGTGGCAGAGGCCGCTAAATCATTTTGCATACGGCAATAAAAAACCCCCTTCTTGCGAAGGGGGTTTTTTTTAATCAGACATTTCTAATTAAATCACTGTGCAAGTAGCACCCGCCCTGCGAGCTTCTTTAGATGTTTTTGGGCATTTATTGCTTGCTTTGGTGCAGTATTTGAGTTTTGGACCTGTAGGATTTGCAGGATTAGTGACTGGCTTGAAGAATTTTTTGCTGCAGCACCTGTTCTTTACAGCCTGAGTTTCATTTGGAGCTGTTTCA
Source organism: uncultured Rickettsiales bacterium (assembly GCA_964535825.1). GTDB lineage: Bacteria > Pseudomonadota > Alphaproteobacteria > Rickettsiales > SXRF01 > CAZAQK01. Next base: position 27,610 of record CAZHUC010000010.1, read on the forward strand.
CTATAATAGCAACAACACTCACCCGCACGATTTTTCTTAACCTCATATGGCCCATTTGCAGGCAGCATGACGGTATCTAAGTCCATGGTGGTATCTACATCAAACTCTTCTGTAAATGCTTCAAGATCTGCGTCACTACTCTCAGCTTTTACTGGCTGCGCTGCGCTGGTAAACGAGATAAAAAGAGCTGCAGCTGTGAGATATAAAAATTTCATAAAACCTCTCAAAACATTATTAATTTATATGTAGCCACTTCCTGTGTACTGCGCAGCCACCCTACGTTCTTACGAGTATAATGGTGATTTGTTACAGTTTCTTTACGATGGTGTTACATTCGTATGAAGAAAATTGATGCCAGATGGGGGCATGTCATAAATAATGCTTATAAAGCAAATGACTAGAATATAGCAATATAATGAGTATAAATATTATGGTGTAGCCAAAATTAAAGGCATATGCCCCAAAAAAGCGGTCTAGAAGCGATACGCAATAATCAGCTAATATGTGACGTCAAGATTATCAGGCGGCTTTTGCCTGGCCTGCTGCTGCTTTTAATGCCTGGTCGTAATCCGCCATAATGTCATCCGGGTGTTCAAGGCCGATCGATACGCGCACACCTTCCGGCTTGATGCCAACCTTGAGTTGGTGCTCAGGGGAAAGCTGGTGGTGGGTGGTGGAGGCAGGGTGGATGATAAGGCTTCTGGTGTCGCCGATATTGGCCACATGTTTTACCAGCTTCAGGCTTTCCACCATTTGCTTTGCAGCTTCGTAGCCACGCTTCACGCCGAAGGTGAATACCGACCCGAAACCATTCGGCGAGTATTTTTTTGCGACCGCATGGTATGGGCTGTCGGGAAGTCCGGCATAGCTCACCCAGTTTACTTCAGGGTGGGTGGAAAGGAACTTCGCCACGGCCAGTGCATTATCGCAATGACGCTGTACGCGCAGTGCCATGGTCTCAAGCCCGTTCATGGTAAGGGAAGCGTTCATCGGGCTCTGGCATGCGCCGAGGTCGCGCAATCCAACCGCAATGGCGCGCATGGTGAAGGCCATTTCGCCAAAGGTCTTGAAGAATTCGAGGCCGTCGTAACAAGGGTCAGGTTTTACCATCATCGGGAATTTATCATTCTGCGCCCAGTTGAATTTGCCTGAATCGATGACGATACCGCCCATGGCCGAGCCATTGCCGGTGATGAACTTGGTGGTGGAGTGCACCACGATATCCGCACCCCATTCGATCGGGCGGATCAGGTAGGGGCTTGCCATGGTGTTATCCACCACCAGCGGGATACCGTGCTTATGGGCAATTTTGGCCAGCGCCTCGATATCCGCCACAACGCCCGCCGGGTTGGCAAAGCTCTCACAGAAGATGCCTTTGGTCTTTGGGGTAATGGCGGCCTCTACGGCAGCATGGTCGGTAATATCCACAAAATGAGCACTCCAGCCGAACTGCACGAAGCTGTTTTTGAACTGGCTGGTGGTGCCGCCATACAAGCGGTTGGAGACCACGAATTCATCGCCAGAGCGCATCAGGTTGAACAGGGCGGTCATCTGGGCGGCATGCCCTGAACCGGTCGCCGTTGCCCCTGCGCCGCCTTCCAGCGCCGCAAGCCTGTTCTGCAGGGCTTCCACGGTAGGGTTGGTCAGGCGGGAATAGACATAACCCGCTTCCTTCAGGGTGAAGAGGTTGGCGGCATGCTCAGCATCGCGGAACTGGAAACTCACGCTATTATAGACCGGTGGCTGGAGCGAGCCGGTGGCATCCGGCTTATAACCGGCATGGATGGCGAGCGTTTCAAAGCGTGGCTGACGGGACATGATATAACCTCTATCGTTATGTTTCGCCCAAAAAAGCACATTCTGCGACGTTTGACAACAGCAGAACGGCTATTTCCGGACATGTAGGGGAAGTGCAGGAGGGACGGGCTGGAGGGTGGGGGAAAGTTTTTTAAAAAAACTCTTAAGTGTTGCATGTTTTTGCTTTATTATTAACTCGACTTTAATTATAGAAGTCACATCGTTAACAACGTATAGGAACTATATGTTTACTGTTGAAACCAAACAACGCCTGAAAAAGCGGTTTGTCGCGGTTCTCCTCGGCGAGCCTTAACGTAGAACAATTTAGATATATAGGTACTAAGATAGATGAAAAATGCCCCACTCGAGCCTGACGGCCGACTTCGACGCCAAAGCGTCATTTCCCTCCCAGAATTTGTAACACCACAGGTTTATCCGACGCAAGCTCCGCAGCCGGAGCGTTTCCGTTCGGTCGAACAGATGGTGCGCGAGACGCGCCCTGAGATCCCTGTGCATTGCCTGCGGCCGACAACGATCGCTGCTGCCGCTCGCCGTTTCATAAAATTGTTCCCCGGGGATACGATGTTTGCTGTGAAGACCAACCCGGATCCGCTGGTGATCAGTTATCTGGCGCGTGCTGGTGTTGCGCATTTCGATGTGGCATCCATCGCGGAAGTAAAACTGGTGGCCGATCTTGTGCCCGATGCGAAATTGTATTTCATGCATCCGGTGAAAAGCCGTGCTGCGATCCATGCGGCATACTTCGAGTATGGCGTGCGTGATTTCTCGCTTGATACCCATGAGGAACTTCAGAAGATCCTCGAGGTCACTGACAATGCATCAGACCTGAACCTGTATGTGCGCGTGACCGTTCCGAACGACACGGCTTATTTAAGCCTTGCCGGCAAGTTCGGTGTAACCCCGGAAGAAGCACCTGCATTGTTGCAGGCGGTTCGTGCGGCTGCAAGCCGTATGGGCGTATGCTTCCATGTGGGTTCGCAGTGCATGCAGCCGGAAGCGTACAGCGTTGCCATTCACAAAGTGGCAGAACTTATCGACACGAGTGGCGTGCGCATCGATATGCTGGATATTGGTGGTGGTTTCCCATCCATCTATCCGGGCATCATGCCGTTGCCACTTACCCATTATATGAAAGCCATTAAAAAGGCGATCGCCTCGACAGGTGAACAGTTCGGCCATTGCCAGCTGTTGGCTGAGCCGGGCCGCGCGCTGGTGGCTGAGGGTGGATCCATCGTGGTGCGCGTAGAGCTCCGCAAGGGCAATGCACTCTACATCAACGACGGCACGTATGGCAGCCTGTTCGATGCCGGTGTGCCGGGCTTCGTATATCCTGTAAAGGCAATGCGCCCGGGTGGCAAATTGTCTGCCGAGGTGCAGGAATTCTCCTTCTATGGCCCAACCTGCGACAGCATGGATGCCATGAAAGGTCCGTTCCATCTGCCTAAGGATATACAAGAAGGTGACTGGATCGAGATCGGCCAGCTGGGTTCGTATGGCGCGACCATGCGTACCAACTTCAACGGTTTTGGTGAAGCCAAAACGGTGGAAGTAAGCGACAAGCCAATATTGAACCGTGCTGCAGTAAACTAATAACCAAACCGCCTGGAAGGCGGGCAATGAGTATACCCCCCGCACATGTTGCGGGGGGTCATTTTTAGGAGAAGAAAATGAAAACCGCGAAGAAGGCCAATACCAAACATAACCTGCTTACCAAAGAGGTGGAGCATATTGACATCACGTCGTTTGATGCGCGCCCGATCATTGATTCAATGGCGGGTATGTCATTCACATCGCGTGATCTGGCGAAAGCGACAGAGATCTATAACATGATGCTCAAGGACAAATCCTGCAGCATTTTCCTGACCCTCGCAGGCAGTACCTCTGCTGGCGGCTGCATGCAGCTTTATGTGGATATGGTGAAGAACAACATGGTGGATGCCATCGTGTCAACCGGTGCTTCCATCGTGGATATGGACTTCTTCGAAGCGCTTGGCTTCAAACATTATCAGGGCAGCCAGTTCATGGACGACAAAACCCTGCGCGATAACTACATCGACCGTATCTACGATACCTACATCGATGAAGAAGAGCTGCAGGCGTGCGACCACACCATCAAAAAGATCGCTGATTCACTTGAGCCGCGTCCGTATTCTTCGCGCGAGTTCATCCATGAGATGGGCAAATGGCTGGTAAAGAACGGCAAGAAAAAAGATTCGCTCATCCAGCGTGCGTATGAGCATGGTGTGCCTATCTTCTGTCCGGCATTCACCGATTCTTCCGCAGGTTTCGGCCTTGTGGTGCACCAGGTGGAGCGCATGAAAAAGAAAAAGCCATACCTCACCATCGATTCTATCGCGGACTTCCGCGAACTCACCGACATCAAGATCAAGGGCGGCACTTCGGGCCTGCTCATGGTGGGTGGTGGTGTGCCTAAGAACTTCGTGCAGGACACCGTGGTGTGCGCTGAGATTCTGGGCGTGGATGCAGAGATGCATAAATACGCGGTACAGATCACCGTGGCTGACGTGCGCGATGGTGCATGCTCATCTTCTACCCTGAAGGAAGCGTCTTCATGGGGCAAGGTGGATACGGCGTATGAACAGATGGTATTCGCGGAAGCGACCTCAGTATTGCCACTGCTGGCGTCTGATGCCTACCACCGCGGCTACTGGAAGAAACGCAAGAAACGTTCTTACGCGAAACTCTTCGCCTAAACAAAAATCCCCGCAAAACGCGGGGATTTTTTTATGCTGCTTGTATATTATTAACGAGCAGGACTGCTGCTACGGGCAGCTTTTTGAGTCATTGCTGCTTTGATCTGCTTGTCTTGTTCCACCAATATTTCGGTCAGTGTTTCAGGCAGGTGTTGCATCGCGTAATCCACGGTAGGGTTCTCGCGGCGTCTCCTGCGGGCATTCTGTAGTAAGGACATTGCAACCATCGCGCCGCCCACCATCAGCAGTGTTCCTGGGTCTGGAACGGGCATGTTTCCTGAAGGGGGCTGCTGTTGGGAAGGGGGAGTATCTTTCTTGCCAACCATGTAACCGATAGATCCGCCAGCCACCAGTGCACCGGTGATCAATCCGGCAGTACTACGCATGAAGCTGCGCCTACCCATATCAGATGTTATGCCTCCAGCCGCTCCCAGAGCATTCATTTCCTGATTGTCAAAGGCCAGCAGGTATTTTTGCAGTGTGGCGGTGGGTATCTCTCCCGGATTCGCAGGGATATCAAAATTGATAGGATGCTTGTCAGCGAGTTCAGCGATTGTCTTTCCGATTTCAAAGCGGTCTTTAGTATTTCTGCCACGATTTTCTGTGAGCTTCACGAAGAAAGCTCTATACAAGTTGTTTCCCGGTAATTTATCCACAGTATCGGAGATGATGCCTACCAGTTCGCTATCTCTGGCTAGTGAATGGATATCAGGAATGTCGTTACTCATATTTTTCTCGTGTGATTGTTCAAGGAGCAGTTTAGGGCAGAATGGTTAATTTTTATTAGTTATAAACCAATAAAAGCCTATAGGGAAACTGATTTTTAGTGCATTTTTCTTTATTTTTTAACCTCTTTGGGCTAGCCTTTATCTCCAAAAGGAATAAAGGTCATGAGCAAAGAACCTATTAAATTAAAACCAAAAAAGCGCAGCAAAAAAGCGCTGCCTCCGAAAAAACCGGGTGATACGGCTCGTATCGGCCATAACGCTATTCGTGCCGGTACGACCAAAAATCTCATCGCCAAAGGTCGCAAATATTACACGCTGGCCTATAAGCCACGTGACATGATCCTCGATCATGGTAAGGGCTCGATCGTATGGGATCTCGAGGGTAAGGATTATGTGGATTTTGGTGCAGGTATCGCGGTGTCTGCCCTTGGCCACCATAAGCAGGATCTAATCAAAGCGCTCACCGAGCAGGCAGATAAACTCTGGCACACCAGTAACATGTTCTATACCGAACCGGTGGTCCGCCTTGCGGAAGAACTGGTGAAAGCCTCTAAATTCGCTAAACGCGTATTCTTCACCAATTCAGGTGCGGAAGCTAATGAAGCCGCTATCAAGCTGGCGCGTAAATATGCAGCCGACAAAGGCCGTCCGCCGGAGCGTCGCGAGATCATTACGTTCACAGGTTCGTTCCATGGTCGTACCATGGCAACCGTAACAGCAACGGCCCAGCCAAAATATCATGCAGGCTTCGAGCCGCTGCCACCGGGATTCCGTTATTGCCCGTTCAATGATTTTGATGCCCTTACAGGTATGGTTGGTCCGAACACCTGTGCGGTGATGCTGGAAGTAGTGCAAGGTGAGGGTGGTATCACACCGGTCGCGCCTGGCTTCCTGCTGCATGTGCAGAATCTCTGCCACAAATATGATGCGCTGCTCATTCTCGATCAGGTGCAGTGTGGTATGGGACGTACCGGAAAACTATTCTCTCACTTTGCAGAGCCGGGTGTTAAACCGGATATCGTGACCATGGCCAAAGGCCTTGGTGGTGGCTTCCCGATCGGTGCGGCACTCGTCGGTGATAAAGTGGAAAAGACATTCCAGTTCGGTAGTCACGGTTCTACCTTCGGTGGTAACCCGCTCGCATGTGCGGTTGCGCGTGTGATACTGAAAAAGTTACAAGCGCCAGAAGCTATGAAGAATGTACGCGATCGCGGCAAGGATCTGACCAACACACTTGAAGCGATCAACAAGCAATATAAAGTATTCAAAGAAATTCGCGGGCGTGGTCTCATGATCGGTGCCGAGTTGATGCCCCAGTGGCATGGCAAGGCCGGTGAAATTTGTGAGACCGCACGCGCTCATGGTTTGCTGATGTTGCAGGCCGGGCCGAATGTGCTTCGCTTCCTGCCGCCGCTCACCATCACAAAAGATGAGATGCAAAAGGGCGTTGATCGCCTCAAGAAAACGATGACAGCGTATCTGGCGCGTCCAGGTGCAAAAAAATGATCGTCGTACGCCCGGTCAAAACATCCGACCATGCGGAGATACTTACGCTCGCCAAAGAGGCAGGCATTGGATTTACCTCGCTTCCCGCTGACCCTGAAGTTCTGGAAGAAAAGATCGCCCGCTCGGTTGCCAGTTTCACTGGAAAGCTGGGAGAAGAAAAACAAGATCGCTTCCTGTTCGTTCTGGAAGATCAGGATGCGCACAAGCTGGTGGGCACGGTGGGTATCATCGCCCATGTGGGGCTCAAGCATCCATTCTATTCTTACAAACTTTCTACCATCGTGCAGGCGTCGGAAGAACTTGGCGTATATTCGCAGCAACGCGTGTTGCACATGGTGAATGATTATACAGGCGCGACAGAAATAGGTTCGCTGTTTTTGCTTCCTGCTTATCGTCGTGATGGTATCGGCAAGTTCCTTTCGCGCTCGCGTTATCTGATGATCGCGGAATTCCCGGATATATTCGCGGATATAGCAATCTCTGAGATTCGTGGGGTGCAGGACGCCCATGGCCATTCACCGTTCTACCAGAACCTCGCGCAGCATTTCTTCAAAATGGATTTCAAGCGCGCGGATTTCATCAATGCCACACAGGGCGGTCAGTTCATCTCTGATCTCATGCCTAAATATCCTATCTATGTGAACCTATTGGATGAGCGTGCGCAGGCCGTTATAGGCCAGCCACTGGAAGCATCGCGTCCGGCCAAACAGTTGCTGGAGCGTGAAGGTTTCCGTCATCAGGGGTATATCGATGTGTTCGATGCCGGTCCTACCATGCAGGCGGAATGTTCGCAGATACGCACCGTGCGCAAAAGCAAACGCTCGGTGGTATCCGATATACGTGAACTGATGCCTAAACCGGAATATATGATAAGCTCTGCTGTCGTAGAGAATTTCAGAACGGTGCGTGCGCCGCTTGAAGAAAATGATACAGGCGTTTCTATTACCCCGGAAGCCGCCAAAGCACTCATGATCGATAAGGGTAGCCATGTGCGCTACATCGAGGCATGACCGATCCGATCTCACAGTTCCAGCAATGGTTGGAAGACGCAAAGAAATGCAAAACCATCGCTGAACCAACAGCTATGTGCCTTGCCAGTGTGGGGGAAGGCGGCAAACCATCATCACGCATGGTGCTGCTGAAAGCAGTAGATGAGCGTGGATTCGTTTTTTACACCAATTTTGAAAGTCGCAAAGGCCGCGAGATACTTGCGAACCCTTATGTGGCGCTATGCTTCCACTGGATGCCCTTGGAACGGCAAGTACGCATTGAAGGCAAGGCAGAGCAGGTGAGTGACGCCGAGGCCGATGCCTATTTCAAAAGCCGCCCGCGTGAAAGCCGTATCGGTGCGTGGGCTTCCAAACAGTCGCGCCCGTTATCCGGTAAAACAGAACTGGTGAAAGCAGTGGCTGCGGAAACGCTGCGTTTTGGTGTAGGTGATATACCCCGCCCACCGTATTGGTCAGGGTTTCGTATCGTGCCTGATGCGATCGAGTTCTGGAACAATGGCCTTGCACGCCTGCATGACCGCGAGGTGTTTACGCGTGATGGGAATGGGTGGAGTGTTACGCGGTTATTCCCGTAGCATCCACATAACAACCCGGGGTTTCATATAGCCGGATGTTCGTACAGGTGATGCCCATGCCGGTGAATAATTCCGGACAGATATTCTTAAGTATATAATCTGCCATGTTCTCTGCGGTTGGGTTCGCATCCAGATAGAACACCTTCTGGCCGGTATGTTTGGCGATATCTTCACCCAGTGTCTTATCCTTATCAAATAAGATGGTGGCATGATCCCAATGCTCGTTGATCCAGCCGCCGAGCTTTTCTTTCACTACCCCGAAATCTACCACACGCCCCAGAGAGTCAAGGCCGTCTGAGGCAAAGGTGGCCTCAATAGCATAACGATGCCCATGCAAATGCTTGCATTTGCTTTCATGGAGCATCACGCGATGAGCGGCATCGAATTCGATACGGCGGGTGCAGGTTATGGCGGTTTTTTTCATGGGCGCATTATACTGGCAAAATTACTTGAGTTAAGTGGAGATTGAGAGTACCAAGGCAAAAGTTTTCAAGGTTTTCCAAACTCCCAGCGCAAGAGGAGGGACTATGGCACGCAAGCGTTCTTTTAGAAAAAGACGTATCATTCCAGCGTCTTACAAGCCGCGCCCCGGCTCTGCCCCCGGTTCACTGGCGGCCAGCCCACTTTCTCATCCTTCCGAGGTCTTTGTTATGGCTTACGGGCCGGATGGCTATGTGGAGCATACCTGCAAGAATGTGGAGGAGATCAACCAGTTCCTGACATCATGGCCGGTGGTGTGGGTGAATGTGATCGGGCTTGGCAATGTCGAGGTCATCGAGAAGATCGGTGGCATGTTCTCGCTGGAGCGCCTGTTGCTTGAGGACGTATTGGATACCACCAGCCGTCCCAAGGTCGAATATTACGAGAATTATGTTTTCACCATCATGAAAGGTGGGCTGGTCTCTGAGCAGTTCGAAAGCGAACAGTTCAGTATTTTCCTCAAAAAGAACGTGGTCATTGTGTTCGAGGAAAAGGTGAACCACAGCTTCCATCAGGTGCGTGAGCGCATCCGTCGCGGTACGGGCAAGATACGCACCTCTGGTACGGACTATCTGTATTATGCGCTGCTTGACGAGGTGATCGATAATTACTTCCCGATCCTTGACCGGATGAATCACCAGTTGGTGCAGATCGAAGATGATATTATGTCTGGCAATCCGCAGATGCGTGAGAACAAGGACGCCATTCAGCAGATCCACTTAACCAAAAGCGATCTGCTCCTGATGCATAGAACCATCTGGCCGACGAGTGACGTCATCAGCATGATCATGCGGCAGGAAACCCCGCTTATCACCAAGCCTACGCGCAATTACCTGCGTGACTGCTACGACCACGCCATGCAGGCGAACGAACTCACGCAATTCTATCGTGATACGGCAACCGGCCTTTTAAATACCTTCCTTGCTTATGAAGGTCACAAAACCAACGAGATCGTGAAAGTACTCACCATGGTATCGGCGGTGTTCATTCCCCTCAATTTCATCGCGGGGGTATATGGCATGAATTTCCACCCGGATAAATCACCGCTCAATATGCCTGAGCTGGAATGGTATTACGGCTATCCGTTCGCGCTGGCATTGATGCTGGGTGTTGCTGTTGGCATGCTCGTGGTATTCAAGCGCCGTGGCTGGCTACCCGGGGTCAAAGCAAATAATAGTGTGGATAACGGCACGTCGAACGGCAACGGCCACACCTAGTTATTTTCAGGATCGTATTCACGCTCAACGCCGGTTGCATAGCTAGGCGAGAGACCCGCCGACGGGCACGCCGCAGGGCGTGGTGCATCCGGTGATTCTTTCAGGCGTTGTTCGCACTCAAGATCACATGCTTTGGCACGCGCGGCGGATATGCTGGAGTATGCCGCAGCATTGCGCGCAAAGGCGCACTCTGATGAACGCGTAAGTGCCCATTTGCGTTCCTGCTGTCTTGCGACCTTTTGTTCCTTTGAAGGTTGGGTCTTGTCCAGATCTGCAATAGGAGGGGTTTCGCCGCCGGCTGTCGCGCCTTTGGGAATATCCCATCCTTTGGTGGCCATGCAGTCGCTGAACAGATTGACCAGCTGGGTCTGGCGATTGAGTGGCGTTCCTTCAATATTATTATTACGCATCACCATATCCAGCTTCAGCTGGGCATAGGCGCGGCAGTGGTCGCGCTGTTCGATATAGTCATGTTGTATGGCGGTCTGGTCGGTACAGCCCCACCAGCAGCGGAAGCGATAGCCCGGGGTGGCAACCAGTACAAAGGCCAGAAATATGAGGCGTAGTCTTATCATAAGCCCATTCGTTATAGGTGAGTGGCCATAATAACACAACCGGCGGGGAAAAGAATCATAAGACATAACAACTATTGATTGATAATGTAATTAAATATACCTATTGTTGTATTGTATTAATTCACATTCAGGTACATATGCAGGAAACGATCTTACTTATTACTGAATATTCCAGGGATGATAAAGACTCTCATTTCAGCAAGTTACATGAGCATTTCCCAGCGCAGAACATCGTCTATGTCAATGCATCAGATGCATTGGCCAGTGTAAATAACAAAGAGGTGATCATCACAGCTGCTGTTGTCGCCCTTGGCACGCAGGATACACAGAAATATCTGGGTCTGGTCTCTGCGCTGCGTGCCATCAATCCGGAACTGCTACTTATACTGCTCCTGCAGTATGGGGAAGAGGCCATCGCCCAGAAGGCCCTGCGCATGGGTGTGCATGATTTCCTGATCAAGCCGGTAACGATGGATAAATTACGTCTTACCCTGCAACATGCCATCACCATTCGCCATATGCGCCGCTATATCGACAGGTTGGAGCGGCATATCTCCACACAGTCCGATATTTCTCCGGAAGAAAAGAATAGTATCATCCTAAGCCAGATGCACAGTTTCCTGGTGGATGAGAAGGGCGATGTAAAGCCATTGCATATCCTCGAACAGGAAATTATCCGGTCGGTACTCAAATATAGCAACGGATGCGTATCACGGGCGGCACGCAGCCTTGGCATAGGACGGTCCACCCTGTATCGCAAAGTGGATATATTGCAGGGTCATGGCCGTCATATGGCCCGCGCTACCCAAATGACGCGCCCGATGATGAATATATCTTCAAGCGAGCGTTCATCTGGTGAGTAATACACATTCTCGCTTAGTATCCTGATACGTTTGTTCTTTGGGTTACCCTTATATTCAACGCGCCGCACCGTAAGGCCTGCGCCGTCGAACATCAGGAAGATGCCAGGCGGTGAAGGCAGTGTGCGTGTGGTATTGATCAACACGGTGTCGCCTTTGGTAAATAACGGGTTCATCTCATCACTGGTGATCGAAAAATACCTGGCATCAGCCGGCGAGATGCCAAGATCTTCCTCAAGCCATGCCTTACTGAGCTGGAGGGTAGGCGTCTTGTCCAGTTGTGAAATTATCTTACCGCTATGCTTGTCCAGAACCAGTCTGGCGATAGGTATATATTCCATACCATTATTTTCCACGGCGGGATAATCAGCGCGCAGCTTACTACTGCCAGCAAGATAGGACAGGCTGATATTAAGAGCCTTTGCTACTTTTGCCAGCTGCACAGCTGATGGGTTGGCGGACTTGCCATTGAGTATGTCATACAAGAACGACGTTTTAACCTTTGCCGCCTGTGCCAGCTGAACGCAATTGGTATGCTGTTCATCCATTGCTTTGCGCAGGCGGGTACTTACTGAATGTTCTACCATAATGTTTTTTTATTAGTGCGATGTGTAGTGGGCACATCATAAAAAGCTAAAATTAATCTATTAATACAATTAGCTCCTGATAAGTCAAATAAATGGATTCTCTCAGGGTTTACTAAATATTTATCTTTGCCGCCTAGTGTTTTCGTATCCATAGACATAGGGGCATAAATGAGTGCTGATTTACGAATGGCTGAGATGTTGTGCACAAGACTGTGCCACGATCTGACAGGGCCAATAGGTGCTGTAAATAACGGCGCAGAATTTTTGAGTGAAGAAGGCTTCAACATGCAGAGTCAGGCAGTTGAGCTTATCATCAGTAGCGCATTCTCTGCCGTGACACGGCTGCAATTTTATCGCACGGCATACGGCACGGTGAAAGAGAATGGTGAGGCGAACCTCGCCGATAAACAAAAACTGGCGCAAGATTTTTTTGCTGGCAGTAAGATCACGCTTGATTGGCCAGACAGTCATACCGATTCTGCCGGTGTATCCATCAGCCTTAAGATGTCGCGGCTTATCAGCAATCTGCTTATTGTTACCTCATCTACGTTGATCCGCGGTGGTACGATCGCGATACGCATCAGCCAGACCGATGATGGCAAGAAGTCTGTTGCCTTCACAACTACAGGGCCGGGACTCAAATGGGAAAAAGAAGTGGAGCAGATATTATGTGGTGATATGACCTCCATTGAGATCAATCCCCGCAATGTCCAGACCTGTTTTACCCGCAAATTGGCGGACGAGCTTGCTGCGTCCATCACCACGGCGGTTAATGATGAAACGCTTACCTTGCAGGTAAACCAGTAATAGCCTTAGAAATTTGCTTTGACTCCTGCGTATGCCATCATCGGTGCACCGGGGCGTAATCCCGCCGGGCGGCGCGCCGCCACATACACTTCATCCAGCACGTTGGTGACGCTCACGAAAGGACGTACGCCATCCATCACCTCTATTTCTGCATGCAGGTCGATCACGAAGCTGCCGTCGGTGCTCTGGTTTTCGAGCAGCGGGCCGCTGCCTGCCACGGTACGCATACGGTCAATGAATTTTGCATTCGCACCGATCGCCCAGCGTTTGGTTTCCATGCCTGCCGAGAGATTGACCTGATGTTTGGCGATATAAGGGAGCTCAAATCCTTTGCTCACATTGCCCCATTCTGCAAACGTGCTGGTGAAGCTGTTCTGGAATTCTGCGCGTGTATGCGTATATCCTATCTTCACGGGCAGGTGCACCGAAGTAAGCGATACAAGGCTTGCAAAGTCGTATCCTGCCGAGGCCTCAAGACCCCACACATTGACTTCGCCGCCGTTAAACTGATCTGATCCGCTGCCGCCGGAAGAGAACGTATCCGAACCCAGCAGGTTTTCATAATCATTGAAAAAGCCGATCGCTTCTGCCTTGAAATTGCTTTTTGTAAAACGAGCTCCGGCCTCATAGTTTACACTTTCTTCCGCAGCAGAACTTTGGGCCGTAGTACTGGAAGGAGGTTCTGGCGGTGCAAACCCTTTATGTACGCCAGCCAGCAATTGCCATGATTTGCTGATGTCATATTCAAGCCCGACACCCGGTACGAATGCGGAAACAACGCTGGCATATTTTTGCAAATTTGCACCGGTGCGTCCGGGATCGGATGTACCGAAATTCTCGGTCTTGAGGTCAACATATTCGTAACGGAAACCCGGTGTCACAGCAAGCTTGCCGAATGACATGCGGTTCTGGAAGAAACCTGCCCATGCGCTGGCACTACCAATACGATTATCCTGTGAGCCGGGCGTACCTGCGGTGGTGAGCACCATACGGCCATTTAGCATCTGGTAGATATCGTCATGCTGGTAGCGATCTTGTTCATCCATGTGGTAGCGCAGGCCAAATTCCATGTCGTTGCGGACATTAAAAAGATTGGTGCGGTAGTTCACAGCGGTTTGCACGCCTTGCCCGTAATAGTCGCGGATATTCGCTCGCACCGTGAGACCGTTTGCTGCGCTGTTGCCACCTTGTAAAATGGCAAGATGTGCAGCAAACGTGTTTGGATCATTCAGTACAGCGGAGATGCTCTGGTTCGTGCCGGAGCGCACATTGTTCAGCTTGTACCAGTTGCGGTTGAAATCATTGCGGTAAAGCGTGGTGGTGATACCCATATCCCGCATCGGCTCGATGTAATGCGACAACTGCACCTGATGGTGGTATGCATCCATGTGGTCAACCTGAGATGCGGCATAACGGCGGTAAGGATTTGCATTAAAATCGGATGAGGTGAGACCAAGGTAGGTTTCGTTGGAGTCTTCATCCGTGTAGCCGAGCTTTAGCTCCATTTCCTGGTAATGTGTACGGCTTGGGGCTGTTTTGTAGCGGGCTTTTACCATGTAATCGCTTACATTGAACCCGGTGTCGCCTCCCAGATAATTCGCTTTCTTAAAGCCATCGCTGGATTCATGATGGAATTCGGCAAGTACACCAAAATTACCGTAATCGGTTGCCACACTGTTGCCGGTGTGACCGCCATAACGCAGTCCCTCATATGATCCTGCGCTGAAAGATATTTCATTTGCCGGTACATCAGGTACGGAGCGCGTCAACAGATTCACTGCGCCGTTGGTGGTGCGTGGGCCGTATTTGATGGCACTTGATCCTTTGCGCACTTCAATACCTGTCATGCGTTCGCTGCGAGGGAAATAATAGGCTTCCGGCGCAGAGTAGGGCGCGGGTGCGATAAGTACGCTGTCTTCCATCAGGGTAATATCGGCACTGCGGTCGATACGGCCGCCGCGCATACCGATATTCGGCCGCAGACCAAAGCCATCTTCTTCCTGTACATTGATGCCGGGTACTTGTTGTACGATGCGATGGATATCGGTTGATCCCGCATTTTCCATCTGCTTCTCATCCACATAATAGCCTGAACCCGGGAGTGTCTTCACCGGATCCCAGTAACCTTTGGTGATGGTTACTTCCAGCGGCAGTATGCGGCGGCTTTGATCAAGTTTGCTTGGCTGAGTATCATCTGCATAGACGGGCGCAGTGGCAAGTATAGTAAGTAGAAAAAATCTGGAGTGCAGGGGCATGAGGAGTCGCTTATGTTGATAATGATTCTTAGTTGCACCTTCATGTACGCTATCGTCGTGCCCCTGTCAATGTAGATTTTGGATACAGCTGCTTAATAAAAAAAACCGGCCATTTCTGGCCGGTTTTTTAACTGCAATAACGTAGTGGTGTTATTATGCCACTTCGTTCGCGTGTGCGTCTGAAGAAACGCCGCTTGCATCAGGATCTTTCAGCACATAGCCGCGACCCCAAACGGTTTCTATATAGTTATCGCCACCGGCAGCAGTTGCGAGTTTCTTGCGCAGTTTGCACACGAATACGTCAATGATCTTGAGTTCTGGCTCATCAATACCGCCATAGAGGTGGTTGAGGAACATTTCCTTGGTAAGGGTTGTGCCCTTGCGCAGGGAAAGCAGCTCAAGAATACTGTATTCTTTGCTGGTCAGGTGCAATGGCTTGCTGTCCACTTCGATAGAGCGTGTATCGAGGTTTACTGCCAGTTTTCCAGTGCGGATAATGGATTCAGAGTGGCCTTTGGAGCGGCGCACGATCGCCTGGATGCGGGCGATGAGCTCGCCTTTGTTGAAAGGTTTGGTGAGGTAATCGTCTGCACCATAGCCAAG
Source organism: uncultured Rickettsiales bacterium (assembly GCA_964535825.1). Taxonomy (GTDB): domain Bacteria; phylum Pseudomonadota; class Alphaproteobacteria; order Rickettsiales; family SXRF01; genus CAZAQK01. The sequence continues at coordinate 43,345 of CAZHUC010000010.1, forward strand.
GCCTTTGATCTTCTGGTCTGGGCCAGAAAGACCGGAAAGGATCAGGATAGGGGTGGTAACGCGTGCAGCACGGAAACGGCGCAGAACTTCATAACCATCAATGTCTGGAAGCATAAGGTCCAGGATAATGATGTCGTAATCATATAATTTACCAATTTCCAGACCTTCTTCACCTAGCTGGGTCGTATCACAGATAATACCCTCAGAAGCCAGTGAAAGCTCAATCGCTTTAGCGGTCGAGGAATCATCTTCTACCAGCAATACACGCATATTTAATCTCCCCTAAGATTTACTGTTTATTAAGTAGTACCGATAATAAAAAGCATTAACTGTTTAATTTTTAGTTAACCACAAAAACTGCTTTTAAACAATCTTTATATTACAATTTCTTTACAACAAGCCTATACTCGCTTGTAAAGTAGTCATTAATTGATGTCAAATGTAAAAGGCTTTCCGTGACACGGCTGCAGCTTGAGGAAATAAATAATATACAGGATGTTACCGCCACAGGCACAGTGACCGCGGTGATGGGTATGCTTATCGAATGTTCAGGTATAGAGCGCTTGTTGTCGGTGGGAGCGCGCTGCCGTATCACCAGTATACAGATGGGGGCAGGCCAACAGAATATTTTGGCCGAAGTGGTCGGTTTTCGTGATAATAAAGCGTTACTAATGCCCTTTGGCAGTATTGAAGGAGTTGGGCCGGGGGCAAAAGTTAAACTTGAGGCCAGCGCCTCGGCTTGCCACCCCTGTGAAGCATGGCTTGGCCGCGTTATTAACGCCATGGGAGAGCCGGTCGATGGTAAAGGGCCGATACCCAAGGGGAGTACACCATATCCACTACGCGCATCGCCACCGCATGCCCATGAACGTAAACGCGTTAAAGGTAAGCTTAATCTGGGCGTGCGGGCGATCAATACCTTCCTGACCTGCTGCCGTGGCCAGCGCATGGGTATATTTGCCGGGTCTGGCGTTGGTAAATCCATCCTTATGTCGATGCTGGCACGGAACAGTCAGGCTGATATTAACGTGATAGGATTAATTGGTGAACGTAGCCGTGAATTGCAGGAATTCATTGAAGATGACCTTGGTGAAGAAGGATTAAAGAAGTCGGTCATTATTGTTGCGACTTCCAGCGAGTATGCGCTGCTCAGAAAGCAGGCTGCATATATCACAATGGCAGTGGCAGAATATTTCAGGGATCAGGGCAAGGAAGTATTATGCCTCATGGATAGCGTTACACGCTTTGCGATGGCGCAGCGTGAGATCGGCTTGTCAGCCGGTGAACCTCCCACCAGTAAAGGCTATACCCCCACCGTGTTCGCCGAACTCCCAAAACTTCTGGAACGTGCAGGGCCAGGCAAAGCCGGGCAGGGAAGTATCACCGGTTTATTCACTGTGCTGGTGGAAGGTGATGATACGAACGAGCCCATCTCAGATACGGTGCGCGGTATCCTTGACGGGCATATTGTGCTCGACCGTGCGATCGCAGAGCGCGGGCGTTTCCCTGCGATCAATATACTGCGCAGTGTCTCGCGTACGCTGCCGGATTGTAATGAACCGCAGGAAAATGCACTGATACAGGTGGCGCGTGGATTGATGTCTACTTACGAAGATATGGCAGAGATGATCCGGCTCGGTGCTTATCGCAAAGGGGCAGATCCTAATGTTGATCAGGCCATACTGTATTATCCGGCGCTGGAGAATTTTCTCAAACAGGCAAAAGAAGAGAAAACATTATTAGACGAAGGCTATGACCAGCTTGCAAATGTGCTGGGTATCAAGGAATGGCGAGATCAGAAATAATGGATTGTGAATCGTGAAAGGTCTATCCACCCTCATCAAGTTGCATAAGCGTGATCTTGACGTGCTCAGAAAAAAAATGGTGGTGCTGGAAAGCCAGAGATCACAGCTCGAGCAGCTTATTCAGCGCCTACAGGATGAGTTGACACAAGAGATAGCGCTGGCTGGGAAAACTCCGGAAATGGGGGCGTTCTTCGGTGATTTTGCCAAGCGTATCAAAACCCGTCAGGAGCAGATCAGAAAAGAGATACAGGCGCTGGATAGAAAGATGAATGTCCTGCGTGAAGAGATAGCCACAGCGTTCGGCGAGTTGAAAAAATACGAGATCGCTCTGGAAAATGCCAAAAAGAAGAAAGTGGCTGCGCAGAACCGGCTGGATACTATTGTGTTAGATGAAATTGCCAGCCAGCAGCACCAGCGTATCAAAGATACCCAGTAAGGGTATTATTCCACGCGTTTGAACAGGTCTTCAAGTTCCTCTACTTTTTCAGCGCGGTTCTTTTTCTTGTCGAGCTTCACGATCTCTTCAAGTGCCACTTCAACATATGCTTTGAACACTCTGGATTCCACGGATTTTACTGCTGAGTGAATGGCGCGGCACTGAATAAGGATATCTTGTAGTTTGCGGTTATCAGAAAGCATTTTCTGTACGCCTTCTACCTGACCTATGACGCGGTTCAAACGTTTGATCTCATCGCTTGCATCGATCATTGCATATTCTGCTTTACGTTTGTTTTTCATATATACCCCCTAGGCTGAAAAATTTTACCCTGTATACGGTATATTATTATGTGCGGCAACCGAATATCATAAGAAGAAAATAACACTTGGAAATGCATCAATATTTGCTGTGACAAATTTAGTTTATGCGTTATAAATCCTTTTCATGAGCGCACTGTCGTACCTTCCTCAGGTCAAAGAGCAATACGAACATTTTCCTTATCCGCCGCGTAATCCGGAGGATGAGCGCAGGCATTTGCGCGCCACCGTAACCGATTGTCTTGACGTGCTGAACCATCATGGCTTTGGGGGTAAGCGTAATTTTCACAAAAATTTCCGCGCGCTTGTTGCCGGTGGTGGCACAGGAGACAGTACGATTTGTCTGGCTGAGCAACTTCAAGGCACGGACGCTGAGATCACCTATCTTGATATGAGCATGGCGTCCATGAAGGTGGCAAAGGCACGCGCTGAAGTGCGTGGTCTTGAGAATATTCAATGGGTGAATGGCTCATTACTTGATCTGCCAACGATGGAGCTGGGACAATTCGATTACATCAATTGTTCCGGTGTGCTTCATCATCTGGAGAATCCCGAAGAAGGGCTTCGTGCACTGAACAGCGTGCTGGCAGAAGGCGGCGTGATGGGCATTATGCTGTATGGCAAATATGGCCGCACCGCGATCTACCAGATGCAGGAGCTGCTCAGGATGTTATCGGGCGATGCAAGCGACAGTGACAAGCTTGCCATATGTAAAACTGTGCTGGCGCAATTGCCGGAAAGCAACTGGTTCAATCATTCGAAGAACTGGTTTTACGATCACCGCGGTGGCGATGCCGCACTTTATGATCTGCTGCTACATTCGCAGGACAGGGCATACAGCATTCCGGAGCTATATGATTATATGAAGGGGGTAGGGCTTTCGATCGCTGCATTCATCGGTCCTAATTATTGTGATCCTGTTGCAAGCATCCGGGATGCTGGGTTGCTTGCGCATGTAAGAACGCTGCCGATCGAGGAGCAATATGCGATCGGTGAACTGATGGGTGGTCTTGCCAAAACGCATGTATTCTATGCAACGCACCATGTTGTACCTGCGCCATCGCCCGATGATATGGATATGATCCCGTCCATGGCACTCACGACCCCGGCTGAGATATATGAGGGGCTTTATAATATCGCAAAGACTGATGCCAAGGGTATCTTTTGTTCAACAGAAACGCGTAAAGTGCGTGTGCCGCACCACCCGCATCTGGCGGCAGTGCTGAAATTCATGGATGGCAAGCGCACGTTGCGTGAGATCTACCAACAGGCGATGTTACTTGGAAAATCCAATCGCTCAGGATTGCAGGAAGCGTTCAAGCTCATGTACTCAATATTAGAACCTGCGCAGATCATGTATATGCGACACAAAGACGTGCCACCTTACAGAACCACGCAGGAAATGCAGGCGCGTTTCAAATAGCTATTTCTTCTCGAACAGCTTCAGGTATTTGCCATAACCTTCCAGTTCAAGCTCTGCTTTAGGAATAAAGCGCAACGAGCCGGAATTAATGCAATAACGCTTGCCGCCTTTGTCCTTTGGCCCATCATCGAACACATGCCCAAGGTGCGCACCCGAATCGGCGGATTTTACTTCCGTGCGGCTCATACCGTGTGACGTATCCGTATGGTTGGTCACGAAATTGGCTTCGATCGGCTGGGTAAAGCTTGGCCAGCCCGTGCCGGAATCGAATTTGTCTGTAGAAGAGAACAAAGCATTGCCGGTTACAACATCCACATAAATGCCTTCTGCATGATTATCCCAGTAAGCATTCTGGAATGGTTTTTCCGTGCCACCCTTGATGATATAAAGCTGTTCTGCGGTCAGTTCTGTCTTGGGTTTCATGGGCATCTCGCTTTCTTCTGCAAATAAGTGGGCAGGTATCAATATACTTAATATCAGTGCAAATGCAGGTTTCATAGAACTTCTCCTTGGTATCATTTTATCTATTTACAGGTAGCAGGGCATCGGAAACAGCGCCCTTATTCCTCGTCCTTGTCGCGCTTATGGCCATCGAGATGTTTTGATGCGCGCTCGGATTCTTTTTCATCGCGATGTTTCTCTGATTTCGTACGACCAAAAAGCAGGCGATTCTGCTCTGCCTTCTTGTCTTTTTCGCTGCGGCCCTTGTTCTTGCGCGCTTGGCGTAAATTGATGATCTCACTCATATGCTGTCTCACAATGTGTCAATGTGTTGATGATAGATGTTATCTATCATCTACATAGAGATAAATGATTTAACAAAAAAATAAATAATGGCTATATGGTTGTGCTCAGTAATCATAAGCAGGGAGATTCACATGATAAAACAAAAACTTCTGATCGCTACAGCACTAGCAGGCTTAATGGCGGTTTCAATGTCACATACTGTGCTGGCAGACAAGATGGCCGCACAAGGTGAAGCAAAAACGAACCAGTTCTGGTGGCCCGAACAACTCAACCTTGCGCCGCTTCGCATGCATAATGTGGAATCAAACCCGTTTGGAAAATCGTTTAATTACGCGGCAGAATTCAAGAAGCTTGATCTGGCTGCACTTAAGAAAGACATAAACGAATTGCTGACCACCTCGCAGGATTGGTGGCCGTCCGATTATGGTAACTATGGGCCGTTCTTTATTCGTATGGCATGGCACAGTGCGGGTACATACCGCACCAATGATGGCCGTGGCGGTGCCGGTGGTGGCCAGCAGCGTTTTGATCCTTTGAACAGCTGGCCTGATAACGCAAGCCTTGATAAGGCGCGTCGCCTGCTTTGGCCAATCAAACAAAAATATGGCAATAAGATATCATGGGCCGACCTGATGGTGCTGACGGGCAACGTGGCGCTGGAGAATATGGGATTCAAAACCCTTGGTTTCGCCGGTGGCCGTGAGGATGACTGGGAAGCCGATGTGGTCTATTGGGGCTCTGAAACCAAATTCCTCGATAGCAAGCGCCGCGACAAGGAAGGCAAATTGGAAAAGCCGCTGGCTGCGGTACAGATGGGCCTGATCTATGTGAATCCGGAAGGGCCGAACGGCAAACCTGATCCACTGCTTGCGGCGAAAGATATTCGTGAATCCTTCGGCCGCATGGCGATGAATGACGAAGAGATCGTGGCGCTCATTGCCGGTGGTCATACGTTCGGTAAAGCGCATGGTGCGCATAAGCCGTCTGATTGCGTTGGCGCTGAACCGGGCGCTGCACCGATGGAAGATCAAGGTTTCGGCTGGAAGAACAAATGCGGTAAAGGTAAGGCCGAAGATACCGTGACCAGCGGTCTGGAAGGTGCGTGGACATCATCACCGGCAAAGTGGAGCACAATGTATCTGGATAATCTGTTCAACTTCGAATGGAAGCAAACCAAGAGCCCGGCGGGTGCGATTCAATGGATTCCGACCGATGCATCGGCGGCAAAATCAGTGCCGGATGCGCATGTGAAAGATAAGTTCCATGCGCCGATCATGTTCACGACCGACCTGGCACTTAAGTTCGATCCTGAATTTAAAAAGATCGCCAAACGCTTTCAGGAAAATCAGGAAGAGTTCGAGAACGCGTTCGCTCGTGCATGGTTCAAGCTGACACACCGCGATATGGGGCCACGCGCTCGTTATATCGGGGCGGATGTGCCAAAAATGGAAATGCTCTGGCAAGATCCTATCCCGGCGATCGATCACAAGCTGGTGAGTGAAGGGGACATCAAACAGCTCAAAGCAAAGATCCTTTCCTCAGGGCTCACAACGCCAGAACTCGTGAGGACGGCATGGGCCGCAGCGGCCAGCTTCCGCGGTAGCGACATGCGCGGTGGTGCAAATGGCGGACGTTTACGCCTTGAGCCACAAAAGAACTGGAAAGTGAACAATCCGGACGAGCTTGCTAAAGTGCTTCCGGCCTTGGAAAAGATCCAGAAAGACTTCAACGCTTCAGGCGGCACGAAGATATCCATGGCCGACCTGATTGTTCTGGGTGGTGCTACAGCTATCGAGAAAGCAGCAAAAGATGCTGGCCATAAGATAGATGTGCCATTCAAGCCGGGCCGCGCGGATGCAACGCAGGAACAGACCGATGTTGCTTCGTTCGATGTGCTTGAACCGACCGCCGATGGCTTCCGCAATTACTTCAGCGCGGATAGCAGCCGCTCACCTGCAGAGATGCTGGTGGACAAGGCAAGCCTGCTGAATCTCACTGTACCTGAAATGACGGTGCTGGTGGGGGGTATGCGCGCGCTTGATGCGAATGCGGACCAATCAAAGAACGGCGTCTTGACGGCTAAACCCGGCACGCTGAGCAATGATTTCTTCGTGAACCTGCTTGATATGTCAACCGAGTGGAAGAAGTCTGCCAAGACGGAAGGGCTGTATGAAGGCTTCGACCGTAAATCCGGCAAGTCTAAATGGACCGCCACTCCGGTGGATCTGATATTCGGTTCGAACTCCGAGTTGCGCGCGGTAGCCGAGGCCTATGCGTTCAATGATTCAAAAGAAAAGTTCGTGCGCGATTTCGTGGCCGCCTGGACCAAGGTGATGAACCTTGACCGTTTCGATCAGTCAAAAGGCGTATAATACCTAAGCAGGTGATGCACACCACCCGAAGCTCAACGAGCCGAGGGTGGTGGAGCATAGGAGAGAATCCACCACGTTCTTTTAGTCTTGAAACGCCTGATAAACTAGGGGATGCCTAGGTTTCATTGACTCACCCCTTTGTACCACCATTGCCCCACTTGGGCAACTGAAACCTATAAAACACTATGCCCCATAATCGCATTAGGAAGCCCGTACAGAGGCGAAGTATGGTTTAGTAGCAGAGGGGAGGGTGATTAGGTGTTGATGCGCTAAATCGGTCTTTATTTTGCCCTTCCTGTTAGCCGCTAGGCTGATCTTCCAGTTTCCTCATATCTGCCCGTATATCATCAATAGGCTTTGGGTCGTATGGACGATTATAAAACCGTTCACACCACTTCCCCTGTTTTTCCATAAAGTCTAGACTGATACCTCTGGTAGCATTGGTGTTCTTAGGAAAGAACAAAGCAAATTGATTCCCAGCTTGGATAGCCAATTTTGCCATCTCTGACAAAACAGCTTTCAATGCGGTGAATTCAAAGAATGGCCCACAATGCGCGTCACCGCCAGCAATAGGGGTTAGCATACGAAATCCCTCTGGGCTTGGATGGGCAGCCAAACGACATAAAAGTTTGTAGGCTTCTTCACGCTTGCGCGTAGTAAGCCCATCCCTATCATCTAGCGCAATCCGGATTTTAACAGGGCTAAAACTCTTGAGGCGTTCTTCTTCGCTGCAAGCTGCCCATGTCGTTATCAATTCAGTATTCGATTTTAAATAATCCAGCAAGAATACCGTTTCCAGCACATCACGGAGCATAACAGTTGCAGTTTGATAATAGCCACTGAATAACAGCTTTATTGAAGAACTAAGATCGTTGAATAATCTTATTCCTAAGCACTGGATGGTCAGCTCATCCTTGGATGTATGGACATGCTGCATAATAAAGATATTAATTATATCCATCGCATGCTCTATCATCTGCAAGTGATCGGATAAGTCCTTATCAGCAGTGATGGATTGAATGCTTTTCTTACGGCATTCCTCTTCTCCCGTGTGAAGCAATATAAGATTTTCTGGTATGCTCATTTGTATAGCCTTTAGTTATAATCTATGCAGTCGCTCCGCTCCGGCATAGTGATACTACGGGTAGGTATATCGGATTATATTCTAACCGTATTATTTACAGTAGGTAGCTAGATATAATACTGTTTAGTATTACAGTATATTTAATACTGATTATCCTACAGTATAGTAAAGTAATCTGGATATTACTTAGGATGTATATCCAGTAGTTATTATACTAGTTATATTACTAGAGGTAATACCCATGCGCTCACATCCGTTCGCAGCATGGAAGTAATTATTGTTCCTTAAACAGATACGGCCTTAGCCGTTCCGTTATATGTACTAACTACGAAGCAGATCATACTAACTACGAGGCAGATTGTACTAACTACGAAGGAGATCAATAGTTAATATACTATAATATATACATATAATGCTTATCTAGGCCGTTATCCAGAAGCATCCTTAAATCTTGGGGCGTATAACGGCTATTTGAATCAACCAAAGCCTACACCCGCAGGGGGAAAATTCGACTAAAGAATGTACTATTACCCATGAGAAAATTTATGCTGATTTTTTGAGAACGTTTTTCTTTCTTTTACGATCCCATCTTTCCTGCCATTGAGAAGACCAAGATGGTATATCGAGATAAATATCCTGCGTTGCCTGACACAACTGAAGCAAGTCGCTCACGTGATAATGGGGTTTGGTATAAGTCTCATATTTACCGCCTTTATCTTTCCATGCGCTCGGTGGCCCATGCCAACTACACAATTCAACCTCCGTCAAGATCATCACGGGATTTATTGGCCTATCTCTTTCATGATATTTATTACGACCATTGATAAAAGGTCTGAGCAATTTTTTTTCTTTCTGCGTTAAAGTTTTTCTCAATACTGCAAAGACAAGCATTGAACCCGGAAATTCCTTAGCGATTACACGCATATTATCTATGTCTTTCTTTTTAAACTCCTGACTCGTTTTACATTCGCAAAAGATTAATTCGCTGCCGCGATTAAAATATGTATCCTTCTTTTGGAATAGAGCCATATCCACTTCAATCTTTTTTCCATTTTTCTCCATATTGAAAGACAAAATTGTAGTAGTTGCCCCTCTGTGCGTTGGTTTATCGTTAAAGAAGCGTGCAGTTAGAAGTACTGGGTAAGAACCAGAAGCCTTACCTCTTCCTGCAAAAGGGCCAATAGTTTTATAAGACCATTTGATTGAAGCAGGATCGTGTGTAGGTAGGGTAAAATCATCAAGACAGTGCGGACATTTGAGGGTGTAGTCAAGTTTATCAATCGAATGCCATGACCGTCTTGCACAAACATCACATTGAAGTAATGTGCCTAGCTGTACAATGTTCTTTTCTATAAAACCTTTGCGGAATTTTTCCATATCCCAATATGGAAAATCTTGATTTTTGATTCTTGCAATTCGGGCATTAAAATCCTCTGCTGGAATTGTATCGTCAGATTTGTCACTCAGAAATTCAACAAGCTGTTTGCTAATAAGAGTTGTTAGGCCGTAAGGTCCACCTAGATGCTTGAGCATTTGGTAGGCCACTTTACCCGCATCGGATATTTCTGCATTCCATCCTTGAGATTTAAGCCAATTAATGAATATGTCTTTTGAGGTTTGAGGCTCAAAGTGAATGCTGGACTTAGGCGATCTGCTAAAATGCGTAATCCCTGATTTTTTAATTAGCCACTCAGCTTCATCATGTATGAAAGAACCTCTGGCTACTTCTTCACTGCCTGATGGATAAACTCCTGCTTCAAACGCGTTGTCTTGACTTATGCTAATCCCTATGTCGTTTGCATAGCGAGGGCAATAAGTGTAGGGGATCATTTTCCCCAAGAAATCAGGATCAAGAGAAGGGAATCTTATAAATTTTCCGTCAGCAGAAACATCCAGACTCCTCTCCGCTGATATTATGGGAATACAATTTACTCGGCCTTCTTCCTGATGATAACGACTCCAGAATTGTGGAAAACCTTGTCTTTTGCTGGCTTTAAGTTCTCCGTCTTTAAATTTCGGTATAGACAGAAATTTATAAAATTCCTCAAATTCCTTATCGGTAGTGGCTCTACTTTTTTGTATAAGCACACGATACCTAGCATGCGTATTCTCCGGATAAACCCATGCATAATCATTTATAAAATTAGCACATATCTTGTTTGCAGATAGGTTTGCTTTGTGACTGCGAGTTATAGGTAAGACATTAAATCCAGCCGCACGTAAATTTATGTAGTCCAGCACATCTACAAAGGATTCAGGATTTAAGAAGAATATGATGTATCGTTCTCTATCAATATGGCCAGTATAATCAATTTCAGTCTTATAACTGGTAAGTCTAAATAGGCTATGAGGGGCTGGATTTTTTAATAATGAAATATAATTAGAATCCGAAACATCTATAGTTTCTGCATCAAAACTTTTCTGGAAATCTTTCTTTAAATATGCGGATACTTCTTGGGGATAATCGCCAAACATAGCTTTAAAGAAAAGTGGGGTTTCCTTTTTATAAGTAGGAATAAAATTCTTTA
>CAZHUC010000011.1:0-37830 GCA_964535825.1 uncultured Rickettsiales bacterium
GCCGGTGATAAGCCGGAGGAAGGTGGGGATGACGTCAAGTCCTCATGGCCCTTACATCCTGGGCTACACACGTGTTACAATGGTGGTGACAATGGGCAGCGAACTCGCGAGAGGGAGCAAATCCCCAAAAGCCACCTCAGTTCAGATTGTACTCTGCAACTCGAGTACATGAAGTTGGAATCGCTAGTAATCGTAGATCAGAACGCTACGGTGAATACGTTCCCGGGTCTTGTACACACCGCCCGTCACACCATGGGAGTTGGTTCTACCTTAAGCCGGGGTGCTAACCGCAAGGAGGCAGCCGACCACGGTAGGGTCAGTGACTGGGGTGAAGTCGTAACAAGGTAGCCGTAGGGGAACCTGCGGCTGGATTACCTCCTTTCTAAGGATTTTGTTTATTCGCATCTTCGGAATTATTCTGAAGCTCTGACGTTAAACGAATCATCTTACACAATGCGACGTCAGTTGCGCTTAAATGCTCCTCTTCACAAAGCAAAGAAAAACCCCGGGGACTCCATGCCTCGGGGTTTTTTAATTTCAACTGTGATCCGAAGTTCGCTTTATGGTTGCCTGTATGTTATTTTTACTATTCTTCTGCTATAAGCTTTCTCTTGCGCCTTGCGCCTAGCCGCGGCAATGCGAAGTATGGGTAGGGCATTTTTTAATAAGTGATCATATGCGTTTGTTTGGAAACCGAATATTACCTTTATTCGCTGTAAGCTCCATAGGTCACCCGTCGTAACTTCACGCAGTAAGCCGTAATATTTAGCCATATCAGAATCCATAGCTGAAATATCTCCGGTAGCGCGTGCTTTAATATATCCAAGCGGTATCTCGCGCCGGTAATGGCCACTGCGCCAGTATTTTTCTTTTTTTAGGATAGGCAAACGCGCAAGAAATGCATCACCTAGGGCGTAAGTGTCAACAATGATCCTATTGCGATTAGAATAAAATCCATACATACCTATATTACGTTGTACAATGACACCTTTTTTATGCCTATGTCGTTTCATTTTATCTATCCATCTGTGAACAGGCATGGTTGTGAGGTTTGCAAGAAACTGATGTTGTACTGTGGTTTCGTATTTGTAGTAATCACGCTCTCTGAATACGACATTCCGAAGTGCGGTCACATTTTTATCCCGATATGGCACGATGTTTGCTAAAAATATGATTTGAATGAGTGTTGTAATTATTAGAGCACCGCAGAGCAGTAAATGTACATTCCGATTAAGATTAGAAAGCAGTATGAACAGGGTAATGATGCATATCAGGATTATATTCATCATGAAGCGGCCTGACATCATGTCGCCACCAATCCAGATAACGTATAGTGCGTGAATTACACACCCTGCCATTAGCAGCGCTATTGTAGAGATTTCAGCTGTAATCGTAGAATTTATCCGTTTTTTATAGAATGAATAGGCAAACAGCATGAACGCCGATAGAATAATAAGCGCACCGGCTGTGTCATAATATAAAAAATTTTCCATATACCTTAAGCCCTGAGGTATTAAATCCTCTGGCCTCAGGCCGGTATTTAGCTTGGCATATTTTGTATTAGGAAACAGAAAGCCGTAATATATCAGGCTGAACAAATACCATAAGATTACTGGAATCTGTGTGGCAATAAGAAGTGATAGCCGTAGTGTCTTTATGTGCTTAAGAACGATCCACGCTAAAACCGGAGCGATTATAAAAATATTATCGAGGCGGGCAAGCAGTAATAATCCGGCGATCAGGCATAATAAATAGATCTTCTTCTGATCAATTTTATTGAAAAGAATATAAAGAAATCCACTGAGTAATAGCACATTGAGACAATTTTCCATGCCACTGATCATGAAATCACGAATCGTTGTGCTGGATATCAGAGGTAGCATAATCAGTAGCAGTGCTGATAATTTGTCAGTGCTGAATCGCCATAAGATGATCAGGCTTGCTATAGTGCATACAGTACAGGCTATAAGGGAAGTCAGTACGGCGTTTTTTGTAACCGCATATATCGGCGTTAGTAGTATCAGCCAGAGCGGATGAGTATAAACCTGAACTCTTTCGTCTATGTTCCAGCGTAACCCGTACCCATTGACAAAGTTATCAATGACTCTGAAGGTAATGAATATATCTTCTGCTACCCATCCATTGAGGAAAAAAAGCGCAACAATAAGAGTTGAGATAATAAAACAATCAGTGACATTTAGAGTTATATTTTGATTGCTCATTTACACCCTATCGATATTTTTTCTTACTTAACATGTATTCTGTTCGATTAGTAGTATAAATAGCAGTGTAAACAAAAACCCCGCCGCCTTCTTTAAGGGCGACGGGGAGTCGGTTTAACTGATAGCTATCGGTCGATTATTTCGTTTTGATCAGCGTCGTATATGTTGTTAACAACATATAGATGCCCGATAAGCCCACCAGCGTTGTGACGGTGGTACTAAGCGTACCAAACATCGCGATCAGGTCAACATGCAGCCAAGCTGAAAAACCCATATTGGCAGCACCTAAAATAACCAGAAAGGTTGCTAGTTTGTGGAGCATATTCGTAAACCTCCTCCCTTATACAAACAGGCTAAAAGTAACCCTTTTAGCCTATCCTAATAGTAGCAAAAAATGCTGCAATGCACAACAAATATATTGCAGTGCAGCAAAATTAAGTTAAATAGCTGAAATATCAATATAACATTATAATATCAGTGTGTTATTAGCCGATTCCGCGGTCTTTTGAGCTGGTATTGGCAGTTCCGGCAGGGGCTAAGGACGACAGATCGCGCTCCCCGACATCCCGCATGCCGCTTATCGCTGCGACCTGTTTGTCATCATCTTTATCTGCACCGGTCGCCGCAATGACCTGTCGGTCGGCCTCTTTTTTACTATCGGCATCCCTGGCGCGTACACCGCCGGCACGGGTATTGGCAGGGGTGACCATTTCATTCTCAAGGTCATCATCCTTCTCACGTCCCTTGCGGCCACCACGCTTCTTTTCGGTGAGGGCATCATCGATCACATCGTCCTTCAAGGTGGTGGACAGGCGACGCCTGCTTAATTTGACCTTATCGGTTGCCTGTTCTTCCTCGCTACGGCGGCCATTTCTTTTGGCTTTATCCAGATCGTCTAAACCTTCTTTTAGATCACGCACCCGTTCACGTGCTTTCATGAATGCTCCGCGCACACGTTTGGCGTCTTCCTGACTTGCGCCGGTATCTGCTAGTTCTTGTGCTTTCTGGCCTTCAAGATTGTCGAGAGATTTTTCCAGTTTATCCAGTTCTTTTTTCTCTTCAGCTGGCGGCATAGCCGTAATTTTCTCGCCACCTGGCAGGGTGATATTCGATTGCTGTTCTTCTGTCAGCGTATAGGCTTTTACGCGGGTAAAATCTTCCCTGAGCTGCGCGCCATCAACCGTCGCCTGCTTGCCATCCACCATCTTCTCGGTGATGTTGCCATTTTCGTCGATGGTAGCCATGCGGTATTGCGTGCCGGGCTGAAACTGATCGTAGTAGGCGCGTTCTTCAGAAGACATGAACTGGTTGTATATGGCCTTCTGGAATTCCATGGACATACGGCTGCGCGGGCCGACACTTCCGGAGGCGTAAGATACGGAGGATTCATCCCCATCCGCTTCTGCTTCTTTCTGGGCAGCGGCGCTGATAACACTTTCCACGCGGCTGGTAACAGAGCCAGTGTTGGCGTAACCCTGTGGTATGGAGGCCATGAGCAATTTGGCGGCATCGCCTAAGGCGCGAATAGAGGCGGCATCGGTGGCGCTATTCAATTGCGACGCGATCATGGCGGCTCTGTCGGCTATCGCCTCGAGCTTTGCATCGTCCTTCAGATCATTGATCGCTTCAATATCAGCCATAACACACTTACCTATTTTCCATTTTACTGGTGGTTTGTCAGTAAATCCATATTTCTAATGTGAATTATCTGTGACAGCCGGGTTTATAAATTTTTACTGGAAACTGGCTAAAAAATCTGGTTAGGCTAACGCCTCTACTTTGTTTAACATCAATAATCAGGAGGTTTTAATGTCGGCTGCCAGTGTAAAATTAATGGAATTAGTTCAACAATTTCAATTGGAAGACGAAAAATTCACCAACGGCAACAATGCCGCAGGTACGCGCGCTCGCAAAGCGTTGATGGATATCAAGAAGTTATGTGATGAACGTCGTAAAGAGATTCAGGAAACCAAGAACGCTGCCTAGAAAGCACCTGAGTTAACAATAAAAAACCCCGCTTAGGCGGGGTTTTTTGTTGGTTGGAGCACCATGATTATCGTGAATAGCCAGAGGCAGGCTTATTAGCGCGTGCAGAATACCAAGCCGGCGCGCCCACGATGGGAATAACGCGATCTAGCGTGGCAAATGAGAATTCTTCGTTCTTCTGTGGGTTAGCCATTTTATACCTCAGCTGTATCTAGGCAAATAATAGCATAGAAATGTGACATAATTATGACGAAAACAGCAATTTTATCCCTATTCGATAAAATAGACAATACGGCAGGCTCCACCAGCAGAATCAGTAAGATGGTAACTAACGGGTACACTCAGGGAGTCTGAGCAGCCATCTATGGGTGAAATACCCCCGGTCAGGTCCGGTAGGCCATAAAGGCGGCCACTTTCCGCGTATCCATCATCTATCTTTTTGTCTATCTGATAGGCGTCTATAGACTTCAGGACCGTATGTGCATCCGCATCAACGATACCTTGCGCGAAGATAGAAATGGTATTGCCATATTTATTGACCAGCGGCCTGTGGTAATCGTTATTGAACCAGATTCCAACAGCAGCCTGTGCAGGCACAATGCCACGCGCATACTGAGGTTCGGCAGGAATCACATCTGTCTTGACCAGCCCGGCTTCCCTAAGTTCCAGCCATGCAAGTGCGGATTCATTCGGCCACACATCGATCAATCCGTTGCCATTACCTTGTGGAATGATATTAGGCCAGAATATCGAAGGTGCAACCATATCGCCAGGAACGGCATTATATTTTGTGCGGAACGTGTAATACGCAGTACGGAAACTCTCCAGTGTCTTGGCAGTTTTTTTATTTTCGGCATCATTTATCATATCTCTGCCGACCAAAATACCCGCCACCACAAGGCCGATAATGATCAACACGATGCTGATTTCAACCAGTGTAAATCCTTGGTTGGGCGATGCATTTTGACACTGATGTTTCTTCAGAAAGATGCTCCTCGTTGGTCTAATAATACAACATTTGACTAATTTGTGCAGAAAAACCTGTAAAAATCTTCAATTTTAGGATATTAACGCGGCCATGAAACAGCCTTTTATCAAAATGCACGGTATTGGAAATGACTTTGTCATTTTAGATGGCCGGAAGAATACTATCCAGCTGAGCCATGAACAGATCGCGATACTGGCAGCGCGGCGCACGGGTATTGGCTGTGATCAGGTGATCGTGATGGAAACATCCAAAAACGCCGATGTGTTTATGCGTATTTTCAATCCTGACAGCAGCGAGGCCGCAAGTTGTGGGAATGCGACGCGTTGCGTGGCATGGCTATTGATGCAGGAAAATGGCAAAGAAGTTGTCACCATACAAACGCGTGCCGGCGTAATGCACGCAAGCAAGGCGGCGAATGCAAGCATCTGTGTGGATATGGGCATGCCAAGATTCGCTTGGCAGGAAATTCCAATAGCAAAAGCAGCGGATACGCAGAAATTAGATATTGTTCACGGCGAACTTAAACATCCGTTCGCAGTGAATATGGGCAATACACATATGGTGTTTGTTGTGCCAGATGTTAAGGCTGTACCACTTTCTGAGGCTGGTCCAGTGCTGGAACATCACCCATTATTTCCTGAGCGTACTAATGTGAGTGTGGCGCAGGTAATCGATAAAGAACATGTACGCCTGCGTGTGTGGGAGCGCGGGGCAGGGGAAACGCTCGCCTGCGGTACAGCCGCATGCGCAACGCTTGTTGCCCTTCATACGCTGGATCTGGCCAAATCAGCGGCCGATATTGAACTGCCGGGCGGCACGCTTCATATCAACTGGGATAAACAATCACGCCGCGTGCTCATGACAGGCGATGTCGCGGTTAGTTTTACCGGTGTGGTGGAGTTATGAGCATTGAAGTAGTGAATTTTGGTTGCCGCCTGAATAGCTATGAAGGTGAGGTCATCAAGAAGCAAGCCGCAGAGGCTGGCGTGCGTGATGCAATCATATTTAACAGCTGTGCAGTAACCGCTGAGGCAGAGCGTCAGGTGCGGCAAGCCATCCGCCGTGCCCGTAAGGAAAACCCGCAGGCAAAGATCATCGTTACTGGTTGTTCTGCGCAGGTTCACCCAGAGATGTATACCGGCATGGATGAAGTGAACCATGTGCTTGGTAATCAGGAAAAGTTGGAGAAGAAAGCCTATCAGCTCGTATTGGAGCAGGAAGAAAAAGCGATCGTGAATGACATCATGTCGGTGAAGGAAACGGCTTCACACATGGTGACCTCATTCGAGGGCAGGGCGCGCGCATTCGTGCAGGTGCAGAATGGCTGCAACCATCGCTGCACGTTCTGTATCATTCCTTATGGTCGCGGTAACAGCCGCTCTGTGCCAATGGGCGAGATCGTCGCACAGGTGCGCATGCTGGTGGAGTCAGGATTCAATGAAGTGGTCATCACCGGTGTTGATATCAGTGATTATGGCAAGGATCTGCCGGGCGAGCCAACACTTGGCCAGATGATACGTCGTCTGCTGGCGCTTGTACCGGAATTACCGCGTCTGCGTATTTCTTCCATTGATGCGGTGGAGGTTGATGCTGACCTGTATCAGCTACTGGCTGAAGAGCCACGCCTGATGCCGCACATCCATATCAGCTTGCAAGCGGGCGATGACATGGTGCTTAAGCGCATGAAGCGCAGGCATCTGCGTCAGGACATCATTGATTTCTGTGAAAAAGTGCGTTCATTGCGCCCTGATGTGGTGTTTGGTGCAGATATCATTGCAGGTTTCCCAACTGAAACAGATGAGATGTTTGAGAACACACTCAGGCTGGTGGACGAGGTGGGGCTTACCTACTTACATGTATTCCCATATTCTGCGCGTGTTGGTACTCCGGCAGCGCGTATGCCGCAGGTCAATAAAGACATCCGCAAAGAGCGCGCAGCGCGTTTGCGTACCGCGGGTGAAAAGCAACTTGAGTTGTATCTTGCTTCACAAGTGGGGAAGACTCACAAAGTCATCGTTGAAAAGCCACGCATCGCACGCACGGAGCATTTTGCCGTGGTGGAGCTTGATAAGGATTGCAAGGAAGGCAGTCTGGTGAGCGCGGTGGTGACAGGTTCTAATCATTCATTATTACACGCTGCTGTATGAGTTTCTTTGCACGATTAAAAACCGGGCTGACCAAAAGCTCTACCAAATTATCCGATGGTATCACCGGTATCTTCACCAAGACCAAACTGGATGATGCAGCCATTGAATCACTGGAAGAATTACTCATTGAATCTGATATGGGCGCAAAGGTGGCGACGGAACTGTCTTCGGCACTCGCCAAAGAAAAATTCGATAAGGAAATTTCGCCACAGGAAGTAAAAAAGTTTCTGGCAGGCGAAGTGGCGAAGATATTAGAGCCATATGCGACGCCGCTTGCGCCGGATGTGACCAAGAAGCCCTGCGTCATTATGATGGTGGGTGTGAATGGCAATGGCAAAACCACCACAATCGGCAAAATTGCAAACCGCTTCAAGGCACACGGCCTGAAGGTGATGATGGCGGCAGGCGATACATTTCGTGCCGCGGCTGTGGAGCAGTTGCAGGTATGGGGGCAACGTGCCGGTATTCCCGTGATATGTGGTGAGCATGAAGCAGATCCTGCCAGCGTGGTGTTCAAAGCACTGGAGCAGGCAAAGGCCGAGGGAGCAGATGTGTTGCTGGTGGATACGGCTGGCAGGTTACAGAATAAAGCGAACCTTATGGCAGAACTGCAAAAGATAACCAAGGTACTTAAAAAGATAGATGAGTCCGCACCGCATCATGTCATTCAGGTGTTGGATGCCACCACGGGGCAAAATGCACTTTCTCAGGTGCAGGCATTTAAAGATACGGCCGGCGTGACAGGCCTTATCATCACAAAACTGGACGGAACAGCCAAAGGTGGCGTTGTAGTGGCGCTGGCCAGACAGTTCGCTTTACCCGTGCATGCGGTAGGTGTGGGTGAGGGTATCGACGATCTTGATTCATTCCAACCATCTGTATTTTCAGAGAATTTAATGGATGTGGCCGCATAATAATAGCCCTAAGCTATTGATTAACGTTGTGGTAACTATTATAATATACAATTAATGTGAAGTTATATTTGGGTATGTATGCCCAGCCGGTACTTTACCGGTATATCAGGAGGATCATATGCCGATTAATCCGCTTCAAGGGTTTGGCTCAGTCACACAACAAAATGCCCAACGTATCAGCGACAGGCTTCAGCTTGCCGTTGCCAGTCTCGTTAGTGGCAAGCGCGTCAATCGCGCATCTGATGATATTGCGGCGCTTTCTGTAGCGACACAGCTTCAGACCGAGCTTTCAAGCCTCAAGGAAATTTCAAACAATGCCGCGCAGGCGACCAGCCTGCTGCAAGTGGCAGATGGTGGCGCAGAGCAGATCAGTGGTCTGGTACAGGAATTGCGCGAGATCGCCATTCAGGCAAAATCATCAACACTCAGCCAGCAGAATCGAGATGCATTGAATGCACAATTCCAGCAGATCGCTGCTGAGATCGACCGTATCGCCAGCAAAACGCAGTTCGGTGGTAAAGCGCTACTTGATGGTAGTGTTTCAGGAAACAATTCACTGTCGATCGGTGATGTGCTTTCTGGAGATAGCAGTGATGATGCGAATGCACTCAGCATCGATAGCTTAAAGACCGATTCATTATTTTCTGGCCAGTCACTCAATGTGCTGAGCGCAGACGGTGCGCAGCGTGCGCTTGAAGCACTTGAAGTAGCGCAAGGCAAGGTAACCAGCGCCCGCTCAGAGATCAGTTCATTCCAGCAATCAGTAGGATTCCTGGCAGCGAGTATTGAAACAGCGATCGCCAATCAGGATGCCGCACGTTCTGTACTTGAAGATACAGATTTCGCAGAGGCTGGCACAATATATTCACTGCTGAACATACAGCGTGAAGCAGCACTAAGCCTTGCAGCTCAAGGTAACAGGCTGCCAGAAGGCTTACTCAAATTGGTAGAGTAGAGTAAGGAAGCGACCAATTAAAAACCCGCCATGTTGTGGCGGGTTTTTTTTATGTCAGGCCTTAGGATTTTCCACCAAGGTCTATTTTATTTTTCATGGAAGGGTGTTGCATCAGGCGCATGCCAAGGAATGTAGAAAGCCAGCACGCTACGATGAACACAAGTACCTGTGCCATTTCCTGATCTGAAGGAATAATGCTTGCAACAACCAGACCGATCGATGGAACAGCAAGCACAGCTGCAAGCAGTGT
The DNA here is from genome assembly GCA_964535825.1 of uncultured Rickettsiales bacterium. GTDB lineage: Bacteria > Pseudomonadota > Alphaproteobacteria > Rickettsiales > SXRF01 > CAZAQK01. The sequence continues at coordinate 9,463 of CAZHUC010000011.1, forward strand.
CATCCACCAGAATATGCCGCTACAACCAGAACCACACATTTTAGAATCACCCATAAAATACTCCCCTGATAGTTGTTATGAAGCAAAGTGTATTATACATTATTTACAGATACTTGACAAGAAGATGCCATAAAATGACCCATTATCACCTATCTTTTATCAACCGGAACAAATGGCCGGCAGCCAGAACCAGTGAATAGCTGGCGTGGACGGCCTATTTTCTGTTTCGGGTCTTCCATCATTTCTTTCCACTGGGCTACCCAACCTACGGTACGAGCGACAGCGAACAGCACCGTAAACATCTTGGAAGGAATGCCCATCGCGCGGTAAATGATGCCTGAATAGAAATCCACATTCGGATACAGCTTGCGTTCCACGAAATACTCGTCGGAGAGTGCAATACGTTCCAGCTCAACTGCGATCTTGAGAAGAGGTTCATTGATCTGGCCAAGTTCAGCAAGTACTTCCGAGCAGGTTTTATGCAGCACTTTTGCACGCGGATCGTAGTTCTTGTATACGCGGTGACCAAAGCCCATAAGGCGTACACCGGAATTCTTATCTTTCACCTTCTTGATGAATTCTGGAATGTTCTTCACATCGCCGATCTCTTCCAGCATGTTGATCACGGCTTCATTCGCGCCGCCATGTGCCGGACCCCAGAGTGAGGCGATACCCGAACCGATACACGCAAATGGATTCGCACCCGATGATGCTGCCATGCGCACGGTTGAGGTTGAGGCGTTCTGCTCGTGGTCGGCATGCAGGATAAGGATCTTATCCATCGCTTTTGCAAGGATAGGGTTTACGTTATATTTCTCGCATGGTGTTGAGAACATCATGTGCAGGAAATTCTCCGTAAATCCCAGATCATTCTGCGGATAGTTGAACGGATGGCCGATCGAATATTTATATGCCATCGCCGCAAGCGTAGGCATTTTGGCAATCATACGATACATGGCGAGCTCGCGCTCTGAATCATCGCCCGTTTCAAGTGAGTCATGATAAAATGCCGACATAGAGGCCGATGCGCCAACCATGATCGCCATTGGATGCGAAGCACGCGGGAATCCGCGGAACAGGAAATGCAACTGCTCATGCACCATGGTATGGCGTGTGATCCGCCCTACAAAATTCTCTTTTTCTTTTGCATCCGGCAGTTCACCGAAAAGCAGGAGATAGGCTACTTCCAGAAAATCACTTTTTTCGGCGAGCGCATCAATATCGTAGCCACGATAACGTAAGATGCCCTTGTCGCCATCAATGAATGTAATCTTGGATTCGCATGATGCGGTGGACATGAAGCCGGGGTCATAGGTGAAATAGCCGGTCTCGGTGTAGAGTTTGCTAATATCGATAACGCTTGGTCCTTCCACACCATCCAGTACAGGAAGGTTAATTTTTTTATCCCCAACGGTAAGTTCCGCATTATTTTTTGAATGTGATGAAGGCATTTTCTCTACAACAGCCATAACTGCTCCCTGTTAACCCAATTAAAATTTAACGATAAGATTGCAGATATTAGTAAACAAAAGGTTGATGATAAATAATTATATTAAAATAAGAAATTGATGGTCGCCTTTTGATGAAGTTTGTGATTATATGCCTCAGGTAAATAATCCAGCTCAGCGTTAAAAATATCTATGTATCAGAGTGTTATGAATAGACAATTTTTAGCAATGATGCCAGTGGTATGTGTATTATCGCTGACACTCAGTTCCTGTGCGACCAAAAGCAGGAATGAGTGGGACAATATTGACTATTCGAGCGTTTATCGCAAAGCCAACCAGCGTGATAACGACAACTTATACACCCCGAGCACGGGCTGTTCGCTGGATGATGACTTTGCCTGTGACTAAGGCTTAGCGGATAAGGTCGTCAGCAATACCGAGCGGTTGCGAACCCTCATTCTCAAGATGTCTGTAAACCTGCACATTCTCCAGCACTCTCTGCACATAGTTGCGTGTTTCAGAGAAGGGGATCTTTTCTATCCAGTTCACTGCGCTTTCCAGTGTATTACCCGGCGTACCGAACTGCCTGCTCCATTTGCTCACATTACCCGGGCCGGCATTATATGCGGCAATAGCCATGACATATGAGCCGCTATAGGCCGAAATAAGGCGTGAAAGATAATGGCTGCCGATCGTAAAGTTATATTCCGGTGAGAGCAACATAGCGCGGCTGTAACGCACACCTATCTTGCGTGCTGTCTCTTTAGCTGTTGCCGGTAAGACCTGCATTAACCCCAGTGCGTTGGCCGGGCTTTTTGCCTTGGGGTCGTATTCACTTTCCTGCCGTGCGATAGCCAGTGTAAGCGCACGCTCTATAGGAATGTCGTGTGGTGTTTGGGGTCTGGGGTAGCCAACCTTGAGCATAACGATATTGCGTTGAAGTGCCTTCTTTGCACCGCGCACGCCAAGGAACGGTACGTTCAGGCGGTGGCCAAGTGCTGCCACAGCGATAGCTTCAGAATCAGACGAGGTGTTCTCGATAAGTGAAGATATGAGCCGGCTTGCCATATTATAGTCGCCATATTCAATGCAAAGCGCGATGGCCTGTTGCAAGGATGAACCGCTGCCGCCACCTGAATGCGATACATCCGATGGCAATCTCAGTGGAGCATTCCGGTTCAGGTGAAATGCGGCAAGTTGTCCATAGAAGGTCGTGGGGTAGGCGGCGGCCTTGGAATGCCAGTCATCAACCTGCCCTCGGTCGCCGCGCGCTGCTGCGGCACGCGCAGCCCAATATGCGGCACGGGCGCGACTCACCGGATATTTCACTGTGTCATACATTTTTGCGAAGATACCCAGAGCCTTTTTTGATTCCTTCAGGAATTCAAGATGTATCCAGCCATCCAGCCACAGGCCATTCGCCATGTCTGTACCATCAAGAATCTCATAGCCCCTGATAAGCTTTGCTGCCGTCTTGTATTCATCCCTATCGATCGCGGCGCGCGCTTGCAACTCGCGGTAACGCCACCACTTTTCTGGATATGGTACATCATCGGGTAAGGACAGCAGAATCTGTCGTACACCGTGGTCGTCGTTCCTGCGCGCCCTATACCGCATGCGATCATACAGAAGGCCGGGATCATCCTTAAATTTGGAACTTACTTTATCAACCAGTTTTGCGGCTGATCTCTCTTTTTGTATCAGGGCTATGCGGGCGGAGAAGAGAGATTGGTATTCTTGCGGCAGCATACCCATCATACGCTTGGCAGGTGCTGTTTTTTCATCCCAGAGCAGGCGGTCGGTGCGTGCAATATCATCATCTCTTGTTAGGATGCCACCAAATTTTTTAAGTAGGCGCTGTTCTTCTGCGTTATCAAAATCGCCGTTGATCCAGCCTTCCTTGACCAGTGTCTTGACCCGGCTGCTTGCATTATCGCCAGACTGCATGAGTGCTTGCGCCAGTCGCATTTTACCTATCCCTGTAAGGGGGTTTTCGGTACTAAAAATGCTCAGCAACTCAGAATCATCAACAGGATTATCAGCGAGCGACAATTCGGCGCGCACTTGCAGCCGTTTGCTATCGGGCCAATCAGGATTTCTGGCAATAAACGCCATGATCTCGCTGAAGCCAGCGCCTGAATCACTGTCCATCATGTATTGCCATTTCACGAGTGTCATCAATGCATCATCGCCTGACAGTCTGGCGTGATGCAGTGCTACGCCCCAGTTGCGATCAGATGCCGCCTTGACCGCATGCGCTGCATTATTGGCATGCGACGGCGCGGGCGCTATCGCAAGGATCACAAGTAGAAACAAAAGTATATAGGCAGTGCGTAAAATCACGGTTATATTACCTGAATGAGTAACTAGTTTTGTGTCACAAACAAAGTCTATGTCAATAGTCGTATGTTAGCACCTGATATTGTAAGCCTCAGGGAATTTTATGCTTCCGATCTGGGCGCGCGTGCACGAAGTTTTATAAATGCAGGCATAAAACTTTTCTGGCCGGAAGCAAAGGAAGAGGTGATCCTTGGCATCGGTTATACCACGCCATTTCTTGCCGCATATCTTGACGAGCAGACATCGGTAGTCGCTTGTATGCCCGCGAATCAGGGAGCAGCATACTGGCCAGCTAACCGTGCCAACCTCACATTTCTTTCACACGAATCCGAGCTTCCCCTGAGGGAGAATACCGTGAATCGTGTCTTGCTGGTGCATAGTGTAGAAACCAGCGAGCAGCTTTCGTGGATGTTGCGTGAAGTATGGCGTGTGCTTACGCCCGGAGGCCGTGTGCTTGCGGTCGTACCGAACCGTATGGGCTGGTGGTCGCGTTCATCCGGCAGCCCGTTCGGTCATGGGTTGCCGTTCAGTATGGCGCAATTGAAAGGATTATTTAGCGAGCATGATTTTACGTTGACGCGTTCACGCTCGGTGCTTTTTATGCCTCCAGTAAAAAGTGCATTGCTCTGGCGCATGGCAGAAAAAGTTGAAAAATTATTGGGCCTCATCTGCCCTTTCTTTGGCGGTGTGCTGCTGGTTGAAGCAGAGAAGCAGGTATATGCCGCCATCCGCCAGCCAGTGGCCGCAAGAAAGTATAATACTGTTCCTGCGACCACTCCTGCGATGTCTCGCAATTAATCAGCGTATTTTACGTTGCAACCGTATGGCTGTGAGGAGCTTACTTCCACCGGCTTCTTGGCCACAATGTTGGCGATGGCGTTGTGCACATAGTTCTTGGCAAAGGCGAGGTCTGCTTTATCAGCGCTTGGCTTGTCATCGATCGCGCCCATGTAAACAATATTACCTTCCGCATTGATCACGAACATGTGCGGAGTGGTCTTTGCTTCATAGAGCTTGCCCACTTTGCCATCGGCATCCAGCAGGTAATGGGTAGCATAGGTCTTGTATGTCTTCAGGAATTCCTCTGCCTTGGCAGGGTCAATATAGCCTTGCTTGCCAGCAGCCGAGGAATTGATGGAAAGCCATGTTACCTGTACTTCTGCTGTCGATGACTGAAGTAACGGCATGTTACCGGATTCATAGTGCTTCTTCACGAAAGGGCATTCAGGATTGTGCCATTCCAGCACCACGGTCTTTCCTTTGAGATCGGAAAGTTTTACCTGTTTGCCATACGCATCATTGAGTGTGAAATCAGGTGCTGGCTTACCCACTTCAGGTGCAGCTGCAGCGGGCGAGGCAACAAGCAATAAAGCGGCAATGCCGGAAAGAACAGAGCGTATCATCATAGATCTCCTGTAGGTTTGATGGTTTCAAGAATGATAGAAGGTGTCAGTAGTTGTGGCAGCACCACAGGTGCGCCGTTATTTGCAGGGTAGAATACATAAAGAGGTACACCCTGATAACCAAAACTTTTAAGGAAATTGCTGATATCATCATTCTGGCGCGTCCAGTCAGCCACCATATAGGTGATGTCCTGTTCTTTAAATGCATCCATGACCGTTTGTGTATGTATGGCTGTCTTTGCGTTGACCTGACAGGTGATGCACCAGGCGGCGGTAGCATTGATGAACACAGACCTGCCTTGTGCTCTTAGTTCAGTAAGTTTATCTGCCGAGTAAGGCACACTGGACATGTCTCCATGCTCATACTGCGATGGCGTATATTCTGTATTGTTTATTTGATACAGGGTGAACACTATCGTACCAAGTATGGCAATGGCTGCGAACCAATCATGCGCGCTGTGATTCATGAACATGCGCTTCATCCAGAAGATGAGAAAAATAGCAAGCAGTCCGCACAGTATGATGACCATACCTGAGATGCTGGTCTGTAGCATCAGCACCCATAACAGCCAGATCACCGAGGCATACATCGGGAAAGCCAGTATGTGTTTGAATGTCTCCATCCATGCGCCGGGTCTTGGCAGGAAGCGCAGCAATGCAGGTGCAAAACTGATGAGAAGGAAAGGTAGTGCAAGGCCAAAGCCAAGTGCTTCAAAGATCAGGAATGCCTGCCATGAGGGCAGGGTAAGCGCAACACCCACAGCCGATGCCATGAACGGCGCAGTGCAGGGTGTGGCCACGGCTGTGGCAAGCACGCCGGTGAAGAAACTGCCGCGCGCAGAAGACTCATTGGCCAGCGCACTGCCAGTATTTCCAAGAAGTACCGGAAGGTTAAACAGGCCCGACAGGTTCAGTCCCACCAGGAACATCAGATAGACAAGGAAACCTACAAAAATAGGCGACTGCATCTGGTATCCCCAGCCTACATGTTCCCCCGCCTGTTGCAGCGAGATAAGAAAGCCCGCAAGCACTGCGAATGAAACAAGGATACCAAATGTGTATGCGATTCCATGCTTGCGCACTTCAGCCTTGTGTTTGTCTGCCTTTTTGAGAATGGCGAGAGCTTTCAGGGATAGCACCGGAAGTACGCATGGCATAAGATTCAGGATGATCCCGCCGAGTATGGCAAATGCCAGCACCAAGGGGAAAAAAACATCCTGAGGTGCGGCTTCTGTATGACTAGACATTGGCGTAGGTGCGCTGCCAGAGCCGGCTTTCAGCTGAATATCAAAATATTTTGCATCGCCCGAGTTGTTCTTCACGGAAAGAATACCTGAAAGTGCGGCAGGTACATCTGCATTAGATTTTATTAGTGATACGTTGAGCGTATGGGCATCTGCCTTGAAAGCTTGCTTTTCATTGTAGCGCATCGCATTCTGCTGGCGCATGAAGAACTGCACTTCCGATATGTTGTTCACATTCAGTGCTTCACGCGGAATAGAAAGGTCAAGGTTGGTTTCGTTTTGGGTGAATGAGAAAGTTTCATCCAGTACCTTTGGGAATATTTTATCGTGTGCAGCAAAAAGTGCTGATTGTGCCGATGTGGTAGGCGTGCCAACTGGCATAGCCATATCAAGTGTTGCAGATTCAGGGATGCAAATATCTTTGCACACGAGCCAATCCACTTTTACAGAAACCTTATATATCTCGGAATCATTCAGCGTTGCCGGTGGTGTGATGGTAGCAGGCAGGAATACGGTATCATGGTAACCATAGATGGTTAGCGGGCCTTCATTGATACGCTCTGGCGCTGGCCATAATATACCAGAGGCATTGAAATCCTGCGGTAATGCCCATGCAAGTGCGGTGGGCAGGCCGGCATCGCCCGGATTTTCCCAATAAGTATGCCAGCCTTGTTTTGGCTCAAGCAACACACCTGCTTTGAATGGGATGCCAGCTTTTATGGCATCCGTATCGGCGACGAGTGTGGCACGCGTTATTTCATTCTGCACAGATGAAGCCGCTTCAGCTTGAGCAAGACCTGCAAGCTGAAGGGCTGCTATCAATACATATGTTATAGCGCGTGCCAGCATCCGTTATTGCTTTTTCTGTTCTTCAGGGTTTACAGGGCGTTTCCTGCTGTCATTCACACCTTCGGTGTGCACCAGCAGTTTCACTTCATCACCAACCATGGGGATACCATAATTCATACCGAACTCCGAACGCTTAACGGTTGCTTCAGCAGAAAATCCGGCGACATACGAACCGGTCATCATATGATAATCTGCCTTATTTAATGTAATTCGTAAAATTACGGGTTTGGTTACACCCAGCATGGTCAGATCACCATGTGCTTCACCCGTATTCTTTCCGGTGACCTTAATTTCTTTGCTTTTGAAGGTAATATTAGGGAATTTGGCGGTATTGAAGAAATCCTGGTTCTGCAAATGTTTGTCAAGTTCAGGGCTTGGGGTGCGGATGCCTTCTGGCTTAAGCGTTACCTCAACAGAGCTTTTTGTTGGCTCTTTTTCATCGAATACAAAATTTCCATCATACATGGTGAATTCGCCCACGGTTTCAGAGAAGCCCATGTGATTGATGAAGAAGAGAATGCGTGTGTGGGATTTATCAAAAGCGAACTTATCATCAGCAAAGGCTGGTGAGGCGAACATGAATATTGATAATAATAAAGTCAGTAAACGCATGATCTTCTCCTTGGTTATGAAAGTTTACGGGTGAATTCTACATAATCATTGAGCAGGGCATTGAAGGCAGCCTGCTGCTTGGCGTCAGCCAGTGCATCATCATTCAGTTTGCTATTCGCATTGCTTAATGTGTAGGCGCGAGAGAACACACAGGCCTGCAATGCTTCAAATGGTAATTTCAGGTGCATGACACCGGCAATGCCGCCACGATCACTTGGCGTTGCACACATCAGCAGCACGGTCTTTCCGGCAAGCGGTTGTGGTTTGATGCGTGAAGTCCAGTCGATGATATTCTTGAGTGATCCCGGATATGACCAGTTATATTCCGGTGCTGCGATCACAATGCCCTGCACCTGTTTCAAATTGTCGGCGAACGGATTGACAATAGAGGCGATGCCCTGCGTGGTGCACAGCTCATCATTATAAAGCGGCATGTCGAGGGCCTCATATTCCTTGAACAGGGGTTCATGCCCGGAAGCGGTCAGTTGCTTTGCTGCCATCATTGCCAGCTTACGATTCAGGGATGCTTTGCGATGTGAAGCGGCAAAAACAAGGAATTTCATGTGTTACCTTCAAGGAAATTTACAAATTTTTCGAATGCCTTCGCACGGTGACTGATGCGGTTCTTCTCTTCCGGAGCAATTTCCGCGAAGGTCTTGTCATAATTATTCGGGATAAAGATAGGGTCGTAACCAAACCCATGATCGCCTCGTGGCGGGAATATCAATGTGCCGTCGATACGGCCTTCGAAAGTGTAAGTAGTGCCATCCGGCAGGCAGAGTGCCAGCACACACATAAAATGTGCGGCAGGAATATTATCGCCCAGTTCAGTTTGAATACGTTTGAATGCGATGGAAAAATCTTTGGTAGGGCCAGCCCAGCGCGCAGAATAAATACCCGGTGCGCCGCCAATAGCTGGCACGACCAGCCCTGAATCATCTGCCAGTGCGGCTTTGCCGGTTTGTGTGGCTGTGTTGCATGCTTTGAGTGTGGCATTCTCGGTGAAGCTATCACCGGTTTCTTCCGGCTCATCTACATTGAGTTCGCCCGCGCTCAGAACCTTAATGCCAAGCGAGTGCACCATGGCCTGAATTTCGGCGATCTTACCCTTGTTATGGCTGGCGATGACCAGCACATTATCCGGGAATAAGGCCGGAATATGTTTGGGTGCGGCGTTCAAGAGCCCAGCGCCTTATTCTGTATGGCAGCAAGCTCAGAAACGCCTTGCTTTGCAAGTCCCATGAGTTCATGGAATAAGGCTTCTTCCACCGGTGTTTGCTCCGCGGTGCATTGCACTTCAATGATCTTGCCATCTGCGGTGAGAATAAAATTAGCATCCATGGTGGCGGTGCTGTCTTCGTCGTAATCAAGGTCGAGCACGGCGACGCCATTGTAAACCCCGCAGGAAATAGCGGCGACCTGCCCCATAACTGGCGAAGCCACCAGCTTCTCAGCTTTCATTAGTGAACGTATGGCAAGCTGGAGTGCCACATAACTACCGGTGATGGAGGCTGTGCGTGTGCCACCATCGGCTTCAATAACATCGCAATCGACGATGATCTGTTTTTCTCCCAGCTTTGTGAGATCTACTACTGAACGCAGCGACCGGCCGATCAGCCTTTGAATTTCCTGCGTGCGGCCAGACTGTTTGCCTTTGGCTGCTTCACGCGGCATGCGGCTGTTCGTTGAGCGTGGCAACATGCCATACTCTGCTGTTACCCATCCTTTGCCTGTGCCTTTCAGGAAAGAAGGCACGCCAGCATCCACACTTGCGGTGCAGATAACGCGCGTGTTGCCACAGGTGATAAGGCATGAGCCTTCGGCATGCCGGTTCACACCGGTTTCGATAGTGACGTTTCTTAGCTGGTTGGCTTTTCTGTTTGACGGGCGCATGGTCATCCTTATGTTTTTAGTGCTTTGCTTCTGCGAGCAGTTTTCGGGAGGCTGATTCTATTGTATTTTCAAGCTGCTTGGCAAACTGCTTTTTATCCATACCAGCCGGAATAGGCGGCAGAAACTCGATAACGATCGTGCCCGGGCGTTTAATAAATGCATCCCGACCCCAGAAAGAGCCAGAATTTAATGCTACCGGAACAACAGGAACATCAAGCTGGCTGTACATTGCAATGACGCCAGGATGGTAATGTGGAGCTGCTCCCGGCCGTGTTCTTGTGCCTTCCGGGTAGATCACGATGGAACGGCCGGAATTCAGGGCGGCCCTGGAGTCTTTCACCATTTGTTTCAGGCTGCTGGCCTTACCGGAACGGTCAATGGCGATCATTTTCATGCGCCACAGATACCATCCCCATAAAGGAATGCGTAAGAGTGAACGTTTAAGCACATAAGCCGGATGATGAATGAGCGTAAGAAATATCACCGTATCCCACGCGGATTGGTGCTTGGAGGCATATATCACAGCTTCTTTAGTGATATGCTCACGGCCACGCACCTCATAGTGTATGCCGCAAATGATGCGTGCAAGAAAAAGCACACCGTTCGCCCATGGCGCACCAGCTTTCTGCGATGCATCGCTTGAAAGTAAGAAAAGCGGTGCGAACAAAATGGAGGCCAGCATCGACCATATGAAGTAAAGGATATTGAACAGCAGTGAGCGTATAAAAATCATGTGATATTGAACAGAGGACTGCGGATGATCCAGTGGCGGAACTTGCTTATCAGATATTTGTGATATTCAGAAAGCACAATTTTCCTGTTCTCATCACTCATCCACCAGTGGGATTTGAAGCCATTCACAATGACCGGCTCAGGGATGATGATAAGATCAGGCATCAGTGCCTTGAATTCACTCATGCTGCGCGGCATATGATAATGTGACGTGACCAGCAGGATACTGCGGAATTTCTTGCCAGCCAGCCATTGCTTGGTCTCTTCAGCATTGCCAATAGTATTTTCAGCATTACTGCCCAGCACGATCTTCTTCGTTGCCATTTTCCTTATCTTTTCACGGCTGCTTTTTGGCGTGAAGCGGATGATGTCATCATAGGTCACTTCCTTATTTGCACCACTGACGAACAGCTTTTCTGCCTTGCCATCCAGCAGCAGGCGTATGCCATGTTCCACACGGCCAGCTCCGCCTGTAAGCACCACGATCGCGCCGGCATGTGGCGCATATGCAGTTTGCTTCTCCGGCATCTGGGCAACGAACCAGATAAGTCCAGCCAGCCAGATGAATACAAAAAGGAAAAATGAGGTGATTATTTTTCCGATCAGGCGAACCATTACAGCGTGCGCCTGAGTTGGTTAAGCACGGCGAACCGTGCCACTATGGCTGCCCCAAAACTGCACACCACAGGTATCAGCACTAACACCAGCCAATGCCCGAAAGACATTTCCAGCGAAGGAAATACTGAGACCGGAATGGTTGCGATATAGCTGCCGCATGCCCAGTAGATGAGTCCTGCGACCGCGACGCCTGCCATCAATCCCGGTAGCACGAGAAAGAATGTATCCTGCTGGAATTGGCGGGTGATATATTGATCCTCTGCGCCAATAGAATGCAGCAGCGCGACACTGCGGGCATGTAGTTTCAGCGCAGTGCGTGAGGTGAACACAACGGCCGCTGCCATGGCCGCCACAATAATAAGCGCCAGCATGATCATGAGTAATTGTACGATGCTCGAGAAATTGGCGAATGCCGCCACCCATTGTTCATAGGTGTCTATTTCAATATTGGGTGATAATGCGACGAGTTTTTGCTTGAGAGCCACATGGTCAAACTCGGCGATGGAGGATGATTTCAGGGTTACTTCCAGCACCACAGGCATTGGCAGGGAAGATACATCGCTGCTACCCAGCCAATTTTTCAGACTTTCTTGCAGGGCGGTTTCAGATATTTCCGCAACATTTTGCACGCCATCTGCGGATTTTACCGCCTCTTTTACTGCATCCACCGTGGTGGCTTTCTTATCGGTGGTGGGGATATTGATGGTAAAGCTGCTGGAATAATCGGCATGGCGCGTGCCGATCCAGCCATTGATGCTCACGGTAAGGCAGAGGAGCAGGGTGGTAAGGCAGGCCATAACGCCGATGAGCCACGGCAGGAAGCGATGAATATCATCTCCCGAGAAGTCAATATCCGTGCGCTTTACCTTAAAAATTGCCATGCCTCACACTATCGTATCTATTTTTTCAACTTTCGGCGGCTGGCTTGCTTTCGCAACGGCCACCATTGCCGGCCTTAGCAGGCGATCATGGATCACATAGCCGGCCTGTACCACCTGTATCACCGTGCCGGGCTCAACACCCTGCTGTTCAACCTGCACCACGGCTTCATGGAAGTTATGATCGAATTTCTGACCAAGCGGGTCGATCCGCTTGATACCATATTTTTCAAAAATGCCCAATAGCTCCTGCTGCGTCAGGCCAACGCCCTCAGCCAGTGAGGCAAGCATTGGGTTTTCTTCCTTGCTTTCAGGGGTAATGCTCTCGCTCGCGCGCATCAAATTTTCCAGTACGCTCACCATGTCACGCGCAAAGGAGGTAACACCGTAACGAGCCGCATCCTCAACTTCCTTGCGGGCACGCTTGCGGACATTCTCTGCTTCAGCGGCGGCGCGAACCCATTGATCGCGTACATTGGCCACTTCCGCCTGCAGGCGGGCTATTTCGGCATCCTTTGGGTCTTCTGCATCCTCTGCCTCAGGGGCATCGGCTTCGGCCTCTGGCAGGTCGTTTACTTCGGGTTCTTGTGTATGTTCAGGCTTTTCCATTAAATACTCTCTTATCAGATATTATGTGCTACAGCTTCTTTATGTGGGGTGCAATCAGCAATTTTCAATAGAAATCACTTGCAAAAATAAACTCAGCCAGTAAAGCAGGAAAAACAGTAATTTCATTATAATAAGGAGAGTCTTGTGGTTAAGGCAAATTGGGGGATGAAGCGTCACTGCCCTAGCTGTGGCGGGAAATATTACGATCTGGGGAAAAATCCATCCACCTGTCCTGCTTGCAGGTATGTGTATGATATTACCGTGCCACTGCGTGCCAGAAGGGGGCGCAGCAAGCCAGCCATTGTGGTGGACAAGGATGATCCATTGCTGAAAACACGCGCTGACAAGAAGATCAAGGCAAAGGCAAGTGACGATGACATGGATGATGTCGAGCTGGATTCAGAGGCCGAGATCGAAGAGATCGAAGAGGTGGATGAACTCGAAGTTATCGAGGAACTTGAGGATGTCGATGACGACGATGATGAGATGGATGACGATATCGTGCTCAATGATGATGATGTGGGCGATGAGATACTGATCGATGATGTCGATGATGACGCCATGGAAAAGAAATCAGCTAAGGCTGATACGAAGAAAGTGCCGGCAAAGCAAGCAAAGCCAGAGCCGAAAGCAAGGGCAAAGCCAGTAGCTAAGCCACAGAAAAAGGCAGATGTAAAACCGGCAAAATCCCCACAGAAATCTGCAAAAAAAGCAGCGAAGGGTAAACGCTAGTTGCCTGTTTAGTTATTGAACCGGCGATACAGCTCTTTTAGCTCGTTCATTTTTTTTGCAGTTTGTTCTTTGCTACCTGATTTGAATGCGTCGGTGACGCAAGCATCTAGGTGGGCTTCCAATATACTGGCTTCGATGGAATTGATAGCTGAGCGCACGGCGCGTAGCTGCGTCAGTATATCCGGACAGTACATGCGCTTTTCTATCATCTTCTTTACACCTTCAACCTGACCGGAAACGCGGTTGAGTTTTGGAATTTCAGTGCTGTGATCGGTGTGTATCTCAGCGCAGCAGTCGGTTTTTTTCTTGGTCATGATCTATCCTATTAAATATGGTGCAATGAAGGCAAAAAAGAATCCTGTAGTGTAAATTACTAATGAGACAACATAGATGATGCCGCTGGTCCTGCGTAATCTTTTGCAGGAATCGGCAAGTACGGGATCTATAGGGCAGGGCGCATTCCGGCTTTGATAACGCATCAAACCCGATACTGCGAGCATGAGGCCGGCAAATATGAATAAACCGATCTTATGTTCTGTCAGCCATATCAGCTGCGGCACGTTGGATACGATACCCGCAAGTACGGCCCCGGCGCCAATGGTTACAAGCAACGCTGGCAGTGCGCAGCACAACAGTGTGCTGAACGAAGTAAAGAGCGTAAGCGTGCTCAATACATTGTGATGCAATTTTTGCATGTTACTTCTCGTGATGGACTGATGTGGTTGTATAGCCAGCATCTGTGATGATCTGCTTAATGGAATCATCATCCATCGCTTTGCCTTCTTTGGTTTTAAGGGTCACCAGCTTCTTGTCCAGATCCACCTCTACGGTTTCGACTGTATCTACTTTTTTAAAGCTGTTCTCGATGCCTTTGGCACAGAAGGCACAGACAAGGCCATCAACACCAACATGAATGGTTTCTGCCATTGCAGGAAACGCCATTAAGCTAACGACAGTTGCAAGTATCATTTTACGCATAGTTCTCTCCTTGATTAAAATTGTAGTGTTGCATTGAACATGACATCACCCTTATTGCTGATGCCCAATTCTCCCAGTACTTCCTGTGTGAAAAGCCGTACGAACGGCGTGACCACGATATTATCCTCTTCCTCCGGATGATGATCGACCTGAACCATGAGCCAGGTATGAATATCATCGTAATTCCCTACATAGGGCGCTACGCCCACGCGGGCCTTGTGTGTATATGACTTATTGATATCGCCGGCATAAAGATAGCGGTTCTCATAGGCAAAATAGATGCGTCTTGTTTCCCAGTCTGCCTCTATACCGAGTGCAGCGGCGGGGTCGATCTCATCGGCGTGTTGTGCAACGCCCAGGCCTGTTTGCAGGAATATATTGCCCTGTGAATCAGAGGCATTCCAGCGTTTGAGCAGGCGATTATAGGTGGCGGTATGCACCCAGTTCTTATCCTCGATCATATAATCGCTACGAACGCCGACGGCATACCACGCGCTAGGCGAGTAGCTAAGCATATTCGAGCGCTCCGCATGATCGTTCATGGTCATGTACATCCAGCCGTCCGGATATGAAACCGGACGTGCGAATGCGTCGATCGGCACAAAAAAGACAAGTATTGCGATAGCTGTTCTATAATTCATAATATACCCTTAGGGGTATAGTATACCCATAGGGGTATATAGTCAAGCGTAAAAAAAACCCCGCCGAAGCGGGGTTTTTATCATTACATCTGCTTCTGGTTATTCAGATGCGATCTTGCTGAATTGTTCAGTTGCTTCAGCAACGCGCTCATTGATCGGCTCAAGCGCTTCGTTGGTGTATTCAAACGCCATGTTTGAGATACGAGAAGACTGGCTGAAGAAATTATCCAGCGACTGGCGGAACATGCGGTTCTGCACATCAAAAAAATCATTGAGGGTGCGGCAGCCAAAGAACTCTTTAGAAAGTTCCATGCTGTCAGACACGGCGCGGCTGCCTGATTCAAAGCATTCGCTGCTCAGGTCACGCGCAAAAGAAGCAGCGGTATTGCCGCATTCTGCAAATGCTTCAAGATTGCCACGAGACAGGGAAACCGCCTCATACATATATTTGGTCGCTACGTCAGCAGATTTAGCGAACTGCTCAGCGTTCTCACGGCTCAGTTCAAACGCTTTTTCCTGTGCCTTTTTTGCTTCACCAGCGCTGCTGCTCATGAAATCGCGAACGGCTGAACTGCCGATGCGTACTACGTTTTCTGCGGCATTGCGGGTGGTTTCAACAGCTGAAAAGCTATCTTTTGCAGCTTTATCAGCGATATTTGCGGCCAGTTTCGCGCTTGGGTTGCTTTGGTTGGCAGCCTTTTTTGCTTGGGTCATGGGTGTATTCCTCCTATCGATTAATCTAAAAAGTGCGAAATAAAGCCCTAAACAGCCCTTGATGCCGCACTGCAACATAACTCAAGATACATAGTAAGACGCTAATAATTTGTCAAGGTTTCTCGTGTATAAATAATAGTTGAGGGCATATGTAAGCTATAATTACAGGCCGGGGATGGCTGTATTTTTCGTTTACATATGGATGTAAACACATTATCTTGTTGGTAGGGAACGATAATAAATACCACAGATAGTAGGGGATTAATAAAACGTAATGATTTCAATACGCTATTATTTACC
The DNA here is from genome assembly GCA_964535825.1 of uncultured Rickettsiales bacterium. GTDB lineage: Bacteria > Pseudomonadota > Alphaproteobacteria > Rickettsiales > SXRF01 > CAZAQK01. Next base: position 25,454 of record CAZHUC010000011.1, read on the forward strand.
ATGTTTAGTTGTTGCGGGGCTCGCCTTGTGTGCTTTGCCTGCAACAGATGTTTATGCAAAAACCACCTCGACCAAATCAGCTACCAGCTCAAAATCACAGACAGTAGCCAAAAAGAAGACCAGTAAGCTCAAAAAGTCCTCAAAAAAATCATCCAGAAAGGCGGCGGTCGATAATTATGCGGCGCTGGTGGTAGATGCCAATACAGGTCTTGTCTTATATGAGAAAAATGCCGGTGCAGCTCGTTATCCGGCCTCTTTGACCAAAATGATGACGCTTTACCTGACTTTTGATGCTCTCAAAAGAGGTAAGATCAGCCTGAATGATACCATGCCGGTCTCTGCCAAGGCGGCTTCACAGCCAGCCACCAATATATCCCTTAAGGTAGGTGACAGATTGTCTGTTTCAAAGGCCATCGAAAGCCTGGTGGTTCGTTCTGCCAATGATTCTGCCATGGTCCTTGCCGAAGCGCTTGGCCAGACAGAGTGGAATTTTGCCCTGTTGATGACACAAAAAGCGCGTGAACTTGGCATGAAGAATACCATATTCAGGAATCCGCACGGCCTGCCTGATAATAAGCAGCATACCACAGCGTTCGATATGGCGCGGCTTGCTATCGCGCTGAGACGCGATTTCCCGGAATATTACCAGTATTTCAGCACCACTGAAATGACCTATAACGGCGTGAATTATACCACGCACAACCGTGTACTCACCCGTTATGAAGGGGCAGATGGTATCAAAACCGGTTATATCCGTGCTTCAGGTTTCAACCTCGTAACTTCCGTGCGCAGGGATGGGTTTAATCTTGTCGGCGTTGTGATGGGTGGCAGGACCTCTGGTTCGCGCGATCAGGAAATGATGTATCTGCTGGATCGCACCTTCGCCCGTCTTGAGAATCAGAAAAATAGTGTGGCTGGTAGCAGCGCAGAGTTCCCGGAGGACGGCAGCAGTCGTATTTCCTTGCATGATGGTGAAGAAATGGCCTTTTATAAGGCTGCCCACTAACCTGTAATATTAACGTCACATGTGAATATGGCGTTTTAATGGAACTGTAATATCTAAAAGGTGGTTTTTAGCGCCATTTGGGCGTACACTGAATAAGAGAGGTACAATTATGTTTGGTTCTATAGCTGACGTTCGCAAAGTTGCAGATACTCCAGATCCGGTGGCACAAATGCCAAAAGCGGAATTAGACGCGCCGAAGATCAAGGATATGGATGATCTGATCTTCAATATCATTGATGATCTTGGAAACAGGGCCTCTGCGCTCGGTATGGCATTAGCCGGCAAATCCGCCAAGGCGGTCACGGGTGCGACCATGGGTGCTGCAAAAGGTGTTTCTGCTATGTCTGGCAGTGATGCGCCAATGTCTGGTTATGTAGCAGATGCCGATATTCAGGACCTCGGGCAGCTCAGCCCCATGAACTTCGGCGTTAGCCAGAATTCAACGGACCTCTTCCGCTCATAATTCCCAAGAATTTTAGTTCATCGTTAGAACGGTGATACCGCTTCTATGACCTGGCTGCCCCAGCGAGGTTGCTGCACGTCGGAGATCTGGCCACGACCACCGTATACGATGCGCGCCTGCGCGATCTGTGAAGATTCGATCGTGTTATTGGAGCTGATGTCCTGCGGGCGCACCACACCTCTTACCGCTACTTCGCGGATCTCATTGTTGATGCGGATCTCCTGACTACCATCAATGGCAAGATTGCCATTCGGCAGTACCTGCGTGATGAGGGCGGCCACCTGCGTTTCAATGGTTTCCTCACGCTTGATCGCACCCGTGCCTTTGTGTGAGCCAGCGGTATTTACGGTTGCCAGATTGCTTGGGTCAGCCGTACCCGGCAGGAATTTGAACAATTTATTTTGTACGCCAAAGACGGTCGGCGCAGAGATGCTGTCTGCGCCTGTGCGTGAACGATCGGTCTCGTTATCAAGTTCGGCTTTGTCTTTGATCTTGATATTGACGCGCAGTATGTCGCCCACCCGTGCTGCCCGCTGATCCCTGAAGAATGCGCGTGCGCCCGGCTGCCATAGTGAGTTGGCATATTGCCTTGGTGCTGGTTGCGCTTCTGGCATCGGCCAGCTCAAAGGCTGGTATTCAGGTTCTGTTGTGGGGTTGCTTACGGCAGACAATGGCGGCGGTTTGCCGACCTGCTCAAGTTTGTCCATGGTGCTGGCACAACCAGCAAGCATGGTGCTGGCAAGTACGATGCTCAGGAATAATCTAGTTGGCTGCATAATACTCTCCTCTAGGAATACCGGCATTTTTATTCGCAGGCCTGCTAATGACAGGGATGCTCACGACATTGGCATTCTCAACAATGGCGTGGATGATGATCTTGCTGGAAATATTCTTCACAGCGATAAGATCACCTTTGCTGCCACTTTCCATAGCCTGACCGGTGGTGGTGATCTCAATACCTGATGCACCGTAACGTATCTGCACGATACCGTTCTTTTCTACCAGAGTTGGCCCAGCGATCTCATGCGAACGTATTGGGCGAGCAGCAGAAATAGTGCGTTTGGGAGATTTTCCGATCAGTTCTTTGACATCACGGATGGTCTCTGCGCGTGTACGCGCTACCGGATAGCTGCGGATCTCAATATCATTTTCACCAATGATCTCGCCGGCGCGGATCTGCTTTCTAAGCACGGGAACATCCATGACCTCTTCAAAACGTCCGTTCACGGGCAGGGCGCTCACTACTTCACCTGCTTCCGAAACCGCCATGATGCTTGCATCCCAGCGGCGCATACCAGCATCGAATGTCAGTCCACGAAGTTCTACAGTGATCGGTTTGTTATATGAAAATAGAGGCTTTGATTTGTCATAACCAATGATGGTTGCTGATACATTTTCACCTGCACCATTGGTGGCAAGTGTATTGCCGACCACGGATTCAACATCAGAGGTGCTGAGCTGGAACAGATGCTCCGGCACATTGGCGGCAGGCATGGTCGTATCAGCCATTGCTGCACCTGAGAATACGAAGAATATAGCCAAGTATCTAATCATGATTATACGCTCTGGTTAAGGTTCTGTAGCATTTCATCGGTTTTAGAGACGACCTTGCTGTTCATCTCATACACGCGCTGTGCTTTGATGAGGTTGGTTAGTTCGCTAACAGGGTTTACGTTCGAGCCTTCGAGGAATCCCTGAAGGATCGTGCCGAATCCATCCTGCCCCGGTGTGCCGGTAATAGGAGAGCTGGAAGCTGCTGTTTCCAGATAAAGATTGTTACCGATGGCTTGCAGGCCGGCCTCATTGATGAAGGATACGGTTTGTATCTGGCCAACGACTGAAGGATCGATCTGTCCCTGAATGGTCACCGATACTTCACCCGATGCGTTGATGCTGATGCCCGTTGCGTTCTGAGGAATGGTGATGGCTGGCTCAAGTTCATAGCCATCCGCCGTTACGATATTTCCATCAGGGCTGAGTTGCAGAGCACCTGAGCGTGTATACGCCACTTCACCGGTCGGCTGGGTGATCTGGAAGTAACCTTTACCCTGAATACCCAGATCCAATGGGTTCTCGGTGGGCTGCATCGTGCCTTGGCCAATGTTGCGGTAGATAGCTGCCAGTTTTACACCGAGGCCAAGCTGGATACCGGTGGGAACGATCGTGCCGCCATCAGAAGAGTTCGCACCTACGCGGCGGGCATTCTGATAAAGCAGATCCTGAAACTCAGGACGTTCCATTTTGTATGCAGTGGTGTTCACGTTGGCCAGGTTCTGGGATGTGACATCTACGAAGAGCTGTTGGGCCTGCATGCCCGTTGCGGCTATATCTAAAGATCTCATGACACCTTACTCCTTATTATTAAGATTGCTGCGCCCAGGCATTGGATGCCTTGCGCTGTAGATCGTAAACAACTTCAACAAATTTAGCCGTATTGCTCACGGCGCGTGATACTTTGATCATGTGCGTCAGTTCCAGCACCGGCTCGACATTCGAATTTTCCAGCACGCCATGCGCTACTTTTACCTGCAGTGGATCAGCAGGCAGGGGGGCTGCATCGGTGGTATAGAGTGTATGGCCAACACGCTCAAGGAGCTGTTCATTCTCAAACTGCACCACATTCATCTGACCAAAATCCTCGCCATTGACTCTAATATTGCCGATATCGCCGATCTCTACGGAATTAGTGTTCTCCGGGAAAACGATCGGCTGGCTGGAGTTGTCCAGCACAGGATAGCCTTCAATGGTCACTAACGTGCCATCGCTTGAAAGCTGGAAATTGCCAGCGCGTGTATAGCGAATACCCAGAGGTGTCTGCACAGAGAAATAACCATCGCCATTGATGGCAACATCCAGTGGGTTATTGGTAACTTTCTTAGAGCCAGCCTGCGTGTTGCGGTACGAGGCAATGTCGTAGGCGAAAGACATTTTATTATGATCGCCCTGATTCACATCTTTGGTCAGGAAGGATTCGAACTTGATATGCTCAGAGTTATAGCCCGTGGTGTTCGCGTTGGCGATATTGTTCGCCGTCGCGTCCATATCACGGAAGAGCGCAAGCTGCCTTGATAGTGTTATGTATATGCTATTATCCATGGCGTACTCTTTGACATTAAATACGCTCTTTGTTATGCACGAAGCGTGCCAATTTTTTGGGAAATGCAAATTACGGATTTAAAAAGCAAATTTAGTAACTATTCGGTAATCTTTGCTTGCTTGAATAAATAGAAATAGACACTATACATCAACGTATCATTATCACGAGGGACTCGTCATGGCATTGTTAGGTTTCTTGAAAAAGAAAAAGAAGGCGAACGAAGAAGAAAAAGAAGGCGAGGAAGACGCCAAAAAAGATGATAAGAAAGACGATAAAGACGAGAAAAAAGACGCCAAGGAAGAGGGTGGCGATGCTGCTGCCGAAGGTGGCGAAGGCGAAGAAGGCAAGCCTAAGAAATCCAAAAAGAAAATAATTATATTAGGTGTGTTGGCGCTGGTTGTGCTGATCGGTGGTGCTGCTGGTGCATATTTTGGTGGTTTCCTGGGTGGTGATGTTTCGCATGAATCGGCGGAAGCCGGAAGTAAAGATGCTTCCAAGGCAGTATTTTACACCATGCCGGAATTTTTGGTTAACCTAAATGCTACTGGAAAAAGTACGAGCTTCCTCAAAACCACTGTTATTTTAGAGCTGAATAGCCAACTTGATATCGTTTCGGTGGAAGCTAATCTTCCGAGGTTGATGGATGCGTTCAACACCTACCTGCGTGAGCTACGCTCCAGCGATCTTGCCGGCTCTGCGGGTATTCAGCGACTGCGTGAAGAACTGCTGCTGCGCTGTAACAAAGCACTCGCACCTACGAAGGTTAACGATGTGTTGTTCAAAGAAATCGTTGTGCAATAACGATATTTACGCTTGGCACAGCTTTTGCGGTGTAATGTAGTGTAAGTAGTTAGTTAATTGTATCAATTCATTAATTATGTTATAAACTTTTAGTAAATATCAGTGGTCTTGTTCTATGGCTGAAACTGAATCTGGCGATCAACAGGAAGCAGCACCGGCAGCTGGTGGTGACGCTGCTGCAGGTGATCAGCGCGTTCTGAATCAGGACGAGATTGATACGTTGCTTGGCTTTGATAACAAAGCCGATTCCGGGCAGATGGAAGGCATCTTTGCCATCCTTGATAAATCCACCACGGCCTATGAAAAGCTTCCTATGCTGGAAGTGGTATTCGACCGTCTGGTGCGCCAGCTTTCCACATCCTTGAGAAATTTTACATCAGAGAACGTCGACGTCAGTCTGGATTCAATGACCAGCGTGCGTTTTGATGATTACCTCAATGCAATCCCACTGCCAGCCCTGCTGGTGGTCTTCAGGGCAGTGGAATGGGAGAATTTTGGTATCATCAACGTGGATACCGCGCAGATATACGCAATGGTCGATATATTACTTGGGGGCAGGAAATCTGCCAAACCATCAAAAGTTGAAGGTCGTGCTTATACCACGATCGAACAGGATATCATCAAGCGTATGGTTGAAGTTGTGCTGTCTGACCTAAGCAGTGCATTTGAGCCGCTTTCACCTGCCACATTCCATTTCGACCGTCTTGAAACGAACCCCCGCTTCGCAACGATCACACGTCCGGCAAACCCGGCGCTGTTGGTCAAGCTGAAGGTGGATATGGTGGAAGAGCGCGGCGGTATGATCGAGATATTGCTCCCACACACAACGCTAGAGCCAATTCGTGACCTGCTCTTGCAAATGTTCATGGGTGAGAATTTCGGGCAGGACACGGTCTGGGAAAAGCATCTGGGACGTGAGTTGCGTAATACTGCCGTTACCATCGAAGCGGCATTTAACGAAAAAACGCTAACACTTAAGGATATCATGAGCCTTAAGGTGGGCAGCACGGTTCTTCTGGAATGCACACCAGACGATGAGTTGCAGATACGAGTGGGTGGTGTACCAGTGACCATGGGAACAATGGGTAGGGTAGGCGAGCATGTTGCTATTTCGCTCAGCGATCCGATCAAACGCAAAGCTAAGGAGCACTCATGACAGGAGCGATAGCGAATTTGCTGGTTAATGTGGTGATAATTGCATTGCTGGTAGTGACGATAGGATACTGCTGGATACTGAACCGGCGCATAAAAATTCTTCAGGATAGTAAAGGGGAGCTGGCTCAGCTCCTCAAGCATTTTGATGAATCGACACAACGTGCGTCTGAAAGCATCATCGCACTGCAATCTGCCAGTAAGAAAATAGGTGAAACCATACAGGCGCGCGTTGAGAAAGCCACCTTCCTGCTGGATGATCTGTCATTCATGATAGATAAGGCAACCAAGGTTTCGCAACAGATGGAAGCGGGGTTCGCGGTCAGCCGTGCTAAAAGCCGTGTGCTGGGCGATGCGCCAGTAGCGCAAAGAACTGAAGCACCAGAAGTGGTAGAGCCTGCTCCTGTGCAAGTGCAACGAAGCCGGGATGCTGGCGATACAGCAACCATAAGCAAGGCGAAGCCAGCCGCACAACTATCACAGCCGCCTGCTTCAAATCGCGAATCTACACTTGCAGCATTACAGGCTGTGATCGAGCGTGCGAAACGGCGTTCTGTGGATGATGATGATATAGACCAGGTGCTGCCAGAGCAGGCCTCAGCCAAGCCAAGATCTAAATCTGAGCAGGAACTTCTGAGCATGATCCGTGCAGGATTCAAGGGGTAATAATTAGAACATGCGCATTATACCCGTCACAATTATTACTGCCTTATTATTCTTACTCGTAAAAATGATAGATCTCTCGCAGGGCACAGACATGTTGTCAGCTGGTGTTATCATTGCGAATGTAGAGGCGCAGCAGGCAGGGGATACGGCCGCGCAAAAATTGCCGGAAAAAGCCAAAGAGGAGAAATCCGAGGAAAAATCTGAAGAAAAATCAGAGCCGGCTAAAGAATCTGAAAAGACAGATAAAGAAGCATCTGGAGATGACAAATCCAAAGATGAAAGCAAAAAATCTGAAGGTGAAGAATCAGAAGATGCTAAAAAAGAGCCAGAAAATGCGGCAGTTTCTGACACAGCAGGCGACACCACTGACCGGCATTTCACCGGCTCGGAATTAGAGTTGCTGCAAAAACTTGCGGCGCGTCGTGATGAGCTCGACAGATGGGAGCGCAACATCCAGATCAAGGAAGAAGTGCTCAATGCGACAGAGAAACGCATCAATGAGCGCATCATTGAAATAGAATCCATGAAAAAACAGGTGGGTGAATTGCTTGCTCAGTACAACGAGAAAGAAGATGCCAAGATACGCAGCCTTGTAAAAATTTATGAAAATATGAAGCCAAAGGAAGCTGCGCGCATCTTTGACGAAGTGGAAATGCCTATCCTTCTGCTTGTCATTGACAAGATGTCTGAAAAGAAAGCTGCGCCGATACTTGCAGGCATGGATTCAAGGAAAGCCAAGCAGATCACGGTAGAACTTGCGGAGCAAAGACGCTATGACACCTCGAAGGTCAGTGGTCTGCCTGTATCTGCAGGTGCACCTCCTGCTTCACCTGCATCTGCAAATCCTCCTCCACAATGAATTACAGTCTTCAGTCTCATAAGAAGCCCGATATCGTCGCCGGGATCTTCCGTGAATATGACATAAGAGGCATTGTCGGCGAAAGCCTGCATGCCGTCGATGCCTATGTGATCGCACGCGCATTCTGCAGTAAACTTGCGGATGATGAAAAGCAATTCGTATGCATATGCCGTGATGGCAGGATCAGTTCCCCTATGCTCGCAGATGCCCTACGACAGGGCATTTTAGATAGTGGGGTGGATGTAGTGGATATTGGCATCGGGCCGACGCCCATGCTGTATTATGCCTCGCATATGTTGAAGGCAAGTGGTGCGATCATGATCACAGGTTCGCATAATCCACCGGATCATAACGGTATGAAGTTCGTGCTGGCTGGCAAGCCATTCTATGGTGCAGATATCAGGTCTTTATATAGCTTGATACAGGCCAATAAATTTCCTTCTGCGCGGTCTAAGGGTGAGTTAAGCCATAAGGACATAAAGCAGGATTATACCAAGTATATCGCTTCTGCTTATAAAGGTAAGAAGGCGCTGAATGTGGCATGGGATGCCGGTAATGGCGCAGCTGGCGAGATTATGGCCGAGCTTTGCAAGACACTGCCTGGCAGTCATCTTGCCATGAATGCTGTGATCGATGGGCGTTTCCCTGTGCATCATCCGGATCCGTCCGAAGCCGAAAATCTCTATCAACTGGTTGATGAGGTAAAAAGCAAGAAACTGGATATGGGTATTGCCTTTGATGGCGATGCTGACAGGGTCGGTATCATCGATGATGAAGGCTTTATCATCTGGCCAGACCAACTGATGGTGCTTTTTGCTGAGGATGTGCTGCGTAAACACCCGGGTGCGATCATCATCGGCGATGTGAAATCCAGTAACATATTATTTGACCATATCAGGGCGCAAGGTGGCGTGCCGCTAATGTGGAAGACCGGGCATTCCCACATAAAAGCTAAACTGGCAGCAACTGGAGCAAAGCTTGCCGGTGAGATGAGTGGGCACATCTTTTTTGCCGATGATTATTTCGGTTATGATGACGGTATCTATGCTGCTATACGCGCCCTGAATATTGTCTCCAACATGGATGGCAAGTTATCAGACTGGCGTAAGACGTTGCCTAAATGCATCAATACACCGGAGATCCGGTTTCCTTGTGATGATAACAGGAAATTTATTGTTATCGACGAAGTGAGTAAACGCCTGAGAAGTGACGGAGCTGATTTCAGCGATGTTGATGGCGTACGCGTGAATACACCGGATGGCTGGTGGTTGCTGCGTGCATCAAATACACAACCATTGCTGGTTGCGCGCTGCGAAGCGAAGACTCAGGAGAGTCTTGATAAATTGATAGCCGCCCTGCAGAAACAGCTGATGGCAAGTGGAATCCACCTGCCATCGTAATTGCTTTGTAATTAAGCGTTATCCTGTAGCAAGAGCAACAGTTGCGCGTCGATCTGCGCGGGTGCGATCTTTGGCACTTCTGATTTGAATACAATATCAGCTTTTGCCACTTGTGTAGCATCAGAGGCTGGTTTTTGCGCAACAGGCTCTGTAGGAGCGGGTGCTGCTGGTTTAGCCGCTACCTGAATATCACTTATATTATTGCTATAAGCGACATATTCTGCGCGGGTAAGCACACCGTCACCATCTGCATCGGCATCCTTGAATACCTTGCGTGCAAAGTCTGCATCAAATTTGCTGCCGTTCTTGGTATATAGTGCGATAGCATTTTCCAGCTCTTCAGCCGTAATGCTATTGTTATTATTCAGGTCGGCAATAGCAAAGGCATCGCCATTATCTCCCTGAATACGGCGGCGTAATTCACTGATGCTGATCGCCCCGTCACCGTCCACATCCGTGGTGGCGTTGAAGATATTTCCAAGCAGTGCTTCTAATCCTTTTTTATCTGCACCGTCCTCAGAGAGGGCTTTCAGCAATTCATCGCGGGTCACACGACCATCGCCATCGCTATCGAATTTATGGAATAGCACCTCAAAAGCACGGCTTTCAGCAGATGCTTTGCCGTATTTGCCATAGTTATCAAATTCACTTTGGGTAAGGATCTTGCTGTTATCAAGGTCTGCGTCAGCAAAAACTTCTCTTACATGCTTTGGGTCGATCTTCCAGCCAGCCTTGGTGAAGATATCGATCGCTTCATCAAGCTCAGATGAGGTGATCTGACCATCGCTGTTTAGGTCATACGCGGCGAAAGCATCACCTGCATCAACCTTGAGGCGGCGGTTAAGTTCTGTGAGGCTCAGGCCATCACCGTTCGTGTCATAGGCGCGTGAAAGGATATTGTCAGCAAATGCTTCAATGTCTTTATCGCTTGCGCCAGCATTCTGGAGGGTTTTGGTAATTTCATCACGGGTAACGAGGCCGTTGCCATCCGTGTCAAAATTATTGAAGATCTGAACAAATGATCCTGCGAATATATCAACAGGCTTTGTATCTGCTTTAGGTGCAAGAGAAACTGCATCAACAGCTGATTTAGCCGCAGGCTTTGCCGCAGGTTTGATCGCATCTGCATCAGGTACAGTATTTGTTTTTATATTTGATTGGTACTTGAGCTGGACTGTGCCGCCCACAAGCGAATTTATGCCTAACATTATTGGCCTCCTACCTAGAGTTTGAACCGAATTACTTATTCAGCTAATGCAAAAGGTAAGCCAAAAAGGCTAAAAATCTGTTAAGTTAGCGTGGATTAGGGGAATGATGCGATGTAACGTACTGAAAATAAGAAATTTATTTTTTATTTTTTCTTGGTTTTCATCATCGCCACGATATCTAAAAGGCGCTTTTCTTCCTGATCGATACTGAACTGGGTACGTTGGCGGGCAACTTCTGCCTGTAATTTTGCTTCATACTCATCATCATAGCCATATTTCTCACGCATATGCTGAACCACACCGGCAGGAGGTTTGGTTTCATAGCCATACACGATGATCTTACCGTAATCACCCAGACGGATGGTTTCGCGCGCTTTCGTACGTTCATAGAATTCGCGGTACTTGCTTGGTTTAACGGCAATATAAGCATAATAGGGGCGACCATTTGCGGTCACGCCATCGGTGTAAGCAATGATGGTAGCACCTTCATCGGCTTTCTTAACCGCATCGGGAGATTGTGTTTTAAGTTTACCGGAGGCTTCGAACTGGAGGTTCTGAATTGCCATATGTTATCCCCCCAAGCCTACAGAAGCTTCACGCTGCTGGCCAGGACCGCCCGCATTGACCTGAACTTCCTTGGTATCAACAACATCCATGCGCACTTTATCTATCTTGCCATTCTTGCCATCGTCACCAGCTGCAGTTACTTCGCGATCAGCCACATCTTTATCTTTTCCTTCGCCTTGTACGCCACCGGCGCGAACAGCACCGTTCGGCTTAACAGGCGTATTTTCAAGGTCTTCTTCTTTTTCGTTATCCTGACCCTTCATGCCGCGACGTTCTTTGATGGTTTCTACCATCTCGAGCATGCCGGTCTTTTTTACAACGGCATTCTCTTTATTTTTCTCAACGAAAGAAATGATCTTATCCATAGCTTCGGGGTCTTTGATGAGATCCTGTTTGAATTCCCGCATTTCCTGCGCCATTTCCATTTTAACGGCGTTCTTTTCTTCCATGGTCTTGGCGGCATCCAGTTTTACTTCCAACTCACGCATCTTTTGCATGTTGTCGTTATCTTTGAATTCGTCTGAATTCTGCATAAGCACGCGGTATTCTTTCAGCTCTGCTTCGCGCCTCTCGTAATTTCTTGTTATATCAGGATTCCGATTATTAGGATTATCCTGCATATAAGCTTCCATGATCTGCTGCGTTTCGCGGCTATAATCGAGCATTTTTACACGAGCATTCAGCTCAGCACGCTGATTATCAGAGAGGCTGGGATCGTCTTTCCATTTTTCCAATTCTTCATATTCCCGGCGTTCGCGGTTAGCCATGCGCTTCAGGTATTCCTCAGTGCTGAGGTCTTTATTCATGATGTCCTGATTTTCTTCCGCATTGAATTCCTGCATCTTGCGGTCGAAGTCAGCGTTGCGTTTGGCGCTCTCTGCATCATTCGTCTGCCCACCCGCGTTATTATTCGGGTTGACCATGATGGCGTTTGTCATAGGGACGTTCTGTTCATTTGACATCTGAATTACCTGCAAATTTCGCTCAAAGTTATGACTCAGATTCCATACTACACCAAAAATCACCCTTTTCGTGTGAAAGTTTTATGACGATTTGAGCTAAGCTCTTGATTTTGATGGTCGGGGCGAGAGGATTTGAACCTCCGACCCCCAGTCCCCCAGACTGGTGCGCTAACCGGGCTGCGCTACGCCCCGACAT
>CAZHUC010000012.1:0-14671 GCA_964535825.1 uncultured Rickettsiales bacterium
GACCCCCAGTCCCCCAGACTGGTGCGCTAACCGGGCTGCGCTACGCCCCGACATTGCCTGACACTTAAGGAAAACCCGTTTAATCAGTTTTTAAAGTGATGGCAAGCGAATTACGGCTTGTTTTGAGGAGCAGGCGATCTGGGCTGGGCGGCAGGTGCACGGCGGGTTGCGAACGGATTCTCACCCGGTGCGAATGTCTTTGTTGTGGGGGCATTTTCATTGATTTTTGTGGCGGCCTCTTCAGGAAATGGCAGGCCTTTATCTGCTTTGGAAGGTTCTGTGCCGGCAGAAGGCGCGGATAAGACAGGCGGGGGTTTCTTAAACAGGGAATATTTGATCTCATCGCCGGGTGAAATACCCAAGGTTTTGCAGCTGCCACCGGCAAGCAGCAAAAACGCCCGGATCGGTTTTTGCGGGTAGATGTCATCTTCGAGGTCTGCCAGCACCAGTGACGGGGCTATTTCTGTGATCGTGCCTTCTGCATCAATCATCAACACATCCATGGGCGCATAGTTCGTGGCGCGCACGATGGGGTCTTGCACGAGATCATGAAATACTAGCAACGTGCCGCGATTCTCTGGCATCCGGCTAAGATTTATCCAGCCATCCTGCCGGTAGAAATTGATGGCATCGCGGACCTGAATTTCGATATACAAGGGATCAGTTGGAAGTGCTGCCTGTGGCTTTTCATCGGCTTTGGATGCAGCTGCTGCGACGGGTGTTTTCCTGAACACTTCCAGCCGTGTGAATGCATACACCACAGGCTGCTCGGAGCTATGGCTGTCTTCTGCCAATGCTGGCTCTACCGATGTAATGCATAGTAATATGGCGAGTACCTGGCGTAGCATATCATTTGCCGAAATAGGTATGTTTGACAATGTCACCTTCCACAATGCCAAGCTTTTTACTTACGCCACCTGCAATTTCCAGAACGGCTGCAGTGGCAATGCCTGATTCAGGGCCTATGGGTGTAGTGGATTCCGGCGTTGTATCATGTGCGATATAAATGATCTTGCCCGTTTTATCCATGAAGAGCATATCGAGCGGGATATAGGTATGCTTCATCCACATCCTGATATTGGGGCGTTGGGCAAAAAGGAACAACATGCCCTTATCTTCATCCAGCGATGTTCGAAACATCAGTCCTTGAGATTGTTGTTCAGGGGTTTCTGCTATCTCTATGGTAAAGAAATGTGACTTATCTCCGGTGACGATCTCAAGCGTGCTGCTTTGAAATGCCCCATCCGCAAAGGAAAGGCAGGGAAACAGGAGCGCAAAGAGCAGTAAAAAATTTCTTAACATGCTGTATAACAATGGTTATTTTGCAGTATTTGTCATCAAAATGTAACTATAACCTTCTTTGTGGATAGTGTATAGTTAGAAGTATGGATAACAGACGTACTTTCATAGGTAACAGGCAGAGTGGGGCTTCCAGGCCGCCATCTGGCACGTCTCCAAAAGATATCAAAGATAGCCAGAAGCTTCCGGCGGCAGCGCGTTATAAATACATCCTGCAAAAGCGTATGGATGCAGCGAACAATATGCAGGAGATGCATACAAAATTAAAATTGAAATCTGCATCTGACTATAAACTTGCCCTGAACAGAAAGCTCAAAGAACGTCAGAATGAAAAGATGCTTGAGTCGGCAGGCAAGTTCCGCTCCAAGCGCGCCGCCGATGCCTTGAAACAGATCGCAATAAAAAAAGCTGCAAAAGAAATGAAAGCGCTTCGCAGCATGGTGGTTGTGAAGCCGCAGAGTTTTACCAATGGTAGTATCAATAAGAATGGTAAGATCTACGACGTTGCCAATAACCTCATCGGTGAGGTGAACAGGAAGAATGGTAACATGGCCACCACCATGGGCTGGTCGTTCGGTAAATATAAGCCGCGTAGCTATGCTACCAGCGCAGCGATTCAGGAAGCCATCAACAAATACAGCCCGTATTACATCAACCTGCGTAAGATGCAGGCCATGCAGCAAGGCGGCATGATCATCACTGATGAAGTGATTAATCTGTACGGCGGTAATTCATCGGCGCAGCAGGGCATGAGCGATTTTTACGGTAATGATGTTTCAGGGCCAAGGCAGAATATCGGCGTTACCGCATGGGGTGCTATGAGTAGCAACGCCTGGGGCACGTTCTCTGATAACGCCTGGGGCACAGTATCCGATAACGCATGGGGTACAGCAAGCACCGACGTATGGGGTGGTATCGGTGTCGGTGGCATGTGGGGTGCAAAAGGCCCAACCATCTGGGGCACTGGCAGTGGCAAAAATTATTTGCGTAAGTTCGCGAATGCAGTTGCAGCGTTGTTTGGCATTAGCCTCAACACCAAAGACAGTCGTGCCGCGAAACGCGAGTTCATCGCACAGCACCGCGCTGCTAGCCGTTCCGGTGGCAGCGCCACTACACAGCGTACGACAACGCGTCGCTAATTTTTCTTCCGATGTACCGCAAAGGGTGAGAAAGCCTGCATAACCGGCATGATCTCCACACGATTGATATTCACATGTGCTGGCTGGGTTATCGTCCAGAGTATGGTATTAGCAATATCCTCAGCAGATAGTGACTTCATACCTTCATAGACAGCGTTTGCCTTCTTTGCATCACCAGCAAAGCGCACCATGGCGAATTCTGTCTCGCACATACCCGGTTCAATATTGGTCACACGGATATTCTTTCCAAGCAGGTCTGCGCGTAGATTGAGCGAGAAATGTTCGATGAATGCCTTAGTTGCCCCGTATACATTGCCGCCGGGGTAGGGATATGTTCCTGCGATAGACCCCAGATTTACGATATGGCCACAATCACGTTCGATCATCTGTGGCAGCACTGCCTGTGTGCAATACATCACGCCCATGATGTTGGTGTCTATCATCTGTTTGATGTCTTCGATCGGCACGCCTTCGAAAGAAGAAAGCCCCAGTGCAAGACCTGCATTGTTCACCAACACATCAACCTTAGAAAATGCTGAAGGCAGGGTGCTGAATGCTTTTTTTACCGCGGATTCATCCTGCACATCAAGCACAAGAGTGTACAAATTATCGCCAAGTTCTTTTTTGAGGGCATCTAGGCGGTCAGCTCGCCTGCCGGTGGCTATAACCTTTGCACCTTGCGCAATGAACAGGCGCGCGCACTCCTGACCAAAACCTGCCGTTGCCCCTGTGATGAATATGGTCTTGTTTAGCATAACTTTCCCTTATTGCCTTTGGGGTATATTCTCCTATGATGCGCGCTTAGGCAATACCAAGGAATAAAAATATGGCAAATGGCAAAGATGCAGTTACAGGCGCTGGCCTGTTCATCGCAGTAGGGCTGGTGCTCGCTGCATTTACCTTTGGAATGATGCAGAAAAAAGTCCGCATGCTTGATCGCGTGGTCACTGTAAAGGGGCTAGTTGAGCGTGATGTGGTGGCTGATACTGCTGTGTGGCAGATGGATGTATCTGCTGCAGGCGATGACCTTGCGCTTACTCAGAAACAACTGGAAGCAAGCGTAACTGCCATTAGAAAGTTTCTTGCCGAAAAAGGTTTTCCTGAGCAGGAGATAATCGTTGCTCCCATTCGTGTGTTTGACCGCAAAGCCGCGCAGTATGCAGAGCAGAAAGTAGGGCAGACGCGCTATATCATGCAGAATGCTATTGTGCTGCGCTCCTCGAATGTAACGCTGGTGCAAAGTGTTTCTCGCCTTACTAATGAGATCATCCGTGCAGGTGTTGTGTTATCAAGTGATCGCGGCTGTAATGGCCCGAGCTTCCTGTTCACAAAACTGAACGAGATAAAACCGCAAATGCTGGTTGAAGCAACGCAGAATGCTCGTAAAGCAGCTGAGCAATTTGCTGCGGATTCTGGCAGTGAAGTTGGCAAGATCAAACGCGCACAGCAAGGCGTCTTCAGCATCAGTGAGCGCGATCAGGTGGTCGCTGACGGTTATGAAGGCGGCTACAATAATTGCAATGCCGACCCGAACAAACGTGTGCGTGTTGTGACAACGGTGGACTACTATCTCGAATAGCCATGCATAGATTTGCTAATCCTAATCGCTTCGTAATGTTGGCAGATAAATGCTTGCCCTGGTGTGTGGTGCTTGCCTGCGTGTTGCTGGGTTATGGATTGCTTCAGGCACTTTATATCTCACCGCCGGATTACCAGCAGGGTGAATCCGTGCGTATCATGTATGTGCATGTACCTGCCGCATGGATGAGTATGATGATCTATTCTGTCATCGCATTAGCATCCGCTGTGTTCCTTATATGGAAACATCCGCTGGCAGATATTGCAGCAAATGCCAGTGCGCCGCTGGGGGCAGGGTTCACATTCATCACATTGGTAACGGGTTCGCTCTGGGGCAAGCCTATGTGGGGTACATGGTGGGAGTGGGATGGCCGGCTGACCTCTGTACTCATTCTGTTTTTCATTTATATCGCTTATATCGCCTTGGCAGATAGTTATGCCGGGCAGGAGCGCGGCAGGAAGATATGCGCCGTATTTGCACTGGTCGGATTTGTGAATATTCCTATCATCAGGTTTTCGGTCGAGTGGTGGAACACATTGCACCAGCCTGCCAGTGTGATCCGTAGCGGCGGCATCGCTATCGACCCTGCGATGCTCACCCCACTTTTTTGCATGGGGCTTGGTTTTACATTATTTTATATCAGCTTGCTGCTAGTCCGTATGAAAACCGCACTCATTGAACAAAAAATCCGCCGATTACGGGCCAGTTGTTAGTTGCAAGTTGGTGGTTGCTGGTTTATATAGCCATTTCTTGAACTTAATAAAAATAGAATGACCTATGACCTTTGTTGTTACTGATGCCTGCGTAAAATGCAAATACACCGACTGCGTGGAAGTGTGTCCTGTAGATTGTTTCTACGAAGGCGAGAACATGCTGGTCATCAACCCGGACGAATGCATTGATTGCGGCGTATGTGAGCCTGAGTGTCCGGCTGAAGCAATTCATCCTGAGTCTGATGAGCTGCTCAAATGGGTAGAAGTGAATCGTGAGTATGCTGCAAAGTGGCCGAATCTCACGGTGAAAAAAGAACAGCCAGCTGATGCCGATGATTTCAAAGGTAAGCCAGGTAAGTTCGAAGAGCACTTCAGCCCAAATCCTGGAACAGGCAATCCTAAATAATAGATCCTGAATTCTGTCTTTTTGGTAGCTATGGAAAATCAATAGCTTAGCCAATGACCACTAAATTGTTTCTTTTTCGTTAATTTTATGGTATGTTCATTGACAATTTAGTTGCCGACCACATTTTATAGTATGTGGATAAGTTTAGCATACTATATATAGTTTGTGGCCTAACATGTGGCAGAGAATCTGCCCCTAAACTTTGAGTTAAAGGAACGTTATGTCGAAGAAAGTTGTATCCAAGGCAAAAAAGTCAGTTAGCAAAAAGCCAGTAAAAAAAGGTGCTAAAAAAATTCAGGCTAAAGCTGCTAAGAAAGCTGTAAAGAAAGTTGCCGCTAAAAAGCCTGTTGCAAAGAAAGTAGTTAAAGCTGCAGTAGCTAAAAAGGCTGTTGCGTCTAAGATCATCGTGGCTAAGCCAGTTGCCAAGGCTGCTGTGCGCCCTGTTACTACACCAGCTAGGATCTTTACCAAGCCAGTTGTACAAGCTTCAGCGAAAGCCACCTATAAAGTGGGTTGCCATGTGGTGTATCCTACCCACGGTGTTGGCAAGATCATGTCTGAAGAATCTCAGATGATCGGTGATGTTGAGCTGAAGATGCTCGTTATCTCGTTCGAAAAAGACAAGATGACACTGCGTGTGCCTGTGCACCGTGCATCTGCTGCAGGTCTGCGTCCGATCAGCTCTGGCGATCAGATGAAGAAAATGTTCGAAACACTGCGCAGCAAAGCAAAAGTGTCTCGTGGTATGTGGTCTCGTCGTGCGCAGGAATATGAAGCAAAGATCAATTCCGGCAGCGTGATCTCCGTTGCAGAAGTGGTTCGTGACCTTCACCAAAACGTAGATCTGTCTGAGCGTTCATACTCTGAACGTATGATCTATGAATCTGCACTTGCCCGCCTTGTGGGTGAGCTTGCAGCTGCAGAAGGTACAGACCATAAAGCAGCTACCGATAAACTGATGAAGCTCCTCCGCGCTAAAGCTGCTGCGAACATCGCAGCTGCAAAAGAAGCGGCATAATAAGTCATCGAGTTTGCTCCAAGAAAAGCGCCCTTTACGGGCGCTTTTTTTGTCATGAATCTTTAACACATGATTAGATTTCAATATGTTATTATAATAAAAAATAACATTGGATTGTTATGACAGTAGAAAGAAAAGTTAGTAGTAAATTACTAAAAGATAAGACCGTGCATATATTCGGCACGGCATCGGATATAGTTGATTATGCCATGCAGCTGCAGGACTTCAGTGCAATAATTGTGACACATATTGTGCAGGAAAGTGATTGGAAAAAACCAGACGAATATGTCCGCTTTGCCGGTGATGTAACCAATGCAGAACCCAAAGCGGATGCTGTGGTGGTGATAAATCCGGGCATGATGAAATCACTGGGTGATGGTTTCAGGGAACAACCGGTTATTAAGTTTGCAACGCATATGGAATTAGCTGATCCTCCTATCCCTATGGTCATTCTGGATAGTGGTGTTAGTAAGGGCGTAAAACACTTTTTATCTAGTTATGGCGCGAATTATCAGGAAATTTCTGACGTTCCTCCTTACCAAATTCAGGCTTATGTTATTGACGCGATAGAACAAAATGAAAGAAAGCAACAGGCTGATGCAGGGCAACGGCCTTTATGAGTACTTTTTTTAGCGTGGATACATCATCTATAATAAAAAATATAAGGTAAAATATATGGCAAGAACTGCAGTTCTGAACAAAGATAGTATTAAAATTTTAAGAGAACTCGTTATCGGTATTTCGGTTGATTTTTCTAGCCCCACGGAAGCGTTACCAGCAAATCAGGCCGCTTATGCAGAATTATCTGATGATACAAAGAAAATGGTAAAAGTCTTTCGTCCATTTGCTAACAAAATATTAGATAAGCTAGCTGAGCAGTTAGGTAAGAAAAATACTTTAACTCAAGATGAGTTCGTTAGATTATTTGCAGCTATAGTGTCTGAGGCAGTACCAGAATTTACACAAGATCCTGCTACAGCTTCAGTAGCAATTCAATATTCTACTATTGTAATAAATGATCTAAAGCTGGGATTTGACGAGCTTGCAGAGTTGCAAAGTCAGCAACCACCTAGAGGCAGAGGTAAGGCTACTGAATAGCTAGGCCGCTTTCTTCTTCTTGAACAAAGGCTTCAAGAACTCACCGGTGACACTCTCCTTCTGCTGAACAATATCTTCCGGTGTGCCGGTGGCTACCACTTTGCCGCCTTTATTGCCGCCGCCCGGGCCGATATCTATCACCCAGTCAGATGTTTTGATCACATCCAGATTATGTTCAATGACCAGCACGGTATTGCCGGAATCAACCAGCGTATGCAGTACTTTGAGCAGTTTCTGAATGTCATCGCTGTGCAGGCCTGTGGTTGGCTCATCCAGAATATAAAGTGTGCGACCGGTCGCACGTTTGGAAAGCTCACGCGCCAGTTTGATGCGCTGCGCCTCACCACCTGAAAGCGTGGTGGCAGATTGGCCCACTGCGATATAGCCAAGGCCTACTTCCTGCAATGCCAACAGTTTCTCGCGAATGGAAGGTTGTGCCGCAAAGAAGGTTACGCCTTCTTCCACGGTCATTTCCAATACATCAGCGATGGATTTGTCTTTGTATTTAATTTCCAGCGTTTCGCGGTTATAGCGTTTGCCGTGGCACACATCGCACTTCACATACACATCCGGCAGGAAGTGCATTTCAATTTTAATGAGGCCATCGCCCTGACACGCTTCACAACGGCCACCTTTTACGTTGAATGAGAAACGCCCGGCTGCATAGCCGCGTGCTTTTGCTTCCGGCAGTGCGGTGAACCAGTCACGGATAGGTGTGAATGCGCCGGTATAGGTGGCGGGGTTGGAGCGCGGTGTACGGCCAATAGGTGATTGGTCAATTTCAATGATCTTATCGATGAACTCAAGGCCTGTGATGGAATCGTGGATCCCTGGCATTTCTTTGCTGCCATTCATGCGGCGCGCGAGTGCTTTATAGAGTGTCTCGATCACCAGTGAAGATTTGCCCCCACCAGAAACACCGGTGACACAACAGAACGTGCCGAGTGGAATTTCCGCGGTGATGTTCTTCAGGTTGTTGGCGCGTGCGCCTTTGACCACGATTTTCTTGTTACGCTGAGGCGCACGACGTTGTGCTGGTACAGCAATGGATTTTGCACCACTTAAATATTGGCCGGTGAGGCTCTTTTTATTTTTCATCACTTGTGATGCCGTGCCTTCGGCAACAATCTCGCCGCCATGCACACCGGCTGCAGGGCCCATATCGATCAGATGGTCGGAGGCCTGCATGGTATCTTCATCATGCTCCACCACAATCACCGTATTACCCAGATCACGCAGATGACGCAGCGTATGCAACAGGCGTTGGTTATCACATTGGTGTAGACCAATGGATGGTTCATCCAGTACATACAACACGCCAGACAGGCCAGAACCTATCTGTGATGCAAGACGAATACGCTGTGATTCACCGCCAGAAAGCGTGCCGGATTCACGCGAGAGTGTTAGGTAATCAAGGCCGACATTCATCAGGAATTTGAGGCGCTCGCAGATTTCCTTCAATATCTTCTCAGATATCTGCTGATGTTTCTTGGAAAGTTTCTTATTCAGTTTCTCGAACCATTCATGCGCAGCTTCGATAGTGAATTGTGTGATTTCACCAATATGAAGTTTGTCTATTTTAACACAGAGTGCTTCAGGCTTCAGGCGTGCACCACCGCAACTTTCACAATGATGCTCATTCTTGAATTTAGAAAGCTCTTCACGCGCCCAGTCACTCTCGGTTTCCCGCCAGCGACGCTCAAGGCTTGGTATAACGCCTTCAAATGGCTTGTTACTGAGATAGCTACGCGGACCATCGCTATAATGGATGCGGATAGGTTCACTGCCTGAGCCGTATAAAATAACTTCCTTTATTTTGTCAGGGAGACCTTTGAATGGTGTGGTCAGGCTAAATTTGTAATGAGTGGCAAGGCCTTCCAGCGTTTGCATATAATATTTGCTGGTGCTGCTGGCCCAAGGAGCAATAGCTCTGTCCATCAATGATTTGTTGGTATCCGGTACAACGAGATCAACATCGAAGAACATTTGCGTGCCAAGCCCATCACAGGTTGGGCATGCGCCGTATGGGCTGTTGAAAGAGAACAGGCGTGGTTCAATTTCTGAAAGGGTGAAGCCGGATTCAGGGCAGGCGAACTTAGATGAGAAGGTAATGCGCTCGCCTTTGATTATTTCAGCGACCATCAGGCCATCGCTTAGCTCTAAAGTGGTTTGGATAGAATCCGCCAGCCGGTTGCCTAATTCTTTATTCACCACGATACGGTCTACTACTACCTCTATCTCATGCTTTTTATTTTTATCGAGGGTAGGGAGATCATCCATTTCATGCAACTCACCATCGATCTTCAGGCGCTGGAAGCCTTTCTTTTTCAGCTCAGCCAGCTCTTTGCGATACTCACCTTTATGGCCACGCACGATTGGGGCAAGCAGCATCAGCTTCGTGCCTTCCGGCAGTTCCATGATGCGATCCACCATCTGTGAAATGGTCTGGCTCTCGATCGGTTTACCAGTAGCAGGTGAATACGGAATGCCGATGCGCGCATAGAGCAGGCGCAGATAATCATAGATCTCGGTGACCGTACCTACCGTGGAGCGTGGGTTACGCGAAGTGGTTTTCTGGTCAATGGCGATGGCGGGAGAGAGGCCATCGATAGATTCCACATCCGGCTTGTCCTGAATGTTCAGGAACTGGCGGGCATAGGATGAAAGCGATTCCACATAGCGGCGCTGGCCTTCGGCATAGATGGTATCAAAGGCAAGGCTGGATTTGCCCGAGCCAGAAGGGCCGGTGATGACCACCAGTTTGCCGCGCGGAATATCCACATTGATATTCTTGAGGTTATGCTCTTTTGCACCACGGACACTGATAAATTCTTCTGTTTTCATGCGCTTCCCTTAATTGCCTGCAAAGCCGCACATGCGGCCATTTTTACGAGGCAGGCAGTATATGCAAATTATCGCGGGTGTAACAGCACTTTTTGAAAGGGCCGGGCGGAAACTTTTAGCCCCGGCGGGTAGCAGCGCGGTTTGCTTCCAGAAATTCCTGTGCACTGAGGTAATGATATGCCGTCGTCAGGGCATCAACCAAAGTATCCTTCATGATTTGTTTTTTCGGATGGCTATGGGGAACGAACATGCGTATACCCTGTTCTGCTATTAACTGCGCATCGTCTAAAGAAAGCTCATTGGGAGGTAAGGTCTTGGCTGGTGGTTTTGTGCCATATGTCCAACCTGCGATCGCACCGACGAGAAATACATCTTCTTTACTCAATGCTGCATTTTGTCCAGCTTTGATGTTGGAGATAGTGATAAAATCCTGTGCTGCGGTCATGATCGTTACTCGATAAAAGGTTTACATAATTTTACTTTTATGGTTATGCTCTGTTTCCAGGACAAAGACAAGCTAAAAACAGGCTGGATTTTACCGTTTTAAGCGTGTACTCAGCTTAAACAGCAATTTTATGGAGATGATATATGGCAGGCAGCGTAAACAAAGTGATTCTGGTGGGTAATTTAGGGCGTGACCCAGAGATCCGTAGCACACAGGATGGCCGCGAGATCGCGAATATCACCATCGCTACCTCTGAAAGCTGGAAAGACCGCAACACCGGTGAGCGCAAGGAAAAGACCGAGTGGCATCGCGTGGTCATCTTCAATGAAGGCCTTGTGAATGTGGTAAAGAACTACCTTAAAAAAGGCGCGAAGGTGTATATCGAAGGCGCACTGCAGACCCGCAAATGGACCGATAAAGACGGTCAGGAAAAATACTCCACCGAAGTAGTGCTGCAAGGTTTTGGCGGTACGCTTCAGATGCTGGACAGCAAAGGTGGCAGCTCCGGCGGCATGAGCGATAACAGCTCAAGCGGCTATGCATCACAGCCATCTTCCGGCGGCTCTAAAGCCACGGAATTGCTGGATGACGAGATACCATTCTAATTATCGTATTGATAGACAAACAAAAAAACACCGCCTCGGCGGTGTTTTTTTATGCCTGTTGTCATCAAACCGTCATCGTAGCGACATAAAAATGTAACAGCCGTCAGGTAGAATATAGGCAGATAACCCGGGAGGTTATATGCCGATACAGCACACTCTAAGAACCTATATACCAGCCATTGCGCTGTTATTCTTTACTGCTGGCGCACAAGCACAGATAGCACCATGGGCAGCGAATGAAGTTGCCCCAACCGAGATATGTCAGATCGCCAGTCCGCCAAGCGAATGTTTCTATGATCCAGACAGTGATGGCACGACCGCTGCCTCTTGGCAACGCTGCCTGAACAGGTTGCGCGACCTTTACGGCGAAGATTGCACATTGGTACGGGTGAATATTCAGGTATTGGCAGGTAACGACATTCTTTCAGGCGATTTTCTTATCCACCTGCCTTCCGGCGCATTTACACAGGTGAAATAAACAGGAGTAATATATGCACAGGATATTCGCAGTTATAATCACCTTATGCACATTAATGGTTGCCACTGAAGCACGTGCGCAGTGGGCACAGATTGATAGTGATTCCAATCTTGTAGCTGGCATACCTCTTTGGCAACTTTTTGAAGATCAGGCAGATGGAAAAGTATGCATACAGGAAACCATGCTTGAAGAGTGCACCTATAACCTGTGCAGCGGTCAATCCATGGCTGCAGCGTGGGCAGAATGCCTGAAGGCGCTCCGTTCAGCAAATCCTGACTGTTTGTTTGTTGTCACTGATCTTGCTGTTTCGTGCCCTTATAGCCACAACCAGGGCAGATTCCTGGTGGCACTGTAACCGTGCCTAATCCCGCGGCAATTGCCGGCGTTTCCGGTCCGGGCGGACTTTGCGCTTCAGCGTGAAGTCCGCCATACGGCGGCCGACATAATCATGCACCACATTGCCCAGCTCTTCTTCAATGCCGCGGTAATAATGGTCAGCACCGCCAATGAGCTTGTATTCCACATTCGTGCCATGCTGTCCGGCCAGTTTGGTGGTCAGTTTATTTACGGCATCTTCTGAAACCACATCGTCCTTATCGCCCTGAGTAATCAGGCCTGCCGATGGGCAAGGGGAGAGGAATGAGAAATCGTACAGGTTCGCAGGCGGGGAAACCGCCACGAAGCCTTCGATCTCAGGGCGGCGCATCAGCAGTTGCAGCGCTATCCATGAACCGAATGAGAAACCCGCGATCCAGCAGGTCGGCGCATCAGGGTTCTGGGCTTGCAGCCAGTCCAGTGCGGAGGCTGCGTCAGTCAGCTCACCAACACCTTCATCATATTTCCCCTGTGATTTGCCGACGCCGCGAAAGTTGAACCGCAGGGCAGAAAAGCCATTCTGTACAAAGGTATGGTACAGACGGTAAACGATCTTATTATTCATTGTGCCGCCATAGAGCGGGTGAGGGTGCAGCACCAGAACAATAGGTGCGCCCTTTATGTCACTGTGATGATAACGGCCTTCAATGCGGCCTTCAGAACCATTGATAATAATTTCTGGCATGTGTATAAATGAACAATGTTGAGTTATGACGCGTAGTTATATTGAATTTGGTGTCCAATGTTCAAGAAAATAGTGAATGATATTGATGCAATTCTCGTCCGCGACCCTGCGGCGAGGAGCAAATTTGAGGTTATTTTGTGCTATCCGGGCTTTCACGCCCTGCTTTTTCACAGGCTATCCAGTTGGTTATGGCGTCACCACCTAAAACTGCTCGCCAGACTGCTATCTTATATCAGTAGATTCTTCACAGGCATTGATATTCACCCGGGTGCCACGATCGGCCAGCGATTCTTTATAGATCATGGCATGGGCGTGGTGATCGGCGAAACGGCCAGTATCGGTGATGATGTCACGATATATCACGATGTAACCCTTGGTGGCGTTGCGCCTCAGAGTGATAAGAAGGGCGCGCTGCGTCATCCGCAGATTGGAAATAACGTTATTATAGGTGCTGGGGCACACCTGCTTGGGCCGATCTATGTGGCTGATGGAGCGCGTATCGGCTCTAATGCCGTTGTGGTCGGTAATGTAGAGGCAGGCGCGGTGATGGTGGGTGTGCCAGCGCATTCCCTTACGGAGCGCGCACATAAAAAAGCTGCTTCGAAACCTATGCATTTTGATGCGTACGGTACACCGCAGGATGCCGACGCCGACCCTGTATTCCGTGTGATGCAGCAGATGCATGAGGAGATCGAGATTTTAAAACGTCGTGTTACCGAGCTGGAAGCAGATGAAACATCACTTTTCGGGTCAGCCAGCAAATGGGAAAATAAATGATCCTTGGCACAAAAGCACGTTATGCTGTGATGGCGATGGTAGAGCTGGCAGGCAGGCCGGAAGGCTCAACAGTGAAACTTGCTGATCTTGCTGATTCTCAGGAAATGACCCTGCCATATCTGGAACAGCTTTTTGCAAAATTGCGGACATCAGGACTAGTTAATTCCGTGCGTGGCCCGGGTGGCGGGTATGTTCTTGCAAAACCTGCCAGTGAGATTTTTATTTCTGACATCATCGAAGCGGTGAACGAAACCATGAAAATGACCCGTTGCAATGCGCATGAAAAACCCGGCGGCTGCATGAGCGGCAAAGCAAAATGCCTTACGCATGATCTGTGGGAAGGGTTAGAACGCAATATCCATGATTATCTGCATGGCATTTCATTGGCGGATGTGCGGAATAAAAAACCGTCAGATGCTTCTTCCTGGAGTTGCCCTGCCGACCGGACTCCGCGACCTCTGCGTTCTGTAAAACGCCTTCCGGACGATTCTACCTTTCGGCACGGAAGTGTCACCCAAGCGCCCTTGCCCGACGCGCCCGATGACGCCAGCGTCCGGAATCGTGTCCCTCGCGTTTCGCCTGCTGCTTCCGCTCCTCGCCCTCATGTCCTCGCCGCTCCTCCCGGCCGCCCGTCCCCTCGTGATCGCCCACCGCGGCGCCAGCGGCTACCTGCCGGAACACACGCTCGAGTCCGCCGCCTACGCCCACGCGCTCGGCGCCGACTACATCGAGCAGGACGTCGTGCTGTCGAAGGACAACGTGCTTGTCGTGCTGCACGACATTCACCTCGAAACCACGACTGACGTCGCCACGCGCTTCCCGGGACGCCAGCGCGCCGACGGACGGTTCTATGCGATCGACTTTTCCTGGGACGAACTCGTCACCCTGCGTGTGCGCGAACGCGTGCACGCGCGCACGGGCGAACCGGTTTTCCCCCGCCGCTTCCCGCAGACTGGCGGAGGATTCCGGCTCTGCACGCTGGAGGAACAGCTGATCCTGATTGCGGGCCTCAACCGCTCGACGGGCCGCACCGCCGGCGTGTACGTCGAGTTCAAGCAGCCCGCCTGGCACACGAAAGAGGGCAAGGACCTCGGACCGGCCCTGCTGGCGGTGCTCGACCGCCACGGCTATCGGCGTGCCGACGACCCGGTGTTCGTGCAATGCTTCGACGCCGCGGCCCTGCGCCGGTTGCGGACGGAGTTTCGCACGG